>JAFAZE010000033.1 GCA_019239975.1 Streptosporangiaceae bacterium
CCGACCGAGCAGGCCGCCCTGAAGTGCCTGTACCTGGCGATCATGAGCCTGGACCCCACCGGCCGCGGCCGCCAGCGGTGGACCAACCGGTGGAAGGCCGCCCTGAACGCCTTCGACATCACCTTCGACGGCCGCCTCAGCGCGGGACGCAAGTAACAACAGAGGAAGAAGTTACACCGTTAAGTTGACAGACCCGCTCAGCCTACGTTGGTTCGAACCCTGGACCTGCCACCACCTGCGAAACAGCCCGCTAGCTGGGATTTCCCGGCTATGCGGGCCGTTTCTTCTCTATCCCGGCGTGTGTCACCTTGTAGCGCTGTGGGGCTGCGTTGCGGCGTCTGCGGACGTATAGCGGACGGCGTCCGTGCCAGTCGCGCGGTCGGCATAACCGTCGGCTTTCCTCGGACGGGCACGGACGGGGTCGCGCTGGCGTCATGTTTCGCCTTTGACGTGCGCCGCTGAGTCGGGCGTGCATCACCGTGTGTCCGCCCGGCCCGCGTGATTTCCCGGGTGAGGGGCGGCAAGGAAGGCAGGTGCCCTGATGGCCGGGCTGGCGGTTCGGGAGAGCAAGACGCTTGCCGGGCAGGTGGAGCGGGCACGGGCCGCCTGCACGCTTGCGGACGGGGTGCCCGGGGCCGTCCAGGCGCGGGAATGCGGTCCCCGGATCGCTCCTTGGAGCGATGCCAGGATGCCGGGCGGGATTGTAGCGTCCGGGGTGTGACCGATGATTTCCTGGCATCTGCCCGCGGGGCGCCCCTGAGAGCGGGCTGCGTCCGATGGCGGCTGCACCTGGTGGATGTCGGCGTGGCCGGCGGGGTGGCTGCCATGCAGGTGCTCGACCGGGTGACGTCGGTGTTTCCGCGCCTTGACGGTGGCGTGGTGCTGGTCGCGGGATGCCAGTGCCTGCCGTTGCTGCTGCGCAGGCGTGATCCGTGGCGGTGCTGGCTAGGAGTGCTCGCGGGCACCCAGCTTGCGGTAGCGGCGTCGCTGGCCGGGGTGCCGACGACTCCGTGGACGTTGCTGGCGCTGCTTGTTGCCCTGTGGCAGCTGGGCGTGGCGGGGCTGAGTTCCCGGCGGCGACGGCTCGTGGCCTGGCTGTGCGCGGCCGGTGTCGCCCAGGCCGCGGCGCTGAACATCGTCACCGGCGCCCGCGGCACACCGGGCCCGGCGCTCGCCGCGTCGGTGGCGGAGGACCTGGTGCTAGTGCCCGGCCTGATGGCCGGGGCGTGGGTCGTGGGCGGGCGGCTGCGGGAATCGCGTGCCCGGCTGGCGGCGCTGGCGGAGGCCCGCGCCGCTGACGAGCGGCGAGTGGCCCTGGAAGTGCAGGCCCGGCTGGCGCGGGACCTGCACGACGTGGCCGCGCACCATCTGTCGTCACTGGTGATGCAGGCCGAGGCGTTGCGGGCGCGGGCGGCGGCCAGTGATCGCAGCGCGGCCGACGCGCTGGCTGATACCGGGCGGCGGGCCATGGAGGAGATGCGCGCGTTGCTGAGGGTCTTGCGTGCGGACCAGCCCGGCAGCGGTCCGGCGCCGGTAGCCGAGGTGGCGCCGGCGCCGACGCTGCGTGACCTGCCCGAACTGGTGCGGAGTGCAGTCCGTGGCGGCCAGGATGTCACGGCCGACATCGCGCCCGGCATCGATGAGCTGCCCGCCGCGGTCTCGGTGACGGCCTACCGGGTGGTCCAGGAATCACTGACCAACGCCCGTCGGCACGCCCCCGGCTCATCGGTGCTGGTGCGCGTGGCCCAGGATGCCGGGGAGCTGCGTCTCGCGGTCACTAACACCGCCGCGCCGGGACCGCCCGCTGCGCCCGCCCGGCCTCCCGGCAGTACGGGGCAGGGGCTAGCGGGCATGAGCGAGCGCGTCCGTCTGGCCGGCGGCGTGATGGCTGCCGGCCCCGCGCGGCACCGAGGCTGGCTTGTCTCAGCCCGCCTTCCGGCGGCCGCCGCGGTGGCCGCCATCAGCCAACCTGGCGGTGACGGATGACCGCCGCCGCTGAAACGGCACCGGGCGCCGCCGTCCGTGTCGCCATCGCCGACGATGAGGTCCTGGTTCGCCGCAGCCTGCGGGCCATCCTCGGCAGCCAGCCAGGTCTCGTGGTCACCGGGGAAGCGGCCGACGGGGACGGTGCCGCCGAGGTGGCGATCCGGCAGCGCCCTGACGTCCTGCTGCTCGACATCCGTATGCCCGGCAGCGACGGCCTGACCGCCTTGCGCCGTATCCGGGAGGCGCGCCTGCTCGGCGAGGCCGGGGTGCGGGCCGTCGTCTTGACCACGTTCGACCTTGATGACTACATCGACCAGGCCTTCCGGCTCGGCGCGTCAGGGTTCCTGCTCAAGACGTCTCCCTACGAGGAACTGGTGACGGCGGTTCGGGCAGTCGCGGCCGGAGATGGGCTGCTGGCGCCCAAGGTCGCCCGGTGGCTCATCGAGCGCTACCGGTGCCAGCCGGCCGCCGACGCCGAGGCGGCCCGCCGCCTGGACGTGCTGTCTGACCGGGAGCGGCACGTGCTCGCCGTCTTGGCCGAGGGACGGTCCAACACCGAGATCGCGGCCTGCCTCCACCTCAGCGTGCACACGGTGAAGAGCCACGTCTCCTCGCTGCTGGCGAAGCTGGGCCTGCGCGACCGCGTCCAGGCCGTCGCCCTGGCCCACCGCGCCCGGCTCACGCCACCGGGGTACCGGTGAGCGCGACCGCTCGCATGGCCGCGCTGGCGGCGCAGGCCGTGGCAATCGCCGGAGCGCTCACTCCGTGGCTGGCGAGTATCCCCGGGGTGCAGATCGCCCTAGCCGCCCTGACCAGCCAGCACGAGATCACCCGGGGGGTGCCCGGTGCCGGCTGGATTGTGATCGGCGCGGCCGCCATCGCCGCCAGCGCCGCGCTCGCGGGGAACCATCTGCTGGTCATCACCGCCGCGGTGGCCCAGCTCATCACCATCGCGGACTTCACCATTCTGGAGGCCATCCGGCGTGCCCCTGGCACCTACGGTGCCGCCGATATCGCGCCAGGCTGCTGGATGGTCCTCGCCGCGTCAGTCGCCGGAATCCTCATCGCGGTCGCCAGCAGGCAGACGCGCAAGCATCAAGGAGCGCATCGATGATCACCCGCAGGCACCTTCTCGGCGCGGGCGCTGCCGCCGCCGCTGGCAGCGCGCTTCGCCTTCCCGGATCCGCTGCCACGCCGCAAGACCCCTATGCGCGCCGGCAACTGCAGGCGATCACCGGCCAGGACGTCCCCGGTGCCCTTGCGGTCATCCGCACGGGCACCATCCAGGGGTGGGCCGCCGCCGGGACAGCAGACCTGGAGACCGGCCGTCCGCCGCAGCGCAATGACCGCTTCCGCATCGCCAGCATCACCAAGACCTTTGTCGCCACCGTCGTCCTGCAGCTTGCCGCCGAGGGCCGCATCGGCCTCGACGACCCGGTCAGCCGGTATCTTCCCGGCCTCCTGCCCTACAGCTCCGCCATCCGGATCAGGGACCTGCTCCAGCACACCAGCGGCTTGCCCGACTACCACGACTACGACGGCCTCGACTCGGCCGCCGCATACCTGGCCCGCCGCTACGACAACCCGGCCCCGTACCAGAGCATCGCGCTGGCAACGGCACACCCCCTGCTGTTCACCCCGGGAACGGCATGGAGCTACGCCGACACGAACTACCTCGTCCTTGGACTCGCCGTCCAGCGCGTCACCGGAATGCCGATCGCCGCCGAGGTAACCCGGCGGCTCATCCGGCCGCTCGGGCTCACTGCGACGTCCTTCCCCATGGGCACCGCCCAGATCTGCGGAACCCATCTGCACGGGTATATGCCCGCTGACCTCCCGGGGCGCCCCTTCGCCAACATCACCCGCCCGATCGACTTCACGCGAGAGACCATCGACCAGACCGGCGCCGCCGGCGCGATGATCTCCAACGGCCCCGACCTGCTCCGTTTCCTGCGCGCGCTCCTCCGGGGGAGCCTGCTGCCGGCCGACCTGATGAAGGAGATGACCCGCACCGTCAGCACCGGCAGCGCCGCCGCGGGCAGCGGCATGACCGGCTACGGCCTTGGCCTGGCCCAGTTCGGCACGGGATCCGGGACCTTCTGGGGCAACACCGGCGTCATCCACGGGTACGTCAGCGCCCTGGTCGCCACCCGCGACGGCAGCCGGCAACTGGCGGCAACGGCAACGCTCAGCCCCGTCCCCAACCACACCGCCGCCACCATCGCCACCGCGTACGCCGCCATCGCCCGCTCCCTCAACCACCGGCATCCCTGACGAGGCACCACCCGACCGGCAACGGAAGCCCCAACCAGGACAGGTGCCCTCCCAGGCAACGCAGCCAGCCGGCACCGGGCCCGGCGCGGAGTCACCGGGCACGGCAGCCCTCCATGCCACCCATCGGAGCGGACCGCCCGATATTCGACTCGCCTCGATCTTGGAAGCACCCTGGCTTGGTATTTATCTCGCGTCGCGCGGTGCCCCCATAGGCGGGTAACCGCGCCTGCTGCTGGATGGCGAGTGTCGGCTGTCTGGATGCGCGAGGCGATCTTCCGTCTCGTCACGGCGGCCCTTATCGGCCCTAGCGGCAGCTGCCATGGGCCCTGCCCGCTGATATCGCTGGGGCGCGACGCTCTCAGCGGCAACGACCACGTACGTGGCCGGGGGCCGCAGCGTTACGGCCCGGGATGTATCACGCACCGCGCACGCGGCGTCGTCCCTGTCCGCGCTCACTCGGGCAGTCAGCGTAACCGTTCCCACCGGCTCCGTCCGTGGACGTGAGCGTCCCGTCCGCGGCCCGGGCAACCCCCGAAGGCCTGGGGCGCACCGACGCATAGCGACGACGGCAGCCCGCCATCCCGCCTCGGACCGCGTAGGCGCTGGTCAGCGGCACGTGACTCGGGCAGGAGGACGGAGGTCTGTAAATCGTCGGCTCAGCCTACGTTGGTTCGAACCCAATACCTGCCACCACTTGCGAAAACGGCCCGCTGGCTGCGGGAACCCGGCCGGGCGGGCTGTTTCTTCTTGTCACGGCATGTATCAGGGTGTCACCGCGGGTCGATGCCACCATATGGCGGTACGACATGCTGACGGTGCGGTTGGGTCCTTTCTGCCGCCCATCACGTGAGGCGGCAGGGCCGGCGGCGGTCTCTGGCCGTGATCACGAACTATGGCCTCCCCCATATGACCCGGAAGCTTGCCGGTCCTGGTCCGTAAGCGGAACAGGAGGAGCCAGACATGCCTCCTGCGGATGCTGCTGTCAGCAGCTCAGGATCAGGGCAGGCCGGCGGCGCGGACCCTGCAGCGGGGCATGTCAATCAGGCCGGGGTGCGGAGGGGGTGGGATCTGAAGAATGACCAGATCAGTGATGTGGCGTTGATGGTGGGGGTGCCGGCTGGTGCGCCCAGCCATGCTGTGCCGCCGGGCCAGGCGTGCTGGCCGCCAGTGATCCGGTAGTGGACGAGCTCGGCGCCGTGCGCGCACCGCTGGTAGTTCGCGCCGTAGATGTCCTTGCGGTGGTAGAAGATGGCCGGGGCTGGGTCGCAGTGGTCGAGCAAGGCCCAGCGGGCCAGCCATTGCGGGATGGATTCCATCCCGGCGGCGATGCCGGTGGTGACGCCGGTGAAATAGGGCACTTTGTCGTCTCCGGTGCCCGCGAAGCTGATTATCGATACCGGCCGGGCGGGATGGCAGCCGCCTGGGACCGGGAAGTAGGCGCCTTCGACGGGAGCGAAGGCGGCGATCCTGCCGGCCAGGTGACAGGCCAGGACGTCGGTCATCGATCCGCCGCTGGAAAACCCGGTGGCATAGATCCGGGCGTTGTCGACGCAGGCGATCGCCTGAAGGTCATCCAGCATCCGGCTGACGAACAAGACGTCGTCGGCGCGGGAATCGTAGGTGACCAGCGGCGCGCTACCGGTGTTCCACCCGACCCGCCCGTCCGTCGGCCGTGTGCTGCCCAGCGGGTAGACGGCAATGAACCGTTCCTGGTCGGCCAGCTGGGAGAATCCGCTGTGCATGTCCACGATGGACAGCCAGTCGGCTGGTGCCCGGCCTCCGCCGTGAAAGTAGATGACGGCCGGGAGCGGCGTGGCGGCTGATACTCCTGGCGGCAGGTGGACGAGGTACTCCCGCCGGAGCCCGTTGACATCCAGCGTCCGGGTGAACGTGGAAGTGGGGTGGCTGTGCCCGCAGCCGGTTGTCTGTACCGGCTGATCCGTGACGGGGTTGCCGGAGTCGGCGGAGGTGGCGGATGAAGCGGTCGCGGCATGCGTGCTCGCCCCCCCGGAGCAGGAGGCGAGCACGGCAACGATCCCGGCGGTGAACAGCGACCGCAGCGCGGGGCGGGGGGCCGGCCAGATGAATGACGTGAGCGAGCGTGACACGCGAGCTGCCTTCCTGGGATAGGGCCTGGCCGTTGCCAGTCGGCCCGCGGCGGTGGTTGCTGACCCGGACGATTTCATCAGCGCGGCCGGGATGCGTGCAGAGCGCTAAGTAGGTGTCCGGTAGCGGCGAAAGTATGGTTCTGCTGCGAACACACGACTTTCGTAGGGTCACAGCGGCCGGAAGGTTGCCTACCGTCGTGTTATGAGCCAAGCTGGCCACCTGACGGGCAACCGTGCTGATGCCGCCCCGGTGCTGAGGTGCCTGCGCCAAGTGCTACGGCCCGCCAGGCTCTCCCTCGCCGATACCGCTGCGGCTATGGTGCTGTTGGCCGCCAGCGTTCCGCTGGCGGTTCTCGTCGCGGTGCGCGCGGGTGGTGGTGCCGGGGTTCTCATTCTGCTGGCGATCTCATCGGCGCAGATCATCACGAGCGTTCTCGTGGTGATGCGGCGGCGGGTGCCGCTGATGGTCGCGGGTTGCGTGATGCTGACCGCCGCGGGAGTCGTGAGCGGCAAGCTGATCCTCACGCAGTTCCCGGTGCCGGGCCGGGGCGGGGAGCACTCGTATCACTTCCTTGACCCGTGGCTACCGGTGGCCATCGGCGTCGCGGTTCACGCGGTATGCCGTTACGGCGGGCGCTGGCAGGCGCGGATCATGTGGCTGGCGGTGGGGCTGGTCACGTTGACCGTGACCCAGCCCTGGCAGCCGTCGGCGTGGCCGGGCATCCCCGCGGGGCTGTTGTTCACCGCGGTTCCCGCGCTTGCCGGGCTTTACGTCGCGACCCGCGAGGACCTGGTGCGCGCGCTCACCGACCGGGCCGAGCGTGCCGAACGCGAGCAGGAACTGCGGACCGAGCAGGCTCGCGCCGGCGAGCGGGCCCGGCTTGCCGCGGAACTGCACGACGTGGTCACGCATCAGGTGAGCCTGATGGTGCTGCGCGCCGGGGCATGGCGCGTCCAGGCAGCCGATCCCGTGGGCCGCCAGGCCGCCGAGGCCCTTCGCTCCGCGGGCTGCCAGGTGCTGGACGAGCTGAGGGACTTGCTGGCTGTCCTGCGGTCCGAGCCCGGCAGCGTGCGGTCTGCTCGTGCCAGCGTCTCCGGCGATGTGCCGCTGCCGGACCTGATGCCGCTGGTAGAAGCGGCGCGGCTGGCCGGGTCTGTCGTAGGGTTCCGCTGTGACGGCCCGGCGGTTGCGGTATCTCCCGTGGTTTCCCGCGCCATCTACCGGATTGTTCAGGAGGCGCTCACGAACGTGCGCAAGCACGCTGCGGGCACTGACGTGGACGTGCATCTTCGCCAAACACCGGACAGCATGCTCGTCTGTGTCCGGAACAGCGCGCCCGCGGTCGGCGGCGGTCCGGCGGACTGCGGACTGGCCGGGACCGGGGCCGGCACCGGCCTGCTGGGCCTGCGGGAGCGTGTCACCATGGCGGGCGGCCAGCTGATCGCCGAACCGGCAGACGCCGGCGGTTTCGAGGTCCGTGCCAGGCTCCCGCTCCGCCTGCCCCGTACCGGCAGCCGGGAGGCGTGATGCCCCAGCCCGCCAGCCGCATCCGCGTGCTCGTCGTCGACGATGAGCCGATGGTGTGCTCCCATCTGGACACGATCCTCAGCGTGGCCAGCGACATCGAGGTCCTGGAGCCCGCCTATGACGGGGCGGCGGCGGTCGAGATGGTCATCCGGCAGCGGCCAGAGCTGGTCCTGATGGACCTGCGGATGCCCGGCGTAGACGGGCTGACAGCCATCGACCGCATCCGCAAGCTGGCCACCCCGCCCGTGGTCGTCGCGCTGACCACCTTCCACGCCGATGAACTGGTCGTCCGCGCCCTGCAGATGGGCGCAGCCGGATTCTTGGTCAAGTCCACCCCGCCCGAGGACTTCGTCGGGCTCATCCGGGTCGCCGCCGCCGGGCACACAGTCCTGTCACCAGCCGCGACCCGCGGACTGCTTGCCAGCGCGGCCCGGGACCGGGAGTTCCTTGATCTGCCGCGCAAAAGAGCAGCAGCGCTATCCGAGCGGGAGAGCGAGGTTCTCGGCTGCATCGCGAACGGGATGTCCAATGCGCAGATCGCGAGCAAACTGTACCTGTCCGAGGCAACCGTCAAGGGCTACGTCTCACGCCTGCTGGACAAGCTGGACTGCGCCAACCGCGCCCAGGCCGCAGTACTGGCCTACCGCCTTGGCCTGCCACCCCGACCATGACCTGCTCTCCGGGCGCGGCCATCCGATGGCTCGCGGCGGATGTCCAGGAGTCGCTTCGGGAGTGACGGCCGGCAGGCCGCTGGGTCATTCCAGGAGGCCGTACTCGCGGGCTCGTGCTATGGCGGCGGTTCGTGACTGGGCGCTGAGCTTGGTGTAGACGGAGCTGAGGTGGCCGCGGATGGTGCGCTCGGTGACGCCCAGGGCGGCGGCGATCTGCAGGTTGCGGTGGCCGGCGGCGGCGAGCCGGATCACCTCGGTTTCCCGGCTGGTGAGCTGGGGACGGGCGGCCTGGGACCGGTGCCGTGCCAGGGCCCGGATCAGCAGTGAGCGGCTGATGGTGCTGTGGCCGCGGGCGGCAGACCGGATGGCGGCGTGCAGCGCCCTCAGCTCGCAGTCCTTACGGAGGTAGGCGACGGCTCCGGCGGCGACCGCCTCGAGGACGAGATCGCCTTCATCGTAGGTGGTCAGGACGACGACGCTGGTGCTGGCCGCGATGCTTCTGGTCGCGTCGGCGCCGCTCATCACGGGCAGCCGCAGATCCATCAGAACGACATCGGGGTGAAGGTCGGCGGCTGCGCGTACCGCGGCCTGGCCGTCGGCGGCATCGCCGACGATGGTGAAGTCAGGGCTGGTCTCGAGCATCAGGCGTAGTCCTTCGCGGACCACGGGGTGGTCGTCGACGATCAGGACGCGGATCGGGTCGTTCATGGTGATTCCGCTGCTGCCTGCGTGGTGCCGGCGCAGACGGGCAACCAGAGCCTGATGACTGTGCCGCGATCCGCTGCGCTTTCCACATCGAGGCGGCCGCCGGCCAGCCGCGCGCGTTCGGCCATGCCGACGAGCCCGTAACCCCCGGCCCGGGCGGGCTGGTGCGGGCGCAAGCCGATCCCGTCGTCGCGGATCTCGACGACGATCTGCCCGCCGTCGGGCCGGGCCGTCACGCTGGCGTGGCTGGCGTGCGCGTGCTGAGCGATGTTGGCTAGCGCTTCCTCAGTGACGCGAGCCACCAGCGTCAGGCTTCCGCGCAGGCTCGGTGCCGCCGGGCCGCACTGGTCCAGCGCCGGGTCGACGTGCAGCTCCACGGAACAGTCCAGCATCGGGCCGAGCCGGTCGACTGCGGCCTGGAGTACCTGGTCCAGGCCGGCGGGCTCATCCTGCGCCGTGACCATGCGCAGGTCGCGGATCGCCGCGCGGGCCTCACTCAGCGTCGCCTGGGCCCGCCCGACAGCGCTGCGCAGGATCGGCATCGCCCGGGGGTTGTGCCCGCGCTCCAGGTGCGTCATAGCGGCCTGGAGCTGCATGGTGACGCCGACTAGGCCCTGGGACAAGGTGTCGTGCAGGTCGCGCGCAATCCGGCGGCGTTCCGCCTCGCGGGTCAGCTCCTCGATCCGCGCCGCCGCGGCGGTCAGCTCGGCGTTCAGGCGCTGCTGCCTGGCGTGCGCCTGGCGCTGGACAGTCAGCAGGAGCGCCCCGCCGATGACGAACAGGACCATGGACAGGTAGTCGGTCGTGTTCCACACCACCGTCGCGGGGTCGTGCCAGGCCACGCTCGCGGCGAATCCGGCTCCGCCGCAGGCGACGGCGGCCATGACGGGCCGGGGCTGGCTCAGCAGGACGGGCGCTTCCGCGCACAGCGCCAGCGTCAGGCCGATGACCAGGCCGGTGTCCAGATAGGTGGCGGAGATCGTGGCGAGCAGGGCCGCCTGGAGCGGGAAGTATGCCCACTGCAGATGCGGCGGCCAGCGGTCGGTCAGCGCGGTGACGTGCAGCAGATAGTGGATCACCATGACGGTGGCGAACAGCGTGGATGGGTGAGGCGGCATCTGGTGGTAGGCATCCGGATGGGCGCCGGTGACGACCCGGGCGGAGCCTGCGATCTCCACCACGGCCACGTGCCCGAGGTGGATCCGGCCGCTGGCGAGCCACCCGACCAGGTAGACCAGGCTGACCCAGGCGAACAGGAACCAGCGTGCCGGCCGGGTGTCCGCGGACGGGCTGTCATCCGGAGAGCCGGGCTTTGTCACACTCGCTGGGCTCCTGTCGCTGCCGTGGGGTGGTCAGGGTCGATTCTACGAACCGGTATCCGGCATGCCACCGGCGGAAACGACGGGGCCGGCGGGGGCGCGTCGGCCGATGCGCAGGCCTGCGGGCGGTTCCTACGGTCGGGACCGTGACCAACATCGTTGATGCTCGCGGCCTCCGGCGCGTATACCGCCTCGGCGAGAACCGCATCCAAGCCCTGCGCGGCGTGGACCTGACCGTATCCGCTGGTGAGGTGCTGGCGGTCGTCGGGCCCAGCGGGTCGGGCAAGACTACGCTGCTGAACTGCCTGAGCGGGCTGGACCGGGTCGACGCGGGCCGGATCGAGGTGGCTGGGAACGACCTCACGCGGCTGTCCCAGTCGGCCCTGACCCGATTCCGGGCCCGGCACGCAGGATTTGTCTTCCAGCAATACAACCTCCTGCCGGTATTCACCGCGGTGGAGAACGTGGAGTTCGCGCTGCTGCTGAACGGCATCAGGGCCGGTGCCGCGCGCCGACGGGCCATGGAGGAGCTGGACGCGGTCGGCATGGCCGACCGGGCCGGTCACCGGCCGGGCCAGCTATCCGGCGGCCAGCAGCAGCGGGTCGCCGTTGCCCGGGCGCTGGTCAGTCGGCCCTCGATCGTCTGGGCCGACGAGCCCACCGGTGCCCTGGACAGCGAAACAGGGGCCGAGATCGTCGATCTGATGCTGATGCTGAACAAGCACGGCGGGGCCACGTTCGTCTGGGTCACGCACGCTCCCGAGATCGCCGCCCGGGCTCACCGGGTCATCCGCATGCAGGACGGCCTCATCGACGCAGCGGCCGGGGAGCCGTGATGCCGGCGGTGTTCCTGGCCCGGCTCGCCACGCGCAATGTCGTGCGCCGCCCCGCCCGCACGCTGACCATGGTGGCCGGGATGGCGCTGTCCGTGACGCTGGTGACCGCGGCCCTCGGGCTGGGCGACAGCCTGGACGCCTCGGCGCGCGCCGCGTTGGCGCGGGACTTCGGCCAGATGACCGGGACGGTCTCCGGGCACTTCAGCGCCCCGCGGGGCCAGGCGGCCCGGCAGTGGCTCGCCGGCCGCCCGGGCGTCACCGCCGCGACGGCGTTCGCGCTCAGCCCGGCTGCCCTGATCATCACTTCCGGACGCACCGGGCTCTCGCGCCAGTCGGTCAGTGCCGTCGGGGTGCAGCCTGACTTCAGCAGTACATTCGGGTCGGCGCGCACTCAATCCGGGGGTGCCGTCGATCTGGGCACGCTGTCATCCGGTCGGGTCGCCGTCAGCGCGAGCCTGGCTCACACCTACGAGGTCACGGTCGGCGACCGGCTCCTCGTGGACTTCTTCGGCCAGGAACGAACCGTGACCGTCGCGGCGATCCTGGACTCCGATATCGCAAGCACAGCAACTGACTTGCTCCTCGGGGGCCTCGCACAGGTCGTTATGAGCATGAATGACTACGCGGCACTCACGGACAGCGGCGGCGTCGTGACGATCCTGGCCTATCGCGCGCCGCGGCTGAGCGCCGCCGGCTCTGCCGCGCTGACCGCAGCCGTGCGCGAGCACTTCGGCATCAGCGCCGGGTTCCGGCCCGCGGGTCCCGGCGAGCATCCGGTGCAGGTGGTCAGCCCACAGCTCACCCTGGCCTCTGCGGCCCGGCAGGCCGCCGGGCGGGCCTCGTTCCTGGGCGCGCTCGGGACCGGGCAGTACAAGCAGCTCAGCCAGCTCCTCCCGTCGCTGACCGTCCTGCTGATCGGGTGCGGTATCGCGCTGCTGCTCCTGATGGTTGTCCTGCTGACCGCGGAACGGCGCATCGAGTCCGGCGTGGCCCGTGCCATCGGGCTGAGCCGGTCCTGGCTGGCCGGCTCGTGCCTCATCGAAGGGGTGGCCTACGCGGCGGCCGGGATCGCGCTGGGCATCCCGGCCGGGATCGCGCTGATCAGCTTGGAGATCGCCGAGCTCGCGAGGCTTCCGCTGTCCACGCCGTTCGGCGGCGGCTTCCACCTGTCGCTGGCCACGTCGGTGTCCGGGCGCAGCATCGTCATCGTCGCCTCATCCGTTATCTGCCTGATCGCCGCGCTCATGCTGCTCGCCTCCGTGCTGACCGCGCGCGATGACATCGTCGCCTCGGTACGTGGCCTGCCGGATCCGCCCCGCGCTCGGGGGCTTGCGGGTGTGGCCTGGCGCTGCGGAGCCATCCCCGCCCTGGGCGCGATTGCCTGCCTGGCCGCCGCCGCGCGGCTGCAGGCCGGATGGGAAGCCGTGATCCCGGCGCGCTTGCGTGGTGCGGCTACCTTCGACGCCTTCTGGGTCCGGCAACTGGGCGTGTTCCTCGCCTTCGTGGCGGCCGGCCTGGCCGCCACGTTCGTGCTGCGGGCGGCCAGAATCCCGCCGCCGGTCGCGGCCCGGGCCGGAACCACCCTGGCTGCCGCGTGCTGCCTGGTGTACGCGCTCCAGCCGGACGGCACCGTGTTCAGCTTGTTCCAGCCGCCCGGTGCGTCGTTCCTCATCTCGGCGAGCGCCGGGCATCTGGACGGCCAGGTGTGGAGCCTGGTACTCGGCGACCTCATGCTCATCGGCGGCGCCGTGGCCGTCGTCGTGGCGAACATCGACTTCGTCACCGCCGCGCTGCGCAGGGTCACCGCTCCGGCGCGCCGCGCGGTCCCGTCTGTCCGCGTCGCGTGCGCCTACCTGCTGGCCATCAAGTTCCGGTCACTCGCCACGGTTTCGGTGACCGCGCTGGTCATGTTCCTGACCGTGCTCATCCTGACCGTGGACGGTTCGGTCGCCGCGGCCAGCCTCGACGCCACCGCGAGCGGCGGCTACCAGCTGTCCGCCGAGCCCGCGCCCGGATCGTCCACCGCTACCGATGACGTTACCCGCCTGCCGGACCTGGGCACGACGGTCGCGTCCGCCGCGACGCTGACCATGGCGTCCGGCGGCGCCGTCACGGCCATGACGGCGGACCTGCCGGGCCGCAAGCCGCAGCCCCTTGCCGACCAGCTCACCGCCGCAGACCGCTCCTTCGCCCGGGGCAACGACCTGAACCTGTCCGTCGCCGCGGGCTACCCCAGCGCCCGCGCGGTATGGGACGCCGTTGAAAACGGCGGGAGCGCGGGGCATCCCGCGCCCGCGGTCTGGCGTTTCGAGCCGGGCGTCACCGGCATCGACCCCCGCAGGCCCGGGTTCGCGCCGTTCTCCGTGACGGTCACCAGCGCCGCCGGGCAGGTCACCACCACCCTCCTGGTGATCGCCGTCGCACCGGCCACCTCCCGCTGGGCCGCCCTGTTCACCGGACCCGCCGCCTTCCACCGGATCGCCCCGCATGCCGGAACCCGCCAGACCCTGTTCCGCCTTGCCTCCGGCACCAGCCCGGCCGCCGCGATCAGGGCGCTGGCCGACCGTCTCGGCCCCAGGGGCCTGCAGGTCCAGTCTCTGGTATCCGACCAGGCCGCAGGGGCGGCCGCAACGACCGCGGTGCTGCTGACCGGCTACCTGGCCCTTGGCTGGCTGTTCGGCGCCCTGGCGCTGAGCGTCGTCACGAGCCGTTCGGTTCTCGAACGCCGACCGCACCTGGGCATGCTCCGGGCTGCGGGCCTGAGTACCACAGGGCTCCTACTCGCGCTGCTGACCGAGATCGGCCTGCAAGTCGTCCTCAGCCTCACCGTCGGCGTCGCCATGGCCCTATGGGCCGCGCACCGCATCCTGGCCGCGCTCACCCCGGCGGTCAGCACGCCTTGGGCCGCCATCGCCGCGATGGGCGGCAGCTGCCTCACCCTGACCGTCATCGCCGTCGCCCTGCCCGTGCGGCGCGCGGTCGCGATCAGCCCCGCCCAGGCGACCCAGTCCCTGTGAGACTCCGTAGTCAACGAGGAGAACAGCACATGCCCAGCAACCGACACCCAGCCGCCAATCGGCCCGTCACCGCCAAGCGGCCCGTCACCGCCAAGCGGCCCGGTCCCCAGGCGTGGCCGACGGCGATGCTCGCAGCCGCCATCGCCGTCGTCACCGGCTCCCTGATCGCAGCCATCACGCTCGGCGCCTTCTCCAGCGGCAGCGCCGCCGGGCCAGCCTCGGGCGGTACTGGCCCCGCAGCCGCCGCGACCAGCCAGGGCGCCTCCGTATGCCTGTCCAACCAGAACTGCTCGGGCGGGCTGCCCTACGCCCAGCCCGACTTCCTCGCCGTGGCAATGCCCAAACTGGAAGCAGGCCTGCACAAGACCGAAGCACAGATCGTGGGCGCGATGAACAACGGCACCAGCCCAACCCAGCTAGCCGCCCAGACCGGCCTGTCCACCGCCCGGTGGCACCAGGATGAGTCCGACGCTTTCACCGCCGGATTCGACGCCCTGATCGCCAGGAACGAGCTCACCGTCCCGGCCCTGGCCAGCCACCCGGACATCACCACCCCCCAGCAGTACCGGGATTACATGGCCGCCAGCATCAAGACCCAAGGCGCCGACTTCGAGCTGGCCATCGCCCTGGGCGTCAACCCGATGCAAGCCGGCATCATGCCCGGCGGCAACTGAAACGGTCGCGCGGAGCACGATCCGAGCCTCGCACGCTCCGGCCCAGCCGTGCTGGCCGCGGGCCAGCCTGTCGGCGGATGTGCTCGCTGACTACATCGTGATCAGCGCTGACATCATGGACGCAGTCGTGGCTGTGGCCCAAGGCTGCCCGATGCCGCCGCAATCCCCGTCGAGTCCGGCATACGCCGGACGTCGGAACTAGTTAGCAGAACCCCAGCTAAGGGCAACTAGGCAGAACTCACCACAGGGAGATACCAGCCATGACCACCCACTCTAACGCCCGGCTCCTGCGCAACGCCTACCAGGCCATCGAGCAAGGCGACCTGCAGCCGATGCTCACCATGCTCAATGAGGACGTCACCTGGACCGATTCCACCATGGGCCCGCTGGCGGGCAGCTACCGCAAGGACGAGGTGCCTCGCTTCTTCGGCAAGATGATGGACGTCTACCGCGGCACCCTGCGTGTCGAGATCACCGGCATGCTGGCCGACGATGACCACGGCATCATCTTGACCCGGGAGTCCGGCACCGTGGACGGCGAGCCGACGGCCTGGACCGGCGTCCACGTCTACACCTTCGGCAACGGCGGTATCACCCGGTTCGTCAGCTACGGCTCCGCCGAATACCAGCGGCTCTGGGCCGGCAAGCACGCCGGCCGCTCACCCGCCGCCAGCGCCGACCCGGTGTCCGGGGCGGCATGGCAGGATCCTAATGAAGACGGTGAGCCTGCAGCTTGAAATGTCAGGTCAGCGATCCGGAGCCAGATGGGCGGAGCATGCATGGACCGCCAAGGAGGTGTCCCCGGCGAGCGCATCGTCCTCGTCTCCTAGCGCTCGATTAGCTCGATACCCGGGCCGAGAGGCGTCTGGGCTTCGGCGCTTACTCGGGCGGCGTGCCTTCCGCGTCGCCAAGATAACCCTGGCAGCTCTCGGCGTCGCCGCCGCCGTCTGGCTCGCTGTGGCATCGGCGCATCTCGTCCGCTGCCTTCTGGTCGTGGCCATCCACGAGACGAGCTACCTGGCTCGTCAGCGTTAGCCGGACGTCGTCGCTGAGCGCGGGGTCAAGTGAGTCGAGGAAAGCGTCGAAGCGCTCTGCCGGGGTTGGCGGCGCGGCGGGCGCATCGAATGCGGCATGGCCCGTATTGTTCGTGTGATTGTTGCTCGCCGCGTGTGCGAGTCGGGTGAGTATGTCGATGTTGGCTGCAACCTGCTCGAGGTTATCCTCGTGTTTCGCCAGCCACCACACGACGGCACTTCCGGCGTCTTTGAGCACGTCCGTGCGAAGGTAGTGGCGCTTGCTCACCTGGTATCGCCGCTGGTACTCCCAGAGCCCTTCTTGCTTGCGGAGGGTGGCGAACTCGTCCAGTCGTTTCTGGTCCCCGGGCGGCAGCTGGAGGTGAACGGACTCGGCCCTGACCTCCACCTGTCCTGTGGGGTCGGGCAGGAGCATCCCGAGGGCCACGGAAAGGTCGGAGGCTGCAAGCGTGACCTCGCCGGGGTCCCGCTGCTCCGTGATCTTGCACGCACGACGGATGATCTCGTTGACGGCGATGTCGCTCGCCCCGCGGACCCCGTCGGCAGACGGCAGCCAGAAGACGCTGGCGGCGAACTCGAAGTGATAGTCAGCCAGAGGTGTGGGCAGCCGGATGCCCGTGATGGGCTGCGTTTGGAACTGAGCGGGCGGAGGCGGTACGGCTACAGCGACCGGGGCGGGGTCAGCTTGCGGCGGTGCCTGCGGCCACCTGGTGACGGCGGCCAGGACAGCGCCGCCGCCGGCGACAGCGAGTATGAGCGCGTCCGGGGCCGGCAGGCGGGCGGCAACGGCTAGGCAGGCAAAGACCAGGCAGCCGGCGGCGAGGCCGACCACCATGGCGTTGCGGCGGTTAGACATGCGGGCACCTTGCGTTAGTGACGGGGGCGACGGGTATTCAGGGGAGTTCGACCCCCTGAACGGCGGAAATCTGGTTGAGGACGAGATCGGCGATCACGTCGCGGAACGGGGCACGGTGCGCGAGCCCATATAGCTGCGGCAGAACGGCGGAGGCAGGCCGCCCGCCCTCGATGAGCGCGTTCAGGAGCAGGTGCCGGCTGGTGTCATCCTCGGCGGCGCAGCGGAGCCAGTCACTGGCACGGGAGGCCCACCCAGTGCCCGGCAGCCGGGTGAACGCGAGCGTCCAACCTGCTGCCAGCTGACGGGATACGTCGCTTTGCGCGATCAGCGGCTGGCTGGTCGGCTGCCGGACGGTGAGGCGGCCAGGATCGGCGACGTGGAGGAAAATGCGTGCGTCAACGATCCGCGTCGTTTCAATCGGCCTGTCGGTAAGCCGCGAGAGCAGCAGGCGCAGCAGTGGCCCGTTGCCGTAGACGACGTCGGCCAAGGCGTCCCATATGTCAGTCCGCTTGTGCCGTCTGGCCAGGTGATGCAGGCGAACAAGGGCCTCCGCTGGATGAGTCTGGGTCATTTGCTGGCATGCAACGACAAGGACCGTGGCTAGGTTGCCTGACGTGTCGCTCGCCCTGGACCAGTCGTAGATCTGCCGGCGGAAGGTCCTGCTGTTCGCCTCGTCGGCGAGACCCACCCGGAGAATGGCGGCAGCAGCAAGTTCAGAAGCTGGATTTGATGGCTGGGCCGTCAGGTGCTCGACCACGTCTGTCCAGTAGCGCTGGTATCGGGCGCCGAGGCATTGGGCAGCGAATCCGCGAGCCATTTCCACCCGCTCATCGAGGCTGAGTACGTTCGAACCCAGAGTGGTGCGGACCCAGGTTGCCAGAATGTCATGCAATTCCGGGAAGTGGCGCCAGAAGAACAGCCGGACAGCCGCTTCATATCCGGAACTGGTGAAGTGGACGTTGCGCGCGGCGTCGGTCTCAGCGCCGACCTCGCGCAGTCGTTCGCCCAGTGGAGGCCGGTTGAGCGCGGCGTCGGGTTCACCAGGCAGGCTAGCCATCAGCGCCGCCGCCGCGCCGTTGATGACGTCGGCATGGGCCCCGTGGAGCATAGCGACCGAGAGCAGCAGCGCCCGCTGCGACGCCAAGGTCAGCTTAGTGAGCGCCTCGCTGACCGGTGTTTCGCGCGGAGATGTGGGCTGTTCGGCCGCGGCGATCCAGCGCTGGAGGTCAGCCTTATCGGCCGTGTCGGCTTGCTGGTCCCTGGCATACAGGATGTCATCGACGAACCGGCGGATGTCGTCCATGGACCGCGGGCTCTTCAAGAAGTCCGGCGTGGGCAGGTCTGCGCCGTTGGCCAGCCCTTCGACGTTGAGAAGGTGGCCAAACACCTCCTCCCGCCGTGGGCTGGCTATGCGCTTCACGTAAGGGCGGAAGTCGGCGCGCAAGTCCAGCTCGTGCGGCTGGATGACGACGAGGCGTGCGTTGCGCTCCTGGACGCGGCTGTGCAGCACGGGCAGTTCCTTCTGGACCTGGCTCCAGAGTTGCTGGCTCGCGCCAGAAAGATCCACCCACATGCCATCATCACGGCCGATGAGGTCGGGGTCGATGTAAAACGACGATCCCTCGTCAGGTTCCTGCGGGTCCAGTTCGTGCAAGTCACCCTGACCAGACCACGTGTTAAACACGAGCATTTGCGCGGCGGCCGTCCGGCCGGCGCCAGGCGAGCCGAGGAGGACTACGGTGCCCCGTTCCCTGATAGCGGCTTGCGCCTCAGCGAAGCCTGGCGGTGGAACGAAACGATCAGCCAGCCAGCGCAGATGGTCGATCGGCTGGCGGATCGGCTGGAGCCGCTTCAGGTTTTCGGCTAGCACGTTTAAATTGTGCTGGGTATTGTGGTCGCCGAGCATCGCCGGGCCGGCCGAATCCCCGAGCTTGAAGGTATGCACGCCGCCGGAGATGTCGCGACCTTGAACAAGGTTCCCGGTAACGTCCCCCGCTGAATTATCGGTCGCACCGGAAGCAGCGGGCTCGCCGGCCATCCGGTCCGCGGCCTTCAGGGTCGGCACCAGGTCGGCGAGGAAATCACCGATCCGGGTAAGGTCGTCGGTGCTCTCGTTCATATCGAGGCGCAGGGAATGCACGTCCGCCAGCCACATCAGCTCCGGTGGCAGGCTGGCCCGGGCGAGCCGGTCGGTTTTCCGTCCCTTGATCACCGGGACCACCCGGGTGCCGGTGGTCTGGGCCGCGAGGATCTCCATCCGCACCCAGTCGGCTTCCTCACGCAACTGGGGGGCTGCCTCCCAGTCCGGTCCCATGACGGCGAGCAGCACGTGGCTTTTCCTGGCCGCGTCGATGAGCGCCTTCGGGAACATCTCGCCCGGCTGGATCGAATGGGATGCCTTGAAGACATGCTCCTTGCCGAAGCGGTCGGACAGGCGTGAGGCGAGGAACTCGGCGGCCTCGTCCCCGTCCCCAGTTCGGTAGTTGATGAAAACCTCGGCCACGAGTAAGTCCTTTCGCCGTGGTGCACGCTCGCTATGGGGTGGCGCCGCGCAGCGCCGTGCCGAGACGGGGGGACAGGTGGCGGACGGCGGGGCTCTTCGGGTACCGGCCGAGCGTGCGTGCGAGTCGGCGCAAGTCGATGGCGATGGTGGCAGACCTGACCCGCATGAGGTCACCGAGCAGGCCGCTGGTGAGTTGGCACGCATGGTCGATGTCTCCGGCGGTGGCGTAGGCGAGTGCGCGCCGCACTCCGTAGCGCGCCTGGGCGCGGGTGGCTCCCTCGGGAATCGTGGCCAGCTGCCGGTCGATGATCCGTGCCGCGTCGCGCGGTCGGCCGAGGTCGTACAGGCACCAGCCCTTGATCATTTCCGCCGGATCGACAAGGTTTGCTGTGCCGATAACAGGCTGGCCCGCATCCAGGGTCGTGGCGCTGAGCAGAGCGCTGGCACGGTCGAGGGCCCGCATGGCCGAGTCGTAGTCCGCAGCGATGGCATGTCCTTGTGCCTCGCGGGCGGCGGCTAGACCGCGAATTCTCGGCGGCAGAGTGCTTGCCTGAGCGCGTTCGGCAAGCTGTGTGGTCTGCGCCGCATCACCGCGATACAGCGTAATCAGCGCGTGCCTGACCAGGCCGTAGGCAGCGAAGTTGGAGTCGCCTGCCGCGTTCGCGAGATCAATCGCCTGCCGTGTCCATCGCAACGCGCCGAAGTCGGTTCCCGTTTCCTGAATGAGCCACCCCGTGTATTCGGCATAGCGCGAGGCGATGATCAAAAGAGGTTGGCTGGCGCGTTGACCAGTATGTGAAGCAATTTTTTGGATGACGGTGACTTGCCCGGCTAGCACGGGAACCAGGGTGGCGGGGTCGGTGGTTTGCCCGAGTTTACGGTAATGATCCAGTTGGGCGTGGAAGATTCCCGCCAGGTCCGCGTGCTCGGCATTTCCGGAAGCGGCGCTGACGCCGAGACAGATGGCGGGTGCTGCCAGTGCGCCCGCTGCCAGCACCTTTCGGCGGCTCGCTTGTTCGGGGCTGGCCAGCGAAGCGAGTTCGCCGTTGGCATCAAGCGCGGCATCGCACAGTCGTGCGAGGTCACGGCTGGGCGTTTTGATCCCGCGCTCGACCTTGCTGAGCTGAGCTTTGCTGTAGTGCACAATTTGAGCGAATTGAGCAAGAGTGAGGCCAGCGGTAAGACGCTTTCTCCTGAGTTCCTCGCCGAACAAACGAGACTCGTGATTCACCTGGTGACCCTCCGTCGCTGTCGCCTGGATCGCCCGGGGTCAACGCCTTTAAGGATCTGTTATCCCGCTAACGCTGGCAAGGGGAGCCGGGTAGTTTCCCGTTTCCTTTCCCGTGGGGCGGCAGTTGCCCGAGGTGAAACAGTAATCCGCTCAATGTCGTTGTTAATTTGATTTTCCTGAGCGGAAGAGGAGATCAGGGCCACAGCAGGCCACTGGCTCATCCGTCCGCCGTGCCGGGGTGCCCGCCACGGGGTCGCCCGCCGCGCCGGGTACGGCGGCACCGTCTTGCTCAAGATCTACGACCACTGCATCGGCGGGCAGTCCGACACCGCCAGCAAGCTCATCACCGGCGCCCTCAGCACTCCCGAGGCAGAGCAGGTGTGAGTCGGTCAGGAGGACGGAGGTCTGACCAGGAAATAACCACCTCGGCCGTCCAACGTGGCCATCGTTCTGGCAGATAGCGGGATAGCCCCGTGGCGGATCGTAGCCGAACTGCCTAGACGGTTGATTCCAGGGGATCGGTGCATGAAGAAGCGAGAGTCTCCATGATCAGGGTGTGAACAAGAACATAGAAACTATCGCGACTGCACTGTACGGCAAGATCGACGACATGCTGAAGGACTGGCCGGACCTTCGGCTGCCGCGCCGGCCACCACGACTCCGATTACTCTCAGCGACGCAGAGCTGCTGACGATGGCGGTGATGTCTGCGCTGCCCGGGTTCACGTCCGAACGCCGCTGGCTGCGCTACGCAAACGGGTTCCTGGCGGGGATGTTCCCCCGCCAGATCGGCCAGTCCGGGTACAACAAGCGGCTGCGGAAGGTGTTCCCGCTGTTCATCCGGGTGATCCGGATGCTGGCGATGGACACCAGCTTGTGGAGCGACGGCGTGTGGGTGGTGGATTCCACGCCGGTGCAGTGCGGCTGCTCCCGGGAGACGGTCACGCGCAGCGACGCCGCCGGGTGGGCGGAGTACGGCTACTGCGCCAGTCACTCCCGGTACTTCTGGGGATTGCGGCTGCACCTGGTGTGCACCTTGCATGGCCTGCCGGTGCTGTTCGCCCTGGCCGGCGCCAAGGCTGATGAGCGCGACGTGCTGTCCGGCATGCCCGAAAACGCCGGCGATGTGGTGAACGCCCGCCCGGGCCAGACGCTGATCGGCGACAAGAACTACTTCGGCCGCGCCTTCGGGGAAGATCTCACCGAGCGTGAACTGGTACTGCTGCGCCCGGTCCGCAAGGGCGGGGCCAGGCGCGCCGGGCAGGACCTGTTCAAGCCGCTGCGGCAGGTGATCGAGCCCGCCAACTGGACCCTCAAGGGGCAGCTTGACCTGGAACGACACGGCGGCCGTGCCCCGGACGGCATCATCGCCAGGGTCCTGGCCCGCATCCTCGCGCTGAGCGCCGCGATCTGGCATAACGACAAGACCGGGCAGGACGTCAAGCGGTCGCTCATCGCTTACGACCACTGAAAGTCACCGGACCTCCTGGAATCATCCATCTAGCCATTTCAACCCGGGGGATGGTCGCCACGGCGTGAAATCGTGGCTGGTGCGGGTCGCGGCGGGCTGAGGCCGCTGCCGCGTGGTGGCCGGGATTTGTGCCGCACTGCGGGCGCGTGCGTGGCAGGGTGGGGCGGGCTGCCC
>JAFAZE010000130.1 GCA_019239975.1 Streptosporangiaceae bacterium
GCACTCTGGCGCCACAGACTGCGCTACCTCGTGAGTATTGTTTGCCGCCGGGATGCCGGTGCCTATGTCGAGGAACTGCCGGATGCCCGCCTCTGCCGCCAGATAGCGCACGGCCCGCCCGAGAAAGGACCGCTGGGCCCTGACGGCCCACCCGACGTCGGGATAGGCGGCTCTCGCCTGCTCGGCAGCATGCCTGTCGGCTGCGAAATTATCCTTGCCGCCAAGCCAGTAGTCGTAGACCCGTGCGATATGGGCCACGTGCGCGTCAACCCCAGGCGGGACTCTGTCGTCACTCGCCTGGTCACCGCAGGACCACGAGTCGACCATCATGGGCCTCTTTCCTGTGCTCAGGACAACAGGTTACCAGGGTGCCCGTGCCGGTATCCGGGCTGTAGCCGGACGTGTGAATTTGCTGAACCTTTGTTACCGGTCGGGGGCACGGCCACGCCGAGGGATACTCGCCCTCCGCGGGCTTGTTCTGCGGGATCCGGGTCATGATCACGAACCGGCCGGGGTAGTTACCTTCTTGTACTCATTGGAAGTGAAAGCTCGGCGACGATGTGCTCGGCGATCGCCAGCGACGCGGTGGCGGCCGGTGACGGGGCGTTGCGGACGGCGGTTACCGCGCCGATCCGGTGGATGCGGAAGTCATCGACCAGTGAGCCGTCCAGGTCCACGGCCTGGGCGCGGACCCCGGCCGGCGCGGGCATCACGTCGCCCGGCTGCAGCCACGGCATATACGTGCGGGCCTCGGCGAGGAAGGCCCGCCGCGACAGCGACCCGCGCATCTCGCGCAGCCCCGCACGCCACTCGCGCCGTGCCAGCCGGCGAAACGCCGCGGAGCCGACCAGGCGCGACAGCTGAGCCAAGGACACGTCCCGGCGGCGGTAGCCCTCCCGCGCCAGGGCCAGTACGGCGTTGGGGCCGATGTCGGCCTCCCCGTCGATGCGCGGCGTCAGGTGGACGCCGAGGAACGGGTACGCGGGATCGGGCACCGGGTAGATGAGGTGCCGCACCCGGTTACGCGCGTGCGGCCGCAGCCGGAGGTACTCGCCGCGGAACGGCACGATCTCCGGTGCGGCGCCGTCCCCGGCAGCCCTGGCGACCAGGTCCGTCTGCAGGCCGGCGCAGATCACCAGGCGGGACAGCCGGTGCGTCCGCCCCGGGGTGACGACGTCCACGCGGTCGTCGCCGTGGCGGCGCACGCCGGTCACCGGCGTCCCCGTCAGCACCTGGCCGCCGGCCTGGACCACGTCCGCGGCGAAGGACCGCGCGATGGCCGGGAAATCGGCGATCGCGGTGGTCGGCGAGAGCAGCGCCGCCGCCCCCGCGACCTCCGGTTCCAGCTCCCGGATGTCCGCCCTTTCCAGCCAGCGCACGCCGGGGACGCCGTTGGCGGCCGCGCGGCGCTCGATGTTCCGCAGCCGCTGCGTCTCGGCTTCGTCGCGCGCGACCACCAGCTTCCCGCGGGCGTCCCAGGGCAGGCCGCGATCTGCGCAGTAGGCGCGCAGCAGCTCGACCCCGCGCCGGCACATGATGGCCTTGGCCGAGCCGGGCGCGTAGTAGATCCCGGCGTGCACGACCCCGGAGTTGTGCCCCGACTGGTGCCGGGCGACGGCCTCCTCCTTCTCGAAAACCATCACTGGGACACCGGCCCCCGCGAGCTGCCTGGCCACGGCCAGTCCCACGATCCCCGCGCCGACGACGCCGACCGGATGGGGCAGGCGGCCCGCCGTTACCACGCGAACCTGACCGCGACCTGCCCCGCCCCGGCCCGGTCGGTGAACTCGTGGGCGCGCCGCAAGCTGTTCGTGAAGACCGCCGCGGACAGGCCGTGGCGGGAATCGCTGGTCATCTAGACCGCCTCCTCGAATCCGTCGGCCGTGCAGACGGCCACGACAGGCCCAAAGACCTCGTCCTGCCATAGTGCCTGCCTCCGGTGGACGGAAACGACCTCCGGGGCGAGCAGCGGGATCGGGGCCACATGCTCGCCATCAACACCCACGGCCCCCTGTACGTTACCCACGCCGCCCTGCCGCACCTCGTCGCTGACGCGCGGAGCTGCCGCTACCATGAGGAACCTGGAGCTCATTCAGCATGACGACAGATGGCTACTGCCGGTCGCCAGATTAGCGTCCCTGCCAGCCAAGACTTCGAGTCGTGGACGCTAGCCGGTCCAGGGGCCCTGATGGGCTGAAGATCGTCTCTGCACCGGGCGGCGAATTGTCCATCTGGCTTGACCGTAGACAGTGAGGTTTTCTCGTGTGCCCAGCAGAGCAGGAGGTGACACCGCGACGTAATGCCATGGCATCACCCGGTGTGGCGTTCTTGGGCGGCTGCCTGCCGGGCTTCGTCTATGAAGCGCTGCACCACAGCGGGAGTGCGCAGGACGTAGAGCTTCGCGTGGGGTGCTTGGGAGTTGACCGCCCGCAGGATGGCAGGGAGGCTGCGGCGCCGGTAACCCCGCACCCAGCGCCAGTATTCTGCCTGCTCATGGCCTCGGCGCAGGGTCCGCCAGGCGCATCGCAGGAAGGTGAAGTCCAGGACGACGATGGTGTCGGCTGCCCGCAGCCGGGCCTCCAGCGCCGTGTCGTAAGGCCCGAGGTCGCCGTCCAGGATCCAGCGGCCGGACTGGAGCAGTTCGTGCTGGCATGCAGCCCACCGGGCCGGGTCCATCGGGGCGGGGCCAGGCTGCCAGAACAGCGCGTCGAGCTCGGCGGCGGGAATGCCTGTCACGTCGCTGAGCTGCCGGGCCAGGGCCGACTTGCCCGCGCCGCCCCGGCCGAGGATGACCACCTTGCGCACGCCGTCATGATGCCCGGTCCGCGACACTCCGTGTGATCTGGGACCAACTCTCCGACCCAGTGGCCGGGGACCTCGCCCATGCTGGATGCTCCCGTACGCCAACCGCAACGGGTTCATAATGTAATGTCAATACTATGTAAGTAAGCAAGGACAATAGAACGTTTGCGGAGAATCCTGTTATACTGCGGCCATGGAGATGGTGCGGCCGCTCGACCGCAACAGCCCGGTCCCGCTGTACTTTCAGATCGCGGAGAACCTCAAGCAGGCGATCTCTGACGGGATACTGAAGCCCGGCGAGCGGCTCGACAACGAGCTGGATCTGACCCAGCAGCTCGGGGTGAGCCGCCCCACGGTCCGGCAGGCGGTTCAGCGGCTGGTGGACCAGGGCCTCGTGATCCGCCGCCGCGGGCTGGGCACCGTGGTGGTCGCGCCGCGCATACTTCGGTCAGTGGCGCTGAGCAGCCTCTATGACGACCTGGCGGCCACCGGCCGGCACCCGGCCACGACCGTTCTCGCCGCGGCGCGGATCGAGGCGGACGACGAGCTCGCCGCCATTCTCTCGCTGTCGCCGGGCGACGCGCTTCTCTCGGTGGAGCGGCTGCGGCTCGCCGACGGCACCCCGCTGGCGCTGATGCGCAACTACCTGCCGGCCGGGCTCTTCGAGGGCTGGGGGATCCGCCCCGACGAGACGCTGGAAAAGACCGGGCTGTACGAGCTGCTGCGCGGCCACGGTGTCCACCTGCAGGCCGGTGAGCAGGTGATCGGCGCGCGCAAGGCCACACCGCACGAGGCGAAGCTGCTGCAGGCCCCGCGCGGCGCGACCGTGCTCACCATGACGAGGACGACGTTCGACCAGGTGGGCAAGCCGGTCGAGCACGGCAGCCACGCCTATCTGGCCGACCGCTACTCGTTCCAGATGAGGCTGGTCGCTCCCTGACCCCGCCGCCGCCGCTGCGCGGCGAATGCCTCTACCCGCTCAGGTGCTCGGCTTGCAGGATGCCCATCTGGAGGAAGTCCTTCCAGCCGTCGGGGTAGAGCTCGGCATCCCGGCGGACGCCCTCGTGGCGGAAGCCGCATGCCTCGTAGCACCGGATGGCCCGGTCGTTTCCGGCCAGTACCTCCAGTTCGACCCGGTGCGCACCTAGCGGGCCGAACGCCCAGTCAAGCACCAGCCGGGTGATCTCCCGGCCCAGCCCGCGGCCGCGCAGGGCGGGGACGAACAGGCCCACGCTGTACTCAGCGCGGTGCTGGTCGGCGTCAACCCTCAGCCGCGCGCTGCCGACGCAGTGCCCGTCATACCCGGCCGACCAGGGATACACGCCCGGCTCGGGCTGCGCGGACTCGTGCCCGGCGGCCAGGTGCTCTCGCGTGTGGCAGAGGCGGCCGTCCCACCCCCGCCGCCACGCGGAGCCGTAGTTGTCTTCCTCGTACGGGTCGATGGGATACGCGAGCCGGTCGTCGATGTCGGACTCCCGAGCCGCGCGCAAGGTGATCCGCTCCCCGCGCAGCACCGGCAAGTCCGGTAGCGCCAGCCGATCGAGCACGCCTCCCAGGCTAGCCTCCCGTCCCGATTCGCCGGCTGTAATTTAAGCCGGGTGCGGCCGGAATGCGTGATATGCCGGAATGCGTGATGTGAGAGTGCGGCCGGGTGGCCGGCTGATTGCGCAGGACAGGGCGGCCAAGCGGACTCTGGCGTTGCCTACCGGGGCTGGGGCCGTAGCCCGTCGAGGATGAGCTGGGCGATGTGCGCCGAGCGCCGGCGGCTGGCCTCCGCGCCGGCATGGCGGATCGCGGCGAAGGCTCCAGCGATGAGCGCCATCACCTCTTCGGCGGTGACGTCGTCGCGGACGGCGTGTGCCGCCTGCGCACGGTCGAGCAGGTGCGCGACCTGGCGGGTGAGGTCCGCCGCGACTTCCGGGGCAGCGGTGCGCAAGTCGAACTCGGCAGCCGCGAGGGCGCTTTTCACGGCGATGTTCTCGGCGCCCGAGGCCATCATCGCCGACAGCTGCGTGAAGAGGGCCGTTGCGGGGTCGCCGGCGGCGAGGGCCTTCGCCTGCGCCGCCAGCTGCTCCAGCTGGTCGACCGCGACCGCGAGGTACAGATCTTCCTTGGCCGGGAAGTGCCGGTGGACGGTCCCGGGGCCGACGCCCGCGCGGCGGGCGATCTCATCGAGCGGTACGCCGAGGCCGTCGGCCGCGAACATCTGCTGCGCGGCCCGGAGCACCCGCTCACGGTTGCGGCGCGCGTCAGCCCGCAGCTCGCGGTCGCTCCCGTGAGCTGCGGGGGGTGTCGCGGGTTCAGTCGGCTGGCTGGACATGCCGGCATCAGCATAATCGGGGCGGCGCACCGTATACTCTGTGACCGTAAACGGGGCGGCGCACCGTTTAAGGGCTCGCGCCGCCAGTCGTGACCCGGTCCACCAATCGTGAGGAGATCACGCCGATGACTACGCGCGAGGCCGGCAGCGCCCTGGTCCAGCGGATGCAGGAGTGCTTCAACACCCGGCGGTTCGACCAGGCCGACGACCTGTTCACCCCCGGCTTCTTCAGCCACCCGCTCGGCACCAGCGGGTTCGAGGCGGGCAAGGACGCCTGGCGCAAGCTCACCGCCCGGTTTCCCGGTGTGCGCGTCGTCGCCGAGGAGATCCTCGTCGACGGCGACAAGGTCGCCGTCCGCTCGTCCGTCATCGGAACCGGGACCCCGGACGGCGGCCCGCACCCGGCGCTGTTTGAGATCTTCCGGGTCGAAGACGGCCGGCTCGCGGAAATGTGGGGGGTTACCGAGGGGCCGCATCCCGGCTGACCCTCCTGCGGCACGGATAGGGCCGCCTTACAGCAGGGGCCGCTGCCGCCGTTTGTCGCGCTCGTAGGCCGCCCTGGCCTGCCGGGTGGACTCCAGGGCGGCCACCTCGGCCACCGGAACGTCCCACCAGGCGCTGCTGGGCGGGCCGCCCGCCGTGGGATCGGTCTCGATGTGGACCATGGTCGTCCGGTCCGACTCGCGCGCCTTGACCAGCGCGTCCCGGAACTCGTCGATCGTGCGGGTGCGAAGGACGTCAACGCCGAGGCTGGCCGCGTTCGCGGCGAGGTCCGCCGGCAGGTAGCTCCCGTCCAGCCGGCCGCCCGGCCCGCGGAAGCGGTAGCCGGTGCCGAACCGCTGTGCGCCCACGGACTCGGACAGGTTCCCGATCGAGGCGAACCCGTGGTTGTCCACGCAGACGACGACCAGCTTGATCCCCTCCTGCACCGCGGTGACCAGCTCGCTCGCCATCATCAGGTACGAGCCGTCGCCGACCAGCACGAAGACCTCCCGGTCCGGGGCGGCCATCCGCGCGCCGAGACCGCCGGCGATCTCGTAGCCCATGCAGGAGTACCCGTACTCGACGTGGTAGCCGGCCGGATCCCGGGTGCGCCAGAGCTTGTGCAGGTCGCCGGGCATCGACCCGGCGGCGGTCAGCACTATGTCGGTGTCCGCGGCCACCTCGCCGACCACGCCGATGACCTCCGCCTGTGCCGGCAGCGGCTCATGGCGCGTGCGGTACGCGGCGTCCACGGTGGCCTGCCAGCTGGCGGCGAGGCCGGCGGCCCGGGCGCGGTACGCGGCATCCGCGGACCAGCCGTCCAGGGCCGCCGCGAGCGCCTCGATGGCGGCCCTGGCGTCCGCTGCGACCGCGACGGCGGACTGTTTCGCGGCGTCGGACGACGCCACGTTGATGTTGACGAACCGCACCGCGGGCTCGCGGAACACGCTCCTCGACGCCGTGGTGAAGTCCGTCCAGCGGGTGCCGATGCCGATCACCACGTCGGCGTTCGCGGCGAGCTCGTTCGCCGCGGCGGTGCCGGTCGCGCCGATCGCCCCGGCGCACAGCGGGTCGTCGGAGCGCATCGTGCCCTTCCCCGCCTGCGTCTGCGCCACCGGGATGCCCGCGGCATGAGCGAATGCCCGCAGGGCCCCGGTCGCCGCCGAGTAGAGCACGCCCCCGCCGGCCACGATGAGCGGCCGCCGCGCGCTCCGGATCAGCTCGGCGGCGCGCGCGATCGCCGCGGGATCCGGCTGCGCCCGCGGGATGTGCCACACCCGCTCCCGGAACAGCTCGGCGGGCCAGTCCCAGGCCTCGGCCTGGACATCCTGGGGGAGGGCGAGCGTCACCGCGCCGGTCTCGGCCGGATCGGTCAGCACCCGCATCGCTCCGAGCAGCGCCGACGGCAGCTGCTCGGGCCGCCAGACCCGGTCGAAGAACCGCGACACCGGCCGGAACGCGTCGTTCACGCTGACGTCGCCGCCGCCGGGGAATTCGAGCTGCTGCAGCACCGGGTCGGCGACGCGGGTCGCGAACACGTCCCCGGGCAGCAGCAGCACGGGCAGCCGGCTGATGGTGGCCAGCGCCGCGCCCGTCACCATGTTCGTCGCGCCCGGCCCGATGGACGACGTGCAGGCCAGCGTCGACATCCGGTTGCGGGTCCGGGCGAACGCCGCGGCGGCGTGCACCATCGCCTGCTCGTTGCGTGCCTGCAGGTAACGCGGGCCGGTCCCGTCCAGCTCGGCCTCGAGCAGCGCCTGCCCGAGGCCGGCCACGTTGCCGTGCCCGAAGATGCCGAAGCAGCCCTCGATGAGCCGGTGCGTGATCCCGTCGCGCTCGGTGCGCTGTGCGGCGAGGAACCGGACGACCGCCTGCCCGACGGTAAGCCGTGTGGTGCTCAATTCGCTCTCCTATAAGGCAGCCGCGGGTCGGTCTGCTGGTGCTGCCATTTCTCGCGTATCCAGGAATGTGCCGGGTCATCGCAGATCAGCCATTCCCGCCGTCCCGGTCCGGCCATCACGTTGAGGTAATACATGTCGTACCCGGGAACCGCCATGGCGGGCCCGTGCCAGCCGCGCGGTATGATCACCGCGTCGCCGCTGCGAACCTCGGCTAGAACGTCGCTTGCCTGCAGGTATCCCATGCCGGGCCCGGACGGGCCGTCCGCCACCTCGAAGTAGTAGATTTCCTCCAGCACAGATTCCCCGGCCCGTTCGGTATCATGTTTATGAGGCGGGAATGATGACCAGTTACCCGCCGGAGTGATGACCTCGCATGCAATGATCCGGTCGGCTTCCAGCACATCGGGAGTGCCGAAATTGTTCACCTGGCGCGAGCATTCTCCGGCGCCGCGGAGCTCCACCCGGACCTCGCCCGCCGCGACGTGGCGGAACGGCAGCCGGCGGCGGGCCCGGGCGGACGCCAGCGCGAACCGGCCGCCCTCGGCGCTGGTGATCCGGTACGGGGTGCCGCGGGGGAGGTACGCGCAATCGGTCGCGCCCGCGAAGACGTCCGCCCGGCCGGTGAGCTTGGCGCCGCCGTCCGCGGAGTCGACGGCGCACGACCCCTCGAGCGGCAGCACGACGACCTCGTCACCGGCGGTCGCCGCGGCGTGCGTCCCCCCGGCGGCGAGGTGCACGATCTCCAGCCCGGTGAAGCCCCAGCCGGCCGTCTCGGGCGTGACGCGGACCGCGGCCGGCCCCGCGGGGATGTGCCGGCTCACGCGTGCACCAGGGCGCACGCGGCGTCCACGGCGACGGCGACGTCGCCGTCCTCCGGGTAGAGCAGGGTCCGCCCGGCCACGAAGCCGCGCACGCCGGGGAGCGCCAGCGCCGCCTCCCAGCGCGCGTAGGTGCCGGCCGGCGGCCCCTCCGGGTCGCCGCCAAGCAGCAGCACCGGCAGCGTGGTCGCGGCCATCACCTCGGCCATCCCGTCGGCGGCCGGCAGCTTCAGCCAGGTGTAGCCGCTGGTCGCGCCGAGGCCGGAGGCGATCGCGACGGACTTGATGACCGCCTGGGCGGACAGGTCGTTGACCAGCCTGCCGCCGACCCGGCGGCACATGAACGGCTCGACCATCGCCAGCAGCCGGCGCGACCCCAGATCCGTGACGGCGTGCCCGGCCGATTCCAGGGTGGCCGCGGTGCCGGGATCTTCCGGATCTATGCGGGTCAGCATCTTGCCGCCGTCCAGCCCCATCGCCGCGATCGTGGCGGCGTCGTAGCCGGTGAACCGGTCGTCGAGTTCGAAGCTGGCCCCCTGCAGGCCGCCGCGGTTCATCGAGCCGATCACGATCTTGTCGTCGAGCGCCCCGAGCAGCAGCAGGTCCTCGATCACGTCGGCGGTGGCGAGCAGACCGTCGACTCCGGGCCTGCTCAGCGCGGTGAGCAGCCGGCCGAGCAGGTCGTAGCGGTTGGCCATCGCGTTCGGCACGCCGCGCACGCCGAGCGCTCCGCGCGCCGGGTGATCGGCGGCGACGATCATCAGCCGGCCGTCCGGGCGCAGCAGGGGACGGCGTTTGCGCGCGGCGGCGCGCGCCGTGATCACCTCCGGGCACCGGGCGCGAAGCTCCCGCAGCTCGGCGAAACGGTCGCCGCCCGCCGCTCGCGGCGCCCGCGCCAGCGCAACCCCCGCCCGGCGCTCCTCATCCCCCCGGTCCTCCCTTGGATCAGGCATTCCGGGCCCCCAGGAACTGCTCGACCTCCGCGGTCGTGGGCATCGCGGAAGAGCACTCGAGCCGGGTGGTCACGATCGCGCCGGCCGCGTTCGCGAACCGGACGGTCCGCTCCAGCGGCCAGCCGGCCAGCAGCCCGTGGCACAGCGCGCCGCCGAATCCGTCGCCCGCGCCGATGCCGTTCACCACGTGCACCGGGATCGGGGGGACCTCCACGACCTCGCGCTTGGTTTTCGCGTACACACCGGCGGGGCCCCGCTTGACCACGGCCAGCTCGACGCCCAGGTCCAGCAGCGCGTCCGCCGCGGCGGCGGCGTCGCTGGTGCCCACCGCGGTGTCGCACTCGTCGAGGTTGCCGACCGCGACCGTCACGTGCGGCAGCGCCGCCTGAACATGGGCCCTCGCCGCCTCCCTCGACGCCCAGAAGCTGGGCCGGTAGTCGAGGTCGAGAACGGTCAGCGGCGCCTTGCCGCGCGCCTGCCAGGCGGCGTGGTGCGCGGCCCGGCTGGGCTCGGCGCTCAGCCCGGTCACCGTCGCCCAGAACAGATCCGCCTCCCTGACCTCGCCGGCCGGGATCTCCTCCGGCTCGATCTCCAGATCCGGTGCCTTCGGGTAGCGGTAGAACCAGATCGGGAACGTGTCCGGCGGGAAGATCTCGCAGAACGTCACGGGTGTGGGCAGCCATGGCACGGCCGCGACGAAGGCGTCGTCGACGCCGAACTCGCGAAGCGCCTTGTGCACGTAGCCGCCGAACGGGTCGTCTCCCGTGCGTGTGATGACCGCCGACCGGTGCCCGTGCCTGGCGGCGGCGACCGCGACGTTCGCGGCGCTGCCGCCGAGGAACTTGCCGAACGTGGTCACGTCCGCCAGGCCCACGCCCGTTTGCAGCGGGTAGATGTCGACGCCGGACCTGCCGATCGTGAGCACCTCGTACGTCATGTCAGGCTCCCGAGGTAGGCCAGGCTCTGCCTGACCAGTGCGACGGGTCCTTCGCCGCCGGGGGGTTCACGCAGGATCATGTCCTGTTCGAGGACGTACCAGCCCTGGTAGCCGTCCGCGGCCAGGGCGCCGACCACGCCCGCCACGTCGAGGTCGCCCTGGCCGAGCGGCTGGTACAGCCCGGCCGCCACGCCTTCCGCGTAGGAGATCTCGCCGCCGCGGACCCGGCCCGCGACGGCCTGCCTGACGTCCTTCAGGTGCACGTGACCGATGCGGTGCGCGGCCTGTTTGGCCAGGGCGGCGGGGTCGGTGCCGCCGATGAGCAGGTGCCCCGTGTCCAGGCAGAGCGCGATCTCGCTGCCGTCCAGGACCCGAAGGACCTCGTCGGTGTTCTCGATCATCGTGCCGGCATGCGGGTGCAGCGTCGCGGTGAAGCCGCGCTCGGCGGCCCGGGCGGCGGCACGGTCCAGGTTGGCCAGCAGCCGCGACCACCCCGCCACGTCCAGCGCGGGGCGGCCCTCGTAGCTGTCACGGCCGGTGGAGGCGGCGAGCACGAGAACGGCGGCGCCCGGCGGACCGAAGCCGTCGAGCGCCCGGTCCACTTCCGGCACCGGATCGATGGCGCGGTCGTGCAGCACGACCGGCACGAATCCGCCCGCCGCGGTCAGCCCATGACGGCTGAGCAGGCCAGCCCGGCCGGCCGGATCGGCCGGCAGGTAACCGGCCGGCCCGAACTCGGTGGCGGTGAGGCCTACCGACCGCATTTCCCGCAGCACGCGGGACGCGGGCAGCTGGTATCCCCAGCCGGGCACCTCGCAGACCCCCCAGGAAATCGGCGCACCGGCGATCCTGAGCCCGGTCAACGGCGCACCTCCGATATCGTGACCGGCTCCCCGCGCCGCCGGGACAGCTCGCACGCCTCCGCCACGTAGAACGCCTCCAGGGCGTCCTGCGGCGTGCACGGGCTCGCTGCCCGCCCGGCGGCGACCTCGGTGAACGCGGCAAGCTCGGCCGTGTAGGCGGCGCGGAACCGCTCCATGAACTGCCGGTACGACGGCCCCGCCGGAAATGGCTCGCCGGGCTCGGCCGAGCGCAGCGGAAGCTGGTCGTCGAGACCGGCGCACAGGCTGCCCGCCGCGCCGAGCACCTCGAGGCGCACGTCGTAGCCCGCGGCGTTGTACCGCCCGCAGGACACCACCGCGATCGTGCCGTCGTCCAGGGTGAGCACGGCGGACGCGGTGTCCACGTCGCCGGCCGCGCGGAAGAACTCGTCCCCCCGGTTGGCGCCCACCGCATAGGCCTGGCTCACCTCGCGACCGGTCACCCAGCGGATGGCGTCGAAGTCGTGCACCGCGCAGTCCCGGAATATGCCGCCGGAACCGGGGATGTAGCCGGCCGGCGGCGGCGCCGCGTCGAACGTGGTGGAGCGGATCGTGTGCAGCCAGCCGAGCGCACCGGACTGCGCGGCGTCCCGCGCGGCGCGGAAGCCCGCGTCGAAGCGCCGCTGGAAGCCGATCTGGACCTCGGCCGCGCTGCCGCTCGCGTACTTGACCACCTCCAGCGTCCCGTCGACGTCGGGGGCGACGGGTTTCTCGCAGAAGACCGGCAGCCCCGCCTCGATGCCACGGCGGATGAGCTCGGGATGGGTGGCGGTGGCGGTGGCGATCACGAGGGCATCGATACCCGCGCTGAGCAGCGCCGCCACCGACACGGCCGCCTCGGTGCCGAGCTGCCGGGCGACGTCCCGTGCGCGGGCGCCGTCGGCGTCGGCGACGACCACCGACTCGACTCCGGGCAGCCGGCGAAGGGTACCGGCGTGGAACGCGCCGATGCGGCCGACGCCGACGAGTCCGATGCGCATGCGTTTCCTCTGGTCGTCGTGTGAGCGCGGGCCAGGTTCCTGCCGCACGGCCGTGCCCTCACAGCTTGTGCCGGGCCGGCCGTATTGTCAAGAGTATGTCCTGTCATAAGGACATACTCACGCACCCCCTGCGGGCCGCAAGCCGGGCGGCTGCGCGTACAACGGGGGATGGTTGCGCGAGGGCCATGCGGGGCCGCTGGCGCATCTGGCCCCGCCCAGTGGGGCCGCTGGCGCATCTGGCCCCGCCCAGTGGGGCCGCTGGCGCATTTGGCCCCGCGCAGGGGGGCGGCCGCCGGCAGCGGGGGTGTTACCTGTGGGCCTGGAGGGCGGATAGGGATCGATGAGGTTGGTTACCCTCGTCGCGAGGTGTGAGCCAGGCCGCCGGCGGCACCCACGTTTCCGTGATCACGAGGGCCGGGCGTGCCGCCAGGTTGAGTCGCGCACGCTGGCCGGGTTAGCGTGCGGGCATGTCTGGACTGGCGGAGGGAGCGGCATGAAGTACGAGACCGTCGCGGAGGCCTACCGCGATCTCGAGCAGGCCAGCGGGCGGCTGGCGCTCATCGAGCGCCTCGCCGCCCTGCTCACCGCGACGCCGGCCGAGCTGCTGCCCGTGGTGTGCTACCTGTGCCAGGGCCTGATCGCACCGGAGTTCGCCGGCGTGGACCTCGGCCTGGCCGAGAAGCTCGCCGTCCGCGCGGTCGCCGCCGCCACCGGCACCGCCCCCGACCAGGTCACCGCCAGCTTGCGGGAGACCGGCGACCTCGGCCAGACGGCCGAGCAGCTGCTGGCCGTGACCGCCGCCGGGCGACGGGCCAGCCTCGAGGTCACGGCCGTGGTCGGCACCCTCCGTCAGATCGCCGGCGCTGAGGGGGCGGGCTCGCAGGGCCGCAAGCTGGACCTGCTGGCGGAACTGCTCGCCCGGGCCACTCCGCTCGAAGCCCGGTACCTGCTCCGGCATGTCACCAAGGGGCTGCGGCTGGGCATCGGCACGCCCACCATCCTCGACGCCCTCGCGCAGGTGTACGCCGGAGGGCGGGCCGCCAGGCCGGTGCTGGAACGCGCCTACAACATCTGCTGCGATCTCGGTCTGGTCGCTTCCGCCCTGGTGAAGGGCGGAATGACGGCGGTCGGGCAGCTCCGGGTGCGGCCCGGCAATCCGGTACGGGTCATGCTCGCCCAGCGGCTGTCCGACGGCGCGGAGATCCTCGCCAAGCTGGGCGGACGGTGCGCGGCCGAGTACAAGTACGACGGCGTCCGGGTCCAGGCGCACCGGACCGCGGACGGCGAGATGGAGCTGTTCACCCGGCGGCTGGAGCGCGTCAGCACCCAGTTTCCCGACGTCGTCGAGCTCCTCAGGGCGGGTCTGGGTCCCCGGGAGGCGATCCTCGAAGGAGAGGTCGTCGCCTTCGACCCGGCCGCCGGTGAGCTTCGCCCCTTCCAGGAGGTCATGTTCCGGAGGCGCAAGTACGGCATCGCCGAAGCCGTGCGGGACGTGCCGGTGGCCCTGTTCTGCTTCGAGATGCTCTACGCCGACGGCGAGGACCTCACCATGCTGCCCTATACGGAGCGGCGGGCAAGGCTCGCCGGGGCGATCAGCCAGGCGCCCCGGCTCCGGCTCACCACCGCCACGGAGGTGGACGATCCCGCCGCGCTGGAGGCGGCCTTCGAGCAGGCGGTGACCGACGGCTGCGAGGGGCTGGTGTGCAAGTCGGTGAGCCCGTCCGCCGGCTACCAGGCCGGAGCGCGCGGCTGGCTGTGGATCAAGCTCAAGCGGGACTACCGAACCGAGCTTTCCGACACCGTTGACCTGGTCGTCGTCGGCGCGTTCGCCGGGCGCGGCCGCCGCCGTGGCACCTACGGCGCGGTGCTGCTGGCCGCCTACGACGCCGGCGCGGACGTCTTCCGCACGGTGACCAAGTGCGGCACCGGGTTCTCGGACGCCGACCTCGCCGCGCTGCCCCCCAGGCTCGCGCCCTTCCAGCGGCCGGCACGTCCCGCCCGGGTCGACGCACGCCAGGACCCCGATGTGTGGTTCGAGCCCGGGCTCGTGCTGGAGATCCTCAGCGCCGAACTGACCCTCTCGCCGAACTACACCGCCGGCTGGGGGCAGATCAAGGAGGACGCCGGGCTGGCCATGCGGTTCCCCCGGTTCACCGGGCGGTACCGCGACGACAAGGCGCCGCAGGACACCACCACCACCCAGGAACTGATCGACCTCTACCGCATCGCCCAGCGGACACCGGCGAGCACCTGAGCTTTCCGTGCCCAAGCCTCAGGTCAGGTCCGGCCGGAGATGCCAGGGATACCACCGTCCGTTCAGTAAATATTCATGTATCAAATACTGGTGCTGTTCGGTGACAATTTGCAGGCGTCATCGCTGTCCGGCGAGCTACTGTTGCCGGGAGGATGGGTCTACGGTGATGCATATGCCGGACCAGCTGGCGGCTGCGCAGCCCGCCGAGAGCTTTCCGGAGGCGGCCGCGATCCTGGCCGGCCGCGATCCTGTGCTGCGCCGCCTGCTCGCGGAGGCCGGCCCGCCGCGGTTGCGGCCGCCCGCCGACGGGCACTTCGGCGCCCTGGTGCGCGCGATCGTCTACCAGCAGCTTGCGGGCGCGGCGGCGGCCGCGATCCACGGCCGCCTGGTTGCCGCGCTGGGCGGGGAGGTGACACCGGAACGGATGCTGGCGCTGCCGGAGACGGCGTTCCGGTCCGCCGGGATGTCCCGCGCCAAGACCGCGTCGCTGCTCGACCTCGCCGCCAGGGTGCTCGACGGAACGGTGGTGCTCGATCCGCCGGAATTGCGTGCCGAGAGCGACGCCGAAATGATCGACAGGCTCTCGTCGGTCCGCGGCGTCGGCACGTGGACCGCGCAGATGTTCCTTCTTTTCCAGCTGCGGCGCCTGGACGTCTGGCCGACGGGGGACCTCGGCGTCAGAAAGGGTTACGGGCTCGCCTGGGGCGTCCCGACGCCGACCGCGAAGGAACTCGGGCCGCTGGGCGACCCGTACCGGCCGTATCGCAGCGTCGTGGCCTGGTACTGCTGGCGGGCGGCCGAACTGTACGCCGGGGCGGCGGCCAGCGCCCTCACCCGGTAGCGGCCTCACCAGCCGGGAAGCGGAGGATGACCCCCTCGTCGGGGCCGAGCACCAGGGACCGCGGGTCGACGGGCCCGCGGGCACGACCGGGATCGGTTGACAGCTCCAGCACCGCGGCGCCGTCCGGGTCGTCGCCCAGGCCTGCCGGCACGCTGGCCGAACTGAAGTTCAGCGCGATGAGGAAGCGCTGATCGAGGCGCCGCTCGAAGCAGAAGACGTCGGCGGCGGCATCGACGGGGCGCTGGCTCCCGGACTGCAGCGCGCGCTCACCCGAGCGCAGGCGGAGCAACTCGCGCACGAAGGCGAGCGCCGACGCCGGGTCCTGCTGCTGAGCCTCCACGCACAGGCGTTCGGCGTCGGTGACGACCGGCAGCCAGGGCCCGGCGGTGCTGAAGCCGGCCCCGGGGCCGGCGTGCGACGGCCGCAGCCACGGCATCGGTGCGCGCTCCGGATCCCGGCCGGCGACGTCCACGACGCGATCGGGCGGTATCCGCGCGTCCGGCAGCCCGAGTTCCTGCCCGTAGTACAGGAACGGCGTGCCGCGCAGCGTGCAGACCAGCATGGCCGCCAGCCGCGCGCGGCGCGGCCCGCTTCCGGGCTCCCCGGCGTAGCGGGTGGCTACGCGTGAGTGATCGTGGTTCTCGAGGAACCAGGCCGGCCAGGCCGATGTCTCGGCAAGCTCGGTGAACTCGGCCACCGATGCGCGGAACGCCGCCGCGTGCCACGGAAGGTGGACGAAGACGAAGTTGTGTGCGAGGTTCAGCTCGTCCCCGGAGTTGATGTACTCCACGACCCGGGGCAGGTCCAGCAGGTAGACCTCGCCGACGATCATCCGGTCGTCGTACTCGTCGATGACCGACCGGATCTTCCGCAGGCGGTCGTGGATGGTGGGCCAGTGCACGTCGTGCTCCAGGCCCGGCTCGTTGTCGCCGAGTTCCGGGTCCTTGGCGATCTTGTAGACGACGTCGATGCGGAAGCCGTCGACGCCGCGGTCCAGCCAGAACCGCAGCACCTCGTGCATCGCCGTCTCCACCTCGGGGTTGTCCCAGTTGAGGTCGGGCTGCTGCGGCGTGAACGAATGCAGGTAGTACTGGCCGGTCGGCTCGTGGAACGTCCACGCGGGCCCCACGGCGGCGAACGACGACCGCCAGTTGTTAGGCGGCCCGCCGCCGGGCGCGGGATCGCGCCACACGTACCAGCCGCGCTTCGGGCTGTCCCGGCTGCTGGCCGACTCGGTGAACCACGGATGCCGGTCGGAAGTGTGGTTCGGCACCCAGTCGACGACCACCTTGATGCCGCGGCTGTGCGCACCCTCCAGGAGATCGTCGAAGTCCCCGAGCGTCCCGAAGACCGGGTCGACGTCCGTGTAGTCCGAGATGTCGTAGCCGAAGTCCGCCATCGGCGACCGGTAGAACGGCGACAGCCAGATCGCGTCCACGCCGAGCGCGCCGCCGGCGGGCGGCGGGCGGCCGGTGCCGTCGTTCAGGTAGTCGAGATGGTCGACGATGCCGCGCAGGTCGCCGACGCCGTCGCCGTTCGCGTCCGCGAAACTGCGCGGATAGATCTGGTAGATCACACCTCGCTGCCACCAGGCGCCGTTCATCGGGCGCGTCAGTGCTGCCGGTCGCGGCGCAGTTGATCCAGGACTTCGCCGGGGTTCTCGGCGGTGACCCGGATCATCGCCCGCATCGCATCAGCCAGCGGGACCCGGGGAACGCCCAGCGCCATCGCCGCGGAGTCCGTCCACTGCGTGAGCTGGCGGTAGAGCTCGGGGCTCAGGTCAAGGGTGATGCGTACGGGTTTCGACCGGATCGCGGTCCGCCCGGCTGGCTGCGCACCGGGCTCCGCGCGCCTCGCCGCGGCGGCCGCCATCTGCGCTTTCCGCTGCTCCCGCGGTGTCGTCACGACCGCTGCTCCCGCGGCGTCGTCACGACCGCACCGAGGAGGCGGGAAGGCATCGCTCGATGAGGTTGTGGGCCACCTGCCGCCACACGTCGCAGCCCGCCTGTTTGATCGGCATGCCGAAGCTTTGAGCGTAAATCTCCAGCCGCGGCACAGCGGTGCCAAGTACGTCGTAACCGAGTCCCTCCAGCGCCTCACGGGCGTCGCCGGTGGAGTGCGCGCGCGCGATACAGCGGTTGAGCAGGATCGCCGAGCGAGCGGGCCTGTCACGGACCGCTTCGACCTCCCTTATCTCCTCCCGCACCGGCGTGGTGCGGTTGATCTCGATGGGGCTCGGCGCGCAGGGGATGATGATCTCGTCGGCATACCGCAGCGCCGAGCGGGCGATGCCCGCGTGGTCCTCCAGCTGCGGCGCGTCGATTATCACCACGTCGTCCTCCTGGGCGATCTCGGGAAGCCGGCGGTGCAGCTCGCGCGATGGCAGGGCCACGATCCGGAACGGGAACGCCGCCTCGGCGGGCACCCCCGGGTCCATCGCCGCGAGGTCGGACCATTCGAGGGCGCTGCCGGAAGGATCCGCGTCCACGAGGAGCACCGTGTTGCCCGCCCGCGCGAAGACATGCGCCAGCCAGACCGCCGATGTGGTCTTGCCCGTGCCTGGCTTGAGGTTCGCCAGCGCGAGGCTCAGACCAGTCATCAGGACATTATCGCAGCGCATGCGGCATGACGGTAGTCGGCCCCCGGTATCCGGCGATGCGGTCCGTTAACGCAGTAACGCAGTGATGCAGTAAATACTGCGTTACCGCACAGCCGTCGCGCTGGGCGCGGCCGCCCCGTGCGGGTGCTCCGTGCGGGTGCTCCGTGCGGGTGCTCCGTGCGGGCGCTCCGGGGAATGGCGCCGGACGGAGCGGGGGATCCAGACGGAGCCGGGAGTGAGGTATCCGTCCGCTAGCCGATCGTTATCCACTCGGTGACGGCGGCGCGCGTGCCGTCCCGCTCGCAGACGAGGCTCAGCGGCCCGCGGGTGAGGTGGTCGGCGGAGAAGCGGCCCATGTCGTCGGCATCAACCCAGACAGGCTCCGCGCGCTGCTGGCGGACCTGAATCCGGGCGGGAGCGGCCGGGAACAGCTGGCCGATCAGCCGCCATGAGCCGTCGCGCGCGCCCGGCTCGATCTCGACCTCCACGCTGAGGCCGGCCGCGTCGAAGACAGCCAGCCGCGGTGCGGTACCCGACCGCATCAGCGGCTGTGCCGCTTCGAGGCCGGAATCGGAGGTCAGCGCCGCCAGCTCAGCGTCCACCGCGCGCAGGCCGTAACTGCCCTTGGCGAGGTCCACAGCCCAGCCCGGCGGCGGTTCTTCCCGGCCGAGCGCCTCACGCAGCGCGGCCAGCAGCCCATCGTCGTTCAGCGCGCTGAGCGCGGAGGCCGCGCTGAGCGCGGAGGCCGGCTCGTCGCCCGCGTGATCGTCCGTGCTCATCTGTCCTCCGCCGTAGCCGCGTCGACCGGGTTTGCCGCCATGGCGGCATAGGCGGCTCTTACCCTTCAAGAGGCGCCGCGAACGCCCTAGATACCGTCGCTGGCAAGCAGTCTTCTGAGCTGGCCGAGGCAGCGTGCGCGCGTCGGCCCGAGGCTGCCCACCGGAGTCTGGAGCTGGGCGGCTACCAGCTGATACGACGGCGACTTGTCGCCCGCGTCGACGATCAGCGCGCGGAGCACCTTCTGGCACCATTCGTTCAGCCGCTGAAACGCCTGCCAGAGCGCGGCGTGCTGATCGGCGGTGAGTACCGGCTCATCGGCCGGGGGACCGCCGCCGAGCAGCCGGTCCATGTGCTCCTCCTCCACGGTGAGCAGGGATCGCGACCGCCTCTGCAGCGCACGGCACTCGCGGCGGCAGGTGGTGGCGAGCCAGCCGGCCAGCCTGCGCGGGTCGCGGACCCGCTCGAGGTTCTCCAGCAGGCGCAGCCAGGTCAGCTGGGCGGCGTCGGCGGCGTCGTCGTCGCTCATCCGGTGTGCCCGGCAGATGGACCACACCAGGCCCGCGTACCGGTCCACGAGCTGCTCCCACGCCTGCGCGTCACCCGCCGCCGCGGCCCGTACCAGGCCGGGAACGGGGTCATCAGAAAATCTCCCCTCACCTGTCCCCGGGTCGGGACTTGCCTCGGTAGGCATCATGATCATCCCCCAGGGCTGCGAGGAAGTAGGAGCATGCTGTTGCCAGCGGGAACATGGGCGACTGTACCGGGCTCGTCTTCCGCTCTCTGGCATAAGTCCATGATTCGGGGCTCACCGAGCAGAATCAACCGCCGGTGCGGGCCGCCGCGCGCGGCCCGCACCGGCGGTGCGGCGAGGGGACGCTCCAGGTCCCGCGAACTCGGCCTTACGGGACCGGCGACCTCTGCGCCGCCGCCACCGCCGCGTTGTAGTCGGCCTGGGTCAGGAACCCGGCGGCCAGGGCCTGGCGGGCGGCCGCGGTGAAGGCGGATACGTAGGCGCTGTGCGTCGGGTACAGCGCCTGCAGCGCCGAGTTGCTGAACGGGGTGTAGAAGCCCTCCAGCAGGCACAGGCCGGCGTCGCGCAGGGTGGTGTTGGTGATCTCGCCCGTCTCCAGCGTGGTGAAGATGCTCTCCAGAAGGCTCAGCAGCTGGCTCCCGGTCAGGCCCTGCTGGCTCGGCTGGGAGAAGTTGATCGCCGTGTAGGTCTCCGTCGGCGCCTGGATATCGGGCAGCCGGATCCCGCCCAGCGCGTTCCCGTAGCGGTCCCGTTCAACGATGTTGAAGAACGGTGTGGTCGCGATCTGGCTCCCGTGCGGCGGCGGCACGCCCTGGGTGATCCACTTCCGGAGCGCGGCCAGCGCCGCGTCCTCGAGCTCGTAGACGCCCATGTTGTCGGGCAGGGTGGCCCCGTTGAACGGCACGCCGAATATGCAGACCGGCGCGGTGAGCTGCGGGACCTCGTGCTGGATCGTGGCGCCCTCGTAGAGTCCCTCGTGCAGGTCGATGTGGGAGGCCCCCGCAAGTTCCCACGTCCGCAGGTAGTCGTTGTCGGGCTGCCTGACGAGCGCCGTTCCGAGTTCCTCGATGTCGCCCTCGGTGTTGATCTGGATGAACGGCGTCGTGCTGTCGGCGCGGACGTAGGCCGGGGCCGGCGAGAACGCGACGAGGCCGCTGCCGATCGGTGCGGCGAGGACCGACCTGCCGATCGCGATGAAGCCGTCGAACGCGTGGCTGGCCGGCTGGATCGCGTTGACGTAGGTGTCCACCCGGAAGGCGGACTGCGAGTCGCCGGCGCCGATCACCGTCTGCGGGGCAAGGCCGCCGAGCAGAGTGGCGCTGCGCGCCCGCACCACCTGTGCCGCCTGGCTGAAGATGTCATAGGACTGGCCGTCGTTGCTGTCACCGAGCGCGCCGTACCGCCTGGCATCCCAGGTCCTGAGCTCGTTCATGCCCTCGGTCTGCGCCGTGACGCCCACGTAGGCATATCCCTGGGTGAGGACCTGGTTGTAGATCTCCGACCAGACCGGATCCTGGTCACCGCCGGTGGTGTCGTTCAGCCATTCCACCACGACGGTCCCGTTGAACTTCGCGCGGCTGACCGGGTACCGCACTATCAGGCGGGTGGTGTACGGGACGTTGCTCTGCGCCACCGATGTGCTCCAGCGGCCGTCGGGGCCCCAGAAGCCGTTCTGCCGGTAGATGTTCGTCGTGCCCGACATCGTGAACTCGCGCTCCGCGTAGCCGTAGGAGGAGAGCTTGATCGTCGGCGCGCCGGGGAAGGCCGGGGTGGTGGGCACCGCGTCGTAGGGATAGCCGTGGCTTCCGCTGCCTGGCGGGATGAGCGTGAGCCTGGGCAGCGAGCCGGCGGCGGCCCGCACGGGGCCCGCGACCCGCACGGGGCCGGCGGCCGGGGCCCGGGCCGGCCGGGAGCCCGCGGCCGGCTGGAGCGCCCCGGCATGCGCGCTCGGCACCAGGGCCAGCGCCGACGCCATGAGCACGCCCGCGAGCGCGCCACCGATCATGCCGCCTCTCTGCGTCATATCGCCTCCAGGAGGGCCGAAAGTGTAGCACCCGGTTACCTGTTTCCCGCGAAACTGTAGCACCGCCGGACCACTTTGCCTAGGCCGCGCCCCGTCCCCCTGCTAAAATCGCGTGTGGAACCATCTCGGACGTACCGGGGCATCACTCCAGCTCAGCGTCGCGCGGAGCGGCGCGAGCGGCTCATGGAGGCGGGACTGGAACTGTTCGGCACCCTGGGTTACGCGAACACCTCGATCCGTGCCGTCAGCGCCGCCGCCTCGCTCAATTCCCGCTACTTCTACGAATCGTTCAGCAGCCGGGAAGACCTTCTGTACAGCGTCTACCAGCGCATCGTCGGCGACATCTTCACAAAGGCGAGCAAAGCGGTGCGCAACGAGAGCACGCTGGAGGGGCAGGCCCGGGCGAGCCTGCGCGCCGCGTGGACGGCGGTTACCGAGGACCGGCGCAAGGCGCGGATCGTCGCACTCGAGGTCGTGGGCGTGAGCGAGCGCCTGGAACGGCTGCGGCACGAGACGCGGCAGGCGCTCGCGCAGTTCACGGCCGACAACGCGCTCAAATTCACCGGCCGCGACGTGCGGCTTCGGCTCAACCCGGTGCTGACGGCGCGGTTCCTGATGGGTGGCGTCGTGGAGGTGCTGCTCGAGTGGATCAACGGCGACCTGGACGCGTCAGCGGACGAAGTCGTCGACCACTTCACCGCGCTGTTCACCGCGGCGGCATACGCCGCTGTGACGGCCGGCGCCCAAGACGGCGCCCAAGACGGCGCCCCGGACGGAGCCCCGGCCGGCCGCGGCGGTGCGGACGGTAAGCAGTAGCTCAGCGGCACGCGTCACCGGGGTAGAGCACGGCCCCGACTCCGGGGATCGCCTGGCTGCCGGCCAGCTTCAGCAGCGCGGCCGCCGCCTGCCGCCCGTTCTCCCCCGTCGCGGACATCCGCCCGGCGATCAGCCCGGCGACGATGGGGGTGGAGAACGACGTCCCGCTCCACATGGCCATCCCCTGGAACTTCCGGTGCTCGCCGACGGGGGGCTCGTTGCACACGTATGTTCCGTCGGCGTAGGCGTTGACGAGGTCCTCCCCCGGCGCGAACACGTCCACCCAGGCGCCGAAGTTGCTGAAGCTCGCGCGGCTTCGCCAGTCCGCCGACAGGGCGCCCACCGAGACCACCCAGGGGTAGGCGGCGGGCCACATCCTGCGGGACTTCCCGTCGTTGCCCGCGGGCGCGACCACGACAAGGCCCTCCCGCGGGCGGATGCTGCTCTCGTAGATGTCGTCGAAGGTGTGCAGCGGCCGGTCCCCGCGTGATGACGTGGTGAAGGTGAACTCGAGAACGTCCGGGTTCCGGCTGAGCGCGTCCTCCAGGCTGGGCGCGAGACGGGACTCGTAGTTCGCTCCCGCGATGTCGAATGCCCTCTCGACGTAGGCCGACGCCTTCGGCGCCGCGCACCGCATGCACCCCGCGGCGAACGTCCCGTGGCCGGCATACGGAAGGATGTACCCGGTACCGGGTGCAAAGGCGTCCTCCGGCACGCCATCCACCCCGGTGAGCCAGGAATGACGCGCGCTGGCGCCCGGCAGCAGGCCGGTGTCGACGATGCTGACCATCACGCCATGGCCGTCGCATTCCGGGCGTGGCGTGCCGGCCGGCGGAACGGGATTCACGGTGCCCGCGGGCACCTCGGCCGGCTCGGCAGCCGGGCACGCGTAGGGGCACACGTAGAGCACGTGGTCCGGCGTGGCCACTCCGGGCCCCAGTGCCCGGTCCAGTCCGTCGAGGACGTCCGGCACCGGCGGCAGGTGCGGCGGCAGCGTGACGCCGAGAACTCCCCGGGTGACGGGCCGGCGCTCGAAAGGCGGCGGCTGCGCGGCGGCATCCGCGCCTCTCGCTGGGCCGTAGGACTGCGTGAGCGTCGTGACGAGGCGGTCCGCGTCCGGCTCCCGGACGAGAACCGCGTTCTTGCGGTACAGGTAATCGACGTCGTCGACGGCATCCCAGCGCTGGGGATCCGGGAACGCCGCCGCATCGTCAAGGGAGTCCAGGATTAGCTGGATTTGAGCTCTCAGGCGCTGATCGACGGGCATTTTCCGCCTCCTTTGGTCAGGTCAATAGTCTCGACGTACCAGTGACGTTTGAATACCATTCATTGGGTGTTGGCCGGATCTCCCAGTTCCCCGCTGGCCTGGGAGCCCGATGAATTGCTCGCGCTGGCGCTGTCCCGGCCACCGGAGGCACTCGCGGCCGCCCGCGAGGTTCTGGCCCAGCGGCCGCCGCCGTCGCTGGCCGCAGTGGCGCACCAGGCGGCCGGCGTGGTGCTGAGGGACTTCGGCGACATCGGCGCGGCGATCGGGGAGTTCAGGCAGGCCCGCCGGCTCGCGCACGGGGCCGGGGACGGGGGCCGGGAGTCCGAGGTCCTCGGAAGCCTTGGTGTCGCCCTGGTGCTTGCCGGGCAGGCGAAGCGGGGCCTGTCGGCCCTTGACACGGCACTGCGCGGCAGCCGCGGCGTTCCGGCCGGCCGGATTCTGCTCCGCAGGTCCAACGCGCTGTGGGTGCTGGGCCGCAGTGCCGAGGCGCTGCAGGATGCGCGGGCCGCCGTCGACCTGCTGTCGGGGTCGGGTGACCCGGTGTGGGAAGCCCGCGCCCTGTACCACCGGGCGGCGGCGTACTTCGCCCTGGGTGACATCGAGCGTGCCGACCGGGACTACGCCCGGACCGAGACCCTGTACGCCGCGTGCGGCCAGCGGCTGGAGTACGCGTCGGTGCGTCACGATCGCGGGGCGGCGGCGCACGCTCGCGGCGACCTCCCCACCGCGCTCGCCCACCTCCACCATGCCCAGGACCTGTTCGATGAGCTCGGGATCTTCGCGCCCGAGCTCATCGTCAACAAGTGCACGGTGCTGCTGGCCGCGGGCCTCGCCCGCGACGCCCTGCGCGAGGCCGGCGCGGCGGTATCGCGGATCGAAACAGACCGCGGGTCGGCGACACGCCGCGCCGAGCTGCTGTACGTAGCCGCACTCGCCGCGGCCGCGACGGGCGACTTCGGTCTCGCCCAGCAGCGCAGCGCCGATGCGCTGCGGCTTTTCCGCAGGCAGCAGCGTCCGCGGTGGGCCGCACGTGCGGACCTGGCCCTCCTGCTCTGCCGGTTCACGGCGGGCGAGAACAGCTCGGCAGGCCTGCTGCAGGCCGCGCGGCGGGTGACCGGACGGCTGGAGGCGCTGGACGCGGCGCGTGCCGTCGACGCCCACCTGCTCACCGGGCGGATCGCACTTGCCCGCGGCCGCCGCGACGAGGCGGCCCGTCATCTGCGGTCCGCCGCGAACGCCCGGCGCCGCGGCGAGACGCGTACCCGCAGCGCCGGCTGGCTCGCGCAGGCGACCTGGTATGAGGCGGAAGGCCGCTGGCGGGAGATGCTGGTCGCGTGCGACCGCGGGCTGGCCCTGCTCGATCTGCACCTGCGGACGCTCGGAGCCACCGAGCTGCGGACGCTGGCCACCGCCCAGGGCGCCGAGCTCGCGGGCATCGCGCTGCGCCACGCGGTACGGCGGGCAGACCCCCGGATGCTGCTCAAGTGGAGCGAACGCTGGCGCGCCACGGTGTGCCGGGTAACCCCGGTGCGCCCGGCCGCGGGCGGCGAGCTGGAGGCCGACCTCGCCGCCCTGCGCAGCGTCGTCGCCCGCCTCGACAGCGCCCCGGACGACCGCACCGCGGAACCCGCTCTGCAGCGGGAACGCCGGCGGCTCGAGGCCGCCGTGCGCCAGCGGGTGCTGCGCACCCCGGCGGCCGCCGTGCGCGACGCCGCCCCCTTCGCCGTCGCCGGCCTGCTCGGCGAGCTGGGCGAAACCGACCTCCTCGAGCTCACCGATGTCGGCGGGGAGCTGTACGCCGTCGCGGTCACCGGGCGCAGGATGCAGCTGGTGCCGGTGGGACCGACGCAGCACGCCGTCCGCGCGGTTGAGCACGCGCTGTTCGCGCTCAGGCGAGAAGGTGCCCGCCGGGGGACCGGCCGGCTCGACCTGGATGCGATCGGAGCCCGGCTCGAGGCGAGCCTGCTCGGGGAATCGGCCCGGCTGCTGCGCGGCGGGCCGCTGGTCGTCGTCCCGACCGGGATGCTGCACGCCGTCCCCTGGGGGCTGATGGGCTCCCTCCGGGAGCGGCCGGTGACCGTTGCGCCGTCGGCGTCCGCCTGGCTGCGCGCCGGTCGCGCCGTGCGGCCGGCGGACCGCAAGGTCGTCCTGGTGGGAGGCCCGCGGCTGTCCACGGGTGACGCGGAGGTCCGGCGGCTGGCCGCGCTGTACCCGGACGCGGTTGTCCTGGCGAGCGGAGGCGCGGTCACCGACAAGGTGATGGCGGCCATGGACGGCGCCTGGCTGGTGCACATCGCGGCGCACGGAACGTTCCGCGCTGACAGCCCGCTGTTCTCCGCCATCGAGCTCGACGACGGCCCGCTCACGGTGTACGACCTGGAGCGGCTGAACCGGCCCCCCCACCGTGTCGTGCTGTCCAGCTGCAGCTCGGCGGCTGGCGCGGCGGTCGGCGCCGATGAGCTCCTCGGGCTGGTCAGTGCCCTGATCGCGCTCGGCTCGGCCGGCGTGGTGGCGAGCGTCGTCCCGGTCAGCGACCCGGCAACGGTTCCCCTGATGGGCGCCCTTCATGAGCACCTGCGGGCCGGGGCCGGCCTCGCCGAAGCCCTCGCGCTCGCGCGGCCGCGCGCCGGCGCCGGTTCCGTCGCCCGCGCGACGGCGTACTCCTTCATCGCGCTCGGGGCGTGATCCGGCCCCGCGCCGCCGGGCATCGTGATCGTCATCTCGATCGGCTCCTCACACAGGGCTGAGCATGACGGGGGCGCCCCCACTCACCTCTCGCCATACGGAGGAGCCGCGGGAAGCCCTGATACATCTGTGCGCCATGGTTTTACCCAGGCACCCGCGAGGTACGGACCGCTTATCCGGCGGCGCCGCGCCGCGCCGCCACGCCGCGCCGCCGGGGAGAGGGGCCCCAGATGAGCGTGTTCACCGTCGAGCTTCAGAACCAGCCAGGCGAGCTCGCCCGGCTGTGCGAGGCGATGGCCGGCAGCGGCGTCAACCTCGTCCTGTGCGCGACGACGCGCGGGGACGAGGGCACGGTCGTGTTCATCGCGGACGACGAGGCCGGCGCCGAGGCCGTGCTGCAGGACGCGGGCATCGAATACGCCATGCGCCCGGCGCTGACCATCCGGATGGAAAACCAGCCGGGGTCGGGCGCCGAGACGTTCCGCAAGCTCGCGAACGCCGGTGTCAATACCGACCTCCTCCTCCCCGTCCGGGTGTCCGACGAGCTGTTCTTCGCCGTAATCTGCGTCGACGACATGAAGAACGCCCACAGCGTGCTCGGCGAGCAGATCGTGCCCGATATGGACCCGGTCCGTGAGTTACGTGATCACATCCGTGATTCGCCGCCGACGGCGATGACCGGCTCGTGACGGACCGGGAAGCTGACCGAATTCGCGATGAAGCACTTGGCGTTGGCGTCCTTGTGCAGGCTCGTGGCGGTCTCTATCATCTCCGCGCCCGCGACGGTCACGCGCGGCCGCAGCACGGCCTCCACGAAGCGGCCGCCCCCGTCCACGGTCTCCGCCATGATGCCGCGCGCGTTGTCGGTGTAACCGGTCACGACCACCCCGGCGGCGGCGCACAGATGCAGGTACCACAGCATGTGACACTGCGAGAGAGCCGCCGTGAGCTCCAGCTCCGGGTTCCAGCGGCCCGGATCGCCGCGGAACGCCGGGTCGGAACTCCCGGCGATCACCGGCCGCCCTTCGGCGCTGACGTCATGGTCCCGGTCATACTCCCGGTATCCGCTGGTGCCGCCGCCGCGGTTGCCCGTCCAGGAAACCGAGACGTCATAGCTGTGCCTACGCTGAACGCCCATGACGCCAAGCCTTCCCTGCGCCCGGGCGGGAAACAAGCGACGCGCGCATCCGGCTCCGCGGCGGGCGGTCAGCTCGGCGGGATGATCGCCGCGAATCGCTGGGCGGCGCGGTCGAGCTGGCCGAGGATGTGCTCCCGCGCGGAACGGTGCAGCGGAGTATCGGGCCGTGTTATGAGCTCGCGCAGCACGGTCACCAGAGGCGCGTACTTGGCGGCGAGCTTTTGGAGGCGGGGGCCGCCGGGGGTGTGAATGAGACCGGCGCCATTGTCGGTGAAGTCCGAAGCCTTGATGACTCGTGCCCACGGGCAGCGGTCCAGGCTTTCCGCGATGTGCTGGCGGTATTGCTCATTCATATCGCGGTCCGGCGCGAACCGCGGATTGGTCACCGCCCCGACCAGTTCCGCCACCCGCGGCCCGAACGACGCCGCCAGCTCCCCGAGCGCTTCCGGCTGGCCGCCGCCGGCGGCCAGGTCCCCGGCGTGATCCTCGACCGCATCGTGCAGCAATGCCGCGCAGATGACATCGCGATCGTGGATTCCGTAATGCGACATGATCCGGATCGCCACCCGCAGCAGGTGATTCACATACGGTTCATGGTCCCTGCGGTCGGCGGAATGCAGCCGGCTGGCCAGGCCGAGCGCACGCTCCAGAAGGCGCCGATCGGCATCCGGCAGCAACTCGGTCTCCACCGCGAAGCGCTCACGCAGCCCGGCCTCGCCGTATGTCGCGGTTATCGCGTGCAACGGCATCGTCGCCAGCAGCCGGCGCTGATCGGTGTCCATTACTCAAGAATTACCACACCGTGAGCGACCGCGCTGATGCTCAGTGCATTACCGGCCAGCCTGCGGGAGAATCATTGGCGCCAACGTGCCGGCAGCGGGCAGGCCGGGGTCATTCGATATATGAATCTGAACGGTCGCGGCGCTGCCCCTGACTACAGGTCATCCCTGGCCGGCCCGTACGCGCCGCGGAAATGCAGAACCCGGATCGCGCAGCCGGGATCATCGCCGGCGAATCCCAGCCGCAATCCGGCCCGCGCGGCCCGGACCGTGCCCTGTGCCGGGTACCGGCCCTCCCGAACCCCGCCGGCCGGTTTTCTCCGGGACCGCCCACAGCGTCGACGGCAGGCCGCCCTCGCGGGCGAGCGCGGCGACCGCGCCGTTGCGCGCCGCGCCGGCGAGCAGGCGCAGCGCGCGGCAGAGGTTTGACTTGCCGGTGCCGTTGGCGCCGGGTCACCACGTTCAGGCTGACGAGAGGAACGACGAGCCGCCGCAGCGACCGGTAATTCCCGGCCGCCAGCGTAGTCACCACCAGCCCGACGGTACCCGGCACGCGACGAGGCCGAAGGTTTGAGAGCCGGCTTTTTGCGGCAGTTCTGCGATTGGAGCCGCTCATGCCCGCGCGGCTGGGAGCGCGCCAGTTAAACGAGATAAAGAGGGGGCCGAACATGGCGACCAGTAAGCAGACGAAGGCTGCCAAGCGAAACGTCGGCAAGGCTCAGCAGGCGGCCACGGAGAAGAAAACGATCGCCCATCTGCCCAAGAAGACGCGGACCGCGCTGGGCAAGCAGGGCGCCGCGGTTGCGCAGCGCAAGCGCACCGGCGGTTCCTCGCCGAAGACGCGGGCCGAACTGTACGAGATCGCCAAGCAGCGCGACCTGCCGGGCCGTTCGAAGATGGGCAGGGACGAACTGGCCAGGAAGCTGGGCGAACGCTGAGGGCTGTCCGGCCGCAGGCGTTCAATCGCGCGGCAGCATTCACGGGATGCTCTTAACGCGCAATGGAACCATCGCGCTTCCGCGGCTTTGCCCGGCGAGGGGACATCGCTCGAAACAGGGCCAAAGAGCGGTGAATATCACCCACGGCCGGACGCCGCGCCGGTCATCGCCGCCAAAACCGCGCTCACTTGTCCCTGAGTGGTACGTCCGGGCCGGCCGGCGCCGCTTACCTGTGGATAACCCCTGTGGAATACCGGCCGCGTGGCCTGTGGATAACCGGCGGCCGGGCCGTGTTCTGCTTGTACGCACGCCAGAAGCCGGCGCGCGCGAATGCCCGGCCTGTGGAAAGCCGCGAGGTCCTGGGGAGTGCGCGGTTCAGCGGCGTACGCTTGGGTGAGGAGGAGGACCTCGCATGCCGCCAGACGTCCGGGTACGCCGAATTTACGAAGCCCCGGCTCCGGAGGACGGCGCGCGCATCCTGGTCGACCGGATCTGGCCGCGCGGGCTGCGCAAGGAGGGGGCGCACATCGATGAATGGGCGAAGGACATCGCGCCGTCGGCTGAGCTCCGGACCTGGTACGGGCACGACCCGGCGAAGTTCGGCGAGTTCCGGCGGCGCTATCTCGGCGAGCTTACCGGGGAGGGGCAGCAGGCCGCGATCGGCTGGCTGCGCGACCTCGCGGCGAGCAGGCCCGTGACCCTGCTCACGGCGACCAAGGACGCCGCCCACAGCCAGGCCGCGGTCCTTGCCGAGGTGCTGCGGGACGCCGGAGAGCCCGGCGCCGGCGCGGGGGACCAGCCGGGCGAGGCCGTCTGCTGGGCGCACCTGGTCTGCCCGGAGTGCGGGGCGGTGACCACCGAGGGCCACCGCGAGGGCTGCGGCCTTACCGGCGGCTGAGGCCGGGGGCGGATTCCGTGGCGTCCGGCCAGCCGGCGGCCCGCCGCGCCTACTCGACCTCCTTGAGGATCTTCTGCAGGGATTCGACCTGGCTGCGCAGGTATTCGAGCTGCACGTTGACATCGCCGAGTTTCAGGTCGGTGTGCTCCTGTGTGGTGATGGCCATGTCCGAGAGCCGGCGGTACTCCTCGGCCAGCTTGCGGTACTCCGCACCGCCGGTGAGCTCCATCTTCGCCGTCTTTGCCGAGGTCAGGTACCGGGTGCCCGTGATCAGCCCGACCGCGAGCACGACGGCAAGGGCGAGGAACACCATGTTCTTGCCCTGCACTCGCGGGGAGTACGCGACCAGCGCGGTGGCGAGCACTATGGCACCACATATGATCGCCGTTTCCGATGCCCATCTCGTCTTCATGGTGCCGCCACCTCGGCATCGCTGTCCGTGCCCAGTGTTCGTACGGCGATCCTGATCGCCCCCGGCGTCAGGTGCACGTCGAAGGGCGTCACCTCGTAGAACTTCATCGCCTTTCCGTCGTCGGAGACCTCGATCGCCGACTTCACCAGCCCGGCCGCCTCCAGCTTGCGCAGGTGGACCTGAAGCAGCGCGCGGCTGATGCCGAGCTCCCGGGCGAGCTGACTCACGTAGTCGCGTTCTTGGGTCAGGGCGGCCAGCACCCGTAGCCGGTGCGGGTTGGCGAGCGTCGCGAGCACCTGCAGCAGGCCGTCTCCGGTCATTTCCGAGCTATCCATCACACCTTCCTTTGCACCTGCCAAGAGAATACGGCAGGTAGGACTCCATGGCTACTCCGTCCGCAGTGCTGGCCGCTGCTACTCCGTCCGCAGTGCTGCCGCGCTCCGCGACCGGGCCGCCCAGTTCGCCGGGCCCAGGGCGCCGGCCGCCGCGATGACCAGCGCGGAGAGGGCGAACAGCGCGAGTTCGGCCGGCGTGTAGACATGCGCCACGTCGGCCGGGACGCCGGTGTCCGCCGCGCGGCCCATGGCCCGGATGATCGCCCAGTGCAGCACGATCCCCAGCGGCACGGCGAGCAGCGCGCCGGCGGCGGCGGGGCCGGTGACCCAGTTGACGACCATGGTGATCGTCTGCCGCGGCGTCATCCCGAGGGCCTTGAACACGCCCAGGTCGTGCACGCGTTCCCGGGTGCCCAGCAGCACGGTGTTCAGCACGCCGAGCCCGGCGGCCACCGCCATCATGAGCGTGAGCAGGCCGATCAGGGCGGTGATGATCTGCTGGAACTTGCCGCCTGCCTCGTTGGTACCGGCACTGAACTGGCTGCCAAGTGCCTGGTTGAGCGCGGTGGCGTAGGTACCCGGATCGGTGCCGGGCCGCAGGCCGACGTCGTACTGGAAGATGGGCAGGCCGCTGCCGCCGAGCGCCTGCGAGCCGGCGAACAGCACTGGCTGTCCGCCGGCCGGGTCGAACACTTCACCGGCGATGCGGGCCGTGAACTGCCGGCCGCCGCTCACGAGGGTCACGTGGTCGCCCAGCGCCAGGCCGGCCCGGCTCAGAAACGCGGAATTGACATCCACCTCATCGGCGGCCCGGTACCAGCGGCCGCTGATCATGTCCATACCCACCCAGCCGGTGTCGCCGCCGAAGAGGTGGGCGTTCACCTGGCCGGGCAGCCCGGATGCGGTTATGGACAGCGTGGACTCGGCGACGTAGTGCAGCGTTCCCGGCTGAGAGCGGATGGCGGCCACCGCCTTCCGCGCCTGGGCGCCGTCTGGCCGCAGGTTGCCGCCGTTGGCGAGCCAGAGGCTGACTTCACCCGGATTGACGTGCGATCGGTCCGTGGTGACCCTGGCCACGGAGGTTTCCAGGCCGGCCGCGAAGATCACCGCGGCGGCGCCCAGGGCGACCGCGGTCAGCGTGACCGTTGTGCGGGCGGGACGGGCGAACGGCGCGGCCAGGCCTATCGTCACCGGCCGCGGCAGCCGCAGCCCGCTCAGCACCCGGTGTGCCGCCTGGCCGCGGCCGGGGCGTGGGGCCTGCCCGGTGGCGATGGCCGCCACGGCGGGCAGGCGCCCGGCCCGCAGCGCCGGGAGCAGCGCCGCCAGCCCGGCCATGGCCAGCATGGCAAGCGGAGTCACGACGTCGACCCAGACCGGGACCGACCGGCTCGCGCCGCTGAACGCCTCCGCCGAACGGCGCAGCACCGGAACCGCCAGCCCGTTGCCCAGGCCCACCCCGAGGGCGCATCCGGCCGCCGCGGGAACCCCGACCCGGGCCACATAGGCGGCGATGACCTGTCCGGGAGAGAACCCGATACTCTTCAGCACCCCGATCCGCCGGTAGCTGGCCGCCACCGCGCCGCTCACCACGTTGATCACGACCAGCACCGACACCGCCAGCCCCATGATCCCGAACGCGACCACGAACGGCGCGATGATCGCGCCCGTGCCCTGCGCAAGCTGCTGGGCGGCCAGCCAGGATGCCGAGCCGGCGACCGCCCCGGCGGGGAGCGCGGCCGTGATGGCCGCCACATCGGCGCGGATCTGCGCGTCCGAGCCCGCGCTGGCGAACCGGTACATCATCTGCGCGGTGGCCGGCGCCCCGGCGGCGCGCAGCGCGTGAACCTCGGCCGGAACCACCCAGCCGTCGGCCGAGTCCGTCGCCGAGGCGGCGATTCCCACCACCGTAAGCTTCGGCGCCCCCGGCGCCGTGCTCGCGGTGAAGGTGCTGCCGAGCAGCGCATCCCATGCCACGCCGCTGGAGAGTACGACCTCACCGGGCCGCCGCACCCACCGGCCCGACTGCAAGGTCAGGTCGTCCAGCGGCCCGCCCGAAGACGTGCGGCCCACCAGCGCGAGCGAGCCGAGCGAACCGGTGGCGGCCCCGGTCAGGCCGGCGTCCGCCATGGGGAACGGCCCCGCGGACTGGATCACCCCGCGCGCCCGTCCGGTCGCGATCAGCTGCGCCCGGGTGGCCCGCCCGGTATCGAACGCCATGGTCACGTGGGCCCCGTGCTGGGCGGCGAAGGCCTGCTGGAAGGGGCCGGCGGCCGCGGCCAGCAGGCCAAGCCCGAGCGTCGCGGCCGCGGTGGAAACCAGCAGGACCGTGAAGATCACCACGGTCTGGACCCGGCGGCGGGAAACCCCGCCCGCCGCGGCCCTGAGCACCGGCCGGGCCCTCATCGCCAGGCCCCGGTGCTGGCGATAGGCCGGTCCGCGCCGGTGAGCTGGCCGTCCACGATCCGGATCGTGCGGGACGCGTACCGGCTGGCGAGCTCCGGGCTGTGCGTCACCAGGACCATCGTGTGCCCGGCCCGGTTGAGGTTCATCAGCAGCTCGCCGATCTCCTGGCCCGCCGCGCTGTCCAGCGCACCGGTCGGCTCGTCGGCCAGCAGCAGTTCCGGCTCGTTGATCAGCGCTCGCGCGAACGCCACGCGCTGCCGCTCGCCGCCGGACAGCCGGGCCGGGTAGGCCTGCCGGCGGTCATAGATCCCCAGTTCGCCGAGCAGGTCGCGAGCCCGGGCGAAGGCAACGGCCTTCGGCATCCCGGTGAGCTGAGCGGGCAGCAGCACGTTGTCCAGCACGGTCATGTCATCCAGCAGGTTGAAGAACTGGAAGATCATGCCTACCCGCTGGCGGCGGTAGCGGGCGGCCGCGGTCTCACTGAGGTTGTCCACCCGCCGTCCGGCGACGATGACCGTCCCGCTCGTCGGCCGGTCCAGGGCGGCGATCATGTTCAGCAGCGTCGACTTCCCGCTGCCCGAAGGCCCCATGATCGCGACCGCCTCGCCGGTCCCGACCTCCAGGCTGACGCCGTTCAGCGCGGCACGGCCGTCATCATCGTCGTAGCACTTCCTGACATCACTGAGCTCGATCAGCGCATTCATCGCCAGCTTCCAATCTCACTTGCATGAGCCGAGTCGTTCTTGCGTATGCCAATATTTCTTAGCATATGCAAGCTGGCGTGTAAAGAATGCCTTGTCATGCGGCGGGGACCGTGGCAGGCGGTAACCGGCTAAGCGCCCGGGAAGGCGCTTCGCCGTAGGCAGGGACCGGCCACCCCGGGGAACCGGCAAGCGCCCGGGAAGGCGTTCCGTCGGCGGCAGGGACCGGCCACCCCGGCAACCGCCAGATGCCAGGAAGGCGCTCCGCGGGCGGCAGGGACCGACCACCCGGGTAACCGGCCAGGTGCCCGGGAAGGCGCTTCGCCGGCGGCGTGGACCGGCCACCCCCGATTTACGCGCTGGGCCGGCACGCTCGCGTCATCGCGGGTTGTGGGCGGTGCCGGTCCGTCTTCCCGGCCGGGCGGCGCCGCCGGGCCGCCCGGTGTGCCCGGATCCCGGCGCTTCCAGCGCGGCGGCAGGTTCCTCACCGCTGCCTGGGCGAGGACGGCGAACCCGGTCAGGGCGTAGGAGTCACCCGCGATCTGCTGCCACCATGCCCAGTGCAGCTCGCGGCCTCCTCCGAACGGCAGCAGCCAGTGCGGTGCCATTGCGAAGGTGAGCAGTGCCAGGACGGCGAGTGCCGGCCGCCGCCGGTTCGGGCTGGTGGTGCTGAGGCAGGCGAACAGCGCGGGGGCGGCCCAGACCCAGTGGTGCGACCAGGATATTGGCGAGATCAGCAACCCGGCCGCCGCGTTCAGCGTCAGGGCGGACGTCACGTGGTTTGTCTTGAGGGCGCCGCGCATACCGGTGACGGCAAGGGCCGCGACGAGCAGGCTCAGGGCGAGCCAGAGCCAGGCCCGCGCCGGATTGCCGAGGCCCAGCCGGGCCAGGGTTCCGAGCACGGACTGGTTCGAGGCGTACGATACGTCGCCTATCCGCGCGGGCTGGTAGGCCGTCTGAGTCCAGTAGCGGAGCGAGTCTCGCGGGGCGAGGGCGAACCCGGCGCCCGTGCAGGCGGCGAAGCTCAGCCCGGCCCGGGCCGCGCTGCGCAGGTCCCGGCGAAGGAGGAAGAACAGCACGAAGATCCCGGGCGTCAGTTTCAGCGCTGCGGCGATGCCGACCAAGATTCCCCGCGGCCACCGGGGCGCCCGGATCAGGCAGTCGGCCGCGACCAGGGCCATGAGCAGTGCGTTGATCTGGCCGTAGGTCACGGTGGAGCGAACGGGTTCGAGCAGCAGCGCGGCAGGCAGCGCCCAGGGCAGCAGCCGCCGCATCTTTGCGCCCGCCCCGCCCGCGGCGCCTGCGGCGTAGCACCACAGGCTGACCGCAACGCTGGCGATGGTCGCGGTGGTGAGCAGCCAGTTCGCCGTGCCGTACCCCACGATCGCCAGCGGGGCGAGGGCCAGGGCCGCGAACGGCGGGTAAGTGAACGGTAGCGTGCCGCCATCGCCGAGCCTGGGCAGCCTGCCGTACAGATCACCGCCGTGCAGCCACACCCCGCTGCCGGTCCGGTACACATCCAGATCGATGCGATAGCCGCCCAGGCCAATGCCATGGCCGAGATGCACGAAGTAGACCGCGGCGGCGGCCAGGTTCACCGTCACGGCCAGCACCGGTCGCCGCCACCCGGCACCGTTCACCGCCCGCCCGATGCCTGCCAGGCGGCGGAGGGCATCCATGCACGGCAAGCTAGACCGCCCTTCCGCTGGCCCGCATCGGCCTCCAGACGCAACTTCGCCCGCGGCGGCAGCTGACTTCCGGACGCCGGTCATCCGTGCGATGTAGCCGGCATACGCCGCGCGGGCGACGCCAGGGCTGCCTCAGCGTCGCCCGGTCAGCGAAGCTCGTCGGAGAGGCGGACGAAGCGGTACCCGGAGGCCAGCAGGCCGGGCACGGCGGCGGCGATACCCTCCGCCGTGCCCTTTTCGGGATGGTTCATATGACAGAGCACGATGGAGCCGCTCCCGGCGGCGGCAACGGTGCTGCGGACTTGCCCGGGAGTGAAGGTGGCTCCCCCGTCGCCGTTGACGGAGAAGCTGACGACGCGCTCACCCAGGTCGGCGACAATGCGTGCCGCTACGTCGTCGCAGTACGCCGTGCCGGACCGGAAGAAGCGCGGCGGGACGCCCAGCAGCCGGGTGAGCTTGGCCTGGTTCCCGGCGACCTCGTCATACACTTCTCCGGCGTTCCGCGTGCCGGGGATGCCGTAAGCGGATCGCCCGGTGACGGACAGCGGGCGGTGCCGGGTGCCGTGGTTGGCGATCTCGAACAGCGGTTCCGCGGCAAGCTGGCGGAAGACCGCCGGGTTGGCGTCTATCCACCGCGAGTTGAGGAAGAGGGTCGCTGGTACCTCGCGGCGGCGGAGGAAGCCGAGCAGGCTCCGGTCGTAGCCGCTGCCGCCCGGTCCACCGCACGCGTCGAACGTCAGCGCGATCACCCGCCGGGTAGCGGGCAGGGCGCGCACCACCCCGGGTCCCCCGAAACCCCAGGTGTGTGGTTCGAGGTGACCGTAGCGGGCCACGATCTCGGCACGAGTCACCGCGGGCACCGGCGCGGCGGCGGTCTGCGGAGCGGCGGCGGCCTGCGGCGCCTGACCTCGTGTGCCGTTCCCCGGCGCCGCGCCGGACGCGGACGGGTCACCGCTGGTAACGCCGGCAGGCCCCGCGCAGCCGGCGAGCGCACCTGCCGCCATGGCTGCCAGCATCGTGCGGCGGCTGACAGGCATTCGCTCCCCCTTGTCTGGGCTGGAAGCGCTGACACCACGGTCAGCCGCTGCGGGAACTCTACTGGATCGCCGCATCCCGGGACGGCCGAGTACAAAAGCCCATCCCGTCGCGCGTGGTCAGGGCCGGTAAGGAGGATCTTCGTTGCGCGGGCTGTCCCCGCTGTGACGGGCCGCGCCCGTTCCGTAGACTGCTGGCGTGTCCCGAGAGGCCGAGTTCGAGCTGGGCACCGACGGCCCGTCCGCGATCCTCGTCGGCGTCGATGACACCACCACCGCGAGCCGGGCCGGCTTCTACGCGGCGGGGCTCGCCCGCCGCCAGGGCGCCCGCCTGATCGCCGTATTCGTGGCGCCGATCGCCTCCGCGGCCGCCGCGATGCCGTCGGGAGCGGCGCTCATGGTGGCCGAGGATCAGGCCCGCGAGCAGCTTGCCCGCGACATGCGGGAGCGGATCGAGGCCGGCGCGAAGGAACTGGGGATCAACGCCACGTTCGTCGTCGCGCACGGCGACCCGTTCACCGAGATCAAGCGGATCGCCGCCGAGACGCGCGCGGACGCGATCGTGGTCGGCGCGTCCGCCAGGGCGGGGCACCGGTTCGTCGGCTCGCTCGCGGTGCGCCTCGTGCGCGCGGGCAGGTGGCCGGTCACCGTCGTTCCCTGACACGAAGCCGGCGGGCGTCCGTGGCAGGCTGGGGGAGTGGATGACACAGCCCGCCGTCTGGTACTGCTGCGGCACGCCAAGTCGGACTGGCCCGACGTGCCAGATCACGAACGGCCGCTGGCCAGGCGCGGGCGCCGGGACGCGCCGCTGGCCGGGCGGTGGCTGCGCCGCTCTGGGTACGTGCCCGACGCCGTCGTGTGCTCCACCGCGCGGCGGGCACGGGAAACCTGGGACCTCGCCGCGGCCAGCCTGGGGAGGGCCGTGCCGGTTCGGTACGAGCCGCGAGCCTACGGCGCGACGGTGCTCGGGCTGCTCATGCTCGTCCGTGAGCTGCCCGCGGAGCAGCACACCGTCCTTTTCGTCGGCCACAACCCCGGGATCGCCGAGCTCGCCGCCGGGCTCGCGAAGCGACCCGAGCCGGACGGCGGCCAGGCGGGCCGCGTCCCGGCCAGTTTTCCGACGGCGGCCATCGCCGTGCTCGGATTCGGGGAGGCCTGGGACGCGGTGGGTCCCGGGCAGGGCCGCCTGCTGGCCTTCGCCGTTCCCGCCGGCATGCGCTAGCGACGCCGCCGGAGGGCGGGTGAAATGAGCCGTGCGCCCGGCGCGTTGGCGACAGGTAGACCGGCGCACGAACAGCGAAGGAGAATCAGGTGTCGCTCACCAGGTATCCGGGACCGCTGGCGGGAAACCCGCCCGAAAACGCCAACTACCGCATCGAGGGACCGGCGCACCGGCTGCTCATGCACGAGTTCCCCCGCCGGCTGCGTGCCGTGTACGCGGGGGAGACCGTACTCGACACCACATCCGCCATGCTGCTGCACGAGACCGGGCTGCTGGCGCAGAGCTACATCCCGTTCGGGGATATCAGGGAAGACCTGCTCAAGCAGACGGATCATCACACGTACTGCCCGTTCAAGGGCACCGCGTCGTACTGGTCGGTGGTGGTGGGCGACCGGGTGGCGGAGAACGCCATCTGGGCGTATCCCGAGCCGAACCCCGAAGCGGAATGGCTTCGCGGCTACGCGGGCTTTTACTGGGCCGCGATGGACGCGTGGTACGACGAGGATGACCTGGCCGAGGGGCACCTGCGCGACCCGTTCCACCGCGTCGACGTCCGTAGCTCCTCGCGCCGGGTGACGGTCCGGGCTGGCGGCACCGTGGTCGCCGAGACCACGCGGCCGCTGCTGCTGTCGGAGACGAGCCTGCCGAACCGGTTCTACGTGCCCCGCGAGGACGTCCGGCTGGACATGCTGGCGCCGAGCGAGACGTACACGGTGTGCGCGTACAAGGGCACGGCGTCGTACTGGTCGGTGGCCGTGGACGGCCGGACGCTGGCCGACGCCGTGTGGTCGTACCCGGAGGCGAACGGGGACGCCGCGGCGGTGAGCGGCTACCTGAGCTTCGCTCACGATGAGCTGACGGTAGAGGTCGGAGAGCCGGGTTAGCCCCAAAGCCAGGTAGTTAAGGGCCGCACGCCGAGCGACCGAACCGTCTCGCGCACTCGGGCCGAAGGCTGAATGGCCGTTGCCAGCGTGGCCCGGTCCGCCTGCACGAACCGCATCAGACCCGAGAGCCAGATCGCACGGTCCAGCGGTTTGCCGGCGCCTTGCCGGTACCGCAGTCAGGCGCGGGCAAGCCGATCGGACACAAGCCGGTTGAGACTCACATGCTGTTCGGCAGCTTCGCGGGCAAGGCGGCGGTGAACTTCTTCCGGGACACGCACCATGAACTTTCCTGAGTAGGTGCGTTCCGACAACGGTTCGGGGATCGGTTCGCCGGATGCAGCCAGATCGGCGAGCACGTCACGCACGACCTCGGCGAGACCTCGGAGTGCTTCAACCTGGGTGGGCGCGAGCCAGGACAGTGACGGGAACTCCGCGACGGTGGCGACGTGCTCGCCGTCCTCAACGGACCATGCGACTCGGTAGGTGTAGTGGGTTGCGTCAGGCAAGAGGCCGACGTGACCTGGGCAAGGAGACCAATCAGCGCGGCGGGACGAACGGCTGTCGATCATTGGCCTTCTCGCTCGTCAACCGTGCTCGCCTCTTGAGACCCTCATGGCGCGTCTTCTATAAAGAAGCGCACCATAGCTACGCGTTCTGCGCGGCTCAGCTCGTGATCTTCGATGAAGCCAGGCCCGCGCCTAACGGCGGTTCGCGCTCGTCGCCGATGGCCATGACTGGTTATCGCTTCCGCTGAACGTCGAGGTCGCGGCGTTGGGCTTCGGAGCTACCTGGTCCCCGGCCACCGCGATGAGTCCTGGTTGCCTACCTGCCGGCCGAGGCATGGTTAGCGGAGACCCCGGTCGACGGACAGCTAGCCTTACCCGCATGGAGACCACGCCGCCGGGCAGGAGCACTGGCCAGGAGAATCGTCGCGCGTGTCGCCGAGGCGGTTAACTACGCGGCCTTGGGGTCAGCCCAGAACGGCGCGGACCTCGGCCGCGATCTGCTTGTCCTCGCGGGCCGCGATGACCAGCGAGCGGACGGCCGCGCCGCCGGCGCCGATCTCGCGGTCGCCGGTGCCGCCCGCGTTGCGCGCGGCGTCGGCGCGCACGCCGAGGAAGCCGAGGCCGTCCATGGCGCGCCCGCGGATCTCGGCGGAGTTCTCGCCGACGCCGCCGGTGAACACGAGGGCGTCCATGCCCTCCATGGCGGCGGCCATCGACGCTATGCCGGCCCGGAGCCGGTGCAGGTACACCTCGCGCGCGAGTTCCGCGCGGGCGTCACCGGCGGTCGCGCGGGACAGGATCTCGCGCATGTCCGGGGTGCCGGCCAGCCCGTACAGTCCCGACCGGTACTCCAGCGTCGCGGCCAGCTCGGCGGCCGGCATGTGCGCGTGCTCCTCCAGCCACATGACCAGGCCCGGGTCGACCGAGCCCGACCGGGTGGCCATGACCAGGCCGTCGAGCGGGGTGAACCCCATCGTGGTGTCCACCGACCGGCTCTCACCCGCCTCCCGCTTCACCGCCGCCAGCGACGCGCCCGCCCCCAGGTGGCAGGTGACGATCCTGAGGTGGTCGTTCCCGAGCAGGGCGGCCGCCCGCCGCGAGGCGTACGCGTGGGACAGCCCGTGGAAGCCGTAGCGGCGCAGCGTCCAGCGGGTACGCCACTCGGCCGGCAGCGCGAAGGTGGCGGCGGCGGGCGGAATCGTCGCGTGGAACGCGGTGTCGAAGCACGCGACGGCCGGCGCGTCCGGGATGATCTCCTGAACCGCGTCGAGCGCGGCCAGTGACTTCGGCTGGTGCAGCGGCGCCAGGTCGGAGAGCGCGCCCAGCCGCCGCCGGACGTTCGCGTCGATGCGGACCGGCGCGCTGTACAGCGTGCCGCCGTGCACGATCCGGTGGCCGGCGGCGTCCACGCGCCCGAACGACTCGATCGCTTCCTTGATCGCCGCGCTGTCCGCGGCGCCCCGCGGCGCCGGCGGATCGGCGCTCCCGGTCACCTCGTCGCCGTCGCCGAGAACACGCAGCTTCAGGCTGCTCGACCCCGCGTTGACCACCAGGATGCGCACGTGTGCAGCCTACAGAACGTAACCCCGTATGCCGGGCGTCTACGATGCTGACCGCGGACGTGGTGGGCAGCACCTCGCTGATGGTCAGCCCGGCGGAGCCGAGCAGCTCGGCGTACTCACTCCGGACGCGCTCCCTGCCGCCCGTCGCCAGCCGCCGCATATCCAGGTCGGTGCCGATATGCGGGTCGGCGGGGTCGTCGGGAAGCAGGATGTCGGCTCCGATCACGCGCGCGCCGGGGCCCGCGGCGGTGATGTTGCGGAGAATGGTCCTGGCCTCGTCGTCCCCGTAGTTGTGCAGGATGTTGGCCAGGATGTAGCCATCGGCGTGCGGGATGGTGGCGGCGTCGAAGAAGTCGCCGAGGACAACCTCGCAGCGGCCGGCCAGCCCGCGCCGGGTCAGGTAGTCCCGCGCGCCCGGCAGCACCTCGTCGCGTTCGAGCAGGATCCCGTGCAGGTGCGGGTGCGCCTCCAGCACGGCGGCCAGGATCGTGCCGCGGCCGCCGCCGAGGTCGGCGACGGCCCGCGCGGCGGCGAAGTCCAGTCCCGCGACCACGGCGGCGGCCTCCGCGGACCTGGCGGTCATGAACTCCTGGAAGATCTGGCCATGGTCCGGGTGCGCCGCGTGCCAGCCGTAGAAATCGTCGCCCGCGACGTCGGAGAAGACCGGCTGCCCGGTGCGCACGGCGGCCGCCAGCCGGAGCATCGACTGCCAGGCGGGCGGATTTCCGTTGGCCAGCACGGCCGCGCGCATCGGGCCGCCGCTGCGCAGCGTCTCCCCGGAGGCGCTCAGCGCGTAGCGGCCGCCGCCGGCCGCCACGGTCACCCCCATCGCGGTGCAGCAGCGCAGCAGCCGCGCCATCGACAGGGCGTCCGCGTCACAGCGGCGGGCGAGCTCCGCCGCTGTGACAGGACCGGCGGCCAGCTGGTCGGCGCAGCCGAGCTCGGTGAACGCGTGCAGGGCCGAGTACCGCCAGGGGCCGCGCAGTACCTCCCAGATCGCCGCCCGCGCCGCGCTGCCGGGAGATGACTCCGCGGCCCCGCTCACCCAGCCGCCCCGGCGGTCGGAACCATGATCGAGGTGACGTTGAGCCTGGCCTTCAGCATGCCGCCGTCGAACATCAGGTCGGCCAGACGCTGGATCTGCGCGACATTCAGGGACGTCGGGTAGCTGTTGAAGTTCACCAGCGACACCATCGACGGAGGTACCTTGACGTTGGCCTGCAGCACCTGCTCATCGGCCGCGTGATTGCTGTCCGCCGCGGCCGCGCCTTGCGCCATCGCCCGCTGGAACGCCGCCACCGTGCGGGGATTCTTCTGTGCCCAGGACGCGGTGGTGAAGTCACCGGACAGCGGAATGTTCGCCGTGGGCCCTTTGCACAGTGGCATCAGCTCCTCCGCCCCGGAGGTCTCCGCCTCGGTCAGGAACGGCTCGATCATGCTGATCGCGTCGATTTGGTGCGCCTGCAGCGCCGCGCTCGCGTCAACGAACGGAATGTCAACATAGTGCACTGAACTTGGATTCACCCCGCTGTCCTGCAGCTGAGAGTTGATCAGCAGCGTGTTGATGCTCGCCTTCGTCGGGACGCTGATCTTCTTGCCGGCGAGGTCCGAAGGTTTCCTGATCGTCGAGTGCGGGAGCGTCAGCAGGGCGAAAGAATTCTGAGTGCACGAGCCGGCCGGGGCGATCAGCCGGACGTTGAGGACACCCTTGGCCTCGACATTGAAAAACGACACGTCGTTGCCGCCGATGATGATCTGGACGCTACCGCGCACAAGCTCCGGAATGGCGTCAACCGAGGTGTGCACCGGGACCGGGGTCACGGTCAGGCCCTGCTGGCGGAAGTAGCCGTTCTTCAGCGCCAGGTAAAAAGGGACCTCGTCGGTCGCCGGCACCTCGGCCACGGTGATATGAGTCTGCTCGGGACCGGAGCCTCCGGTCCCGGAACTGCTGCTGCTGCCGCTGCTGCAGCCGGCGACGCCCGCCGTGGCGATCGCCACGGCGGCGGCCACGGCCGCGAGCCGCGTCTGGTGCTTCAATCTGGTCGCTGCATGCGCGAAGGGCATACCCGGACCTGCCTTCCTAAGCCGAAGGCGCGGAGGCCGGTGGTGCCGTCACCGGCCTTCGCGCCGCAATTGATGAACAGGCTTCTCACGTCTGGTAATGGGTCGCTCGCGACGCTCCCGCGACCGCCCACAGCCGAACGCGCCGCCGGTAACGAGGCAGCGTGCTGGCCGGGGAAACCGCTATGAGAATGGGACCGCCAGGCAGAAGGGGCTTTCCGCCATAACGCTCATGATTAAGTGACGAGTGTGACGAGCGAAGCGGACGCCTTAAAAATCGTCATTACTATCAGCGGGTTTCTCAGTCGCTGAAAGCGGGCGCCACCAGGACCCCGCCGGGCAGCTCGAGCATCTCGGCGCCCTCCGTGACGCCCGCCGCCGCCTTCGCCAGCAGGTCAAGCAGGGCAATCGGCACCGCCAGCTGATTGGTTCCCGCCATGGAGAAGTAAAGCCACTCGGCCCGCTGCCCGTCGGCGTCCCGGCTGGGCGGCAGCAGGATCCTGCTGCGCGCCCCGTGCCAGCGAACCACCGGCCTGCGCGGGCTGGCCGGGACGCCGGCCAGCCGTCCTTCCCAGCCGTCCCATGGGGAGGTCCCGGCCTGAACCAGGAAGTAGTGCCGTGAGCCGGCCGCGATCACGCTGAGCGCCTCCTGCGGGTGCGGAAGCGCGGGCAGGCCCCGGATCGCGTCGGGCACGCCCAGCGAGTGCAGCCACCAGTGCGCCGCGAGCGTACCGGCGACGCGCGACAGCTCGAGCGCGTCGATCACGGTTCCGGTCTGGAGTTCCAGGCGGTCGCCGTCCGCGTGGACGCTCCAGCCGAGGTCGGCGTAGACGCGGAGCGCCTCCCGTGGTGTCGCGGCGTTCATGGTCTGGCCGGTCTGCCTGAACCGCTGCAGCCAGCCGCCGTCGGCCACCGGTTCCTGCCCGGCGCTCTGCCGTGCCCTGGCCCGTCTGGCGCGAAGCCGCCCGGCGGCCTCTTCCTCCTTGATCCGGTCGAAGCTGCTGGTAAATCTCCCGGCGGTGCCGAACACCTGGTCGCAGCGTTCCCAGAACGAGCGTGCCGCGTGCGCGCTGCCGCGGCCGCTCTCCTCGGTCGACACGGTGCTGCGCGAATACCCGATCCGCCGGGCCAGTTCGGACTGGCTCCAGCCGGCCAGCAGCCGCGCGCTGGTGAGCTCGTGCCCGAGTTGCTCGCGGAGAGTGCGAATGACCCCTGTTTCGTCGCCCCCGTCCGTCTTCTGCACCTACCCATCGTTTCGTGGCGGAACAACGACGGCGACATGAACGAGAAAGTCTCGGGCTTTTCGTCGTCAACAGCCCTCGCGGTGGGCTCGGGCGAGGGGAAGCGCCACCGCCCGTTCGGCATGACCCAGGGACGTCAGCCGGTCCGGCGGGCCACCGAGGGTGCGGCGGCCCGCCGTCACGCGGCCGGTGCCTACTCGCTGCCGAAGGACTTCAGTTCCTCGGCCTCGGTCTCGGTGAGCTCGCGCGGGACCTGGCCGCGGGCCGCCTTCGCGCCCTGCACCTGCTGCCGGATCTTCTCCACGACCTCGGGGTTGGCCAGCGTGGTGATGTCGCCGGTGTCACTGAAGTTCGACGTGGCGGCGATCACCCGGCGCATGATCTTGCCGGACCTGGTCTTGGGCATGTCCGGGACGATCCAGATGTTCTTCGGCCGCGCGATCTTGCCGATGTCGGTCTCGATCGCGGTGGTGACCTTCGCCTCGATGTCCTTGCTGGCGGTGACGCCCGGCTTGAGCGAAACGTACATCTCGACGGCGCGGCCGCGGATGTCGTCGACGACGGGGACCGCCGCGGCCTCGGCGACCTCTTCGACCGTCAGCGCGGCCGACTCCAGTTCCTTGGTGCCCAGGCGGTGGCCGGCGACGTTGATCACGTCGTCGACGCGGCCCAGGATGCGGTAGTAGCCGTCGGCCGCGTGCAGCGCGCCGTCGCCGGCGAAGTACGGCCAGTCGTGCCAGTCCTTGCTGTCCGCGTCCTTGTTGTACTTGGCGTAGTACGTCTGGACGAACCGCTCCGGCTGTCCCCAGATCGTCTCGAAGACTCCGGGCCACGGATTGCGGATGCAGATGTTGCCGGCCTTGCCGCTGCCCTTCGGTACCTCCTCGCCGTTCTCGTCGAGGATGACCGGGTAGATACCCAGCGCCGGCGGCCCTGCGCTGCCCGGCTTCATCGGGTGCACGCCGGGCAGTGTCGTGCACAGGAAGCCGCCGGTCTCGGTCTGCCACCAGGTGTCGACGATGACCGCCTCGCCCTTGCCCACCGTCTCGTAGTACCAGCGCCACACCTCGGGCTCGATCGGCTCGCCGACGGTGGTCATGTGCTTGAAGTGGTGGTCGTACTTGGCGGGCTCGTCCGGGCCGACCTTGCGGAGCATCCGGATCGCGGTGGGGGAGGTGTGGAAGATGTTCACCCCGAGCTGCTGCGCGATCCGCCAGGGGCGGCCGGCGTCCGGGTAGTTCGGCGTCCCCTCGTAGATCACGCTCGTGGTGCCCAGCGAGAGCGGGCCGTACACGATGTAGGAGTGGCCGGTGATCCAGCCGATGTCGGCCATGCACCAGTACGTGTCGTCCGGGTGGATGTCCTGGTAGTACTTGGACGTGCCCGTCACATACGACAGGTAGCCGCCGGTGGAGTGCTGGCAGCCCTTCGGGCGGCCGGTGGTGCCGCTGGTGTACATGAGGAAAAGCGGGGCCTCGGCGGGCATCGACACCGGGGCGACGGTCGCGCCCCGGTACTCGGCGAGCACCTCGTCGACGAAGAAGTCCCTGCCCTCGACCATCGGGGTCTTGGACCCGTACTGGCCGGGGTAGCGGCGCCAGACCAGGATCTTGTCGACCTGCTGGCCCTCCTTCGCCGCGGTTTCCACCGCCTCGTCGGCCTTGACCTTGTGGTCCATCAGATCGCCGCTGCGGTAGTAGCTGTCCATCGTGACCAGCACGTGGCTGCCGGAGTCGGCGATCCGGTGGCCGCACGCCGCGCCGCTGAACCCGCCGAACACCTGCGAGTGGATGATGCCGAGGCGGGCTGCGGCCAGCATCGCGATCGGCAGCTCGGGCACCATCGGCATGTGGAACGTCACCCGGTCGCCGGCCTTCAGCCCGCAGAAGTCGCGCAGCAGCGCGGCGAACTCGTTCACCCGGCGGTACAGCTCCTGATAGGTGATGGCCTGGTGGCTCTCGGCCTCCGGCTCGGGTACCCATATCAGCGCCGCCTTGTTCTTGTGCTCGCCAAGATGGCGGTCCACGCAGTTGTAGCACGCGTTGAGCTCGCCGCCGACGAACCATTTCCAGAACGGCGCGTTGCTCGTGTCCAGCGTCGTGTGCCAGTACTTGTCCCAGGTCAGCAGGTCCGCATACGCCCGGAAGCACTCCGGGAAGTTCTCCTCGCCGAACTGGCTGATGATCGCGGGGTCGGAGGCGTTCGCCTGGCCGGTGAACTTCGGCGGCGGCGGGTAGTAGCCCTCCTCCCGCCAGTGCACCGCGATGAGCGCCTCGGAAGACTCGTCATCGGTATTTCCGGCGTTTCCGGCGGCCTGGGCCTGAGGATTCTCTGTCATGTGACCGTGTCCCTCCGCAGTTTCGCCACATTTAACGCTGGGCGCACTCCAAATTTAACCCTCACGAGCCACAGCCACCATGGTGCGGCCTGTTTTCCGATAACCCGGTCGTGCGGTCCCGGCACCTTAGCAGGATGGCGGCGCGTAGCTCGTCGCGCCGGTGCGCAGTTCGTCGCGCCGCGGGCGCAGTTCGTCGCACCGGAGGCCCAGTTCGTCGCACGGGTCGTGGTTCGCCGCGCCGGGCGCAGGGTGGTCCCGCCGGCGCGGTTTGTCGCGCCGGTGCGCCGCGTGGTCCCGGGGGCCCGGTTCGTCGCACGGGTCGTGGTTCGCCAGTCCGCCCCCCGCAACGCGGCGTGCCCCCACGGCCGCCGCGCAGCTTCGCCGCGCCGCGGCGCGCCCTTGTTCCATGATCCCGGAAACCAGGGGCCGTATTCGAGGCTGTGGCTTAAATCTCCCGAGATGGTAACTAACCTCATCGATCGCTACCCGCCCTCCATGCCCGCAGCTAACTCCCCTGCCGCCGGCGGCCGGCCCCTGCGCGGGGCCAAATGCGCCAACAGCCCCACTGGGCGGGGCCAAATGCGCCAGCGGCCCCGCGATCGCGCGGCGCGCGAGGGCCTCTACGGCCCTCCGCCCGCGCGATGCCACGGCGGGTACCGCAGCGGGCGGGGGGTTCCGGGGGGCGCGCCCCCCGGGCTAGCAGAGCCCCCCGGGCTAGCAGAGCGCTAACACCACCATGCTGAGGGCGGGTGCGCGGAGGCCGGGGAAGGCGCTGTCCATGCCCGTGATCCGCATGATCCGCACGAGCGGCGGCCGCGCTCCGGTCAGGCTCAGCCGGCGGCCCGCCCGCCTCGCCTGGGCGGCGAGCCGTGCCAGGACGCCGAGGCCGGAGGCGTCACAGAAGGTCAGCCCCGTGACGTCCAGGGTGATCGGGCCGCGGCGCCGGTCCAGCACGTCGCGAATGTAGGAGTACGCCTCGCCGGCGGTGGCGATGTCGAGCTCGCCCCGCATCGTGATCACAGCCTGGCCATCCGGAACCTGCCGGCAGGAAAGCTCCAGCTGGGCGTCCTGCGAAATGTCTGCTACAGCCATGACCCTGTTACTCCCCCGTTAGGCGCAGCCAGGTCTCCGCTGACACGGCTGGCACAAAGAATCATCTGGTTTCCCCTCCCATATGCTAGTTAACGCTAGCGACCCGCCACACCTTCCTCATCTCAGCGAACTCTCAGCAAACCGGGGCGCTGCCCGGGATCCGCCGCCCGCCCGCGGCCAGGAGGCCCAGAAACCCACCCATGGCGACATTCCAGATCACCAACATGCGACGATACGGGGATGTCACTGTGTTTATCGTCTGAAGACGCCGAACGGTTCAGCGCGTTCAGGGAAGCTCAAGGTCAGCCGGAGGCGCGACGTGACTCCTGGGCACCTGAGCTATAAGGTCTCATCCCAGGTAGATGACAGCGATCCGGCCGGAAGAACAGGCTCACCGGCCAGGGGCGGCCGGCGAACGTACTGAAATACCAGACGTCATGTCGGGACAGAGGTGAGCAACATGCGCATCCGGGGGAACGTGGCGATTGACCTTGGCACGGTCAACACGCTCATCTGGGTGGCTGGGCGCGGTCTTGTGCTGGAGGAGCCGTCCGCGATCGCGGTGGACGCCACCACCGGAGCGGTGACGGCCATCGGCGAGGCGGCCGAGGTCCTGGCGGAAAAGGAACCGCAGGACATCCAGGTCCTCCATCCGCTGCGGGACGGGGTGATCGCCGACCTCGACGCGACCGCCGCGATGCTGAACGGCTTCCTGCGCCGGGCGCGCCCGCACAACGGCCCGCTGCGGCCGCGGGCCCTGGTCTGCGTGCCGAGCGGGGCGACATTCGTGGAACGCCGGTCGGTCATCGCCGCCCTCGAGGCGCGGCGGCCCCGGTATTCGGCCCGGCTGATCGATGAGCCCGTCGCCGCCGCGGCGGGCGCGGGACTCGACCTCAGCGGCGGAGCTGGCGGCTTCGTCGTCGACGTCGGCGGCGGCACCACGGAGATCGCGGCGGTCGCCGGCTGGCGCGTCGTGCGGGCGCGTTCGCTGCGGATGGCGGGCAACACGATGGACGAGGCGATCGTGCACGCCGCCAGGAGCAACCTCGGCCTGATCCTCAGCCAGCGGGCGGCCAGGCAGCTGAAGATGACCCTCGGGCTGACCGGCGGCGTCGACGGCTGGGCGGAGACCGTCGGCCTCGACCTGGCGCACCGGTCGCCGCGGGTGGAGCGCGTGCCCGCTGACCTGGTGGCGGCGGCCCTTGAGCCGACCGTGACCGCGATCGCCAGATCCGTGCAGGAGATGCTGTCGGACATCCCGCCGGGTCTCGCCGAGGACGTGGTGCGCGGCAAGGTCCGGCTGGCCGGCGGCGGGGCCATCCTGCCGGGGCTGGCGAGCCAGATCGAGGCCTCGGCCGGCATCGGCACCGTGGTCGTCGATGACCCGCTGCGGTGCGTCGTGCGCGGCGCGGCGCTCATCCTCGAGCGCCGCGACAAGAACGTGCCGGGCCTGGCGCAGTAAGCAGTAAGCATAAAGCGGCGACGGCCAGCCGCCCGGACGAGGCGGGCGAGCGAAATCCGCGTGCCGCATATTTCGGCGCCGGTGAAATCGGTGCCGGTGAAATCGGTGCCGGTGAAATGCGCGCCTAATCGCCACCCGCGACCGGGCGCCGCGCATAACGGGCACAGCGGTTTATGCGCGGTCAATTCACCGGTGCACGATAACTGCCCGCCGGCGAGACGCTCCCTGTGAGACGGTCGCGGCGGGGCACGGCAGCCGCGCACCCCGGGTAGTTGATTCCAGAGCCGGAACATAGGCTGGCCAGTGAAGGTGCCCGGGCAGAGAACCCGTGGCCGAAAGGGTCCGATGAGCAAGCAAGCAACGCCGCCGCCTCCCGGCGACAAGCCGGGCTCCACCAACCCGCCGCCGCCACCACCTGGCTGGCGGCACTGGCTGTGGCCGGTGGCGATCTTCGTCGCGTTCTTCCTGTGGCTGTTCCTGCCGACGGTGCACCGGGCGCCGCAGACCAACCTGACCTACACGCAGTTCCTCTCCGACGTGTCCGCGCACAAGATCAAAACGGTGGACCTCGCCGCCCCCGGCGGCACCAGCAGCGGCACGCTCACCGACGGGACCAGCTACACGGTGGTCATTCCCCAGCAGGCCGGCCAGCAGCTGCTCAACGACCTGCAGTCGAACGGCGTGCAGATGACCGCCTCGTCCTCCTCACCCGGCTTCGGCTCCGAGGTGCTGTCATGGCTGATCCTGCTGCTGCCGTTCCTGTTCTTCGGCTGGCTGTGGTTCCGGCTGTCCAGGGGGGCGGGCGGTCAGCTGCAGGGCGTGCTCGGCGCGGGCCGGTCCCGCGCGAAGGTGTTCGACGAGGAGCGCCCGTCCACGACGTTCGCCGACGTCGCCGGGTACGACGGCGCGAAGGCCGAGATCGCCGAGGTGGTGGACTTCCTGCGGAACCCGGACCGGTACTCCCGGGCGGGCGCGGTGGTGCCCCGCGGCGTGCTCATGGTGGGGCCACCCGGCACCGGCAAGACGCTGCTCGCGCGCGCCGTCGCGGGGGAGGCCAGGGTGCCCTTCTTCTCCGTGACCGGGTCCAGCTTCGTGGAGCTGTTCGTCGGCGTCGGCGCGGCGCGGGTGCGGGACCTGTTCGCCGAGGCGCGCAAGCGCGCGCCCGCGATCATCTTCATCGACGAGGTGGACGCCATCGGCCAGCGCCGGGCGGGCCAGGGAGCGGTGGTCGCCAACGACGAGCGAGAGCAGACGCTCAACCAGCTGCTGGCGGAGATGGACGGCTTCGACCCGTCGGCGGGGATCGTCGTGCTGGCGGCCACCAACCGGCCGGAGGTCCTGGACCCGGCCCTGCTGCGCCCCGGCCGGTTCGACCGCCAGGTGACGATCCCGCTGCCCAACGTCGCCGAGCGCGCCGCGATCCTCGCCGTGCACGCCCGCGACAAGAAGCTGGCGCCCGACGTGGACCTGGACGCGGTCGCCCGGGGCACGCCGGGCTTCTCCGGCGCCGACCTCGCGAACCTGGCGAACGAGGCGGCGATCTTCGCCGTCCGGGCCGGCCGTGACGTGATTACGGCGGCCGACTTCGACGCGGCCAGGGACCGGATCATACTCGGCCGCAGGGAAGGGTCGAACGTCCTTCTCCCGGAGGAGAAACACACGGTCGCGGTGCACGAATCCGGCCACGCCATGGTCGCCGCGCTGTCCGAGCACGCCGACCCGGTCGCGAAGGTGACGATCCTGCCGGCCGGGCAGACGCTCGGCGTCACCGAGCAGCTGCCGCTGGTCGAGCGGCACATGTACGGCGAGGACTACCTGCGCGACTCGCTCGCGGTCCGGCTCGGCGGCCGCGCCGCCGAGCTGGTCGTGATCGGCCAGGGCTCCACCGGCGCCGCCAACGACCTGGCCGGCGCGACCGGCCTGGCGACGAAGATGGTCCGCGAGTACGGCCTGTCGCCAACGCTCGGCCCGATCGGGTACCCGGAAGGCGGCTCGGTGTTCCTCGGCGGTGGCGGCCCGGGCATGTCGAGCCGGCCGTTCTCCGAGGCGACGCAGGCGGAGATCGACACCGAGGTGTCGAAGCTGCTTCGCGAGGCCGAGGAGCGGGCCAAGGAGCTGCTCAGCCAGCACCGGCCGGAGTTCGACGCGCTCGTGGCGCTGCTGCTGGAGAAGGAGACCGTCAACGGGTCCGACGTCTACCGGCTGGCGGGCCGGCCGGACCGCTCGTCCGCGGCCCCCACCGATGCCACGATGGCGCCCCGCCGCGCCGCCGCGAGCGCGGGGGTGCACGCGGTCGGCGGGAAGGACGCCGACTCCGCTTCCAGGTAGACGACCCGGCCAGCGAGGCCGAGCCGGCCGGCCAGCGAGGCCGGGGGCCCCGCCGGCCGGCCGTGCTGATAAAGAAAAGGGCGACGGTGGAGCCTCCGCGCCCCGCTGCTCTTGCCGTGCAGACCTGGATCACTGGAAGATGGGCCGAAGGTTCCCATGACCAGTGGAAAGCCGGAGGTGGAAATGCCTGGAATCGTTGTCGGAGTGGACGGCTCGGAGCATTCGCGGCGTGCTCTCGAGTGGGCCGCGAAGGAGGCGGCGTTCCGCGAAACCCCGCTCACCGTGCTCGCCGTTCACGCGGTTGCCATCGGCGGGTTCGGGATCAACCCGATCGTCTACCCGGAGGATGAGGCCGCGCGGGAGAAGGTGCGCGCCGCCGCGCAGAAGCTTACCGACGACGTGCTCGCCGGCGGAGCCAAGCCACCCACCGTGACCGTGACCGCGGTGAACGGTGTGCCGGCGGAGGAACTCATCAAGGCGTCGCAGGACGCCGACATGGTGGTCGTCGGCTCCCGCGGGACGGGCGGCTTCGCCAGGCTGCTCATCGGCTCGGTGAGCAGCCAGGTCGCCGCCCACGCGCACAGCCCGGTGGTGGTCATCCGCCACGACGGCGCGTGACGGCGGCACCCGGGGCACGCGGCGGGTAATCTCGGCACATGGCGCATGACGTCGGCGCGCTGCCGCTGCACATCCCCAGCCCGCCGGCCAACGACTTCCACATCGGCCCGCTGGCCGTGCACTACTACGCCCTCGGCTACCTGATCGGCATCACGTTCGCCGTCCTGATCACCAGGCGGCGGTGGCGGGCGATGGGCGGTGACCCGGATGTGGTCAACGACGTCGCGCTGTGGTGCGTGCCCGCGGGCATCATCGGCGGCCGCATCTACTTCGACATAACCACGCCGATGGACATCCCGCACGTGTGGTACGGGGTGTTCGCCGTGTGGACCGGCGGTCTCGGGATCTGGGGCGGCGTCGCGCTCGCGACGATCGTCGGTGCCTGGCGGCTGCGCCGCCACGGCATCACGGTCGGGCCGTTCGCGAACGCGGTCGCGCCCGCGCTGCTCGTCGCGCAGGCGATCGGGCGGATCGGGAACTACTTCAACAAGGAACTCTTCGGCAGGCCCACCTCGCTGCCGTGGGGGCTGGAGATCCCGTACCAGTACCGGCTGTCCGGCGGGATCCCCGCGCAGGACCTGCACTACGGCACCTTCCAGCCGACCTTCCTCTACGAGCTGATCTGGGACCTCGCGCTGGCCGCCTTCCTGGTCTGGCTGGGACACCACAGGAAGATCAGGCCGTGGGGCCTGTTCGCGCTCTACGTGGCCGGGTACTCGGCGTTCCGGATCTTCGAGGAGTCGGTACGGATCGACTCCTCCCAGTACATCCTCGGCCTGCGGCTGAACATGTACATCGCGATCATCGGCACCGTGGGCGGCCTCGCCTGGTTCGCCCTCGCCCAGCGGCGCCCGGACCGGCCCGTCACGATCGCGGTTCCGGCCGCCGACGCCGCCGCGGGCACAGAGGCCGCCGCCGGGATGGACCCTGTCGCGGATCCGCCGCCGGCGCAGGCGCCGCCCGGCGTGGCCGCGGAGTCAGGCGCTGAGCGCGACCCGGAGCCGGACGCTGAGCGCGACCCGGAATCCGCGCGCACGGCCGGGGACGACTCGTAACGCGCAGGCGATCACGGCGGTGGGGCTGGCAAGCAATCCTGTGACGGGGACATCGAGCGTCCCCGTCGCGCCGCGATATTTATACGTCGCGCTCCCGGCGGCCTCCTGCCGGTAGTCGGTTCCCCCGTATTTCATCTTCCTGCAGCCGGCGGAGCTTTTGAGATGCAACCTTTCGCCGGGTACTCCGGGGTAATTACGTGAACGTACGCTGGTAACCGTGATCCAGCCGTAGTGGCCAAGGCTGATCTCGCCCCATTTTTGCAGAAAGTGCCTTATCCGCTCGGTTTCGATGAGGACCGGTCCCGCCGCCGTGCACGTGAGGTACGTGTCCAGGTCAACAAAATACTGACCTTTGCGGTTCCTGCTCCCGGCGGGCTGGTACGACTGGAGTCTGCATCTGATCGAGGCGGTCACGCGGGAGTGTGCAGCTTCCCGGGCCGTAGCGGGGGAGCATGTCACCGAACCCCTGGCCGCGGCGCATGACGGATGCGGCTTCGTGCCAGCGGAGACCGGGGCAGCCGCGCGCGCGGATGGCATCGCCGTCAGGACATGGCCGGTAACCGCCACCAGCGCGGCGATCACGCACACCGCCGTACCCCGCTTTACCCGTATGATCACCGCTGCCTCCGGTATCCGTGAAGCCCCGTCATCGCGGCGGCAGTCGCTGCTTCTGGCGGCTACACCTCGACCGTTCGCCCTCTCTAGCCGGACCGTGCCCGGCGGCGCCTGATGCGGGCAACGGCGACGATCATGACCAGGAGGAGGCCGGGCAGCAGGTAAAGCAGCAGAACCGAGTACGCGTCGCTGGACGGAAGGCCGGAAATCCCGGCGTAGCTGAGGCTCTCGAAGTTGCTGAGCACGATAAACACGTAAGGAATCGCGGGAACCAGCAGGAGTACCATCACCCGGCGGCCGACCGGTCCGCGCAGAAAGATAATCGTGACGAGCGCGACGACTCCAATGGCCACCATGGCGGCGATCTCATTGCCGATGCTGCTGGCCGAAACAAACGTCTCCGACGTGGCCGAGGTGGTGTTCACGGTCACAACCGTGCTGCTCGCGGCCTGCAGCGAGGTGCCCGCGGACTGCATTGATCTGGGCAATGAGGCCGCCAGGTAGCAGCACGGCCACATGGTGCCGCCGGTCAGCCCGGACATGACCAGCGCGCCGCCGGCAACCGACGCGGTGCCCCACCAGCGGAGCAGGGTAAGGCCCCGGGCCGGGTCCGCGGAAAAGCACAGGGCGCCCGTCGTCAGGCAGGAAAGAAAGACCGCCAGCGCCAGGCCGGGGTCGCTGTATGTCCCCCACACGCTTGGCGCGATGGCGATGAGGGAAACCGTGGTGACCAGCGCGGCGCACGCGGCGACGCGCCGCAGCCGCAGGAGCGCCAGCAGCGCCGTGAGCGGCGCGCCGAACGTCAGCGGCCACATGGTCAGGTAGCCGTCCGCAAGGGCGCCGGGAACGGCGCCCTGTCCGGTCAGCTGGCTCTCCCATGTCTGCGGAAGACCCATCTCGGACAGCGCGGCCACCACGAGCAGGAGCGGGAAGACCACGCTGGCCGCCGCGAGCGCGTCGGACCAGCGCGGGTCGCATACCGAGCTGGCTGGCCAGCGCGGGTCGCGCAGCCGGCTGCCGACGATCCGCATCCGGATGCGGGCCGCGCCCGCGAGCAGGTCCGCGGCGTCGGCGACGTCGAAGCGGCGCCGCCCGTCGGCGGCGGCGGCCAGCAGCACGCCGACCATCTCCTCCGCGTGCTCCCGGCGGTGGTCCGCCGGGTACAGGGCCAGCAGCCGGCGGTATCTCCTCTCCAGGCGCTCCTGACGGTATTCCCGCCGCAGCTGCTCATGCCGCCACGCGGCCCTGTCGCTCACGGCATGCCCCCTGCCGGCTCGCTCATGTCCCGTCGCCCTCTGCCGGACCGCTCATGCCAGGCCGCCGGCGATGCCGAGCCTCGCCGCGGCGGCGGCCGTGTTGGCGCGCAGCCGACGGACCTCGGCCTCGAGGCGAGCCGATCCCTCGGCCGTGATCCGGTAGTAGCGGCGCAGCCGCGCGTCGACGATCTCCTCCCGGTCGGTCTCCACAAGCCCCTCGGCCCGCAGCCGGTCCAGCGCCGCGTACAGGGTGCCTGCCCGCAGCCGGACACGGCCCGCGGAGATCCGCGCGGCATCGGTCATGATCCCGTAACCATGCTGCGGGCCCGCCGCCAGGGCGGTGAGGATCAGGAACGTCGGCTCCTGCATTCCCGGCTTGCTCACTCAGCCTTTATATACCGATGAACGGTACTTCACAATCGTTACCCGGCCGGCCGGCGGCGCGACATGTTCACCACGATCCGGCGTCGCGGGCCAGTAGGGCGGCTTGGACGCGGTTGGCGCAGCCTAGCTTGGCGAGGATGCGGCTGATGTATGTCTTGGTGCTGGCCTCGGTCATGCGCAGGCGTGCGGCTATCGATGCGTTGGGCAGGCCGTCGGCGAGCAGCGACATGACCTGGGACTCACGCGGGCTGAGTGCGGCGAGGCGGGCCGCCGCGGCTTGCCGGCGGGCGATACCGGCGTGCGGGATCATATCGAGGATGAAGCGGGTGATCTGCGGGGATAGGTATGCCTGGCCCGCGTGAGCGGCTCTGACCGCGCGGATCAGCTCGTCGGGGGCGCAGCTCTTGAGGACGAAGCCGGCCGTGCCCGCCTGGACCGCGCGCTGTGCGTTCAGCTGAGTGCCAAACGATGTCAGCACCACGGCCCGCGTGCCGGGGATGTGGCGGCGGATCTCCTCGATCGCCGCCAGCCCGTCGAGGACCGGCATCTTGATGTCGACGAGGGCGACGTCAGGGCGGCTGGCGAGTGCTGCATCGACGGCCGCCCGCCCGTCGTCCGCCTCCGCGGCTACGACGATGTCGGCTGCCGATTCCAGCACGGTACGGATCCCGGCCCTGACGACCGGTTCGTCGTCGGCGATCAGCACCCTGATCATCTCAGCGCACCCCGAGCAGGGACGACCGCCGGAAGAACCATCAGCAGCAAGATACCCGCCGCCAGTCCCAGGGCACTCACCTGTGGCCGTTGCGTAGTCTCCGGTCCCGGCTCCGGTGCGGCGGGCAGTGTGGCGCACAGGCGGAACTGCCCGTCGGCCACCTCATGGCGCAGGCTGCCGTCGGCTTGCTCCAGCCGTTCGGCCAGGTCAGCCAGGCCGGAGCTGGGGGTGTAATCGCGGGTTTCAGCCGGGTTGACCACCGTGAGCAGGAGCATGTCTGCTTCCCACGCCAGGGTGACGCTAACGGGCCGGCCGGGCGCATGCCTGCTCGCGTTCGTGAGGCTTTCCTCGATGACCCGGTAGGCTGTCTCGCCGGCGTGCGGCAGCAGCGGCCACGGCGTGCCGTGCGACCGGGCTGACACCACCGTTCCCGCGGCGCGGAACTCCTCGATAAGGCCGTCGACCGCCTGCATCTCGCGGGCTTGCGCGCGCTCGCTGCGCAGCACGTCAAGGATCTCATGCAGTTCAGTGACGCTGGCCCGGATCGCCGTCGCCAGCCGCGCGACGGCCGCGTGCTGAGGCTCGGGAAGGTCAGACACCTCAAGCGCCGCGGCCTGAACCGCGGCGAGGCTGAGGCGCCGGCCGAGGGAGTCGTGCATCTCGCGGGCGATCCCCAGTCGCTCGCGCAGCCGCTCGTGCTCGACCGCCTTCCGCTGCGCGGCCACGTACCGGCCAGCCAGCAGCGGCAGCGCCGCGAACACGAGGTAGGCGGCCATGAACCCGGTTACGGAGGCCAGGCCGACTGGCCGGAAGGCGAACTGCGCCGCGGGCACGCACAGGGCTCCGGCAGCGATCGCAGCCGTCCACTGCGACGGCAACGCGGCCCGCCCGGCGCCGTAGCACGCGCACAGCAGCACGGCGCAGGCCGCGGCGAACAGATAACCCGCCATGCCAAGCAGGGTACGCGGCGAGGGTGGGTGTCAACTTTCGCCGGCGACATGAACAACCTTCCGGAGCAGACGGCAAGCGGGCGCCGTCCGTAACGTGCGGCCGGTGAACCGGTTCCGTCACGCGGTTACCGCCGAGCTGACCAAGATCTGCACTGTCAGGTCAACGAGGTGGGCCCTGCTGCTCACGCTGCCGATCTGCGTGTGCGTGGGCTACGCCGCCAGCCTCAGCCTGCGTCTCGGCTTCCCGCGGCTGCCGCCACAGCAGCGCCGCGACTTCGACCCGCTGTTCGCGACCTTCTACAGCCTGAGCATCGGGCAGCTTGCCCTCGTGGTGTTCGGCGTGACCGTGGCCGGCAGCGAGTACTCCACCGGGATGATCGCGATATCGCTGACAGCGGTGCCTCGCCGGGGTCTGTTCTACGCCGCCGAGATAGCGGCGGGACTGCTGGCCGCGGCGGGCACCGCCGTGGTCACGGTCACCGCCACGTTCTTCGCGGCACAGCAGGCCCTCGGCCCGCATCGCACCTCGCTCGGAACCCCTGGCACCGTGCAGGCTGTCCTCGGCGCCTGCCTGTATCTCACGCTCATCTGCGCGTTCGCGATGGGGGTTACCACGATTTTGCGTAGCGCAGCCATGGCTCTCGCCATCTTGATGCCGCTGCTGTTCCTCGACTCCCAGGGACTGGGAAACGTCCCGGGCCTGCAGAAGGTCATCGACTACCTGCCCGACCAGGCCGGCGCTGTCATCGTGCACCTGAGCGGAACCGGCGGCGGGCACTTCAGCCGCCCCTTCGGCCCCTGGGCCGGGATGGCCATCATGCTGGCCTGGACGGCTGGCGCTCTCGTCTGCGGCTACCTGGTACTGGCCCGTACCGACGCAACCAGCAGCAGCCCCCTCAGACTCCGCAGGCGGCGTCGGCGTACCTCTTAGGGCGCGCCGCGCTCGTCGATCACGCGCCGCATCTTGCCGGCCGACCGCTCCACGGCGCCGGGGCCGGACACCCGCACCGCCACGCGTACCCCGATGGTGCTGAGTACCGCGGCGGCCAGCTCGCTGGCCGCCGCGGCGCGGCGCGCCTGGTCCGCGTCCGGCCGCGCCTCCACGTGCACGGTCAGCTCGTCCTGGCGCCCCCGTTTGCCGAGTACCAGCTGGAAGTGCGCGGCCAGGCCCGGCACGCGGAGCAGCAGCTCCTCGATCTGCGTGGGGAACACGTTGACGCCGCGCAGCACGATCATGTCGTCCGAACGTCCGGTGATGCGATCCATCCGGCGGCACGCCGGGCGCGCGGTGGGCGGGAGCAGCCGGGTCAGGTCACGGGTCCGGTACCGGATCAGCGGCATGGCCTCCCTGCCCAGGGCGGTCAGCACCAGCTCGCCGCGCTCGCCGTCGGGCAGCACCTCCCCGGAGACCGGATCGATGATCTCCGGGTAGAAGTAGTCTTCCCAGATCGTCAGGCCGTCCTTGGTCTCCACGCATTCCTGCGCGACGCCGGGGCCCATCACCTCGGACAGCCCGTAGATGTCCACCGCGTGCAGCCCGGTCCGCTCCTCGATCTCGGCGCGCATCTCCTCGGTCCACGGCTCCGCGCCGAACATTCCCACCCGCAGCGAACCCTGCCGCGCGTCGAAACCCTGCCGGTCGCACTCGTCGAGCAGGGCCAGCATGTAGCTGGGGGTCACCATGATCACTTCGGGCCGCAGGTCCCGGATCAGCCGCACCTGGCGCCCGGTCATCCCGCCGGAGGCGGGGATCACCGTGCAGCCGAGCCTCTCGGCGCCGTAGTGCGCGCCGAGCCCGCCGGTGAACAGGCCGTAGCCGTAGGCGACGTGTACGGTCATGCCGGGCCTGCCGCCGGCCGCGCGGATCGACCGGGCCATCAGGAGGGCCCACGTGTCGAGGTCCTTCTTCGTGTAGCCGCTGAGCGTCGGCTGGCCCGTGGTGCCGCTGGAGGCGTGGATCCTGCGCAGCTCCGCGCGCGGCACCGCGAACATGCCGAGCGGGTAGTTGTCCCGCAGGTCGTCCTTTGTGGTGAACGGGAACCTGGTGATGTGCTCCAGCGCCCGGCAGTCCTTCGGGCTCACGCCCGCCTCGTCGAACTTCTTCCGGTAGAAGGGCACGTTCTCGTAGGCGTTCTGCACCGTATGTATCAGCTGCCACAGCTGAATACCCTGCATCTGGATCTTGTTGAAGCGCTCGGCCCTGTCCAGGTCACCTTCGGCGGGGGGCTCGCCAAGTCTCTTGGTCATCCAGACCTCCGGTTGGCCCAAGTAAAGACACTCGAAGCGGCGAGGTCAAGACGGCGCGGCGATGACCGCCACGGTCGCGTTCGCCGCCCTGATCAGCTCGGCGGGGGCGAGCTCGATCTGCAGCCCGCGCCGGCCGCCGCTGCAGAAAATGGTGCGATGAGGCAGCGCCGAGGAGTCCACGACGACCGGCAGCCGCCTGCGGTGGCCGAGCGGGGAGATTCCGCCGGCCACGTACCCGGTAGCCCGCTCGGCGGCGGTGACGCCGGCCATCTTCGCCCGCTTGCCGCCCGCGGCGACGGCCAGCGCCTTGAGGTCGAGCTGGCTGCTCACCGGCACGACGCCGACGGCCAGCGAGCCGTCCACCTCGGCGACCAGCGTCTTGAACATGCGCTCGGGCGGGACGCCGAGGGCCTCGCTGGCCTCCGGCCCGTATGACCCGCGCCGCGGGTCGTGGGGGTACTCGTGCACGGTGAACGGGATGCGCGCGCGCTCCAGCGCGATCGTCGCCGCGGTACCGCGTCCAGCCACGACCGGTAACATTACCCGTTCGTCACCCATTCCCGGGGCCCGCCAGCCCGGCGCCTGGTCTCTCCGTACAAGCGGGACAAAACGGGCAGTCGTCATGATCGTGGAAACGGCGGGTCGAATACGACACCTTCGTTACCGCGATCATGGGGTGTGGTGCTGGTGTGGCGGATGGGGGTGGCGCTCGCCGCTGCGGGCGGGACTGGAGTGGCGCTCATGGGCTGTGGTGCTGATGTGGCGGGTGTGGTGCTGATGTGGCGGATGGGGGTGGCGCTCACCGCTGCGGGCGCGGATGGGGGTGGCGCTCACCGCTGTCGGCGGGGCTGGGGTCGCGCTCGCCGCTGCCTTCGAGCAGGACCTTCGCGACGAGCGCCGGGTCGTCGGTCATCGGCACGTGCCCGCAGCCAGGCAGCGGCACGAACCGCGCCCCGGGGAGCCGCCGCCGCGCGAGCCGGGCGCTGGAACGCGGCAGGATGCGGTCCCTGGTGCCCCACGCGATCGTCACCGGCACGCCGGCCCCGATGGCAGCGGTGAACGGCTCCGGCGCGCCGAAGACCGTGCGCATCGCGTCGCCCGCCGCGACGAACCCGGCCACGTCACCGCGCGCCTGTCCCGGGCTCACCTGGGCCGGCCTGGTGACCATGAGGCCGTAGAGCAGCGCACGGCCGGTTGCGCTCCGGGACAGCCGCGGCACGAGCGGGGCGATGCCACGGCCCGCGAGCCGCGCGCCGGTGAACACGGCTCTCGCGTAGCTGACCTGGTAGGGATGCGCGGCGAACCCGGCCGGGGACAGCGCGGTGACGCTCGCCGCGTGGCCGCGGGCCGCGAGGGCCAGCGCGAGCATGCCGCCGAGCGAGTTGCCCGCCAGGTGCGGCCGGCCGAGCCCCTGCTCGCCGAGGAACGCCAGCACGTCGTCGGCCAGCGCCCGCGCGGGGGAGCGCCCGGCCAGCCGCAGCGGCGGCGATTCCCCGTGCCCGGGCAGGTCGACGGCGATGACCTCGCGGTGCGGCGTCAGCAGGTCCAGCACGGCGGTCCAGCCCTGCCGCCGGTGGCCGAGTCCGTGCAGCAGCACCAGCGCCGGGCCCGAGCCGGCGCGATCGAAGGCAAGGCTCACCGCTGACCTCCCTACTGGCGAGTAACAACGACCATACGCCGCCGCCCCGCGCCGGGGAAGGGATGCGAGCCTGGGGAGGCTTGGGGGAGGCGGAGTGACCACGTCCGCCGGCGGCCGGTTCGTGCTCACGGCGGACGATGCGAGCTTGGGGAAGCCGAGTGAGCTGGGTAACGTAGGCGCCCATGAGCTTCGGGCAGCCCGGCGAACGAGACCGGCACATGATGGGGCTGGCTCTCGCGCAGGCGCGGGTGAGCCTGGATGCCGCGGGCGTGCCGGTTGGCGCCGTCCTCACCGCCGGCGGGGAGATCCTGGCGGCCGGGCACAACGAGCGCGTGCAGCGCGGCGACCCGGTGGCGCACGGCGAGATCTCCTGCCTGCGCAACGCGGGCCGGCGGCCGTCCTACGAGGGCACCACGCTGTACACGACGCTGTCCCCGTGCCCGATGTGCACCGGTGCGATCCTGCTGTTCCAGATCCCGCGGGTGGTGGTCGGCGAGGCGCAGACCTACGCCGGCGACCTGGAATTCCTGGCCGGCCGCGGCCCGGAGGTGGTGCTGCTGGAGGACCCGGCCTGCGTCGCCGTGATGCGCGAGTTCCAGGAGCGCTACCCGCAGGTGTGGAGCGAGGACATCGGCGGCCGCTGAGCCGCTCGCCGCCGGCTCCGGCGCTGGGTTGCGCTTCGGTGCCGGGTGAACCACCGTCCGTTCGGTAAAATTATATTTTTTATTCGGAACGGAAGGTGGTATCCCGGTCAGCTCCAGATGGTGACGTACACCGGCGGCCGGAACCGGGACGGGGGCACGCCGCCGCGGGGCGCCCGCATCAGCTGCATGGCCTCGGGGGTGCCGAGGAAGTTCCGCAGCGAGCCGACCACGCTGGGCCGCAGGTCCCTGGACAGGCTGGTCGCGTACCACGTGGCTTCCATCGGGGTCGCCGCCGTCTCCACCATGCGCAGCTCACCCCGGCGCACCTGATGGCTGACCAGGTGGGCGACGCCGGGCGCGACCCCCTCGCCGTCGGCCGCCGCGGCCCACGCGGCGGTCTGGTTGGGGAACACCATGACCCGCGACTCCGGCACGCCGAGCCTGCGCAGCAGCCTGGTCACGTCGCTGGCGGGATCCACCCCCGAGGGGTCGACCAGCCAGGGCCAGCTCGGCGCGCCGCCGCGGGTGGCCCCGCGGGGAGAGGTGACGGCGACCATCTTGCAGCGGAACACCGGCTCGCTGACCAGCCCGAGGCCGGGGTCCGCCAGGCTGGGGCCGAGGGCCAGGTCGGCGAGCCGGTTCGCGACGAGCACCGGCATCTCGGTGCTCGCCGCGACGCCCGCCGACGCCTCCACGCCGCGCCCCAGCCGGCGGCTGAACGCCTCGGTCAGCGGCCCCGCGATGAACTCGGCGATCACGCTGGTGGTGACCAGGCGCAGCTGGCTCGGCAGGCCCTGGGCCGCGCGGACGGCGGCCTGCGCCTCCGCGCCGAGCGCCACCATCTGCGAGGCGACGGGCAGCAGCCTGGCGCCGCCGGGGGTGAGCGTCATGCCGTTCGCGTCGCGGGTGATCAGCTGGTCGCCGACGTGCTGGCGCAGGGCCGTGAGCGCCTGCGAGACCGCGGGCTCGCTGACGTTCAGCGCCTTCGCGGCGTCCTTCACCGAGCCAAGGCGCGCCACCAGCACGAACGCACTGAGCTGTGTCAGCGTCACACGACCATGATCGTGCCGGCCGCCCCGTGGGCGCCAGTGCTCCGCCAGCCCCCGGGGGACGGCCCCGGGGATTCCTGGCATGGGGAACCTTCGCCGTTCCCCGGCCCGCGCCGCGGGGCGAGCTCCGCGAGCATGGTTCTTAAGGGATCGCTTATCGGGGCGTTGCGGCTGGCCGGCGAGCTGCCAATGATTTGTGCATGCAGGTACCCACGCATGTCGAATACGAGCGCGCGTCGAGCGTCGACGAGGCGCTCGAGATGCTCTCGCGCGCGGGAGGCGAGGCACGGCCGCTGGCGGGCGGGCACAGCCTCATCCCGATGATGAAGCTGCGGCTCGCACAGCCGGAGCTCCTGGTGGACATCAGCGGCCTCACCGAACTGTCCTACATCAACGTCGCGGACGCCGAGCTGCGCGTCGGCGCCCTGACCCGGCATGCGCAGTTGCTGGACTCGGCGGTCGCCGGCGAGCGGCTGCCCATCGTTCATGACGCCGAGCGGGTGATCGCCGACCCCATCGTCAGGAACTGGGGCACGATCGGCGGCTCGCTGTGCCAGGCTGACCCGTCCGAGGACCTGTCCGCCGTGCTCGCCGCGCTGCGCGCCACCGCGGTGATCCGCGGCGCCGGCGGCGTCAGGACGGTGCCGGCGCGCGAGTTCCACGCCGGGCCGTACGAGACCGTGGTCGAGCCGGGCGAACTGCTCGTCGAGCTGCGGATCCCGCTGACGGCGAACACCGGCAGCGCGTACGAGAAGGTCGAGCGCCGGGTCGGCGACTGGTCGGTCGCCGCCGCCGGGGCGGTGCTCACGCTGGCAGGCGAGCTGATAGAGGACGCGGGCATCGGGCTGACCGCCGTCGGCGCGCCTCATTTCTGCGCTCCGGAGGCCGAGGAGTTCCTGCGCGGCCGGCGCGCCGGTGAGGAGGCGTTCACCACCGCCGGCCAGATAGCGGCGGAGCACAGCAACCCGGTCGCCGACCAGCGCGGGCCGGAGGACTACAAGCGGCACCTGGCCGCCGAGCTCACCACCCGCGCGCTGCGCAAGGCCTTCGAAAGGGCATGACGACATGCAGATCACCGTCACGGTCAACGGCACGGAGTACACCAGGGACGTGGAGCCGAGGCTGCTGCTCATCCACTTTCTGCGCGACGAGCTCGGCCTTACCGGCAGCCACTGGGGCTGCGACACGTCCAACTGCGGCGCCTGCGTGGTCTGGCTGGACAGGACCCCGGTCAAGTCCTGCACGGCGCTGGCCGCCATGGCCAGCGGGCGGGAGGTCGCGACCGTCGAGGGGCTGGAGAAGGACGGCCAACTCGACCCGGTGCAGCAGGGCTTCGTGGCGTGCCACGGCCTGCAGTGCGGGTTCTGCACGCCCGGCATGATGATGACCGCGCGCTGGCTGCTCGACCACAACCCGGACCCGTCCGAGCAGGAGGTCCGCGAGGCGATCTCGGGCCAGATCTGCCGCTGCACCGGCTACGAGAACATCGTCCGCGCGGTGCGGTGGGCCTCGGAACACGGCGCCGCGGAACACCGGGAACCCGCACAGCATGTTGAGGCGGAGGTGACAGCATGACGGCCACCGAGGAGCACGCGGCGCCGATCGGCTTCGGCCGGATGGAGCGCAAGGAGGACGTCAGGTTCATCCGGGGCCACGGCACCTACGTCGACGACGTGCGGCTTCCGGGCATGCTGTACGGGGCCGTGCTGCGCAGCCCGTACGCGCACGCCAGGATCGCCTCCATCGACACCGGCGCCGCGGAGGCGCACCCCAAGGTGCGCGCGGTCATCACGGGGGCCACGCTGGACACGCTGAACCTGGCCTGGATGCCGACGCTGTCCTACGACACCCAGGCGGTGCTGGCCACGGACAAGGTGCGTTTCCAGGGCCAGGAGGTCGCGTTCGTCGTCGCCGAAGACAGGTACTCCGCCCGCGACGCGCTCGAGCTGATCGACGTGACCTACGAGCCGCTGCCCGCCGTGATCGACGCGCGCCATGCGCTGGATCCCGGCGCGCCGGTGATCCGCGACGACAAGGAGGGCAAGACAGACAATCACATCTTCGACTGGGAATCCGGCGACGCCGCGAAGACCGACGAGATCTTCGCGAACGCCGAGGTGACGGTGGCGGAGGACGTCCTGTACCCGCGGGTGCACCCCGCGCCGCTGGAGACCTGCGGCGCGGTCGCGGACTTCGACAAGATCACCGGGAAGCTCACCGTCTGGGAGACCACCCAGGCGCCACACGCGCACCGGACCCTCATCGCGATGGTGGCCGGCCTGCCCGAGCAGAAGATCCGGGTCATCTCGCCGGACATCGGCGGCGGCTTCGGCGGCAAGGTCGGCATCTATCCCGGCTACGTGTGCGCAATCGTCGGCTCGATCGTCACCGGCAAGCCGGTGAAATGGGTGGAGGACCGCTCGGAGAACCTGATGTCGACCGCGTTCGCACGGGACTATCACATGCGCGGCGAGGTCGCGGCGACCCGCGACGGGAAGATACTCGCGATCCGGGTGAACGTGCTCGCCGACCACGGCGCGTTCAACGCGACCGCGCAGCCGACGAATTACCCGGCCGGGTTCTTCTCCGTGTTCACCGGCTCTTATGACCTGACGGCAGCGCACTGCAAGGTCACCGGCGTGTACACGAACAAGGCGCCGGGCGGCGTGGCGTACGCGTGCTCGTTCCGTATCACCGAGGCCGCGTACCTCGTGGAGCGCATGGTGGACGTGCTGGCCCACGAGCTGCGCGCGGACCCGGCGGAGCTGCGGATGCGCAACCTGCTGCGCCCCGAGCAGTTCCCCTACGCCAGCAAGACCGGCTGGGAGTACGACTCCGGGGACTATCCGCGCACCCTGCGCCTGGCGATGGACATCGCCGGATATGAAGAGCTGAGAAAGGAACAAGAGGCGGAACGGGCGCGGGGTCACCTGATGGGCATCGGCGTGAGCTTCTTCACCGAGGCCGTCGGCGCTGGTCCCCGCAAGCACATGGACATCCTCGGCCTCGGCATGGCGGACGGCGCCGAGCTGCGGATCCACCCGACCGGCAAGGGGGTGCTGCGCATCTCCGTGCAGAGCCAGGGGCAGGGCCACGAGACGACGTTCGCCCAGATCGTGGCGGAGGAACTGGGCATTCCGCCCGCCGATATCGAAGTCGTTCACGGCGACACCGACCAGACTCCGTTCGGCCTCGGCACCTACGGATCCCGGTCCACACCGGTCAGCGGCGCGGCGACGGCCGTGGTCGCCCGCAAGGTCCGGGAGCGGGCGCGGATCGTCGCGGCGGCGATGCTCGAGGTCGACGCGGCGGACCTGGACTGGGAGAAGGGCCGCTGGTTCGTGCGCGGCGACCCGGACCAGGGGAAGACGATGACCGAGATCGCGCTCGCCGCGCACTCCACCGTGGAACTCCCCGACGGCGTGGAGGGCCAGCTCGACGCGACCTGCGTCTACAACCCGCCGAACCTCACGTACCCGTACGGCGCGTACATCTGCGTGGTCGACGTCGACCCCGGCACCGGCAAGGTCTCGGTGCGGCGGTTCGTGGCGGTCGACGACTGCGGGGTGCGGATCAACCCGATGATCGTCGACGGCCAGATCCACGGCGGGCTCGCCGACGGCGTCGGGATGGCGCTGATGGAGGTCATCTCGTTCGACCCGGACGGCAACTGCCTCGGCGGCTCGTTCATGGACTACCTGCTGCCGACCGCGCTGGAATGCCCGTCGTGGGAGCTCGGCGCGACCGTGACTCCGTCTCCGCACCACCCGATCGGCGCCAAGGGCGTCGGCGAGTCCGCGACCGTCGGGTCGCCGGCCGCCGTGGTCAACGCGGTGATCGACGCGCTCGCCCCGTACGGGGTGCGGCACGCGGACATGCCGCTGACCCCGGCGCAGGTGTGGCGGGCGATCCAGGGCCGGCCGTTTCGCACGGACCTGGCGATCAGTTAGTTGAGCCGGGTCGACCTGCTGGAGCGGGCGAGCGAGCTGCGCGCGCGCCGGACGCCGTTCGTGGTGGCGACCGTGGTGCGCGCGCAGCGCCCGACGAGCGCCAAGCCCGGTGACTGCGCGCTGCTGCTGCCCGACGGGACGATCGAGGGCTTCGTCGGCGGCGAGTGCTCGGAGTCGACGGTGCGGGCGCAGGGCCTGCGGCAGCTCGCCGCGGGGCGGTCGACGCTGCTGCGGATCACCCCGCCGGACGCGGTCGGGCCGCCCGCCGAGGGGATCGTGACCGTCGGCAACCCGTGCCTGTCCGGCGGCTCGCTGGACATCTTCCTGGAGGTGATGAGGCCGCCGATGCTCGTGTACGTGTATGGCGCCACCCCGGTGGCGCGATCGCTCTCCGAGGTGGGCCGGGCGGCGGGCTGGGAGATGCGGCCGGTGCCCGGCGCCGACGCGGCCGTCGCGCCGGACACGAGCGCGGTGGTCGTGGCGTCCCAGGGCAGCGACGAGCATCGCGTGCTCCGCGCGGCGCTGCGCGCCGGGGTGCCGTACGTGGGGCTGGTGGCCAGCCGCCGCCGCGGGGCCTCGGTCGCGGATGCCCTGGGCCTGGACTCCGAACAGCGCGAGCGGCTGCACACCCCGGCCGGCCTGGACATCGGCGCGCACGCTCCGGGGGAGGTCGCGGTCTCCATCGTGGCCGAGATCATCAAGGCCGCCGCCGGGGCGCCGGCGCCATCCGGGGCGCCGGTGATGCCGGAGCTCCCGCAGGCGACCGATCCGGTGTGCGGCATGACGGTCGCGGTCACCGCGGCCACCGCCCGGCTGTCCCGCGAGGGGACGACGGTGTACTTCTGCTGCCCGGGTTGTCGTGATGCGTTCGCGGCTGACCCCGGAAGATACACTCGCACCTTGTGAGCAGCGGTTCGGATCTGGAGGAGCGGTTCCCGGATGTCGCCGCCCTGTCGGCGGCGCTGGACGAGACCGGTTACCTGGCCGGGGAACAGCTCTCGGCGGCGCTGTTCCTCGCGGTGCGGATGGGGCAGCCGATCCTGCTGGAGGGCGAGCCGGGCGTCGGCAAGACCCAGGCGGCCAAGTCGCTCGCGGAAGCCCTGGACACCACGCTGGTCCGGCTGCAGTGCTACGAGGGCATCGCCGCCGCCGAGGCGCTCTACGAATGGAACTACCCGCGGCAGCTGCTCGCCATCCGGCTCGCCGAGGCGGCCCATGACAGGGTTCGCGACCGGGACCTGTTCACCGAGGACTACCTGCTGGCG
>JAFAZE010000161.1 GCA_019239975.1 Streptosporangiaceae bacterium
CCGCCACCACCCCCGGATCCGCACTCATAACACAATCCTGGGCCCCCCTCACGTCAAGTAAAAACCCGACGCGTCCCATACGACCCGGCGTTTCCGCGATCATGATGGTTGTCCGCTTTGTCCGGTTGAGGACCACCCGGGAGCGCGGAGTAGAGAGGCAATGGTGGCGTTAAGTGACTGAAGGGGCTAAGCGGTGGAAGGACGCGGCAGCGGCGTGAGGTGGCTGTGTGGCCCAGTCGGCGGAGAGAGGAGCGATGGCGGCGTGAGGTGCGTGAGAGGGCCAAGCGGCGGAGGGAGGCGACGGCGCCCCCCCAGCGTGAGGTTGGGTGAGGGAGCCGGGCGGCGGAGGGAGACGGTGGCGGCCCGGCGCCAGGTGGGTGAGGGAGCCGGGCGGGGGAGGGAGGCGACGGCGGCGGCGGCGTCAGGTGGGTGAGAGGGCCAAGCGGCGGAGGGAGGCGGCTACGGCGGCGGCGGCGGCACCGGGGTCGGGGGCGCTGGTTATGGGGCGGCCGATCACGAGGAGGTCGGCGCCGGCGCGAACGGCCTCCTCGGGGGTGGCGATCCGGGCCTGGTCGTTGGCGGCGGCGCCGGCGGGGCGGACGCCTGGCGTGATGAGCGTCACGTCGGGGCCGACCTCGGCGCGCACGGCGGCGACCTCCTGCGGCGAGCAGACCAGGCCGCGGGCGCCGGCTTCGACGGCGAGCACGGCCAGCCGGCGTACCGCGTCGCCGACCGGCCCGGCGACGCCGAGCCGGTCGAGGTCGCCGTCGCCGAGCGAGGTGAGCACGGTGACCGCGGCCACGCGGGTCGCGGGCGCCGCCTCGACAGCCGCCCGGATGACGTCCGGGCCGCCCACCGCGTGCACGGTCAGGAAATGGGGCCGCAGCCGGGCTACCGCCCGGGCGGCGCCGGCCACGGTCGCCGGTATGTCGTGCAGCTTGAGGTCCAGGAACACCTGGACGCCGCTCGCGCCGCGCACCGAGGCCACGACGTCGGGCCCGTACCGCAGGTAGAGTTCCAGGCCGATTTTGACCGTGGACACGTGCGGCGTCACCAGCGCCGCCCACCGCGCCGCGGTCTCCAGGTCCGGCGCGTCGAGCGCCACGGCCACCGGCGCCGGGCCGCGCGCCGCGGGCGCCCGCTTCGCGGACTGGGCCTGACCGGCCTGGCCCGACTGGCTCGCGGCCTGGCCCGACTGGCTCGCGGCCTGGCCCGCTGACTGATTTCCGGACGCGCCGCCGGACGGGCTTGCGGGCTCGCCCCCGGACGCGGCGCCGGACCGGCCCGCGGACGCGCTTCCCGGCTCGCCCCCGGACCGGCCGACGGACGCGCCTCCCGGCTCGCCCCCGGACCCGCCGCCGGACCGGCCGCCGGACACATCTCCCGGCTCGCTCACGGACCCGCCGCCGGACCGGCCCGCCGACACGCTTCCGGGGTTGGTGCCGGACTGATTCCGGGGCTCGCTACCAGTCGGGTCACTCACACCAGCCACCCCCTGTAACCACATCGGAACATGGTTCACGCATCACGACAACCGGCCATGGCGGTCAGCCGCGAACACCGCGGGCTGGTGGGCAAGGCCGATGATGTCGGCGACCCGGTCAATGCCACGGGCCAGCAGTTCCTCCTCCAGCTCGCGCTGGATCCGCGCGCAGGCCGAAGGATCGTGGAAGAGCGCCGTGCCGACCGCCACCATGGACGCGCCCGCCAGCATCAGCTCGAGCACGTCGGTGCCGGCGCGGACGCCGCCGGCGCCGATGAGCGGCACGTCCGGGAGCGCCTCGCGCACCTGCCAGACGCACCGCACCGCGACCGGCCTGATCGCCGGGCCGGACAGGCCGCCGTGGACGGCGGCGAGGGTGGGGCGCATCGTCGCCACGTCGATCGCCATACCGGGCAGCGTGTTGATCATGGAGAGCCCGTCGGCGCCCGCCGTGACGCATGCCCGTGCCACCGCCACGATGTCGGTGACGTCGGGCGACAGCTTCGCGAACACCGGGATGTCCCACCTGCCGCTGCCGCGCACCGCCGCCACCACCTGGCCGGCGGAGGCGGGGTCGTGCGCGAACAGCCGGCCGGGCCGCCCGCCGCCCTCGGCGTCCGGGCAGCCGAGGTTCACCTCGATCGCGGTGACGCCCGCGGCGTCCGACAGCCTCGTGGCCAGCTCCGCGTACTCCCGCGCCGTGTGCCCCGCGATGGACACCACGGCACGGGCGCCCCTGGACAGCAGCCAGGGCAGGTCACGCTGAAGGAACGCGTCGATGCCCGGTCCCTGCAGGCCACCAGCGCTGAGCATGCCGCTCGGCGTCTCGGCCAGCCGCGGTACCGGGTTCCCGGCCCGCGGCTCGAGCGTCACCGACTTGGTGATCACCGCCCCGACCCTGGCGATGTCGATGAACTGCGCGAGCTCGCGCCCGGCGCCCGCGCACCCGGCGGCGGTGAGGACCGGGCTGGGCAACTCGACGTGCGCCAGCCTGGTCCGCAGGTCAGCCGGCATGACCGGCCTCCGGCTGGCGCGGTTTCCAGCCGGGCGCGCCGAGCGCGTCGAACGGGATCGTGCCCACGTCGTCCCAGCGGACGTGGTCGCCGCGGAACACCGGGCCGTCCACGCACGCGCGCACCATCCTGGTGATCCCGTCGGTGCCCACCACGGGCAGCACGCAGCCCATGCAGATACCGGTGCCGCACGCCATCGGCTCAGCCACCAGCGCCTGCACCGGGATCGCGTACCGGCCGGCCAGCGCCGACACCGCGCGCAGCACGGAAACCGGCGCGCAGCCGTAGATCACGTCGGTGCGCGCCTGCTGGACGACCGTGGCCAGCATGTCGGTGACCGACCCGCGGGCGCCGAGCGACCCGTCGGCGGTGGTGATCACCGCCGACCGCCCGGTTCGGCGCGCGGTCAGCGCGCCGAACACCCGGTCCGCGCTGGGCGCGCCGAGCAGGAAGTCGGCCTGGCAGCCGCGTTCGGCGAGCCGGGCGGCGAGCGCGAACAGCGGGGCGGAGCCGGCGCCCACGCCCACCAGCAGGCACGAGGCCGGGTCGCGCGGTACCGGGAACGGCCGCCCCAGCGGTCCCACCACGTCCAGGACGTCCCGGCTGCGGCACTCCGCGAGCCACCCCGTTCCCGGGCCGGTGACGGCGAACACGAACTCCACCGTGCCGCCGTGGTCCGGGCGGACGTCGTGCACGGCGAACGCGCGCCGGGCCAGCATCGAGGTCTGGGCCCCGCCGACCGCGATCGCGATGAACTGGCCGGGGCGGAACCTGGTCGCGATGGCGGGGGCGACAACCGTCATGGCGATGTACGCGTCGACCCGGCGCACGGTGAGCACCGTCCCGCGTACCTGAACCGGCGCCACGCCGCCCTCCCGATCTACCGATGCCATGTGCCTCTCAGCCGCGCAGCCGGGCGGCGTGCTGCTGCAGTGAGCGGACGCTCACCTCGCCGCGGATGATGGCCTCGATGCCCTGTACCGCGGCCGCCAGGCCGGCCACGGTCGTCACGCACGGCACACCCCGGCGCACGGCAGCCGTCCGGATCTCGTAGCCGTCCAGGCGCACGGACCCGGCCTGGCCGAAGGGCGTGTTCACGATCAGGTCTACCTCACCGTCGAGGATGCGCGTGACAACCGTCGGCTCCCCGTCCCCGCCGGGGCCGTCGCTGTGCTTTCGCACGATCTTGGCACGAACGCCGTTCCTGCGCAGGACCTCCGCCGTTCCCCTGGTGGCCCAGATCTCGAAACCCAGATCCGCGAGCCGTTTGAGCGGGAAGACCATGGCGCGCTTGTCCCGGTTCGCCACCGACGCGAACACCCGGCCCTTGACCGGAAGCGACCCGTACACCGCGCCCTGGGATTTCGCGTACGCGGTGCCGAACGTCTCGTCGATGCCCATCACCTCGCCGGTCGACCGCATCTCGGGGCCGAGCACGGTGTCCACGCCCGCGCCGGAGGGATCGCGGAACCGGCCGAACGGCAGCACCGCCTCCTTCACGGCCACCGGCTCTGCTAGCCCCCGGGGGGACGACCCCCCCGGGGACCCCCCCGCGCTCGGGGGGGATCCATCCCCCCCGAATCCCCCCCGGGGGGGCAGAAGCCCCCGTTCACGCAGCGACGCGATCGATGAGCCCAGCATCACCCGCGCCGCCGCCTTGGCCAGCGGCACCGCGGTCGCCTTGGACACGAACGGCACCGTGCGGGAGGCCCGCGGGTTGGCCTCGAGCACGTACAGCACGCCGGCCGCCAGCGCATACTGCACGTTCAGCAGCCCGCGCACCCCGACGCCGCGCGCGATGCGGAGCGTGGCGTCACGGATCTGCGCGATGTCGGCGCGGCCGAGCGTGATCGGCGGCAGCGCGCAGGCGGAGTCGCCGGAGTGGATGCCGGCCTCCTCGATGTGCTCCATCACGCCGCCGAGGTACAGCTCCTCGCCGTCGTACAGGGCGTCGACGTCGACCTCGATCGCGTCGTCGAGGAACCTGTCGATCAGCACCGGGTGCTCGGGCGCTGTGTTTGCCGCACTGGCTCCAGTGGCCCGCTGGACGTACCCGCGCAGCGTCGCCTCGTCGTAGACGATCTCCATGCCGCGCCCGCCGAGCACGTACGACGGCCGCACCAGCACCGGATAGCCGATCTCGCCGGCGATCCCCGCCGCATCGTCCGCCGACATCGCCGTCCCGTACCGCGGCGCGGTCAGCTCCGCGGCGGCCAGCACCTCCGCGAACGCGCCGCGGTCCTCCGCCAGATGGATCGCCTCCGGGGACGTGCCGACGACCGGCACCCCCTCTGCCTCCAGCGCGCGGGCGAGCCGCAGCGGCGTCTGCCCGCCGAGCTGCACGATCACCCCCGCCAGCGGGCCGCTGGCCCGCTCGGCGTGCACCACCTCCAGCACGTCCTCCAGGGTGAGCGGCTCGAAGTACAGCCGGGAGGAGGTGTCGTAGTCGGTGGACACCGTCTCGGGGTTGCAATTGACCATCACGGTCTCGTAGCCGGCCTCGCGCAGCGCGAACGACGCGTGCACGCAGGCGTAGTCGAACTCGATGCCCTGGCCGATGCGGTTCGGGCCGCTGCCCAGGATGATCACCTTCGGGCGATCGCCGGCCGGCACCTCGGTGAGGTCGTCGTAGCTGGAGTACAGGTACGGCGTCCTGGCGGCGAACTCGGCGGCGCAGGTGTCCACCGCGTGGTAGGCGGGCCGGACTCCGAGGGAGTGCCGCAGCGCGCGCACCTGGCCCTCGCCGAGGCCGCGCAGCTCGGCGATCTGGGAGTCGGAGAACCCGGCGCCCTTCGCCACCCGGAGGAGTTCGGCGTCGAGTTCGCGGGAACCGCCGACCCGTTTGGAGATATCTAGAATTTGATCTAGTTGATCCACGAACCAGGGGTCGATTCCGGTCGCGGTGACCACATCGGCCACGCTCGCCCCGGCACGCAGCGCCTGCAGCATGGTGCCAAGACGGCCGTCGTGCGGGGTGCGGCAGCGGGCGAGCAGCCCGTCGCGGTCGGCGGGCGTCTTTTTCCAGCTGAACGGGATGTGGCTGGACTCTACGGACCGCAGCGCCTTCTGCAGTGCCTCGGCGAACGAGCGGCCGATCGCCATCGCCTCGCCGACGGACTTCATGTGCGTGGTGAGCGTCGGGTCCGCGCCCGGAAACTTCTCGAACGCGAACCGCGGCACCTTGACGACCACGTAGTCGAGCGCGGGCTCGAAGCTGGCCGGGGTCTGGCCGGTGATGTCGTTCGGTATCTCGTCCAGGGTGTAGCCGATCGCGAGCTTGGTGGCGATCTTGGCGATCGGGAAGCCCGTCGCCTTCGAGGCGAGCGCGGAGGACCTGCTGACCCGGGGGTTCATCTCGATCACGACCATGCGGCCGGTTGCCGGGTTCACCGCGAACTGGATGTTGCAGCCGCCGGTGTCGACGCCGACCGCCCGGATGATCCTGATCGCGGTGTCGCGCATGGCCTGGTACTCACGGTCGGTGAGCGTCATCGCCGGGGCGACGGTGACCGAGTCCCCGGTGTGCACGCCCATGGGATCGACGTTCTCGATGGAACACACGATGACGACGTTGTCGCTGCGGTCGCGCATCAGCTCGAGCTCGAACTCTTTCCAGCCGATGATCGACTCTTCGAGCAGCACCTCGGTCGTCGGGCTTGCGTCGAGCCCGGCGCCGGCGATGCGGCGCAGGCCGGCCTCGTCGTAGGCGATGCCGGACCCCGCGCCGCCCAGCGTGAAGCTCGGCCGGACGACCACCGGGAAGCCAAGTCCGGCGCTGCCGGTGCCGAGAACGGTGTCGAAGCACTGCTCCAGGTCGTGGCAGATCTGGCTGCGCGGGACCTCGGCGCCGAGGCCCTGGACGATCTCCTTGAAGCGCTCGCGGTCCTCGCACGCCTCGATCGCGCCGATGTCGGCGCCGATGAGCTCGACCTGGTAGCGGTCAAGGACGCCCGATTCGTGCAGCGTGACGGCGGCGTTCAGCGCCGTCTGACCGCCGAGGGTCGGCAGCAGGGCGTCCGGCCGCTCCTTCGCGATCACCTTCTCGAGCACCTCGGCGGTGATCGGCTCCACGTAGGTGGCGTCGGCGAACTCCGGGTCCGTCATGATCGTCGCCGGGTTGGAGTTCACCAGGCTCACCCGGATGTTCTCCCGCTTCAGCACCCGGCAGGCCTGCGTGCCCGAGTAGTCGAACTCGCAGCCCTGCCCGATCACGATCGGCCCGGACCCGATCACGAGCACCGACTTCAGGTCGCTGCGTTTAGGCACCGCTCACCCCTCGCACGTAGGGCCGTGGCGTGCCGGCGGGCTGACCGTGATCGCGGAATTCCGAGTGCCGTACAGGGCCCGAAACTTCCACGACGCGGCGATGCCAAACAGCGTGGTGGAAACCTCGGTGCCGTATACGGCCCCGCGTTTCCGCGATCATGAAGTTCCCGCTCATCGGATGAAGTTTCCGCTCATCGGGCGCGCTCCATGAGCGCGCAGAAGTTGTCGAAGAGGTCTACCGCGTCGTGTGTGCCGGGGGCGGCCTCGGGGTGGTACTGCACGCTGAACGCGGGGCGGTCAAGAAGGCGGAGGCCCTCGACCACGCCGTCGTTGAGGTTGACGTGGGTGATCACCGCCGCGCCGTAGGGGGTGCCGAACGGCTCGCGCGCCTCCGGCGGCACGTGCGCCCACACCGCGGAGGTACCACCGGCCCCGTCTGTATGGCTGGCGCCGAGGACACCTTCCCGCTCGCCCGGGAGGGCGGCGGCGAAGCCGTGGTTGTGGCTGGTGATGTAGACGCGGCCGGTGGTGAGGTCCATGACCGGCTGGTTCACGCCGCGGTGGCCGTAGCGGAGCTTGTAGGTGCGCAGGCCGAGCGCGAGGCTCAGGATCTGGCTGCCCAGGCAGATGCCGAACACCGGGACGCCGGTGTCCAGCACCCCGCGCATCGCCGCGACCGCGTAGCCGGCGGCCGCCGGGTCACCCGGCCCGTTGCTGAAGAACACGCCGTGGGGGGCGGTGTCCATGATCTCCGCGGCGGTGACCGTGGCGGGGAGCACGCGGACCTCGCAGCCGCGGGCCGCCATGTACCGGGGGGTGGACGCCTTGATGCCGAGGTCCACGGCGGCGACCCGGAACCGCACCGGGGTGCCGGGCGGCGGGCTGACCGTGTACGGCTCCGGGGTGGTCACGACGCGGGCGAGGTCGGCGCCGATCATCCGCGGGCTCGCCAGCACCCGGTCGAGCAGGCGCGCCGGATCCTCCTCGACGGTGCTGACCGCGGCGCGCATCGCGCCGTGTTCTCGCACCCGCATGGTCAGCGCCCGCGTGCCGCGGATCGCGATGCCGGGGATCTCCTGCGCGCGCAGCTCGGCGTCCAGGTCGCGCTGGGCGCGCCAGCTCGACGCGATCCTGGCGGGCTCGCGGACCACGTAGCCGCTGACCCATATCCGCCGCGACTCGGGGTCGGTGTCGTTGACGCCCGTGTTGCCGATGTGCGGTGCGGTCATCGCGACGATCTGGCCGCAGTAGGAGGGGTCGGTCAGCGTCTCCTGGTACCCGGTCATCCCGGTGTTGAAGACCATCTCGCCGAACGTCTCACCCTCGGCGCCGAAACCGGTGCCGCGCAGCGTGGTGCCGTCTTCGAGCACGAGCAGCGCGTCCGGGCCGGTGCTGTCGCTCATCTGGCCGCCTTTCCGTCGAGCGCCTTCCCGTCGAGCGCCTTCCCGTCAAGCGCCTTGCCGTCGAGCACGGTCGGGACGCCGCGCAGGAAGGTCGCCACCACCCGGCCCGGCAGCGGCATCCCGGCGAACGGCGTGTTCCGGCTCTTCGACGCGTGCGCGGCGGGATCGACGATCTCCGGCGGCGCGCCCGGGTCGTAGAGCGTCAGGTTCGCCGGAGCGCCGGCGACCAGCGGGTTGCCGTGCCCGGTCAGCCTGCCGATCCTGGCCGGGCGCACCGACATGCGGTCAGCCACGCCCGCCCAGTCCAGCAGGCCGGTGTCCACCATCGCGGCCTGCACCACGCGCAGCGCGGTCTCCAGGCCGGTCATCCCGTGCGCCGCGGCCGCCCACTCGGTCTCCTTGGCCTCGACGGGGTGCGGCGCGTGGTCGGTGGCCACGCAGTCGATGGTGCCGTCCGCCAGCCCGGCGCGCAGCCCGGCCACGTCGGCCTGCGTGCGCAGCGGCGGGTTGACCTTGTACACGGGGTCGTAGCCCTCGGCGAGCTCGTCGGTGAGCAGCAGGTGATGCGGCGTGACCTCGGCGGTGACCCGCCAGCCCTTGGATTTCGCCCAGCGGATGATCTCGACGGAGCCCGCGGTGGACACGTGGCACACGTGCAGCGCGGAGCCGACGTGCGCGGCGAGCAGGCAGTCGCGGGCGATGACCGCCTCCTCGGCGGCGGCCGGCCAGCCGGCCAGGCCGAGCCGCCCGGAGACCTCACCCTCGTTCAGCTGGGCGCCCTCGGTGAGCCTGGGGTCCTGGGCGTGCTGCGCGATCACGCCGTCGAACGCCTTGACGTACTCCAGGGCCCGGCGCATCAGCAGCGAGTCGGCGACGCACTTGCCGTCGTCGGAGAAGACGCGCACCCCGGCCGCCGAGTCGGCCATGGCGCCGAGCTCCGCGAGCTGGGTGCCGCCCAGCCCCACGGTGACGGCGCCGACCGGCCGGACGTCGCAGTACCCAGCCTGGTTGCCGAGCCGCCAGACCTGCTCGACGACGCCGGCGGTGTCCGCGACCGGCTCGGTGTTGGCCATCGCGTGCACGGCGGTGAACCCGCCCAGCGCCGCGGCCCTGGTCCCGGTCTCGACGGTCTCGGCGTCCTCGCGGCCGGGCTCGCGCAGGTGGGTGTGCAGGTCCACCAGCCCGGGCAGGGCGACCAGCCCGTCCGCGTCGAGCACCTGGGCCCCGGCCGCCGCGCCGGGGCCGGCGCCGGTCTGCGCGATGGCGCCGCCGGCGATGTGGATGTCCGCGGGCGGACCGCCCGCGATCCGCGCTCCCCTGATCAGCCAGCCGCTCATGACGCCGCCTCCGCGCCGCCGAGGAGCAGGTACAGGACAGCCATGCGGACCGTCACGCCGTTCGCCACCTGATCGACGACCGTCGACCTGGGCGAGTCCGCGACGTCGGCCGCGATCTCCATCCCGCGGTTCATCGGCCCCGGGTGCATGACGATCGCGTGGCCGGGCAGCAGCGCCATCCGGCCGGCGTCCAGCCCGTAACGGCGCCGGTATTCGCGGATGGTCGGGAAGTACGCCGCCGTCATGCGCTCCTGCTGCACGCGGAGCATCATCACCACGTCGCTCTTGGGAAGCTCGGCGTCCAGGTCGTAGCCCACCGAGCATGGCCAGCTTCCGACCGCGAACGGCAGCAGCGTCGGCGGGGCGACCAGCGTCACCTCGGCGCCCAGCGTGCTCAGCAGCAGCACGTTGGAGCGGGCGACCCTGCCGTGCAGCACGTCGCCGACGATCGTCACCCGCACCCCGTCCAGCGCGGCGCCGCGGCCGTCCGGCCCGGCGTCCCGGAGGTCGTGCGGGACGTCACGGCCATCCGGGACGGCGCCCTGCCGCGCGAGCCGCTGCCGGATCGTGAACGCGTCGAGCAGCGCCTGGGTGGGGTGCTCGTGCGTGCCGTCTCCCGCGTTGACCACGCTGCCCCGCACCCATTCGGCCAGGCGGTGCGCGGCCCCGGAGGCGCTGTGCCTGATGACCACCGCGTCCGCGCCCATGGCCTCCAGCGTCAGCGCGGTGTCCTTGAGGCTCTCGCCCTTGGCGACGCTCGAGCCCTTGGCCGAGAAGTTGATCACATCGGCCGACAGCCGCTTGGCGGCGGCCTCGAACGAGATCCTGGTCCGCGTCGAGTCCTCGAAGAACAGGTTGACGACCGTCCTGCCGCGCAGCGTGGGCAGCTTCTTGATCGGCCGCGCGGCGACGCCGGCCAGTTCGGCCGCGGTGTCCAGGATGAGCAGCGCGTCGTCCCGCGTCAGGTCCGCGGCCGAGATCAGGTGGCGCTTCACCGCGATCCTCCGCCCGGGCTTAGCAGCACCGAGTCCTGCCCGTCCACCTCCGTGACCAGGACGTGCACCACTTCGCGCTGCGCCGTGGGCAGGTTCTTGCCGACGTAGTCGGCGCGCAGCGGAAGCTCGCGGTGCCCGCGGTCGACCAGCACGGCGAGCTGCACCGACCGGGGGCGCCCGAGATCGTTCAGCGCGTCCAGCGCCGCGCGGACCGTCCGGCCCGAGAACAGCACGTCGTCGACCAGGACGACGGTCTTGCCGTCCACACCGTCCGGTGGCACCTCGGTGCGCCCAAGCGCACGCGCAGGGCGCAGCCGCAGGTCATCACGGTGCATGGTCACATCGAGTGAGCCGCAGGGGATGGTGACGCCCTCGAACTCGCCGATGCGCCCGGCGACGCGCCTCGCGAGCGGCACCCCGCGTGTGGGGATGCCGAGCAGGATGACCCCCTCGCCGCCGTGGGTGCGCTCGAGAATCTCGTGCGCGATCCGCGTGAGCGCCCGCCGGATCTCGTCGGGCGAGAGCACTTCCTTCCCCGGGGGAACCGGCTTTCCGGGCGGAACCGGCGGGCTGCCCGTGTCGTGGCTGCCCGTGTCGTGGTGGCCCGTCTGGGGCCTCAGCGCGCACACCGGTCACGACCTCCTTTCCCGTCTCACGGGACGGTCCTTAAAGGATGCCTACGGCGTCTACGGTATCAGCGGTGACCCGCTGATCATGGCGCGTGTTCCGCGGGGCGTGCCGTGTCGCCGGCCGGCGCGTTCGGCGCCGCCGCGCGGAGCATCAGGCGTCGCAAGGCGTGGTCGTTAAATGTGATTTAGATCACATTACACAGAGTCCGTCATTACGCACCGAGACCGCCGTCAGTGGGTCACCAGGCGGACCTCTGGCCGGAAAACCCGATTACACAGGGGTTGTTGCGTTTCCGCGGCGGGTACATCGCGATCCGGGAGGGCAAGGCCGGTTACCAGACGAGTTCAACCAGTTTTTGCCATTCGGCTTGACCTTGTGGCGCTCGCCGCTTACCGTCACTGTGCGTAACCGTTACCGTAAGCGACGACTCGCCGGGGAACCGAGGAAAAATGCCATCTGAGTACGCGAAGACACTGGGCGCGCGGCTGCGCGCGATCCGCACACAGCAGGGGCTCTCGCTGCATGGCGTTGAGGAGAAGTCCCGCGGCCGGTGGAAGGCCGTCGTCGTCGGTTCCTACGAGCGCGGCGATCGCTCCGTCACCGTCCAGAAGCTCGCCGAGCTCGCCGAGTTCTACGGGGTCCCGGTGTCCGAGCTGCTGCCGGGCGACGCGGCGCCGACGCCGCTCGTGACGGCCCCGAAGCTCGTGATCGACCTCGAGCGCATGAACCAGCTGCCCAAGGACAAGGTCGGCCCGCTCGCCAGGTACGTCGCCACCATCCAGAGCCAGCGTGGCGACTACAACGGCAGGGTACTTTCGGTGCGGCACGAGGACCTGCGCTCGCTCGCGGTTATCTATGACAAGTCGCCCGCCGACCTCACCGAGGAACTCATCACCTGGGGCGTGCTCGACGCCGAGGCACGCGGCGCGGGCGGCGCCGAGGCCTCCTACTGATCAGGCGGGTCTGGAGTCACCCTTTCCATCCCGCCATTTCGCTCCGGCCCCGCTCCGGCCCGCTCAGCTCGCGGGCCGGAGCGGCAGCAGGGCCTGTCCCGCGACGCCGAGCGCCCTTTCCGCCACTGACACGAACGTTTCCGCGTCCCGCAGCAGGTCGTCCGCCTCGTGAGCGGACGCCGCGCGGGGCAGCCCCGCCTCCGCCGCGGCGCGCTTGGACGCGCTCGCCGCGAAAAAGGCGGCCCACTCCGCGAGCGTCGGCTCCACCTGGGGCAGCAGTTCCCACACGCTTCGCGGCTTCCTGCGCCGCGTGGGCGGCTCACCGCGGGCCGCGACGACGGCCGCCGCGGCGCGCAGCGCGGCAAGGTGAGCGCAGATGTACCGGGTCCCCGGCGTCGTTTCGGTCTCCGCCTCCGCCAGGCCGCGGCGCGCGGACTCCAGCAGGCCGAGCACCGTGGGCGGGACACGCCGGACGGGCACGGCCTGTTCCGTGCCCCGCTGCGCGCCGGCTCGGCCTGGCACCCCCGTGCCACCCGGGCTTAGTGTGCTGACCATCCGTATTCACTCCTTCGGTTCGTCTCGCCAGGACCTGGCCGGGCTAGCGCTTCCCCACACCCGCCCGGCCAGGCGCCCGGCCGCCGGGGGTCGTGGCGGCCGGAGTTGGCCATAGCGCTATTCGAACGCAGATTCGTCGCGTTGTCCAGCTCTATTGCTGTCATGTTCGAAGTTACATCGGGGGTCTGACATTCCGGGGCTGCACCGGGCCATGCGGCGGCCCCGGAAGCGCGAGGGTACCGGCTCGTTTTCCGGCAGGCAGGGGACCCAGCAGCGCATGGATGTGCTTGCGGCCGGGAGGCGAGACCGCCACTGCGGCGCCTCCTGCTGTCGCGGCGCTTCCTGCCGCCGTGCGGGAGCGGTGACTGCGGGCCGCCGGTCCCCGGCGTCACGTCCTCCCCGCCAGCCGCGCCAGCCCCACCTGCAGCGGCCGACGCCGGTCATATCCGTCACATCAGCACCGCGCATCATGATCGCGGTAACTAAGGTGTCGCATACGACCCCTAACTACCGTGATCATGATTGCTGTCCGTTTTGTTCCGGTTGCGCGAGGGGCCGGCGGGCTGGGCGTTCCGGTGCGGCCCCCGGCTGACAGAGCGTTCCGGGGTAGGTGTTGCCCGGGGCCGGGCAGAGCGTTCCGGGGGGTGCCGCCCCGGGCTGGCAGAGCTAGGTTCATGGCATGCCACCATTCCGGCCGGGCGGCGGCCGTACCACGTCTCGGCGGGCGGTCCTGCGCACGGGGATACTCGGCGGGACCTCGCTCGCGTCCTGGGCGCTGAACCGCCCGGCCGCCCGGACCGCGGCGACAACGGCGACCGCACCGGCACCGGTGGCGGCGGCCGCGGCGCCGGTGGCGGCGGGCACGGGCGGCGGCGCGCGAAGCTACCGCTTCAGCCGGAACTGGCTGTTCGGCGGCCGGTACGCCGGCGGCTCCGAAAAGCCCGGCTACAACGACAGCCGGTTCGCGAGGATCACCCTTCCGCACACGGTGGTGCCCCTGTCCTGGGGCAACTGGGATCACACGTCCTGGGAGGGCGTGTGGATCTACCGCAAGCACTTCCCGGCCAGCGCGGTCGCCGGCGGCCGCGTGTTCGCCGATTTCGACGGCGTGATGACGAACGCGACCGTCGTGCTCAACGGCGTCACGGTCGGCACCCATCAGGGCGGGTACCTGCCGTGGTCCGCCGAGCTGACCCGCCACCTGCGCGCCGGCGACAACGTGCTCGCCGTCATCGTGGACTCACGCTGGCTGAACGTCCCGCCGGACAACCCGCCGGGCGGCACCGGGTCCGTCGACTTCCTGCAGCCGGGCGGGATCTACCGGGACGTCACGCTGCGCGTCGTGCCGGAGGTGTTCATCTCCGACGTGTTCGCCAGGCCGGACAACGTGCTCGCCAGCGCCCGGAGCGTCGCGGTGCGGGCGACGATCGACGCCGCGGCCGCGCCGGCCGGGCCCGCTGCGGGTCACCGCGGAACTGCTCGACGGGCCCACAAGGATCGCCGGCGCCTCCGTCACCGCGACGATCACCGTGCCGGGCACGGCCGTCGCCGGGCTGACCATCACGGGGATCGGCGGCGTCGGTCACTGGTCACCGGAGAAGCCCAGGCTGTACACGGTCAGGACGGCGCTGTCGTCCGGGCACTCGGTGACGACGAGGATCGGGTTCCGCGAGGCGGTGTTCGAGACCGACGGCTTCTACCTCAACGGCGAGCGTTACAAGATCTTCGGCCTGAACCGCCACCAGCTTTTCCCCTACACCGGGATGGCCGCGCCGGCGCGGCTGCAGCGGCGCGACGCGCAGATCCTGCGCGGCGAGCTCAACTGCAACATGGTGCGCTGCTCGCACTACCCGCAGTCCCCGCACTTCCTCGACGCCTGCGACGAGCTGGGCCTCATGGTCTGGGAGGAGCCCCCCGGCTGGGGCTACGTCGGCGACGCCGAGTTCCAGGACATCGCGGCGCGGAACGTCCGCGACATGATCGTCCGCGACCGCAACCGCCCCTCGGTCATCGTCTGGGCGACGAGGCTCAACGAGACCGCCAACCACCCCGGCCTCTACGCCCGCACCCGGCGGCTCGCCTACGAGCTGGACGGAAGCCGGCAGACGACCGGCGCCGTGACGTTCCACTCGCTGCCGGGCTGGGCAGAGGACGTCTTCGCCTATGACGACTACGAGTCCTCCGGAGGCAACGCGATACTCGCGAAACCCATACCCGGCGTCCCCTATCTGGTGAGCGAGGCCGTCGGCGCGCTGGACGGGGCGCCGGCCTACCGGTGGACCGACTCCGCCGCGGTGCTGGCCGACCAGGGGCGGCTGCACGCCCAGGTGCACAACATCGCGCGGTCCGACGCCCGGTACGCGGGACTGCTCGGCTGGTGCGGCATCGACTACGCGTCGGTCAACGGCGGCGACCGTATCTGGGACAACCTGAAGACGCCGGGCGTCATGGACACCTTCCGGGTGCCCAAGCCCGGCGCCGCCTTCTACCGTTCCCAGGTCAGCCCGTCGGCCGCGGGCCCGGTGATCCTGCCGATGTTCTTCTGGGACTTCGGCCCCGCGTCGCCGCCCGGCGGCCCGGGCGCCGGGGCGATCATCGCGACCAACTGCGACCGGCTGGAGCTGTACGTGGGCGGCGCCCATTTCGGCACCGGCGTCCCGGACACGCGGGGCTACGGCAGCCTCCCTCATCCCCCGGTGTTCGCCGACCTCACCGTCGACGGGTCCGGCCTGCCCGGGCTGCGGATCGACGGCTATCTCGGCGGTCAGTTCGTGAAGTCCGTGCTCATGTCCGCTGACACCGCCCGGGACCGGCTGGAGCTGACCGCCGACGACGCCTCGATCGTCGCGGACGGCTCGGACGCCACCAGGATCCGGTTCCGCGCCACCGACGCCCACGGCAACCACCGGCCCGGTGTCACCGGGAACGTGGCCCTGTCCCTGGCCGGCCCGGCGACGCTCATCGGCCAGAACCCCTTCGCCTTCGGCACCTGCGGCGGCGTCGGCGGCGGATTCGTCCGCTCGCTGCCCGGCAAGGCCGGCACGGTGCGGGTCAGCGCCGCGCATGCCACGCTGGGACGGGCGTTGGTACAGGTGACGGTCACCACCGCTCGTTCAGAAAAATATCTTTGACCGAACGAGCGGTGGCGCTCCTTGACGCGGACGGGTGGCGCGGGTCTACGCGGAGACGGCGCGATGTCCCTTAGGCTGGCGGGGATGGGGCAGACGATCACCTTCACCGAACTGGATCCGCTGGCGTTCACGGCGGCGCTGGACGGTTTCGTCGCCGTGTACGCGGCGGCGATGAACCCGCCGGCGCGGCAGCTCGCCGGGCGGGAGGCCATCCTCGAGCGGCACGCGACGTACCCGCGGTTCCGCGCGCTCGCCGCGCTGTCCGGGGAGGAGCTCGCCGGGTTCTGCTACGGCTTCCACGGGGCGCCCGGCCAGTGGTGGCACGACATGGTGGCGGCGGCGCTGTCCGGCCTCGGCGGGCCGCCCGGCGCCAGCAGGTGGCTCGCGAATTCGCTGGAGATCGCCGAGCTGCACGTGCTGCCGTCCTACCAGGGCCGCGGCATCGGCCGGGAACTGCTGTTCCGGGTCGCGGCGGGGCGCCCGGAGCGTACCGCCGTGCTGTCCACCCAGGACACCGAGTCCCGCGCCAGGCGGCTGTACCGCCGGGCCGGCTTCACCGACCTGCTGACCGGCTACCGCTTCTCCGGCGGCGAGCCGCCCTACGCCGTCATGGGCGCCGAGCTGCCGCTGCGGGACGGAACCAGCTCCCAGAGCCCAAGCAGCTGATAGATCTCGCGGGTCGCGCGGGACCAGTTGAGCGTGTAGAAGTGCAGGCCCGGGGCGCCCTCGGCGAGCAGGCGCTCGCACATGGCGGCGGCGTACGCCACGCCTATCTCACGCACCGCGGCCTTGTCGCCCGCCGCCGCCCGCAGCCGGTCCCACAGGTCGCCGGGCACCCGGCAGCCGCCGAGCTCGAGCGCACGCTCGACGACCCGCAGGCTGGTGACCGGCATGATTCCGGGGATGATCGGCACGTCGCAGCCGTGCGCCGCCACCTGGTCCCGCAGCCGGAGGTAGTCCTCGGGGAAGAAGAACATCTGCGTGATCGCGAAGCCGGCCCCCGCGCGGCACTTGCGGACGAGGTACCGGACGTCGGTCTCGGCATCCGGTGACCTCGGGTGCTTTTCCGGGAACGCGGCCACCCCGACGCAGAAGTCGCCGGCCGACCTCACCAGGCGCACCAGCTCGTCGGCGTGGCTGAGGCCGCCGGGGTGGGTGATCCAGTCGCCGTTCGGGTCGCCGGGGGGGTCACCCCTCAGCGCGAGCACGTTGCGCACCCCGACGGCGGCGTACGACCCGATCACCTGGCGCAGCTCCGGCACCGTGTGGCTGACCGCGGTGAGGTGGCCGACGGGGGTCAGCGTGGTCTCCGCGGCGATCCGCCCGGTCACCCGCACTGTCCGGTCCCTGGTCGAGCCGCCGGCCCCGTAGGTCACCGAGACGAACGTCGGGCGCAGCGGCTCCAGCTGCCGGATCGCCCGCCAGAGCTGCTGCTCGTCCGCCTCGGTCCTGGGCGGCATGAACTCGAACGAGAACGACCGGCGGCCCGCGGCGAGCAGGTCGCTGATCAGCGGCGCGCGCCGGGCAGCGGGCCGCGCGGCGGTGCCGAGCGGTGCCCTGCCGGGCGCGTTCTGAGGGCGGCGCGGTCGCGGCGGCATGAGGCAAGCCTAACGGGCGCGCGGCCCGCGCCCGGACCGGCGAACGTCCTCAGAAGGCAAGAGCCTGAGCGCGGCGGTTGACCTCGGTGCCGCGGTGCTTGCAGAGCGCCTCGATCGGGGTGCCGGGCAGCGACTCGTCGGCCGTGAAGAGCCAGCGAAGCGCCTCGTGCTCGTCGAACCCGCAGTCGAACAGCACCGTCAGCGTTCCGTGCAGGCCCTTGACGATCTGGCTGCCTGCGAGGAACGCGGCGGGGACGGCGCGGCCGCCGTCCGGGCGGGCCACGGCCAGGAGCTTCCTGTCGCGGAGCAGTTGCTTCACACGCCCGGAGGGGATGCCGAGCCGCTCGGCTACCTCAGGGAGTGACAGCCATTCGCCGACGAGAGTGTCGGACGCGGGGTCAATCTGTGCCACCACTCAAATGTCCCACACCAGGACCCCTGCCAAACCTGTGTTGGCCCGGGGGGGCGACCCCCCGGAACCCCCCGCTTGCCCGCTTCGGATCCCGCCGTGGAATCGCGCGACCGGGAGGCCGTCGGCCTCCGCGGACCGCGCGATAACGCCGCGAGCGCGTCCCTGACGGGGATCGCGGGGTCGGTCAGCCGTGTCACGTCCACGGGGTCGCCGGAGGCGATCACCCGGCGGCCCTGCAGCAGATCGCGCGGGCGGTCCACCGTCATGATCGCCACCAGCCGGTCGCCGGAAAGCCAGCACGCCGCCCATTTCTCCGCCGCGGGATCGCCGCGCCAGGCAAGCCGGTCCGCGGCCCCGTGATACCCGGCGTACTGCAGCATCCGGCCGAACTGCTCGGACCAGAAGTAGGGCACCGGGTCGAACGCCTCGTCCGCGCCGAGGATGCTCGCGGCGGCCACCTCGGGCGCGTGCAGCGCCACGTCCCAGTGCTCGAACCGCAGCCGCCTGCCGAACAGCCGTGACTCGAACGCGGCGCAGTCGCCCACCGCGTAGACCCCGGGCAGCGACGCGCGCAGGCCCTGGTCCACGGCCACGCCGTTGTCCAGCCGCACGCCGGAACCGGCGAGCCAGCCCACCGCGGGCCGGACGCCCACCGCGGTGACGATCTCGTCGGCCGCCAGCCAGTGCCCGCCGTCCAGCGCCAGGCCGCCGGGCTCGACGGAGGCCACGGCCGTCTCGGTGCGCAGTTCCACGCCGGCGGCGGCGTACCAGGCCGCGGTGCGCGCCCCGGCCACGGCGCCAACGGCGGCCGCCAGCGGTGCCGGGGCCGCCTCCACGACGGTGACCTGGCAGCCGTACCGCGCCGCCGCGGTCGCCAGTTCCGCGCCGATCCAGCCCGCTCCGGCGATCGCCAGCCGCAGCCCGGGCCGCATGAGCCCGCGCAGCGCCAGCGCGTCGTCGTACGTCCGCAGGAACCGCTGCCGCCCGGGCCCGGGCAGCGCGACCGGCTCGGCACCGGTAGCGGCGACGAGGTGGTCGAACGGGTACCTGCCGCGCTCGGTGACCAGCACGCCGCCGTCGATCCCCGTCGCCGCCTCACCGGGCCGGAAGTCCACCTCCAGCGCGCCGAAGTCGGCGTGCAGCGACGGATCGACGCCCTCGGTGAGCACCTTCTTGGACAGCGGCGGCCGGTCATATGGCGGCCGGGTCTCGGCGCCGGCGAGCGTGATCCGCCCGCCGAATCCGCGCTTGCGCAGCTCTTCCGCGGTGCGCAGGCCGGCCAGCCCCGCCCCGGCGACAACGACGCGTTCGGCATCCCTCACGGGTCTTAGAGTATGGAGCGGATCCCGCCGCGAGTATGGAGCGGATCCCCGCCGTGACCCGCGCCTATCCCCGTGTGACGTGGCAGCACTCCGGTATGCGCAAAACGACTAACGCCCGAAAGTTGAGCCGATTGCACCGTAAAATCGTCGGCGATGGACTCCGCGCCCGCTGACCCGCTCGTCGGGCGGACGCTTGACCGGCGGTATCACGTCCGGTCACGCATCGCGCACGGCGGCATGGCCACGGTCTACCTTGCCAGCGACACCCGCCTCGACCGGCTGGTGGCGCTCAAGGTCATGCACGCGGAGCTGGCGCGGGACGCGGACTTCGTGCGCAGGTTCATCGGCGAGGCCAAGTCGGTGGCGCGGCTCTCGCACCCGAACGTGGTCGCCGTCTTCGACCAGGGCTCCGACGGGCAGTACCTGTACCTGGCGATGGAGTACGTCCCCGGGCGGACGCTGCGCAGCCTGCTGCGGGAACGGCGCTGGTTCCCGCCCGGCGAAGCGCTGGAGATCATGATCCCCGTGCTGTCCGCGCTCGCGGCCGCGCACGACTCCGGAATCGTGCACCGGGACGTCAAGCCGGAGAACGTCCTGATCACCGGCGACGGCCGGGTCAAGGTCGTGGACTTCGGGCTGGCGAGGGCGCAGGCCGCGGCCGGCCACACGAGGACCGGCCTCATCATCGGCACCGTCGCCTACCTGGCGCCCGAGCAGGTCACCGGCGGCGCCACCGACGCGCGCACGGACGTGTACTCGGCCGGGGTGATGCTTTTCGAGCTGCTCACCGGCAGGCAGCCGCACACCGGCGACAGCCCGCTCACCGTGGCCTACAAGCACGTCAACGAGGAGGTACCGCCGCCGTCCGCGGTGCTGCCCGGCATCCCGGCCGTCGCTGACCGGCTGGTGCTGGCGGCCACGAGCCGGGACCCCGGGCAGCGCCCGGGGAACGCCGGCGTGTTCCTGCGCGCGGTGCGCTCCGCCCGCGGGGACGTCCCCGCGGGCGAGGCCGCCGGCATCGCCGAAACGGCATGGCAGGACACGTCCGGCGTCCGCTCCACTGCACTGCTCGCCGGGGCGGCGCGCGGACGGCACGCAGCCGACTCGCCGGGACTGCTGAGCGACCCGGCCGGCCCCGCCGGTTACGGCTCCCAGGCGCTGCACATGGGCGGCGCGTCACACACGATGGTCGTGCACGACGACGGCCTCGCCGGGTACCCGGCCGGCCGCGAGCCGTTCCTGCAGCGCTGGCTGTTCAGCCGCCGGCTCGGCTACCTCGCGGTCGCGCTCGCCGTGATGGTCGGGCTCGGCGCCGGCGGCTGGTGGCTGACGAGCGGCCGGTACGCCCCAGTGCCCGGCGTCGAGGGAAAGACCGCCATCGCCGCGGCCACGCTGCTGCGCGCGGACGGCTTCCGGGTGGGCTCGAGCAGCTCGGTGATCGACAACTCCCTCGCGAAGGGACTGGTGATCGGCACCACCCCCACCGGGCGCGCGACGAAGGGCTCGGTCGTCAGCCTGATCGTCTCGGCGGGCCCGCGCATGATCACCGTCCCGTCGGTGGGCGGCCGGTCGCTGGCCGCCGCGGAGGCGGCGCTGCGCGCGCACGGGCTCGCGGTGAGCGGCCAGCAGGACAAGGTGGCGTCGGCCAGCGCGCCCATCGGAACGGTCGCGGGCACCTCACCGCGCGCCGGCACCTCCTGGCCGCAGAACAGGCCGGTCACGATCGACGTCGTGGCGGGCATCCCGCTGCCCAACCTCGTGGACCAGAACGTGCAGGCGGTCCAGCAGCAGTGGGCCAGCCAGAACGGCATCCAGCTCACCCAGGAGCAGGACACCAACAGCAACCAGCCGCAGGGAACCATCACCCGGCAAGAGCCCGCTCCGAACACCCCGGTGGCGAGGGGCAGCAAGGTCACGGTGTTCGTCTCGACCGGGCCGAAGGAGATCCCGATCCCCAACGTGGACAACATGACCGTCGAGCAGGCGCGGCAGCAGCTCCAGCAGGCCGGGTTCCAGGTGAGCGTCAGCCGGTTCGGCCCGTTCAACAACGTCTTCAGCTACAGCCCGAGCGGCCAGGCGCCCGCCGGGACCACGATCACGGTCTACACCGGGTTCTAGACCGGGTGGCGGGAGGCAACGGGGCCTGCGGGCGGCCTGACCTGGGACTACGTCGGGGATCTGCTCCGGTCGTCGCCCCGGGCCGGTCGGGTGGCTTCGGCCGTGCTGTTGCTGCGCGGCCGCCCGCGTGGCCGCATTGGTTCTGCGTGACCGGGCAGTCGCCCCGCGTCGGCCAGCGCGCGGCGTAGCAGGTATTCGATCTGGGCGTTGGTGCTGCGCAGCTCGTCGGCGGCCCATCTGGCCAGGGCGTCGTGCACGGCTGGGTCCAGCCGCAGCAGTATGCTCTTGCGCTCGGTCACTGGTACAGCGAGCCGGTGTTGACGACCTGCTGGGTGGCCTGCTCGCTGCACAGGACCACCAGGAGGTTGGACACCATCGCGGCCTTGCGCTCCTCGTCCAGCTCGATGACGCCCTCCTGCTCGAGCCGTTGCAGGGCCAGCTGGACCATGCCGACGGCACCTTCGACGATGCGCTGCCGGGCGCCCACGACCGCGCTGGCCTGCTGCTGGCGCAGCATGGCCTGGGCGATCTCCGGGGCGTAGGACAACCGGGTCAGGCGGGTCTCGATGACCTGTACGCCGGCCGGCCGGACCCGCTCGGCGAGCTCCGCCGACAGCCGCTCGGTGACCTCGTCGGCGTTGTCGCGCAGGGAGAGCTTTTCGCTGCCGCGGCTGTCGTAGGGGTAGCTGGACGCGATGTGCCGGACGGCGGTCTCGGTCTGGATGGTGACGAACTCGGTGAAGTCGTCGACGGAGTAGATGGCATGCGCGGTGTCCCGGACCTGCCAGACGACCACGGCGGCGATCTCGATCGGATTGCCGTCGGCGTCGTTGACCTTGGCCTGCGCCGACTCCTGGTTGCGGATCCGGGTGGAGACGACGATCCGGTTGGTGAACGGGTTCACCCACTGCAAGCCCGGCTCGCGGATGGTGCCGCGGTACCTGCCGAACAGCTGGACGACGTGCGCGCGACCGGGCACGACGGCGGTGAGGCCCCGCAGCCCCAGGAATGCGGTGGCCAGGAGCACGATGCCGAGCCAGATCAGGGCCGTCCTGGCGTCACCGCCGAAGCGGCTGGCCAGCCAGAGCAGGATGATCCCGGCGATCAGGATGGCGACGGCCGCAGCCAGCACCGGAAGGCCGGGCAGAAACCGGGCCGGCCGCTCGGGAACCTGCTGGCCGGGACGCTGGTTGCCGTCCGCGGCTGGAACCTGGGATGCCATCTGACCCACCTCCGTTGACGTGGCTGATACCACATATTAAGCATATTGATATCAGTTCCCGGCACCAGACCAGATCGTCCGGCGACAACGGCCACCGGGATGCGCTAGGCTGTGCTCCGTGCGTGAGCAGTTCTGGTTTTGGTTTGGCTACCGGCTCGGGATAACGCCGGTCGCCTGCCAGACTTCGCGCTGACGGAAGCGACCTAGCGAAAGCCCCGGGCCAGTGGCCCGGGGCTTTCGTCATGACACGGAGGCACTTCAATGGTGGTGGTGATGGCCGCGGACGCGACCGACGAACAGGCCGGCGGGGTTGTGGAGCTGGTGCGGAAGGCCGGCGGCGACGCGTTCGTGAGCCGGGGAGTCTCACGCACGATCATCGGGCTGACCGGCGACGTTGACCACTTCGCCACGCTGAACCTGGCCAGCCAGCCCGGGGTCAGCGACGTCGTGCGGATATCGGTGCCGTACAAGCTCGTCAGCAGGGAGCACCGCCGTGAGCGGTCGGTGATCCGGGTGGCGGGCGTGCCGATCGGGCCGGACACGCTGACGGTGATCGCCGGCCCGTGCGCGGTCGAGACCGCCGAGCAGACGCTGGAATCGGCGCGGATGGCGAAGGCCGCGGGTGCCTCACTGCTGCGCGGCGGCGCGTACAAGCCGCGCAGCTCGCCGTATGCGTTCCAGGGCCTCGGCGAGGCAGGGCTGAGGATCCTCGCCGACGTGCGCGCCGAAACCGGGCTGCCCGTGGTCACCGAGGTCGTCGACCCCGGCGACGTGGACCTGGTCGCCTCCTACGCCGACATGCTGCAGGTCGGCACGCGCAACATGCAGAACTTCCCGCTGCTGCAGGCGGTCGGCGGCGCCGGCAAGCCGGTGATGCTCAAGCGCGGCATGAACGCCACCATCGAGGAGTGGCTGATGGCCGCCGAGTACATCGCGCAGCGCGGCAACCTCGACATCGTCCTGTGCGAGCGCGGCATCAGGACCTTCGAGAAGGCGACGCGCAACACGCTGGACATCAGCGCGGTCCCGGTGGCGCAGCGGCTGTCGCACCTGCCGGTGATCGTGGACCCGTCGCACTCGGGCGGCCGCCGCGACCTGGTGCTCCCCCTGTCGCGGGCGGCGATCGCCGTCGGCGCCGACGGGATCATCGTGGACGTCCACCCGCGGCCGGAGGCCGCGCTGTGCGACGGCCCGCAGGCGCTCATCGAGTCCGACCTGCGCGAGCTCGCCAGCGTCGCCGCGCACCTGTCGCCGCTCGTCGGCCGCACGCGTGTCAACCCCTGCTTGACGGCAACTGGTGCCCGCGCGAACCTGGTGGGACAGTTGGCGTAAAGGGGGCTGCTATGACATGGCGACTCGAGGGAACATACTTCGAATCATGCTCGTGTGACGCGGTGTGCCCGTGCACCTGGTCGGCGCTCACGGCGAGGGCCACGCAGGACCGCTGCCGCGCGCTGCTCGCCTATCACGTGGCGACCGGCGACATCGACGGCGTGGACGTCAGCGGGCTGAACTTCGCCCTGTTCCTGGACACGCCGCCGGTCATGGGTGAGGGCAACTGGCGGGTGGGGGTCTACCTGGATGAGAAGGCGTCCGACAGCCAGGCCGAACGGCTGGGGACGGTCCTGTCAGGGCAGGCCGGCGGGCCGCCCGCGATGCTCGCGCCGCTGATCAGCGAGATGCTCGGCGTGGAGAGGGCGCCCATCACCTACAGCGAGGACAATCGTGGCCACCATGTGCGGATCGGTGATGCGACCGACGTCGGCGTCGAGGATTTCGTGGCGCTGGAAGGGCAGGACCCCGTTAAGCTGACGAACGTGTTCCATCCTTCGAACACGACGCTCACGGTCGCGCCGGCCAACGCCGCGCACCTGTCGACGTTCGGTGTGGACTGGGGACGTGAGGGACAGAGCGGCTTCTCCGCCCCGTTCTCCTGGGCGGGGTGACCGCCCATGACGAGCTCGCCGCCGACGGCCCTGGCACCGCCCGGCCAGGCAGCCCGCGCCGTCGCGCTGCTGCTGGTCGTCGCGGCCGGCGCCTGGGCGGCGACGGTGGCGGTCGCCCGCAGCATGGGCATGGCCGGGATGACGGGCACCATGGGCCTGGGCCTGGCGGCTTTCGTGGCGGTGTGGACGCTGATGATGGCCGCCATGATGCTCCCCTCCGTCGCGCCCACGGCCTCGCTGTACGCGAGGACCGTGCGGTCGAACCGGGCGATGCGGATCGCCGGGCTCGTCGCCGGGTACCTGGCCGTCTGGGCGGCGGCGGGGCTGCCCGCGTACGGGCTGGCGTGGCTCACCGGCTGGGTGACCGGGCGGCATCCTTCGGCGGCGCACGCACTGGGTGTGGCGGCCTTCGCGATCGCCGGGGCGTATCAGCTGAGCTGGCTGAAGGACCGCTGCCTGGCGCATTGCCGCTCCCCCCTCGGGCTGCTGCTGCACTACGGCTCCTACCGGGGTAAGCTGCGCGACCTGCGGGTCGGCGCGCACCACGGTGGGTACTGCCTGGGCTGCTGCTGGGCGCTGATGGTGATCCTCGTCGCGGTGGGCGTGATGAACTTCGTCGCCATGGTCGCCCTGGCGGCGCTGGTGCTGGCCGAGAAGGCCTGGGCGTGGGGGCCCGTGGCCGGGCGGGTGGCGGGCGTCGCCCTGCTGGCCCTCGCCGTGGCCACGGTCTGGCTTCCCTGGCTCGCCCCGGGCCTGCACGGCTCGCAGCCGATGATGATGCACTGAGCCGGGGAAGCGCCGGCGCCCGTTCCGGATAAAAATCCTGGTTATTCCGGGCGGTACTCCTGTGCGGCGGCGGCCAGCTCGGCCGCCATCTCGTCGGCGTCGAGGCGGCCCTCGATGCGGCGCAGGTCGTCGATGCGGGCACGCGTCTCCACCCGGCGCGGGGTGAGCAGCGTGCAGCAGTCCTGGTCGGGCAGCTCGGAGATGGACAGCGTGCGGATGCGGCGCGCCTCCGCCATGATCTCCGTCTTGTCCCAGCCGAGCAGCGGGCGCAGGATCGGGAGGGTCACCGCGTCGTCGAGCGCCGCGATGTTCGGCAGCGTCTGGCTGGACACCTGGCCGAGGGAGTCGCCGGTGACCAGGGCGGCCGAGTCGAGCCGCTTGGCCAGTGAGGCGGCGGTCTTGAGCATGAGCCGCCGCTGCGCGACGATCTGCAGCCGGTCCGCACCCGAGGTGGCGAGCGCCTGCTGTGCCTTGCCGAACGGCACGACGAACAGCCGCGAGCCGCCCTGGAACCGGTCGAGGCCGCGGACCAGCGCGTACGCCTTGTATATCGATTCGGGGCCGGTGAGCGGTATGCCGGAGAAGTGCAGAAAGTGACAGCGCAGGCCGCGGCGCATCATGCGGTAGGCGGCCACCGGCGAGTCGATGCCGCCGGACATCAGCGCGACCGCGCGGCCGCTCATGCCCACCGGGAGGCCGCCCTGTCCCGGCAGCCCGCCGGTGAAGACGAACACCTCGCGCTGGTCGACCTCGATGAACACCTCGGTGTCCGGCTTGCTCAGGTTGACCGGCAGGCCGTGCGCCTCCTGGATCCTGCGCCCGACCTCGACCGCGAGCTCCGATGAGGTCAGCGGGAAGCGCTTGTCCCGGCGCCGCGGGCGGACCGCGAAGGCCCCGGTGGTGCCGGCGGTGAGGGCCACGGCCGCGGCGACCGTCGCCTCCGGCGTCTTCGGCACCCGCAGCGCGCGGCAGACCCGGACGATACCGGGCACGTCACTGACCCGTTCCGCCACCCGGTCGGCGGCGGCGGCCGCCTCGGCCGCGTCCGGTGGGCCTCCGGCGCCGCCAGCGACGCGGAGGACGACGACGCCCTCGCGGTGCCAGATCTCGACCGGGACCTTGGTGTCGCGAACGGCGGCGCGGATGTTGGCGTGCAGAAGCCGCTCGAACTGCTGCCTGTTGCGGCCCTTCAGGACGATTTCGCCGAGCTTGAGCAGCACGCATGGCTCGGCGCCCTGGACCGCCTCCCCGGCGGCGATGACGGGATCTGTGACGTGCACCCTTCCAGTGTGCCAGCCGGATTCAACCCGCGAAAAAACGTTGGCCAAACGAGCGGTGGAGTCCGTGATCGCGGGGGTTGTCCCCCCGGGGCATGCGGTGGCCAGCACCCTTGTCCCCGTTCGTGCTCGCGATGTAACGTGTGCGCGTGAATGCCGACCAGCGTAATGAGATCGCCGCGTCCGTGGCCGCACACCGCGACCTCGGGCCGGGCTACGACGAGGCGGTCGCCCAGGGCCTGGTCGAGCGCATCGGCGAGGAAATCGACAAGCGGGTGGACGCGCGGCTTGGCGTGCGCGGCACCGCGGCGCAGCCCCACCAGCCTCCGGCTTACCCGCCACAGCCTGGGTTCCAGGCGCCCGCGCCGGCTCCGGTCGCGCAGCGGCGGCCCAACATCGCGGCGCCGTTCATCGCGCTGGGATCGATAGGGATGGGCCTGGGCGCCACCGGGATCGTGACCAGTCATGTCCAGTACGGCGGACCCGCCGCCGTTATGCTGCTGCTGATCTGGGCCGCGATCGCTGTCATCAACGTCGCCTACGCGCGGCGCCGCTAAGGCCACGGCGCCGCGAGGTTACCGGATCGCGCAGAGCAGGCGGTCGGCGCCGCGCTGCCAGAGCGTGCCGATCTCGGCGAACCCGGCCGCCTGAAGCGCCTCGACGTGGCTGCTGAGCAGGACCGTCTCGGATCCGTGATGGTCGGCCTCGACGCGGCGCCGCGCGCGTTCGGCGGCCGCATCGGCCAGGCGCGGGTCGGCGGCGACGGCCTCCCACCAGCCCCGCCAGCTCTCGTCGTGGCCGTCCGGGAACCGGCGGCGGTCCTCGCGCTCGGTCATCGCGTGCTCGAGCTGGGCGAGCACCGGGGAATCCTTCTCGTCCACCCGGAGGTGGTCGCCGTCGAGGAGCAGGCCGCCCGGGCGCAGCAAGGCGGCGAGCTCGGCGTACAGGGCGCGCAGCGCGGGCTCGGTGAGCCAGTGCAGCGCGGTCGTGGACACCGCGGCGTCGGGCTGCCGGTCCAGGTTCAGGCCGCCGGACCAGCCGGGGGTTCGCAGGTCCAGGTCGGCGAAGCGGAGTCCCGGGAGGTCTCCGTAGGCGGCGCGGCCGAGCGCGAGCGTCACGGGATCGGCGTCGATGCCGGCGACCGTCGCCCCGGGAATCCGGTCGAGCAGCCGAACCGACAGCGATCCCGGGCCGCAGCCGAGGTCGAGCACCAGCGGGTCGGCGCGGCCGGCCCCTTCCTCCACCGCGTCGATGAGCGCGGTGAACCTGTCCTCGCGGTCCGGCAGAAGGTTCTCCTGCTGGCGGTCCCAGCGCTCGATCCAGTCTCGTGCGGTGTCGCGGTCCAGCTCCGGCACGCCGCGCCTCCCTCTCTGTACGGGCCTGTGTCCGGCCCGTACGGATCTGTGCCCGGCCTGTACGGGCCTGTGCCCGGCCTGTTACCGGCCAGTATGCCATCTGCGGGCGGCGCGAAAATCGATTGCCCGGAGGCGGGATAGCCACGTACTTTGTGGAGTTCTCGTCCGGTTTCCTCGTTTTCCTCAGCCCGCACCGATGGGAAGCCTCATGTTCTGGCGCGCGCCTGCCCGCAGGTTCCCGGTGCTCGCCATCCGTGATTTCCGGTTGCTGCTCGCCGACCGGCTCCTCGCGCCGGCGGCGTACGGCTTCTCGCTGGTCGGAGTCTCGTTCGCGGTGCTGAACGCGACCGGCTCTTCCGCTGACCTGTCCTATGTCCTCGCCGCGCAGATCGCGCCGTCGCTGGTGTTCGCGCTGATCGGCGGCGTCGCCGCCGACCGGTTCCCGCCGCAGCGGGTGATCGTCGCCGCGAACCTGACGCTGGCGGCCGGCGAGGGAGCCTTCGGCGTGCTGGCGCTGACCGGCCGTCCGCCGCTATGGGCCATGCTCGGCCTGGAGGCGGTGACCGGGACCGGGATCGCGTTGTTCTATCCGGCCTCACAAGCCCTGCTCCCCCGGCTTGTGCCGGACGGCCTGCTCCAGGAGGCGAGCGCGATCAGCAGGCTGGCGATGAACACCGGTCAGATGGCCGGGGCGGCCGCCGGCGGGCTGCTTGTCGCGGCCGCGGGCCCCGGGTGGGCGCTCGTGCTGTGCGGGATCGGCATGACCGGCACCGTGCCTCTGCTGCTGTCCATCCGCGGGGCGCGCGGCGCCGCGGGCGGTGGCGCTGGCGGTGGCGCTGGTCCCGCCCTGGTCAGCGAACTGCGGGAGGGCTGGGCGGAGTTCCGCTCACACACCTGGCTGTGGACGATCGTCGCCCAGTTCTGCGTCGTCATGATGTCCTGGTACGGCGCCTTCCAGGTGCTGGGCCCGGTGGTAGCCCGCGCGCACCTCGGCGGCCCTCCTGCCTGGGGCGCGATCACCGCCGCGGACTCGTTCGGCCTGGTCACGGGCGGTCTCCTGTCGCTGCGGGTGACGCCGCGCCGCCCGATGCTGTTCGTCGTGCTCACCGGCGGCGCCGTCGCGGTGTCGCCGCTGTCGCTGGCGGCGGTCCTGCCACTGGCCGCGATCTGCGTCGCTTCGTTCGGCCTCGGCGTGCTCATCGAGATGATGATGGTGCAGTGGACGGTGGCCCTCGCCACGAACATCCCGCCGGCGAAGCTGGCGCGGGTGTCCTCCTACGACGCGCTCGGATCGGTCATGGCGATGCCCGCGGGTGCGCTGATCGCCGGCCCGCTGGCCGCCGCCATCGGAGTTTCCGGCGCGCAGTACGCCGCGGCGGCCGCGATCATCGCGGTTTCGGCTTTCGCCCTCATCCCCCGCGACGTCCGCACGATCCGCAACGACAGCGCCGCAAAGGGCGAGGGCCCGGAACCGCGGCTCGCCGCCGCGAACGATCTTGCGAACCCGCGGCCCGCGCCGATCATTTCGCGATAGGCGCCCGGGCGGAAGTCTCGGTTTTAGCTCTTCGATTAGCTTCTGTTTTCGCGGCTTGCATGATATGCTCGAACTGAGCATCGGGACCAAGGGCGGGCCGATTACAAGGCCGGCAAGGAATTCTCCCCGCAGTGCGGGTCGACGGACATGTAGGTGGGCCCCGGATCGCTTGAACGCCCAGCATCGCGCCTTGCAGCATCACCCGGAACCCCGCCTCGCAGCGCGGGAGGAGGTGCACGCCGGTGACCAGCCAGCCCGAGGATCCCGGCCAGTATGGTCGGGCCAAGGAGCCCGGCGAACTCCGCAAGCCTGGTCAGCGCGCCGTCGGCGCGGCCTTCGGTTCCGGTATGGGTGCTCCGGCGATACTGGCGGACGCGCTGGCGATGATCGATGCCGGGTTGGGCTATTTCAACGCCATCGACGTCGCCGGCCTGTCATCAGCCGCGCAGGCGGAAACGCTGGTGGCGCTGGGGCGGGCGCAGGCGACGCAGACCGCGGCGCATGCCGCGGTGCTGGCCGCGTTCACCGCGTGCGGCGGGTACGAAGCCGACGGGTATGGCGGGCCGGTGCCGTGGCTGATGTACGTCACCCGGGTGACCAAGGCCGCCGCGCGGGGCGCGGCCGGGTGGATGCGGCGGCTGAGCAATCACCCGCGCGTCGCCCAGGCGCTGGCCGCCCGGGAGGTCTCCGAGTCGTGGGCCCGGCAGTTCTGTGAGTGGAGTGACCGCCTGCCGCAGGAGAACCGGGCGGCGGCGGATGCGATCTTGCTGGCCGCGGCGGCGGGCGGGGTGCCGTTTGCCGACCTGGTGATCCTGGCGGCGGACATGTATGAGAAGGCGCGGGCGCAGCAGCCGGATCCGGATGAAGACACCGGGTTTGATGACCGGCGGGTGCGGCTGGAGAACACCTTTGACGGCGCTGGCGTGCTTACGGGGAACCTAACGCCGACCTGTGCCGCCGCGTTGCAGGCGGTGCTGGACGCGCTGGGCAAGAGCCGGGGACCGGGAGATCTGCGGACCGGGGAGCAGCGCAAGCACGACGCCCTCGAGGAGGCTTCGAAGCTGCTGATCGGGGCGGGGATGCTACCGGAGCGGGCCGGGCAGCCCACGCAGGTCCAGGTTCAGGTCCCGTTGTCGCAGTTGCGCGGCATGCCTGGTGCGTCGGCGGCGGAGGCCGCCTGGCTGGCCGCCAAGGCAGGCGAGCCCGGCTATCTCGCCGGGAAGGACGCGGAGGCGGCCGCATGTGACGCGACGATCATCCCGGTGGTCACCGGGCATCCCGATTGGGATGTGCTTGATGCGATGACCGGGGTGTGGATCGGCGCCCATCACCTGGACCGCGGCGCGGCATGCGGCTGTGAGTGCGGCAAATGCACCTGTGCCCCGCCCGCCCCGATGACGGAGGAGGCCCGTGCGCGGCTGCGGCGAACCCTGCTGGGGATGGCGGTGGACGCACTGTCCGGCCCGGCCGGGCTGGCCGCCTGCCTCCGTTCCCGGATGCTGGGCGCTCCGTTCAGCACCGCCAGCCTGCCGCTGGATGTCGGGGTCGCGGACACCGTCCCGGCCCACATTCGCCGGGCGGTGATCCTGCGGGCCAGGGGCCGGTGTGAGTGGGCGGGCGGTTGTGACCGGCCCGCCGCCGCGTGCGAGGTACATCATCTCGTGCACAGAGCCGATGGCGGTCCGACAAGTGTGCAGTCATGCGTGCTCTTGTGCGAATTCCACCACCAAGTCTGTGTGCACCGGTGGGGCTGGACGCTGATCCTGCATCCAGATGGCACCACCGAGGCGAGATCGCCATGGGGCCAGATCCTGCGCAGTCACGGGCCACCCGCTGCGGCGGGGTAAAACCCGCACCAGGATCGCATCCCAGCAGGATCGGCGCGGCCTAGGGTGATGTCATGGCGGGTGAATCGCGCCGTGCGCGGGTTCAGGACGTGGACGAGCTTGCGATGCGGATGCCGCATGTCACGGTCGTGCACGGGCCGCTGGGCAACCCGGTCTACCAGGTGGGCCGCAGATCCTTCGTGTTCTTCCGGAACCCGCGTCCCGACGCCGTGGATCCCGCTACCGGGAAGCGGTACACGGACGTGATCGTTTTCTGGGTACCGTCGGAGGCGGACAAGCAAGCCCTGGTCCAGGACCGGGCGTCGCCGTTCTTCACGACCTCCCACTTCGACGGGCATCCCTCGGTGCTGCTGCGCGCCAGCCGGATCGGCGAGCTCACCGTGCGGGAACTCGCCGAGGTGATCCAGGATGCCTGGCTGTCGCGGGCGTCGCCCAGCAGGGCCGCCGCCTGGCTCGGCGCCCAGCAATCCGGCGGATCAGGATCGCAGGCCTGAGGCGATGCGCATCAGCTCCGCCGCGGGGAGGAGCTGCTGGCCGGCCTGGACCACGGCGGTGTACACCACCAGGGTGTAGCCGGCCGCCCGCCAGGAGATCGCCCGGCCGTATGTCTGGCCGTTGTTCGTGAGCATCTCCATGGTTGCGCGGCGGCCGTTCACGGTGACCGCGGATGTCAGTGGCCAGGAGGGATAGCCGGTGACACTTCCCGGGACCTGGGCGACGTCGGCGGGCGCGGTCGCCTGCCCGGCCGTGGTGTACTCACGCTCCCAGGCGCTGAACGTGGCCGCGGCTACGTAACCGTACGCCGAGAACCTGTAGCCGGGCGGCAGGTATGTGACCGGCAGCAGGTTGCGCCCGTCGAAGTACGGAATGCGCCGCCCGGTCGTGCCGTCGACAAGAGACCGGCCGTACAGCGGGTGGTGCAGCGTCACGGCCGCGGTGCCGAAGGCGATGTCGGCCGGGCAGACGCCGCCCGACACGATCTGCCACAGGACCAGCGTGACGGTCGAGGAGGTCTCGGACGCCACGAGGGCGGAGCCGCCCCGCGCGCAACCCCCTGCCGTGAACGGCACGACGACATGGAGGCCACCGGAGACGACAAGCGCGCGGGAAATAGTCTCTCGCTGCGTGGTGGGCGTAGCGCTGCCAGCGGCGCAGCCAGCCAGCAGCAGGCTCATAGTCGCCACGGCCGCCACGGCTGCGGCGGCGGCTGGCCAGCCGTCCGCCCGGCGGCTGAGGATGCGGGCCCTGTTCCCCATCTGCATCCTGTTTCCGGCGTCGAGCCAGCGGAAACGCGCACGTCCAGGGCTTGTCTCCTGCTGAGACACGCCGCGCGCTCCGGTTGCGGGATAATTGCTTGCCGGTGTCGGCAGCGGCAAGCCAAGGAGGACCGATGATCTTTATCACGGCCAAATTCAAGATCCGGCCCGAAGACGCCGACCGGTGGCCGCAGATCGTCGCCGACTTCACCGATGCGACCAGGAAAGAGCCCGGCTGCCTGTGGTTCGACTGGTCGCGCAGCCTGGAGGATCCGGAAGAGTACGTCCTTGTCGAGGCGTTTCGCGACGCCGAAGCGGGCGCCGCGCACGTCACGTCCGCCCATTTCAGGAAGGCACAGCAGGAACTGCCGCCTCATCTCGCTCACACGCCGCGGATCATCAACGCCACGGTCCCGCAGGATGACTGGTCCACGCTCGGCGAGCTGGCCGTAGCCGAGTCAGAGTGAGCCGAGTCAGAGTGAGCCGGGTCGGAGTGAGCCGGGTCGGAGTGAGCCGGCTCAAGGTGAGCCCGCCTCCGCGCGCCGCGCGAAAGGGGCCGCGGCCGGATGACCGGCACGCGGCCCTTTTCGTACAGGGTCAGACGCTCTTGGCGTAGGAGCGGAAGGTGGTGACCGAAAGCGCCACGCAGGCCACGGCCAGGGCCAGCAGCCCGGCGCAGCGGACCGCCACCGCTCCCCAGCCGGGGCTGGTGGTCAGCACCGACCGGCCGACCTCGACCACCCAGTTCAGCGGGTTGCGCGCGGCGATTGCCTGCATCCAGCCGGGCATGAGCCCGGTCTCCATGAACGCCGACGACAGGAAGATCAGCGGCAGCATGAAGAACGTGTAGACGCCGATGATCGCCTCGCGCGAGCGGAGCAGCATGCCCGCGATGTTGGACAGCGCGCCCCACACGATGCCCACCAGGACCGCCGCCACGATCAGGACGGCGGCGCCGCCCACGCCGCCCGGGTAGCGAGCGCCGCCGGCCAGGCCAAGGAGGAGGATGATCAGCGTCTGCACGGTGGTGCTGACCGCCTGCTCCGCCACGGTGGCGTTCATCAGGCCGGCCCGGCTGGCCGGCGAGACCAGGAACCGGTTCAGGGTTCCCCGGTCGATCTCCTCGATCATCGCCATCCCGGCCCACATGTTGTTGGCCATCGCGTTCATGGCGACGATGCCGGGGATCAGGTAGGCGAGGTACGACCCGTGGAAGCCGAAGCCGGGGATGTCGACGACCCTGCGGAACAGCTCACCGAACAGGAACAGCCAGATCACCGGCTGAATCACGCTGAACGCGAGGACCCACGGCTGGCGGACCAGCGCGTGCAGCTTACGGCCGGTGAGATACCAGCTGTGCGTAACGGTTACCGGAACAGCGGCCATCACCTGCCCACCTCCGCCATCTCGGGCTCGCGCTCGTAACCCGTCTCCGTGTCGGGTGCCGCCGCCTCGCTGTAACGGCGGCCGGTGTAGCGCAGGTACACGTCGTCCAGCGACGGCCTGGCGACGGTCACCGAAGACGCGGGCACTCCCGCGTCCGCCAGGGCCGCGAGCACCACCGGCACCGCGGCCGCGCCGTCATCGCTGCGCGCGGACACGCTGCGGCCGGCGACCAGGATGTCCCTTATGCCCGGCAGCCCGCCGAGCACGCCGCGAACGGCCGCCTGGTCGGCGCCGGCGGCCAGCTCGACCTGCACGACGTCGCCGCGCAGCTCTCCCTTGAGCGCGTCGGGCGTGCCCTCGGCGACGACCCCGCCGCGGTCAACGATCGCGAGCCGGCTGGCCAGCCGGTCCGCCTCCTCCAGGTAGTGCGTGGTCAGCAGCACGGTCATGCCCTCGTTCCCGGCCAGGCGGCCGATCTCCTGCCACATCGCCGCCCGGGACTCCGGGTCCAGGCCCGTCGTCGGCTCGTCAAGGAACAGCACCGAAGGGCGGTGCATAAGGCCGAGCGCCACGTCCAGGCGGCGCTGCATGCCGCCGGAGTACGTGCGCACGAGCCGCCGCGCCGCCTCGGACAGGCCAAAGTGAGCGAGCAGTTGGTCCGCGCGGGCCCGCGCCTCGCCGCTGCGGAGCCCGTACAGGTGCCCCTGCAGGACCAGGTTCTCCCGGCCGGTGGCCGTGGGGTCGGCGCCGGACCGCTGCGCCACGACGCCGATCACATGGCGAACCCGCCCGGGGCTGGCGAGCACGTCGATGCCCTCGACGGTGGCCGTGCCCTCGTCGGGCCTGGCCAGCGACGTGAGTATCTTGACCGCGGTGGTCTTGCCCGCGCCGTTCGGGCCGAGCAGTCCGAAAATCATGCCGCGCGGGACGGTGATGTCCAGCCCGTCCAGCGCCCGGATGCCGTGCTTCCTGCCGCGCACGGGGTAGGTCTTCACGAGATGACGTGCCTCGATGGCACGCTCGGGTGAGCTCACGAGTGACTCCTTACGGATCGTGACGATCAGGCCCGCGAGGAGAAACCGGCTACACTTTTGAGCAGCACCTTGCAGCCAGGTTTCGCGTCCCGCGGGATCGGTTCGAGGTTGACGGCCCCGGCTTGGTGTTGCCGCACCAGCCGGGGTCGTTTAGTTGCCCGGTTCCAGCCTCCCTTCGGCGAGCGCCACCAGCTCGGGCGGGAACACACCAGTTTCGTGGACCTGCCGCCAGGTGTCCACGCCGGGTATGGTCCCGTCGGCCATCTCCTTCAGCAGGCCGCGGACCCAGTCCGCCTCGGCCCTCCGCATCGCCAGGTGGTACTCGGTCTCGATCAGGAACAGCCGCGGCAGCTGGGTCTTGAGTAGTTCCAGCTCCTGCTCCAGCTTCGCGTTGGCCGTGTCCAGGGTCTCCAGCCGGCCGGTCAGCAGCGCGACCACCTCGTCGGGCGGAAGCACCGTCGCGTCGGACAGCGCCGTCTCGAACTTCGGGTACTCACGCTCCGGCACGCCGAGCAGCTCGCGCATCCAGTCCCTCAGCTCGGCCGCGCCGGCCTCGGTGATCTGGTACGTGGTGCGCTCCGGCTGACGGCCTTCCCTGGCCGTGTCCACGACCTCGATGAAGCCGTTCTTCTCCAGGTTCTGCACGACCGTGTAAAGCGAGCCCCAGTTGATCTTGGCGCTCTGGTCCTTGCCCCACCGCCGCAGCGTGCTGGCCATCTCGTACGGGTACATCGGCCGCTGTATCAGCAGCGACAGCAGCGACAGCGCGAGAATGTTGCCGACCTTCCGCCGCTTCGCCATCGCTCGTCACCTCGCATCCGAATCCTTGGGCCCGATGACTCGAAACCAAGTGCTCGTACGCGAGTATACGCACCCGGATCCGGACGCCGCAAGGGAAGGCGCGAAGGGGAAGGGGGGAAGGGAGGGGGGAGGAACGCAGGGAGGACGGAGTGAGTGAGGGGAGGGAGGAACGGTGGGAGGGAGGAAGGAAGGAAGAGAGGAACGGAGGAAGAGAGGAACGGAGGAAGAGAGAAGGAAGGATGGAGGACGGAGTGAGTGAGGGAAAGGAGGGACGGGACGCGATGGAGGGAGGGACGGGACGGAGGGAGGGAGGAGAGGAGAGGAGAGGGCGCACTGGGCACAGGACAGTGCAGGGCGACAGGACCGTGCCTGCGAAGGTCTTTGGCGGGAGTCCGAACGGGCGGTGGCTCGTCCCCTACGGCCACCGGGTCTACCACGGGGCTGGTTCCCGGCCTGCTCGGGCCTCAGCGGACGTCTCATTCGTGGGGAACGGTGGGGCCGTTGGCGCATTTGGCCCCACTGGGCGGGGCCAGTTACGCCAACGGCCCCGTCGGCGTCCGGGGCGGGAGCGTGGCGGGGAGGCGACGGGAGGCGGGAGGGGCGGAGGGAGCCCGGGGGCGGAGGGAGCCCGGGGGCGGAGGGAGTCCGGGGCGCTGGGGGCTTGGGGGAGGTGGGCGCTGGCTGGGGCGGGGGGTGTGCACGCGGGAGTTGAAGGGTGGGGTGGAGGGAGAGCCACGGCCCGTTTGGGATGAAAATTACGGTTGATCAGCCGAAGAAGACCTCAGCCTCTGCGTAGCGCTCGGGTGGCACCATCTTCAGTTCGCGGGTCGCCTCGGAAAGCGGAACGCGGATGATGTCGGTGCCGCGCAGCGCCACCATGACGCCGAACGCCTCGTCGTGCACCGCGCCGATCGCGTGCTCGCCGAAGCGGGTGGCCAGTACGCGGTCGAAAGCCGTCGGCGTGCCGCCGCGCTGGATGTGGCCGAGGACGGTGCAGCGCGCCTCCTTGCCGGTGCGCTTTTCGATCTCGGCCGCGAGCATCTGGCCGATGCCGCCGAGCCGCACGTGGCCGAACGCGTCGAGCTGTCCCCCGGTCAGGGTGAGCTCCTCGTTCTTCGGGTGCGCGCCCTCGGCGACGACGACGATCGGCGCGTACCGGGTCTGGAACCGGTGCTCCACCAGCGCGCACACCTTCTCGATGTCGAACGGGCGCTCCGGTATCAGGATCACGTTGGCGCCGCCGGCCAGGCCGGCGTGCAGCGCGATCCAGCCCACGTGCCTGCCCATCACCTCGACGATCAGCGCGCGGTGGTGGCTCTCCGCGGTGGTGTGCAGCCGGTCGATGGCCTCCATCGCGATGTTCACCGCGGTGTCGAAGCCGAACGTGTAGTCGGTGGCGCCGAGGTCGTTGTCGATGGTCTTCGGCACGCCGACCACGTTGACGCCCTCGCCGTACAGCCTCGTCGCCACGCCGAGCGTGTCCTCGCCGCCGATGGCCACGAGCGCGTCGACGCCGAGCCCCGCCAGGTTGTCCTTGATCCGCTCGATGCCGTTGCGGCCGCCGGGCCCGGTGTCCTTGAGCGGGTTGGTGCGGGAGGAGCCGAGTATTGTTCCGCCCCTGGGCAGGAGTCCGCGGACCGCCTGCACGTCCAGCGGCACCGTGTCGCCCTCCAGGGGGCCCCGCCAGCCGTCGCGGAAACCCACGAATTCCAGGCCGAACTCCTGGATTCCCCGGCGGACGATGGCACGGATGGCGGCATTCAGGCCGGGGCAGTCGCCGCCCCCGGTTAGGACTCCCACTCGCATGGTGCACAGCCTAGCGGCCAGGCGGGTGCTTGTGATGGGTGCCTGGATTAACAGGACGTGACTGACGCGGTCGGGCTGTTCACGAGCAAGGCTATGCGTCCTGGCCGCCGTCGAGGCCGTGCTCGATGGCGTACCTGACGAGCTCGACGCGGTTGTGCAGGTGCAGCTTGCCGAGCGTGTTCTGCACGTGGTTCTGGACCGTGCGGTGCGACAGGACGAGCCGCCCGGCGATCTGCTTGTAGGACAGGCCGGTGGCGACCATGCGCAGGATCTCGGTCTCCCGTTCGGTGAGCGTGGGCACGTCCCGCCCGTCGGGCCGCTGTGCCGTGGCAAGCCGGCGGAACTCGCCGAGCACGAGCCCGGCCAGCCCGGGCGTGAACACCGCGTCGCCGGCCGCGGTCCGGCGGACGGCGTCCAGGAACTCCGCACGGCCCGCGGACTTGACCAGGTACCCCGCCGCCCCGGCCTTCACGGCGTCCAGCACGTCCTGCCGCTCCCCGCTGGCCGACAGCACGAGCACGCGGATGCCCGGATCGGCGGCGAGCAGGCCCATCGTCACCTCGACCCCGGACATGTCGGGCAGTTGCAGGTCGAGCACCGCCACGTCGGGCCGCGCCGCCCCGGCCACCCGCAGCGCCTGCGCGCCGCCGGCCGCGGTGGCGACCACCTCGTACCCGGCCTCGGCCAGGTCCCGCGCGACCGCGTCCCGCCACATCGGGTGATCGTCGACCACCATCACCCGGACTGGCCGCGACCGCCGTTGCGGATCAGTGGGCCGGTGCACCCTCCAGGAGCTCCTTTGTGCCACATAGTCATCGAACGCCTCGCCGAATCGTCCGGCCCGGGCGTCGAAGACCATACCACGGAAGCGCCGCTACGCCCCAGCCCGCGGCAGGCGGAGCTCGACCTCCGTTCCCTCCCCCGGCAGCGAACTGATCCGCGCGGACCCGCCCAGGTCGCGCACCCGGCCGCGGATGGAGTGACTGACCCCCAGACGCCCGGCTGCCGCCGCCTCGGCGAGCCGCCCGCGCGGCATCCCGGGGCCGTCGTCCCGGACGGTCACGGTGACCGTCTGGTGCTCGTCCTCCACGAGCACCCACGCCCGCGCCTGGTCTCCGCAGTGCCGGCGGACGTTGTCCAGAGCCGCGCGGACGGCCGACGTCAGCTCGTCGGCCGCCTTCCGGGGCAGCCAGACGGGTTCCGCCGGCGTACTGACCGTCACGCCCTCCGATTCCTCCCGCGCGAGCAGCGCGCGCAGGTCGGCTCGCTCTGGTTCGGCATCCGGCGGCGCGTCGGCGCGTCGGCGCGCGCCTGGCGGCGCGGTGCCGACAAGCGCGCGGAGGGCGGCCTCCTGCTGGCCTGCGAGGCGGCCCAGCTCGGCGGCCTCGCCGCCTGCCTCGGTTCCCCTGCGCTGCACGAGCGCGAGCACCTGAAGCACCGAGTCATGGATGTCCCTCGCCAGCCGGTCACGTTCCCTGCTCGCCGCCTCGATCTCCGTGGCCCGCTGCCGCTCATGCTCCACCTCGGCGCTGAGCCGGGCCAGGTGACCCACGATCGCGCCGGCGAGCAGCATCAGCACCATGCCGTTGACCGACACCGAGAGCCGGTCACTGCGCAGCGTGAAATCACACGCGGAGAGCACGAGGGCGGAGACGATTCCCGCCCGCCGCCCCGAATACACGGCCCAGGCCAGCACCGGGCCGGCCACCCATGTCGCGGTCACCGGCGAGATGCCCTGCCGCATGCTCTGCGGATTCTGCAGGGCCGCCGTGGACAGCAGCAGGGCCGCCGCGACCGCGAGATCCACGGTCAGCGGGAGCGGGCTGCGCCGGGACGGCTGGGCGTAGATGTACGTGGTGGCCGCGGTCCAGACAGTCATGACGGCGATCACCGCCCAGGCCCAGGCGAAGTGGGAGTAGTCCGCCCGGTTCATCAGGACGAGGATCGCCGCGTAGCCTATGCTCGCGAACCGGAATACCGCGATGGCCCGCCACAGCGGCTCCCGGATGCCGGCCACTGGATGCCCGTCACCGCGCGTCAGTCGGACTCGGCGGCGGCCGCCGGGAGGTCACCGGCGGGCCGGCGCGCGTACTCGTCGACGTACTCCTGGCCGGACAGGCTCCCGATCTGGCGCATGATCTCGTCGGTCACGGTCCGCAGCACCGCGCGGTCCGATTCCATGCCGTAGTACCGGGAGAAATCCAGCGGCTTGCCGAACCGGACACCGGGCCTGATCCGCATGTTCGGCCTGATCGTGCCCGTCGGCTGGAACTCGAAGGTGCCGACCATCGCGCACGGGACGACCGGCACGCGCGACTCGAGCGCGAGCCGGGCGACGCCGGTCTTGCCCCGGTGCAGCCGGCCGTCCGGCGACCTGGTGCCCTCGGGGTAGATGCCGAGCACCCTGCCGTCGGCGAGCACGCGCAGGCCGGCGCGCAGGGCCTGCTCGCTGGCGGCGCCGCCGCCCCTGTCCACCGGGATCTGCCCGAGACCGCTGAAGAACGCCCTGCTTATCAGGCCCTTGAGCCCGCGGCCGGTGAAGTACTCCCGCTTGGCCAGGAATACCACCTTCCTCGGCAGCGGCAGCGGCCCGAAGAAATGGTCAGAGAACGAGAGGTGGTTGCTCGCCAGGATGACGGGGCCACGCCTCGGCACATTCTCGCGCCCCTGTGACCACGGCCGGAAGACGATCTTCAAGGCCGTGCCAAGGGTGAGTTTCACCAGCCAATAGAACACGTACACATAGTCGCACGTCCCACGGCAAAGTCGATGCCCCCGCGCGGAATGCCGGGCCGGTCACCTCGAGTCATGGACGCGGTCATATCGTATCCCGGGATGCGCCGTGCCGCCCCGCCGTGCGACGATGCCAGATATGTCCCCCGTACTCCCTGGCGCGGAGCCCTTCTACCACGATGGCGGACCCGTCGGCGCGCTGCTGTGCCACGGGTTCACCGGCAGTCCCAGGACGCTTCGCCCGTGGGCCGAGTACCTGGCCGGCGCCGGGCTGACGGTGAGCCTGCCGCGGCTGCCGGGGCACGGCACCACGTGGCAGGACCTGGGAACCACCGGGTGGCAGGACTGGTACGGCGAGGCCGACCGCGCGTTCGGTGAGCTGAGCGGGAAATGCTCGCAGACGTTCGTGCTCGGCCTGTCCATGGGCGCCTGCCTGGCGCTCCGGCTCGCCGAGACCCATGGTGGCGCGGTGAGCGGCCTGGTCGTCGTGAACCCGTCGCTGGCGGCGGACACCCGGCTGTTCCTGCTCGCGCCGGTGCTGAAGCGGGTGCTCCGGTCGATGCCCGGCATCTCCAGTGACATCAAGAAGCCCGGCGTCAGCGAGGGCGGGTACGACCGGGTGCCCGTCCGGGCCGCGGCGACGCTTCCCGGGCTGTGGCGGGTCACCGGCCGGCACCTGCGGGAGGTCACCCAGCCCGTTCTCGTCTACCGCAGCGCGGTCGACCACGTGGTCGGCCCGGCCAGCATGAAGGTGCTGCGTGCGGCTCTGCCGGCGGCGGAGGTCCGCGCCTGCCCCGACAGTTACCATGTGGCGACGCTGGACAATGACGCGCGGGAGATCTTCGCCGGGAGTCTGGAATTCATTCGCGCGCACAGCGCTGTTAGTAGCGAAGCCGGAGAACGGGGCGAGGCCGGGAAGGAGGTGTGAGACGGGACGGTGACAGGAAGGGACGAAACCGGCGGTACTGACGGAACGGGCGGTACTGACGGAACGGGCCGCGAGGACGGCTGGGCCGGCGCCGGCGGCGACGAGGAGGCGGCGTGGCGTGAGCTCGTCGCGCACTACGACGCGCCGGCGGCGGACGACCACGTGCCCTGGCCTGAACGGGAGAACCTGCCGGGGACGGCGCAGACGGCGGGGCTGGCGCCGGAGACCCTGCCGCGCGAGTTCGAGTCGCACGGACGGGCCGGGCAGCAGCCGCAGGGCGACCAGGGGACACCCCGCGAGCCGCCCCGCGAGCCCTGGCCGCCGGGAACACGGCGGCAGAGGACGGAGCAGGCCGGCAGCGAGCCCGAGCCCGCCGAGGAGCACTACATCCCGCCGCCGCCTCCGCCGCTGCCGAAGATCGATCCCATCACCAAGGGCGCCTGGCTCGCGCTATTCGGCGGCCCCGCTTATCTGCTCATCGCCACCGCCATCGGCTGGGCGGTACCCGGGGTCGCGGCGTTCTGCGCGGTCGCCGCGTTCGTCGGCGGCTTCGCCGTGCTCGTGCTCCGCATGGACGGGGGGCCGCCCCGCGGTTCCGGTCCCGACGACGGGGCCGTCGTCTGAGCTCGCGCCGCCCGCCTGGGCGGTGGCTGCACCTGTGCCACCGGCGGCGGGCGTGCCGTTGGCGGACGGGGTGCGGTTGGCGGACGGGGAGCGGTTATCACCCGGTGGCGGGCGGTTGCCCGCCGCCTGCTGTGCCTTGATCGCGGCCTCGAACACCGACATGGCGTCCTGCGCCATCCCGGCGAGGGTGTCGCCGACGTCGGCGAGATGTGAGCCGATTCCGGGGCCGGAGACGCGGAGCATCCGCGCGGCCCGGCAGATGGGGCACCAGGCGCACTCGGGCGCCTCGTCGCCGGCCTGCTCGCCGGTCGCCGTCTCCCAGACGTCCGACCGGCTGTTGGTTGTTCCCAGCGTGTTGCGGACCTTGTCCGCGACCTCCCGGGCGACCCCGCGCGCGCCGGCGCGCATCAGCCGGCGCTGGAACTCACTGATCGGGTCGCTGCCCGGCTCGCCGCCGCGTTCGGTCAATTTGCGCCTCCTGTGTTCGGCGGCTGCGCCGCGCCACCCGCCGTCATCCCATCTTCGGAGATTACCTCTACAGGTCGACCACATAGGGCACGCCGGTTGCGCGGAAGTGGCCGACGTTGACGCACTCGGTCCGGCCTATTCGCACGCGGCGCGCGAGCGGCTGGTGGACGTGGCCGAACAGGGCGTAACGCGGCTGCGTGCGCCGTATCGCCTCGAGGAGCGCTTCGCTGCCGGTTTCCAGGCGGCGCGCGACGGTGTCGTAGAGCAGTTCGGGAACCGCCGGGGGGATGTGGGTGCAGAGCACGTCGACCGCACCGACGGTCTCCAGTTTGGCCTGGAACTCCTCCTCGCTGATCTCGTTGGGGGTGCGGTAGGGCGATACCAGGCCTCCCCCGACGAAGCCGAAATCCAGGTCGCCGAGCCGGGCCCGGGCGCCGTCGAGTACGTGGTGTCCCGGCTTGAGGTAGCCCGGCCACAGCGCGGGAACGTCCACATTGCCGTAGGTGAGGTAGGCGGGTTCCGGCATCGCGGAGAACAGGTCGGCGTACTGCCGCCGGATCGCCTCGTTGATCAGCGCACGGGGATCGCCGCCGCCGTTTCCGCGGAAGAGCCGGGCGGCGAGCTGGCTGGCCTCGGCGAACCTTTTGGCGGTGCGCAGCTCGATGTACTCCCGGGCCCGTTCCGGGCCGAAGAACTCGGCGAAGATGCCTTGGCTGTGATCGGCGTAGTCGAGGAAGAGCAGCAGGTCACCGAGGCAGAACAGCGCGTCGGCGCCGCTGGCGGCGGTCGCCAGCGCGTCGGCCCTGCCGTGCACGTCACTCACCACGTGGACTCGCATGAGTTCAACCTAAAGGCTCGTATGCCGTGCGCCAGCAGGCGATTAGGCTGAATAGCCGGGAGAGCGCGGCAGGGCGAATCCGCGCCTGGACTACCTGCCGGTAACTTTTGGCTGTAACGTCACCGTAGCAACGTGACGCTAAGGAGAAGACGTGCGCGAGTACAGCATCCCCGCCCTGGTGGAGGTCCCGGCGTCGGCGAATCTCGCCGACATGGTTTCCCGCCGGGCCGGCGAGCAGCCGCAGGCGGTGGCGCTGCGACGCAAGGACTCGGGCGGCCGCTGGCAGGATGTTACCACGCGGCAGTTCAGGGACGAGGTGTACGCGCTTGCCAGGGGGCTGATCGCGGCGGGGATCGAGGTGGGCGACCGGGTGGCGCTGATGTCGCATACCAGGTACGAGTGGACGCTCATCGACTACGCCATCTGGACCGCGGGCGCGGTCTCCGTTCCGATCTACGAGACGTCGTCGGCGGAGCAGGCCGAGTGGATACTGGCGGACTCGGGCGCGAGGGCGGTCATCGTCGAGAACGAGGTTTTCGGGCAGATGATCTCCGATGCCAGCGACAGGCTGCCGGCGCTGGAGCACCGGTGGCGGTTCGAGCCGGGGCTGGCGGAGCTGACGGCGTCCGGGGAGCAGGTGGACGAGGCCACCCTCGCCGAGCGCGCCCGCGCGGCCGGCGCGAAGGACCTGGCCACGGTCATCTACACCTCGGGCACCACCGGCCGCCCCAAGGGGTGCCAGCTCACCCATGAGAACCTGCTGAGCGACGTTCGCAACGCGTTCATGGGCCCGCTGACGGCGATCCATGCGGTACCGGACCCGGCCACGCTGCTCTTCCTGCCGCTGGCGCACGTCTTCGCCCGGATCATCGAGATCGGCTGCCTGGAGGCCGGGATCATCCTTGGTCACAGCCCGAGCGTCACCGACCTGCTGCCCGACCTCGCCTCGTTCCGGCCGACGTTCATCCTCGCGGTGCCGCGGGTCTTCGAAAAGGTCTACAACGGCGCCGAGCAGCGCGCGGCGGCTGAGCGCAGGGGCGCCATCTTCGGCCGGGCGGCCAGGATCGCGATCGCCTACAGCCGGGCGCTGGACGACGGTGGCCCCGGCTTCGGGCTGCGCGCTGAGCACGCCCTCTTCGACCGGCTGGTCTACGGCAAGATGCGCGCCGCGCTGGGCGGCCGGGCACGCTGGGCGGTCTCCGGCGGCGCCGCCCTCAGCGAGCGGCTCGGGCACTTCTTCCGCGGCGTCGGGGTGACGGTCCTCGAAGGATACGGGCTGACCGAGACGACGGCCGCCGCGACCGTCAACCGGCCGGAGCGGCAGAAGATAGGCACCGTCGGGCTGCCGCTGCCCGGTGTCGCCGTCCGGATCGCCGATGACGGCGAAGTCCTGCTCAGCGGGCCATCGATCTTCCGGGGCTACTGGCAGAACGACCAGGCGACCGCGGACGCGTTCACGCAGGACCGCTGGTTCCGCACCGGCGACCTCGGAGAGCTGGATGAGCAGGGCTTCCTCAAGATCACCGGGCGGAAGAAGGAGATCATCGTCACCGCGGGCGGCAAGAACGTGGCGCCCGCGGTGCTGGAGGACAGAATGCGCAGCCACCTGCTGGTCAGCCAGGTCATGGTCGTGGGCGACGGGCGCCCCTACATCGGCGCCCTGGTCACGCTCGACGCCGACGCGCTCGGCCCGTGGAAGGAGCGGCACGGGAAGCCGGCCGGCATGACCGTGACGGAGCTGCGCGAGGACCGGGATCTGCTCGCGGAGATCCAGGCGGCCGTGGACGACGCGAACAAGGCGGTTTCCAGGGCCGAGTCGATCCGCCGGTTCCGGGTACTCGACACGGACTTCACCCAGGAGAAGGGGCACCTCAGCGCGAAGCTGAGCATGCGCAGAACCGTGCTGGAGAAGGACTTCGCATCCGATATCGAGGCCCTCTACTCGTAGGCCTCGCGGGCATTGCGCCGCCGGGACGGCCTGTCAGCCGTCAAGGGTGGCGCGCAGGCGCCCTGCGATCTGGTCCCAGCCCCAGTCTCGCTCCACCCACGCCCGTCCCTTCTCCCCCATCGCCCGCGCCCTTCCCGGATCGGCGAGCAGCTCGGTGATCCTGGCGGCGATCGCGGGAACGTTCCGGCCCCGCACGACGTAGCCCGATTCGCCGTCGAGTATGGCGTCCGGCGCGCCGCCCGAGTCGCCCCCGACCACGGGCAGCCCGGCGGCGGATGCCTCCAGGTAGACGATGCCGAGGCCCTCGACGTCGAGGCCGCCGCGGCGGGTGCGGCAGGGCATGGCGAAGACATCGCCGGCGGCGTAGTGGGCGGACAGCTCCGGCCCCGGCACCGGGCCGGTGAACGTGACCGAGTCGGCCACGCCCGTGTGCGCGGCAAGGCGCCGCAGGCTGCCGGCGTACGGCCCGTCGCCGACGATCAGCAGCGCCGCGCCGGGGACCTTGGCGCGAACCTCCGGCCAGGCGCGGATGAGCGTGTCCTGCCCCTTGCGCCGCACCAGGCGGGAGACGCAGATCACGACGGGGCACCCGGCCAGCCCGAGCCGCCGCCTGACCGCGTCGCCGTCGCCGGGCGCGGCGCGGAACGCGCTCGCGTCGACGCCCGGGGCGAGCCGTACCATACGGGCCGCGGCGTCCCGGGACAGCGCCCGGGCCAGCCGGACCCTGAAGTACTCGCCCAGGTACGTGACCACGTCGACGGAGTCGCCGATCTGGTGCAGCAGTGACCGCGCGCCCGGCAGCGCGGCCCACCCGGCCTCATGCCCGTGGGTCAGGGCGACGGCACGGGTCACGCCTGCCCTGCGCAGCGCCGGGGCGAGCAGTCCGAGCGGCGCGGCCGCGCCGAACAGAACGGCCTCGCAGGACCGGTCCCGTGCGAGGCCGGCGGCCCGCCGGGTGACGGTGGGCACGGGGAGCATCAGCGAGGTCGGATGCCGCACGACCTCGAACGGCTGCCGCGCGTCGAACCGCGCCGCGCCCTCCCATGCTGGCGCGTACACGGTGACATGATCCGGGGGCAGCCGGAGGGCCAGCGCGTGCACGAACGACTGGATGCCGCCTTGGCGGGGCGGGAAGTCGTTGCTGACGATCAGCGTCCGGCGCATGGCGCCCCCGAGTATACGAGGGGCGCCGTGCCGGCCGGCGCCGAAGTCACCTGAGCAGGTGTTACACGCGCGCGGCGCCGTCGAAGTTCGCCTGGAACCAGGAGTTGCTGAACGGAACCTTCTCGACGTTCACCCCGGGATGCGGCGCATCGACGACCATCCCGTTACCCACGTACATGCCGACGTGGCCTTCGCCGTTGAAGTACAGCAGGTCGCCGGGCCGGATCTCCGACTCCGGGATGTGCGGCAGCGTCGCCCACTGCTCGTAGGTCGTGCGCGGAATCGATACTCCCGCGTATGCCCACGCCGCCTGCATCAGCCCGGAGCAGTCGAACCCGCTCTGGCACGGCCCCTCCGCGCCGTACACGTAGGCGCAGCCGATCTGTGCTTCGGCGAAAGCGACGGCCTTCCCCGCCTGGCTGGACGCCGGCACCGGGGTGCCGCCTCCGCCACCGCCACCGCCACCGCCGGTGCCAGTCCCACCACCACCGCCGCCCCCGCCGCCGAGGGTGCTCACCTGCTGTTGCTGCTGCTGGGTGAGGCTGTCGAGCGTGGCCTTCTCGTTCGCGAGCAGCTTGCCGATCGAGTTCTTCACCTGCCCACGCTGCGCGGCGAGCTGGGAGATGGCGTACGTGGTCCGCTGCTGGTCCTGCTGCACGGAGTTGAGCTGCTGAGCGGCGGCGAGGAAGACCTGGGTCTCCTGGTTGCGGCTGCCGGCCAGCTGGAGCAGCATCGACGCCTGGTTGAGCACCGTCGCCGGGCTGTTCGTGGTCAGCAGGCCCGCCAGCGAGGTCTGCCCGGCATTCTCGTATGACGCGGCGGCGATCTGCGCCACCTTCGTCCGGGCGGCGGCGAAGTGCGCCTGGTCGCGCGCGACTTCCTTGTCCACCTGGCGCAGCCTGGCGCGAGCCGCGGTGAGCTCCTCGGCCACCTGGTCGTACTGCTGGACAGCCCGGTTGAACTTGGTGGTGAGGAGATTGACCTTCGCCTGCACCTGGTTGATGGTTGGCTGGGGCGCGGCGGCCACTCGCGTGACCCCGGTGTAGGCGGCGAGACCGCCGACCAGAAGAAGCCCAGCGAAGGCCGCGAGAACGCGGCGAACCCCCGACACGTGTGTCACGAGTCGCGTACGCACTGTGCCTGCCACGCTCCCTTTCTCCCGCGCTCCGCCGGCAGATGCGAATCCCGGCGACCGCCGACCGCCGTTACCCATGTGGTAACTACTAAGCGGTACGGCTTGAAGCTGTGGTTAGGTTAGTGAGTTATCGCAGGCCGATTCAACCGATTCGCCTAATCTGGACAGAATCATTACGATCGCTCCGTTCACCGGCGGCGGGCTGGGGTTTCCGCTATACTCACGAGGCTTTGGCCTGCGGCCGGGAGTACCGCAACGGCGGAATCATGGCCGCGTTCGCGAGCACCGTCAGCGCTCGCCGCTCGGCGACATCCAGCGATGCCCGGTGCCGCGGCTCGCCAATGAGAACCGCCACGGCGCAGTCCCCGCACGCGATGCCGCGCATGTCGCAGCGGTCACAATCGATGACCATGCCGCCCTCCATTTCTTTTCGTAATGGGCAGGACACACGTTAGGACCGCCCACCGACATTCCGGCGCGGAGCGGGCAGCAGGCCAAGTTTGCAGCTTTCAGAAACAGAGCCGGGCGGGCGTGACGGGCATGCGGAGTCGCTGGGGGCGCGGGCGCGACGGGCATGCGGAGTCGCTGGGGGCGCGGGCGTGGCGGGCATGCGGGTGGCTGAGGGTGTCAGTGGTGTGGGGGCGGGGGCGGGAGTCCTGGAGGGCGCCCCCAGAATGACAGTGCCCCGTCTTACCGTGGTCAGCGTGATGAACGCGAATCCGGCAGGCCGGCTCCCAGGCGTATCCCGCATTCCGCTCGCCGAGCTGGATTTCGCGGTCGTCGATCTGGAAACGACCGGCTGGTCGCCGGGCGAGTCGGGCATCACCGAGATAGGAGCGGTCCGGGTGCGCGGCGGCAGGGTGCTCGCCGAGTTCGCCACGCTGGTCAACCCCGGCGCGCCGCTGCCTCCGGGTATCGAGGAGCTGACCGGGATCACCGACCAGATGCTCGCCTTCGCCCCGCCCGTGGCGGCGGTGCTGCCCGGACTGCTGAGCTTCGCCGAGGGCTGCGTGCTCACCGCGCACAACGCGCCGTTCGACCTCGGGTTCCTCCTCGCCGCCTGCGGTGACTGCGGCCTGCGGTGGCCGGACTTCCCCGTGGTCGACACGGTCACGCTGGCACGGCACCTGCTCGGTGCCGACGAGGTACCCGATCGCAAGCTGGGCACTTTGGCCGGGTTCTTCGGCGCCCAGGTGCTGCCGCGTCACCGGGCCCTGGCGGACGCGCGTGCCACCGCGGCCGTGCTCAGCTCCCTGCTCGGACGGCTCGCCGACCGCGGCATCCGGACCCTCGGCGAGCTGACGGCGTGGCTCGAGGCGCAGGAGGCTGCCGCCGCGGCGGCAGCCGCGCAAGCAGAAGCGGCGGAAGCCGCCGCGGCGGCGGCGGCGGGAGCCACCGGAGAAGGAGAAGAGACGGTCGCGGCGGGAGAAGCAGCAGGAGCGGCCGGGGCGATAGGGTAAGGCCCGGTACGGGGACCAGCCGGTACCGAAGATCAGCCGGTACCCAGAGATCACCGGGAGGCAGCGAGTGGTCACCGCCATCGTCCTGATCAAGGCCGAGATCCAGCGCATCCCGGACGTCGCGGAGACCATAGCGCAGATCCGCGAGGTCAGCGAGGTGTACTCGGTGACGGGCGAGTTCGACCTGGTGGCGATGGTCCGCGTCCGCGGCCACGAGGAGCTCGCAGACGTGATCCCCGGCGGGCTGAACAAGGTGCCCGGCGTCATCCATACCGAGACGCACATCGCGTTCCGTACCTACACCCGCCACGACCTCGAAGCAGCCTTCTCGCTCGGCCTGTCCGGCGCCTGAGGGGACCTGTCCTTGGGCGGGAGCGGCGGGGTCAGGAGCTGGCGGCGAGGCGCTGGGAGGCGTCGGCCCAGCGGGACAGCAGGGAGCCGGCGGCGCCGGAGTCGACTGCTTCCGCGGCTCGCTTGAGGCCGGCGGAGAGCGCCGGGGCCAGGGCGTCGGGGCCGGGAACACCCTCGCTCGCGGCCAGCGCGGCCGCCGCGTTCAGCAGGACTATGTCACGTACCGGGCCGGCCTCGCCGGACAGCACCGAACGCGCGACCGACGCGTTGTAATCCGCGTCGCCGCCACGCAGGTCACCGGCCTCGGCGCGGGGCACGCCCAGCGACAGCGGGTCCAGCGTCGCCTGCGACACGGAGCCGCCGGAGACCACCCAGACCGAGGACGGCGCGGTCGTGGTCAGCTCGTCGAGGCCGTCGCCGCCGTGGAACACCAGCGCTGACGATCCGCGGGCCGCGAGCACGCCGGCCAGCACCGCGCCCATCCGCGGGTCGAACACCCCGACCGCCTGCGCCGAGGGGCGCGCCGGGTTCGTCACCGGGCCGAGGAAGTTGAACACGGTCGGCACGCCGAGCTCACGGCGCGGCACGGCGGTGTGCCGGAACGCCGGATGGTACAGCGGCGCGAAGAGGAAGGCAACACCGATCTCGTCGGCGAGCGTGACCGACGCGGCGGGGGGCAGCGTGATCGCCACGCCCAGCGCCTCCAGCACGTCGGCCGCCCCGCACGCCGAGGACGCCGCCCGGTTGCCGTGCTTGACCATCCGGGCGCCCGCGGCGGCCGCCACGATCGTCGCCATCGTCGACACGTTCACCGTGTGCGCGCCGTCGCCGCCGGTCCCGACGAGGTCGGTGACCTCCCCGGGGATCAGGATCGGAGTCGCGTGCGACAGCATCGCCCTGGCGAGGCCCGCCACCTCCTCCGGGGTCTCCCCCTTGACCCGCAGCGCCACGCCGAAGCCGGCGATCTGCGCCGGCGTCGCCGCCCCCTCCATGATCTCGTTCATCGCCCAGGCGGTCTCGTCCGCGGTGAGCGACTCACCGCGGATCAGCGCGCCGATCAGCGCGGGCCAGCTGAGCGTTTCCATGTCGGCCCCAGGGAGGTAGTAGGTGCGGACGTCAGCGTGGTGCGATGGCGGCGCGGGCGCGCATCAGCCCGGCCAGCTCCCTGGCCAGGGCCACCGGATCGATGGGATGGCTGGTCACGGCGTCGGCGCGGGACCAGGTGGCGAGCCAGCCGTCGTCGGCGCGGCCGATCACCAGCAGCACCGGAGGGCACTGGTAGATCTCGTCCTTCGCCTGCCGGCAGATGCCGATCCCGCCGGCGGGCTGCGCCTCGCCGTCGAGCACCATGACGTCGACGCCACCGGAGTCGAGCAGCCGGAACAGCGCGGGCTCGGTGGCCACCTCGACGACCTCCGCCTCCGGCACGTCCGGGGCTGGCCGGCGCCCGATCGCGAGCCTGATCTCCGCCCGCGTATCGGCGTCGTGACTGTACACAACGACCTTCATGGCACTGAATCCTACTGACACGCCGCACCAGGGTGGGGAGGGCCGGCCGCGGCGAGACGGGAGAGGAAGTCGCACGCGGGACGGGAGGGGGTTGTCGCAGGCAAGCCAAGGCCGGCCGCGGCGAGATGGGAGCGGATTGTTGCACTCAACATGGGGGGTCGGCTGCGCATCACCTACAGGGTGTCGTAATAATGGCCATCGTGGCGACTGCATCCGCGACCGAGACGGTACCTCGCACCCCGGCCAGCCGGCCGAATCTGGTCAGCGTGGGCACCATTATCTGGCTGTCCAGCGAGCTGATGTTCTTCGCCGCGCTGTTCGCGATGTATTTCACGATCCGCTCGGTGGACAAGGGGCAGGGACTGCACTGGCCGGGAGCGGACCTGGATATCGCGCTCGGCTCGGTGAACACGACCGTGCTGCTGCTGTCCAGCGTGACCTGCCAGATGGGCGTGTTCGCGGTCGAGCGCGGCCAGATCAGGCGCACCGGGTCCATCTTCAGGCCCATGCAGTGGGGCCTGCGTGAGTGGTATGTGCTGTCGTTCCTGATGGGGCTCTACTTTGTCCTGGGGCAGGGATACGAGTACCTGGACCTGATCAGGAAGCAGGGTCTCACGCTCAGCTCCTCCAACTACGGCTCGGTGTTCTACCTGACCACCGGGTTCCACGGCCTGCACGTGACCGGCGGCCTGATCGCGTTCATCTTCCTGCTCGGGCGCACGTTCGCAGCCCGGCGCTTCACCCGCGAGCAGCAGGTCAGCGCGATCGTCGTGTCGTACTACTGGCACTTCGTCGACGTCGTCTGGATCGGGCTGTTCACCACCATCTACCTCATCCACTAAGCAGGGGAACACCGAGTGAGCTGGATCATCGCCCGGCGAAGGCACCCGGCCGCGGGGTACGCGGCCATCGCGGGGCTGCTCGTCGTGGTAGCCGTGGGTTACGGCGCGCTTACCGGCTTCGGGAGCGGCGCGTCGGCGTCGGCGCCCGCGCAGAACGCCACCGACATCGCGCAGGGCAGGAGTCTGTTCCTCGACAACTGCTCCTCGTGCCACGGGCTGGAGGCGCAGGGCACGCCGCAGGCGCCGTCCCTGATCGGCGCCGGTGCCGCCGCCGTCGACTTCCAGATGTCGACCGGCCGGATGCCCGCCAAGGAGCAGGGCCCGCAGAACGACCGGAAGCCGGTGACGTTCACCCAGCAGCAGATCTACGACATCGCCGGTTATATCGCGTCGCTGGCCCCGGGGCCGCAGATCCCGTCCGCATCCGAGGTGTCCACGGCGGGTGCGGACGCCGCGCTCGGCTCGCAGCTGTTCAGCACGAACTGCACGCAGTGCCACGGCTTCGCCGGCGCGGGCGGCGCGCTGACCTACGGCAAGGACGCGCCGCCGCTGACCGCGTCGACCCCGACGCAGATCTACGAGGCGATGCTGACCGGGCCGGAGGCCATGCCGGTGTTCGGCGACGGCACGCTCACGCCCTCGGACAAACGGGACATCATCGCGTACATCACGCAGACCCGGGGGGAGACCAACCCGGGCGGGTTCTCCCTCGGCCGGACCGGACCGGTCACTGAGGGCCTGGTGATCTGGCTCGGCGGCCTGGGCTTCCTGGTGCTGATCGCGATGTGGATCACCGCCAAGCGACGCGACACGAGAGTGGATTTGGACGAGTCATGAGCGACGAAGTTCCCGAGGGCGAGCAGTCGCCCGCACGCCCGCACAGGGTGATCGGCACCCCGCTGCCCGTGCCCTCCTCGGTCGACGTGGCGGAGAGGGAAAGCGACAGCGCCGCGACCGGCCGCGAGAAGATGCCGGCCGATCCGGCCGATCCGGTTTCCGCCAAGCGTGCCGAACGGATAGTGGCCGCGTGTTTCATCGTCGCCTTCATCGCCGGCATCGGGTTCATCGCCGCGTATGTAGGACTCGAGGTCGGCCCGCTCGACGCCGTACTGCGGTCGAACCTCGCGCTTGGGCTTTCGCTGTCGGTGGCGCTGACCGCGCTCGGCCTCGGGTCGCTGCTCTGGGTCCGGCGGGTGATGCCCAACGTCGAGACGGCCGAACAGCGGCATCCCATGCGTTCCCCGAGCAAGGATCGCGAGGCCTTCCAGGAATACTTCGCCGAAGCCACGGAGACCAGCCAGTTCGTCAAGCGCCCGCTGCTGCGGCGCACGCTGATGCTAGCCACGCTGCCGCTGGCCGCGATCCCGATCGTCGTGCTGCGCGACCTGGGCCCGCTGCCGGGCACCTCGCTGCGGTACACCGTGTGGAAGCGCGGCACGCGGGCCGTGGTGTACGGCACGAACAGGCCGCTCACCCCCGCCGAGTTCAACACGCCGGGCAGCATGATCACGGTGATACCCGAGGGTTATGAGGACGACCAGGACGCGCTCGCGAAGGCCGGCGTGATCCTGATCAAGTTCGCGCCCGGCGAGCTGCACATCCCGACGAATTACAACGGCGGGACGCTGGTGAGCACGATGAACTGGACGGTGGACAACATCGTCGCCTACTCCAAGATCTGCACGCACGTCGGCTGCCCGGTCGCGCTGTACGAGCAGACGACGCACCACATCCTGTGCCCCTGCCACCAGTCCACGTTCGACGCCGCCAACGGCGCGAACGTGATCTTCGGCCCCGCGGCGCGGGCGCTGCCGCAGCTGCCGCTGACGCTGAACTCGCAGGGGCAGCTGGTCGCCGCGAGCGACTTCACCCAGCCCGTCGGCCCGAGCTTCTGGGAGCGAGGATGAGCGACGACGTACATGTCCCCGGCGCGCTGAGGGGGCTCGGCAACTGGGTCGACGAGCGGTTCGGCGGCGCGGGGTATGTCCGCACCCTGATGAAGAAGGTCTTCCCCGACCACTGGTCCTTCTTCCTGGGCGAGATCGCGCTGTATTCGTTCGTGATCCTGCTGCTGACCGGGACCTTCCTGTCGCTGTTCTTCGTGCCGTCGATGAACGACGTGGTCTATCACGGGTCGTATATCAAGCTGAACGGCCTGCGGATGAGCGAGGCGTACGCCTCCACGCTGCGGATTTCCTTCGACGTGCGGGGCGGCCTGCTGATCCGGCAGATTCACCACTGGGCCGCCGACATTTTCATGGTCGCGATCACGGTGCACATGCTGCGCATCTTCTTCACCGGCGCGTACCGGAAGCCGCGTGAGGTCAACTGGCTGATCGGCATCATCCTGTTCTCGCTCGGCCTGATCGAGGGGCTGTTCGGCTATTCGCTCCCGGACGACCAGCTGTCCGGAGCTGGCCTGCGGATCTTCGAGGGCGTGCTGCAGGGCATCCCGATCGTCGGGACGTACCTGGCGTACTTCCTGTTCGGCGGCGGGTTCCCGGGAAACGACATCGTGCCGCGGATGTACATCATCCATGTGCTGCTGATCCCCGGCCTGATCCTGGCGCTGGTCACCGCGCACCTCCTGATCATGTTCCACCAGAAGCACACCGCGATGCCCGCCAAAGACCAGACCGACACCCACGAACTCGGGCAGCCGTTCTTCCCGTACTTCATCGCCAAGACCACCGCGTGGCTTTTCTTCGTCTTCGCGGCGCTCGCGATCCTCGCGACGTTCGCCCAGATCAACCCGATCTGGCAGTACGGCCCGTACACGCCGCTGGCGATCTCCTCGGCCTCGCAGCCCGACTGGTACATGGGCATCCTGGAGGGCGCGCTGCGCATGATGCCCGCCTGGGAGATCAACTTCCTCGGGCACACGCTGTCGCTGAGCGTGCTTATCCCGTTCGCACTGCCGCTGGGCATCATCCTTGGCGGCGCGGCGTTCTGGCCGTGGTTCGAGAAATGGGCCACCGGCGACAACTCCGAGCACCACGTCCTCGACCGCCCGCGCAACGCGGCGGTGCGGACGTCGATCGGCATCGCGGTGGTCGTGTTCTACGGCGTTCTGTGGGCGGAGGGCGCCAACGACGTGATCGCGAACAAGCTGCAGATACCGCTGTACACGGTCACATGGATCTCGCGGGTGCTGGTGATCGTGGGGCCCATCCTGGCTTATTTTGCGACAAAACGGATATGCATCGGGCTGCAGCGGAAGGACGCCGAGCTGCTTGAGCACGGCCTGGAGACGGGAATCATCGTGCAGCGGCCCAATGGCGAATTCGAGGAGATCCACCGGCCGGTGTCCGAGGAGGCTCGCGCCGTACTCGAGGCCAAGAAGGTGCCGCTCGCGCTCCCCGTCGGCGCCGCCGCGGTGGACGAGAACGGCGTGTCCGCGCCGCAAGCGCGGGGCCTCATGGGCAAGATGCGGGTGCGGGCGAACCAGGCCTTTCTCGAGACCATCCCGCTGCCGGCCGGAGACGGGCACGGCCACGGGAACGGCCACGAGGGCAACGGCCATGGCGAGGTCGAGGGCGGCGGGCAGGAGCACGCTGCCGTGGGCGCGTCCACCGCCCCCGCCGAGCTGGACCGGCTCCCGGACGCGCAGCCCCAGCGCCCTGACCCCGGCGCCGCGGGTGATGAGAGCGAAAGCTAACGCACCAAGCCTCCTGAAACGCCGTCGGCGGGTCTCCGCGGGCGGCGTTTTGCTTGCCGTCGGCGGGTCTCCGCGGGCGGTGTTCTGCTTGCCGTCGGTGCGCGTCGCAAACGCCCACCCCTTCGCAGAGGGGGGACAAAACGGACAGTCATCATGATCACGGTAATTAGGGGTCGTATCCGACACCCGCGTTTCCGCGATCATGAGAGGTGGTACTGATGTGGCAGATGGGCTGTGGCGGCGCGCCGCGAGCGGGGCTGGTGTTGCTACCGTGGCTGTTGCCACTGCGTGGCGTGACGGCCTGCGGATGGGTGGTGACGGCTGCGGGTGCGTGCTGGCGGTCTGCGGATGGGCGATCTGCAGATGGGCGGTGGGCGGTTCGCGGGTGCGTGGTGACGGCTGTGGTGCGTGGTGACGGCTTGTGGTGCGTGTGAGGGCCTGCGGGTGCGTGTGAGGGCCTGTGGTGCGTGGTGAGGGCCTGCGGGTGCGTGGTGACGGCCTGCGGACGGGTGGTGTAACGGCGGGTGCGTGGTGGCGGCCTGCGGGTAGGTGACGGCTGCGGGTGGGCGGCGGCGGTCTGTGGGTGGGTGGGTGGGTGTGGCGGTTAGGCGGACTCGCCCTTGATGGCGAAGGCTGACAGGCGGCGGACCGCGAGCGCGAGCGCGGCGACGGTCACGATCGCGCCCATGAACAGCGAGGTCGCGAGCGTCAGGCCGGCGTTGAGATCCGGGTTTGGCGCGATCGCGTTCGCCACGCCCAGCGAGTAGTGGCCCACGGACAGCACGCGCGCGCCGCCGACGAAGTTGGCCAGCACGCCCTCCCAGATCAGCACGTACAGCAGGCCCACGGCGATCGCGCGTGTCGTCAGCACCGAGGCCATCACGAACACCGCCGTGTAGATGACCGAGCCGGCCAGGGCGCCGGCGAACAGGCCGACGGCGAGCCGGGTGAGGCCGCCGGTGGCGATCAGCCCCGCGATGAGCTCGGGGACGGCGGTGAACACGATCGTCAGCGCCAGCGCCACCACGAACTTGGTCGTGATCACGGAGGACCGGCGGACCGGCGTCGCCAGCAGGTGGATGACGCTGCCGTCCTCGATCTCGGCGCCGAGGACACCGGTGCCGATGATGAGCGCCGTGAGCGGCAGCAGCACGGAGAAGCCGAAGTCGCCGAGGATCCTGCCCGGCCACGGCGCGGACGGCGGGCGGGAGGCCTTCAGCACGATCGTGAGCGCGATCAGGATCAGCGGCGTGATCGCGAACAGCAGCGCGCGCCTGCGGCTGATCACCGCGCGGAGCGTGATCATGGCGATCGTCGGGTTGAAGGGGCCGGGCATGGCTGGTTGCTCCTTGCTGAGGTGGGTTCGCGGGGCGGGCGCCACTCGGGGCCGACGGCGCCGCTTCGCGGGGTCAGTTCGCGATCAGGTAGCCGAAGACGCTTTCCAGCGACTCGTCGGTGGGCAGCAGCTCGCGCAGCCGGATGCCGGAGTCCCGGGCGAGCACCGCGATCTGGGCGCAGAAGGCGCCGAAGTCGGACGTTCGCACCTGAAGGCCCGCGGGCCCCAGCTCCACCGCGGCCACCTCGGGCCGCCCGATCAGCGCAGCGGCCAGCCTCCGGTCGTCGGAGGAGCGGATCAGGAAGACGTGGGGGCGGCTGGTCATCAGCCGCCTGATCGCGCGGAAGTCGCCGGAGGCCGCGAGCCGGCCGGCGACCATCACCTGGATCGTCCCGGACAGCCGCTCCACCTCTTCGAGGACGTGCGAGCTGAACAGGATGACCCGGCCCTCGGCGCCGAGCTTGCCGAGCAGCTCCATCATGTGGATCCGCTGCCGCGGGTCCATCCCGTTGAACGGCTCGTCGAGGAGGATGATCTCCGGGTCGTGGACGAGCGCCGCGGCGACCTTGATCCGCTGCCGCATGCCCTTGGAGTACGTGGCGACGCGGCGCCCCGCCGCGTCCGCCATGTCCGTCATCGCGATCGCGCGCAGCGCGGCCGCGCCCGGGTCGGCGAGCTCATGCAGTTTCGCGGTGGCCAGGACGAACTGCTCGCCGGTGAGGAACGCGTAGACCGAGTCGCGTTCGGGCACCAGGCCAAGCCGGCGGTAGATGGCCGGGTTCTGCCAGCTCGGCCTCGACCCGACGACGAGCTCGCCGCGCGACGGCTGCAGGAAGCCGGCGATCATGTGCAGGATCGTCGATTTCCCCGCGCCGTTCGGCCCGAGCAGGCCGGTGACACCCGGCCCGATCGTCATCGTGACGTCGTTGACCGCCACCACGTTGCCGTACCAGCGGGATACGTTCCGCAGCTCGATGGCGGTCATGACAGCCCTGCCTTCCGGAAGCGCGCGGCCAGGCCCCCGAGGCAGGCCGCGAACAGCGCGAGCAGGACGAGGAGGTACAGGATGCCGAAGCTCCCCGGTCGCGGCACCTGGTCGAGGGTGGTGCCGCCGAGCCAGCGGCGCACCCCGTCGAGCAGCGTGAAGGGGCTGAGCAGGCCGGCCACCTTGACGGCGGTTGAGGCCGCCATGCCGGGGGCGGCGCCGTTCCTCTCCACGTTGATCAGGAGGGTGGCCAGGGTGTAGGTGAGAAAGAAGAAGATGGCGACGCTCCCGGTGGCGTAGCCGCGCCGGCCGCTGAGCGAGGCGAGCAGCAGGCTGGCCGCCGCCATGACCAGCGCCCACATCAGGCCGACGAGCAGGCCCGGTATGAGCGCCCTCGTCTCGCCCCACACCGCGCTCCCGCCGTGCACCGAGGCGATCGTGCCCAGGTACAGGAGCACCAGCGGAATCTCGATCACGACCAGGCACGCCGCGGTGAACGCCAGGTACTTGGCGAGCGGGTAGTCGGTCTTGCGCAGCGGCCGGGCGAAGTACAGCGGCAGTACGTGACTGCGCAGGTCACGGGACATCAGCTCGGGCGCCTGGACCGCCACGAAGATCGTCATGACGGTAGCGCGCAGCACCGGGACGTAGGTGTCGTAGGGCACCAGGCGCGCGTTGCCGCGGGCGACCGCGAACGCGTTCACGGCGGCGGGCAGGCACATCGCGAACAGCACGATCACCGGCACCACCTTCGCCTTGGCGCTTCTGCCGAGGCCGAACGCGGTGCGGAAGCTGTGCCAGACCAGCGCGCGGACGATCTGCGCACGGCCAAGCCGCGGCCCTTCGTAGCGGCGGTAGCCAAGGTCGTGGATGACGCCGGCGGCTTCAGCGGGCATCGGCGGCCTCCACATCGTCACGGAACAGCTCCTCGATCTGGTGCCGACGCTGCTCCATCCGGCTCAGCGGCAGGCCGAGGGCCGCCACCGAGTCGCGCACGACGTCGTAGACGTCGCCGCCGCCGACCGGTACCAGCAGGCTGCGCTGGTACGTACGGGCCGCCAGACCGCGGCGCGACAGCTCGTCGCGCAGCGCGGCCGTGCCGTCTTCGACCTCGATCACCAGCGTCTGGCTGGCCTGGGTGAAGCTGGAGATCGTGTCGGCGCGCAGCAGCCGGCCGCCCTCGATGGCCACCAGATGATCACAGATCCGCTCGATCTCGCCGAGCAGATGTGAGGCGACGACGATCGAGATGCCGAACTCGGCGCCGATCCTGGCGATGAGCTCCAGCATCGCGCGCCGGCCCGCCGGGTCCAGCCCGTTCGTCGGCTCGTCCAGCAGCAGCAGCCGGGGGTCGCCCACCAGCGCCTGGGCCAGCTTGACCCGCTGCTTCATGCCCGTCGAGTACGTGCCGACCTGACGGTACCGCTCCTCGTGCAGGCCGACGTGCCGGAGCGACTCGGCGGCACGCTCTCTGGCCGCGGTGGCCGGCAGGCCCGACATACGGCCCATGTGGGTGACGAACTCGGTCGCGGATACGTCGGCCGGCAGGCAGTCGTGCTCGGGCATGTAGCCGATCAGCGTGCGGATCCGCTGGCCTTCGGTGGCGCAGTCGCGGCCGAGCACCGCCGCGCGGCCACGGGCCGGCGTCAGCAGGCCGAGCAGGATCTTGATCAACGTTGACTTCCCGGCGCCGTTGGCGCCGACGAGGCCGGTGACGCCGGGGGCGAAGTCCACGGTCAGGCCGTCGAGCGCGGTCACGTCACCCGGGTAGATCATGGTCAGCGCCCGTGTCTCGATGACGGGCGCGTCGATGACGTGCGCCGGGGGCGCCTCGCTGGCCGCCGGGGGGGCATGGGATGGATCCATGCGCCATAGCGTGGCAGGTCCGCGTCGCGGACCGCGTCATCCTGGACGGTGAACTTTCGGCGCCGGCCGGGCATCCGCGCCCTGGCACCGTCACCGCAAGGGCGTACGCCTGCGGGATGACGCAGCGCGGGGCACCTGCGGTTACGGTAGTTGCGTGGTTTCCGCTCAGAATGAGCCGCCAGGGCGGCCGCTGCCCGCGCACCCGGCGCAGGCCCCGCGGCCGCCGCGGCCGCCGCTGACCAAGCGGCTGCGGCCCGGTCACTGGGTCGCCATCGACTTCGCGGTGGGCACCGTGGCCGCGCTCTTCGGCCTGCTCGTGACCGTCACGGGAGCAGAGGGCATGGTGTTCCATCACGGCCTTCTTTTCCGGGCCCTGTTGCTGGTGGCCACCTTCTTCTCGGTCGGGCTGCGCAGGCGCGGCCCGCTGGTGGCGTTCGGGGTGCTGCTCGCGGTCACCGCCGCGACCGTCGAGACGGGGGGCCCGGCCTCCATCCTGGTGCTCATGCCGAGCGCCTACGTGCTCTACCTGGTCACGGTCACCGGCACGAAGGAGACAGGGCTCACCGCGCTCGGCACATCGCTGGGCCTCATCGCGGCGCTGATGCTCGTCACGCGCAGCCCGAGCCCGTTCCCGCCGAGCGAGGGCATCCTGGTCGGGCTCGCGCTGGTCATCGCCTGGATCACCGGTTACTCGGTCCGCCAGCGGCGCGCGTACGCGGCGATGCTGCAGGAGCAGGCGGCCAGCAACGCGGTCGCCGAGGAACGGCTGCGTATCGCCAGGGAGCTGCACGACATCGTGGCACACAGCATGAGCGTCATCGCGGTGCAGGCGGGTTACGGCCAGTACGTCATCGACAGCAGGCCCGGGGAGGCCAGGAACGCGCTCGGCGCCATCCAGGCGACGAGCCGGGACGCGCTGGAGGAGCTGCGGCGCATGCTCGGCGTGCTCCGCCAGCGGGACGGTGCTGCCGTGAGCCCCGGGCGTGCGGCAGCCGCCGGTCCCGCTGTGCCGGCCAGGGTTCGTGCGCCTGACGTGGCTCGCGTGACTGAGGGTGCGGATACGACTGGCGATGCTGTTGCAGACGTGACCGTCGCGGCTTATGTGTCTGGTGGTGTTAATGGGGCTGGGGTGTCCTCTGACAGGGCCGCTGGGACTGACAGGGCTGGTGGGGTTGCTGGGGCTGACAGGGCCGCTAAGGCTGACGGGGCCGCTGGGGCTGACGGGGTTGCTGGGGTGGAGGTGGTGGCTAGGGCGGATGTGATTGCTGTGATTGAGGGGGCTGGAGTGACCGCAGGCGGGGTGGTTATTGGGACTGACAGGGCTGCTGGGGCTGACAGGGCTGCTGTGACTGATGGGGCTGCTGTGGCTGGAGTTTCCGTTGTGGCTTCTGGCAGCGATTATGCTGGCACCGGGGCCGCGCCGCTCGCGCCGGCTCCGGGGCTCGCCGACCTGGACCGGCTGGTCCGGCGCACCTCGGGCGCGGGCGTACAGGTCAGCGTGCGCAGCCTGGGCCGGCAAGGCGATCTGCCGGCCGGCGTCGACCTGTCCGCCTACCGGATCGTGCAGGAGGCGCTCACCAACGTGGTCAAGCACGCGGGCGGCGGCAGCCGCTGCACGGTGACCGTCGACCACCGCGCGGACGGGCTGGGGATCGAGGTGACCGACGACGGGGGCCGCGGCCCGGTGTTCACCGGTGCGGGACTGCCGGGGATCGCCGGAGCGCCAGGCCGCGCGTTCGCGGCGGCCGCCGGAACCGGCCACGGCATCATCGGGATGCGCGAGCGGGTGAACCTCTGCGGCGGCGAGTTCAGCGCCGGGCCGCTGCCCGGTGGCGGGTTCCGGGTGGCCGCGCGGCTGCCGCTCGGCGACGGCATCCCGAGGGGCGGGGACGGCGACACCCGCGGCAAGAACACCACGGGTGCGGGCGTCTGATGACGATCACCGTCGCGGTCGCCGACGACCAGGCCCTCGTCCGTGTCGGCTTCTGCGGGATCATCGCCGCCACCCCCGGGTTCTCCGTGGTGGGCGAGGCCGGCAACGGCGCGGACGCGGTGGCGGTCGCGACCCGGGCCAAGCCGGACGTGATCCTGATGGACGTGCGGATGCCGGTCATGGACGGCATCGAGGCCACCAGGCGCATCACCACGTCGGCGGCGACCGCCGGCGTCCGCGCGATCATCCTCACGACCTTCGACCTGGACGAGTACGTGTACGGCGCGCTGCGCGCCGGGGCCAGCGGGTTCCTGCTCAAGGACACCCTGCCCGCGGACCTGCTGACCGCTATCCGCGTCGTCGCCGCGGGCGAGGCGCTGCTCGCGCCGAGCGTCACCCGCCGTCTGATCAGCGAGTTCGCGCGGCGCCCGGCGAGCCTGGCGACGGCTCGCGGCCCTTCAGGGGCTTCAGGGGTCTCAGGGGCTTTCGGGTCTTCCGGCGCTGCCGATGCTCTCGCGGCGCCCGGCGCGCAGCCGGCGCGCCGGGCGGCCGACCTGACAGGCGCCCTGACCGAGCGGGAACGCGAGGTCCTCCGGCTGGTCGCCACCGGTCTGTCCAACGCGGAGATCGCCGCCGGGCTCTGCATCAGCCCCGCTACGGCGAAGACGCACGTGGCGCATCTGCTCACCAAGCTGGACGCGCGGGATCGCGTGCAGCTTGTGATCCTCGCCTACCAGGCCGGGCTGGCGCCCGGATAAAGCGGGCGCGACCGCGCAACGCCGCGCCCGTTCAGTCAAATGATCGTTGCAACGACGGGCTGCCTGGCACCCTGCGGGTCCGGAGTCAGTGCTTGTACTCGCCCCGGTAGTACTCGAAGACGAAGCCGATCGACGAGTAGACGGTGAAGAGCATGCCGATCAGGAACAGCCACCAGCCGATCGCCGCGCCCGCCGCGGCGACGGCGGCGGACAGCCCGAGGGCGAGCGGCCACCAGCTGTGCGGGCTGAAGAACCCGATCTCCCCGGTTCCCTCGGCGATCTCGCCCCCGGGGTTGTCCTCCGGGCGCAGCGGCAGCCGTCGCCCGGTGAACAGGACGTAGAAGCCGGTGAGCAGGGCGAGCCCGACGGCGAGCGCCAGCGCGGTCGTCCCGGTCGGCTCATGGGACGTGTACCAGTACACGACGTCGGCGCCGCCGAAGAAGACGCCGCAGCCCAGGAAGAGCCAGCCTTCGACCTTCATGTCAGCCCCTACCTGTCGTTCGCGCCGGTCGGCGGGATCGTCTGCTGCAGTTCACGCGACTCGCGGCCGGCCTTGATGTGCGGGTAGTGCAGCTCGAACGCGGGGCGCTCGGACCGGATCCGCGGGATGCGGTAGAAGTTGTGCCGCGGCGGCGGGCACGACGTCGCCCATTCCAGCGAGCTGCAGTAGCCCCACGGGTCCTCCTCGGTCACTCTTTCGCCGAACCGCCACGTCACGTAGATGTTCCAGAAGAAAGTCAGGATGGACAGGGCCAGAACCCAGGAGCCGACCGACGAGATGACGTTGAGCGTGGTCACGTTGCCCGGCAGGCCGGGGTAGTTCGCGGTGCGCCGCACCTGCCCTTCAACGCCGGTCCAGTGCTGGACGAGGAAGGTCAGGTTGAAGCCGATGAACATCAGCCAGAACTGGATCTTGCCGAGCCGGCTGTTGAGCATCGTGCCGGTGAACTTCGGCCACCAGAAGTAGAAGCCGGCGAACATCGCGAACAGCACCGTCCCGGCCAGCACGTAGTGGAAGTGCGCCACCACGAAGTAGGAGTCGGAGACCGCGAAGTCCAGCGGCGGGGAGGCCAGGATGATGCCCGTGATGCCGCCGAACAGGAACACGACGAGGAAACCGATCGTGAACAGCATCGGCGGCTCGAACGTGAGCTGGCCTTTCCACATGGTGCCCGCCCAGTTGAAGAACTTCACCCCGGTGGGCACGGCGATCAGGAACGTCATGAACGAGAAGAACGGCAGCAGCACCGCGCCGGTGGTGAACATGTGGTGCGCCCACACGGTCATCGACAGGCCGGCGATCGAGATCGTCGCCGCGATCAGCGTCTTGTAGCCGAACAGCGGCTTGCGGCTGAACACCGGGAGGATCTCGGTCGCGATGCCGAAGAACGGCAGCGCCAGGATGTACACCTCGGGATGGCCGAAGAACCAGAACAGGTTCTGCCAGAGGATCGCGCCGCCGGAGTTGGCCGAGAACACCTGGGCGCCGAGGCGGCGGTCAACCTCAAGCACGAGCAGCGCGGCGGCCAGCACCGGGAAGGCGAGCAGCACCAGCATGGAGGTGAGCAGCGCATTCCAGGTGAAGATCGGCATCCGGAACATCGTCATGCCCGGCGCACGCATGCAGAATATCGTGGTGATGAAGTTGACGCCGCCGAGGATCGTGCCGAAGCCGGACAGCGCCAGCCCCATGATGAACAGGTCAGCGCCGAGGCCGGGCGAGTAGATCGCGCTGTTCAGGGGGGCGTACGCGTACCAGCCGAACGACGCGGCGCCGCCCGGGGTCAGGAAGCTGGACAGCAGGATCAGGCCGCCGAGC
>JAFAZE010000029.1 GCA_019239975.1 Streptosporangiaceae bacterium
CGCAGTTAGCGTGTCACCTGACGCCCTGGACTCTGTCCTCGGGCCATCCGTAAGCTGTCGTCATCCCTGTGGCGGGCACGCATATTTGCGGCGCGTCTCAAGGTGCGTGCAGGCGGGCCCGTTTCGTTACCCTGTGATAGTGGACTACCAGCCGATGACCATCGCCGAGCTCGCGGCCTTCGTCGCGGCCGAGCCTGATTTTGACACGCGCTGGCGACTGGTCGTGGAGTTCCTGAAGGAGTACCACCGGGAGCCTGCCGGGGAGCGTCAGCGGCTGCTGGCGGACACGCCGGGACCGGTTGGCGATGAGCGGTGGGATGTGTTCTTCGCGGGGCTTGCCGAGCATCTCGCGATGCGGGATGGGAAGGACGCCCCCCAGTGGTCGGCTTCCCGCGGCCTGAGACGTTTCTGGTTCCCGTTTGACGCGCCGGGCGCGCGCGCGCAGGCTCTGGTGCACGCGCCGGCCGCCTTCCGCAGGCGCGGGGTGTTCGTCGCCGACCACGAGATCGACGCAGCGTGAGCGATCCCTCGCCGCTGCTCGACAGGGCGGGCATCGAGGATGCCCTCCGCCGTCTCGGCGACCGGCTTGCCAGGCGCGGCGTGATCGCCGACCTGTACGTGTTCGGTGGCGCTGCGATGGCCCTCGCCTACGATTCCCGGAGGGCTACCCGTGACGTTGACGCGCTGTTCAAGCCGCATGGCATCGTCCATGAGGAGGCGCTGGCAGTGGCGGCCGAGCTTGGGCTGCCCCGGTGGTGGCTGAACGAGCAGGCCAGTTCCTATGTCGCCCCGGGCGGGGATCCGGCGGCCGCCAGGGTGTTTGACCATCCAGGCCTTCGCGTGTTCGCCGCCTCGCCCGAGCATCTGCTTGCGATGAAGGCGTTCGCCGCCCGTCCCCGCGACGCGGAGGACATCCGCCAGCTCGCACGGGTGCTCGACCTGCACACCGTGGCAGATGTCCTCGCCTCGGTGCACGAGATCTTCCCGGAACAGGAACCGCCGGAACGGCTCAGGCTTCTGCTAGAGGATCTTTTCCCCGACAAGGGAGACCAGGACCTGAGCAGTTAATTTGCTAAGCGAAGTCATGTGGCGCCAAGCGGACAAGTGCGTAGTTATGACTTGCACGATGGATTGTGACCGCACCTGTAGATATAGCCTTCGCGCTGCGGAAACAACTTCTATCCCGCTGCTTCCGCGCGCTGGAGGATCGTAACGACTGACGGTGTCGGCGTGCCTGCTGCTCGTGGCGCGCAAAACGAGGGGATAATTGTCCTTATGGAGGCTGGTGGTCTGCCGCCGCGCTGGGGTGCGTATGCGCGCCGCCTGCCGTCGTCTCTGGAAGACCTGAAGGGGCCTGTTGCGGGCGAGGTCGAGTTGCCGCTGCACGTGGCCTGGTCAGGGCGCCGGGTATACGACGTGGGCCAAGAGGATCAGCGCCTGGTCCTGTATGCGCTGCTTCTTGCGGAGGCACAGCGGGACGATCTTGAGCGGTTTGTCCACCGTGAGTCACTGGTCAGCATGTGGCCCCGGCTGCGGCGGCTACTGGGTCCGCACGCCCGGCGGGAGTGGGAGCGGCAGCTCATCACGCCGGCTTCCCGGTGAGCCTGGACGGGCTGCCTCCCGCTCACCTGCGGGTGCTGCTGGATGGTTTGCCTGTCTTCGAGCGGTATGGCTTGCTGCTGGCTGGACGCCGCGGCGAGGCAGCACCCCGGGGGCCGAGCCCTAGTTACCGGCCGACTGTGACAGCGTGATTCACGAGAACCGTGTTACTGTGAAACTGTGAAGAACATTACGCTCTCTGTTCCCGATGACGTCTACCGCAATGCCAGGGTCGCCGCCGCGCAGCGCGACACCTCGGTGAGCGCACTGGTCGTTGCCTACCTCGAGCAGTTGTCCGGACGGATAGATGAGTTCGCCAGGCTCGAGGCGCTCCAGCATGAGGTACAGGCTGGGATCGGCCAGTTCCGTGCCGCCGACCGGCTGAGCCGTGACGAGGTGCACGAGCGTGCGGTTCATTGACACCAATATCCTGCTCTACGCGATCTCCCGCGACCCGGCGGAGCAGGACAAGGCCAAGCGCGCCAACGGTATCCTGGCCGAGCGCGACCTGGCACTGTCAGTGCAGGTACTTCAGGAGTTCTACGTTCAGGCAACCCGCGCGAGCCGCCCGGACACCATCAGTCACCGTCAGGCGGTCCTGCTCATCGAGTCGTTCCGGCGCTTCCCGGTCCAGGACATCACAACCGGGATTCTGATGGCCGCCCTGGACACCCGCCAGCGCTTCCGGCTCTCATACTGGGACGCCGCGATCATCGAGGCATCCCGCGCGCTGGGCTGCACGTACGTCCTGTCCGAAGACCTCAGCGACGGCCAGGACTATGGCGGCGTCCGGGTCGCCAATCCGTTCCGCTGAGGAAAGCGAACCACCTGTGCGCTTGTCGTTTGCACGGCGGGAATCCGGCCCTCAGTGCGTTCTCGAGGAGCTAGGCGCCGCCGGTTACGGTGGTCACCTCCAGGTTCGGGTCGGCGGCGATCTGCGCTGGGCAGAACCTGTCGGGCAGCCACTGCTTGCGGCTGAACAGCCTGGTCTGGTCCGCGTAATGCGGCGATGCCGGGTTTGACGACTCCGAGTAGGTGAGGATCGTGGCGGTGGCCGGGCAGCCGGACTTGTTCGGCCAGGTAACAACCTGGATGAAGGACGAACCGCTGTCGGGCGCGGTGAGCGAGTCGCCGGGCTCGCTGTTGACGTAGATCGCGTTGAAGATGCCGTCCGGGTCACCGGGGCCGCCCGGGATCGGGATGTGAGCGCCGTGGTAGGTGACGTACTGCACCGCGGCGAGCGTCGTGTCGATCGGGATGTGCGCCGACCGGAGCTGTGAGATGGCATCACCCAGCGCGGTGTGCACGGTGGCGTTGGCCGTGTTGAGCCCGTAGGGCGTGGTGACCGGGTGCGAGAGCTGGAACGGGTGTGAGAACGGCGACGGCGACGCCGAGCTCGCGAAGTTCCAGAACATGCTGAACAGCACGGCCCCGCGCTGGCCGGGGTCGGCGCGGCCGTTCCAGCGTGCCAGGGTGGGACAGGCGTCGCCGAGCCGGACCTTGCCGCCCCCCGACGTCGGCGCGAAACCGCCCGCCGCCTGGAACTTGTCGCACAGCTTCACCAGATCAGGCAGTGTGAGCTGTGCCGCGTATGAGTCGTCGGACAGATCGAGGCGCTGCATGGCGGCCAGCGTGAAGCCCGGGGGCCCCTGCCTGTCCGTGCCGCTGATCCGCGCCTGCACCTGGATCAGGCCGATCCTGGTCCGCAGCGTGCGCGCGGTCCGCTCGGTGCCGATGATCCGGGCGAAGCCGGTGAGCGGGTGATGGGGGTTGGAGAGCCAGTAGCTGTCGTTGGAGTTCGTGACGTAGTCGCTGCGCAGCAGGTACGGCTCATGGCTGGGCCCGAAGATGCCGGGCGCGGCGGCGCCGCGGTCGTTGCCCCAGTCGCAGGCGGTCTTGGAGCCGTCCAGGATGGGCAGCCCGAACAGCCCGAAGGTGAAGGCGCCGAGCGAGGTGTCGCAGGCCTTCGCCTCCGCGTTGGTCACGTGCGGGATGGCGCCGATGTCGGCGTACAGGGCAAGCCCCGACCGGTCGGCCGCGATCGTGTTGACCCAGGGAATGCCCTGGTACCTCTTGAGTATCGCCAGTATCTGCTGCGTGGACGAGGCGCGGCCGATGCCGAACCAGGTGTTCACGGCCCGCGCGAGGTTGCCGGCGTTGACATCGGCGAAGGCGAACGCCTGGCTCGTGGTCCACGGCAGCGGGATGCCGGAGAGCGAGTTGAAGACCGGGCCATAGCGGGTCCACCACAGCGTGCGGGTGTAAGTGGCCAGCTTGCCGTTGGCCTGCTTCACCCTGATGGTGACCTTCCGCGGCGACATGGCCACCGGGTGGCCGTTTTGCAGGTATTCCGTCGGGTGGCCGTTCACCAGCGTGAGCTGATACGGGGTGAACCGGAACGCGGTCGACACGGTGTGGCTCCACGCGACGTTCTGGTTGTGGCCGATCAGGATGAGCGGAATGCCGTACAGCGAGGCACCCGCAACGTTGATCTCGCCGGGGATGGTGAGCTGTGCCTGGTAGAAGCGTTCCGGGCCGAGCCAGGGGAAGTGCGGGTTGCCGAGCAGCAGGCCCCGGTGATCGCGGGTGCCCGCGGACCCTATCGCCACCGCGTTGCTGCCCATGCTCGAGGACTCCGCCCGCCACGCGGCAGCGAGCTCACGCGCGGTCTGCCGCTCGCTGGCCGCGCGCCCCGCCCGGGCGGCCGCCGCCGCCGTCGGCGCGGCCGCCGGCGGGGCGGCTTCGGCGATGCCGCTGATGACAGTGTCGCTGCCCCCCAGCAGCATGAGCTGGTAGAAGCGCAGGTAGCTGTCCATGAGCGTGATCGGCTTCACCCATGCCTTGCCCCGGCAGGTGGGGTCCGTGACGCCGGCCCGGCCGCCGACGTGGGCGAGGTAGGCGTTGTAGCCCGCGACATAGCCGCTTTCGAGCTGCCTTTCGGGCGGGCTGAGGGCAGTCGCCAGATGCTGCACCACGCCGGAGTTGATGATCTGCTGGAAGAACAGGTCGGAGTCCAGGTTGCTGACGATGACACCGTTACCCCGCTGCACGTATGTGGCCTTCGGCCCGAAATACGCCGACCGCTGCGCCTCGACCGTGATGTAGTCGTTGGCCATCGTGCACAGGTTGTCGGTGGCGAAGGCGTAGCCGTACCCGAACCCGAGACTGGCCCAGTCGTGGGCGACAATGTGCGGTATCCCGCCGGTTGTGTAGCGGATCTGCGCGACGAGACGTTCACCGGATGGCCGGGCTGACCGGATGGCCGCTGGCCGGCTGGCCAGCGCCGGGGGAGCGGCAACGGCCACCAGCGCTGCGCTGGCGGCGATGATCCCTACGGCACGCAATCTCATCACGGCCTCCTCGACGTGATCCCCGCTCTTTGCGGCACAGCTCATGTTCCCCCAAAAACCATGCCACGCGCGAGGGGTTACGTGCCGGGCGGGGTGGGCTCGTGGGAAACGCGCGGGGTGGGCCCGCGGGAAAATGGTTAGGCCGCTGGCGGATGAGATGCGCATAGTGGCTTATGCGCATCACGTTCCGGCGGTTCCCCGGCCATTCGAGCGCCTACTCGGTCATCGAGCGCGACGACGGCGTGGTCTACCGGATGAAGGAGTTCACGAGGCCAGGGACCGAGCTGCCGCATGACCTGCGGCACTTTGTCGTGGAACGCGAGCTTGGCATCGCCGACGGGATCTGGGGCGGCATCGCCGCGGGCATGGTCTACACGAGCATGGACCACGTGCGGGGCCGGCGGCCGCCGCACTCGGCGGAGCGGTCGCAGGAGCTGAAGCGGGCGCAGCGGCAGCGCATCATGCGGGCCGAACTGCTCGCCAACCTGGTCGAGGCCATCGCGATGCTCGACGCCCCGTCCGGCGATGACATCCGGCGCCTCACCCGCGCGAAGCTGTCCGCGGTGCCCGTCACCGAGCCAGGCGCGGACCCCGCCGATGTCGCCGCCGTGCCGCCGCCCGAGCTTCTGGCCGGGGCGGCGCGCGCACTGCAGGTGGAGGCGGCGCGCTGGGCCAGGCTCCGGGTGGGGGAGGAACTGGTCTTCGAGTGGCGGCTCGCCGCCACGGCCGCGGTCACCCGCGCGCTGCGCGCCGTGCCCCGGCCCCGGGAGACCGGCGACCGCCACGGCCAGCGTCGCACGGGCAGGCGCGGCCCCCGGTAACGCACGCAGGTGAGCGCCTGCTGGTTCACCCGGACCGGCGTCTCCAGCGCCCGGGGGTACTACGTGGACGCGCACCGGCTGGACAGCCAGCCGGTGATGGCCCGGGCGATCTCCTCGTTGTTGCGTTCCAGCATCATCAGGTGCCCGTTGCCGCGGATGCCGAGGTCGGCCAGGCGCAGCTCGGTCACCTCGGCGCCCGCGGCACGCAGGTACTCGGCCGTGGCACGGTCGGCCGCGCCGTGCCCCGACGCCTCCGCGGTGACCACCGCGACCGGCAGCCCGCGCAGCCCGGAAGCCAGCGGCACCGCGGTGAGCCCGCAGCTCAGCTCGCCGACGCCGGGCAGCGACGCGAACGGCGGCCCGAAGGGCTCGACCGCGACGACGGCGCGCACCAGTTCCGGCCGCGCGTCGGCGGCCAGCCAGCCGAACGCGCCCCCGAGGGAGTGCGTGATCACCGCGGCGGGGCCGATCCGGTCGAGCAGCCCGGCCGCGCCCTCCCGCAGCCACTCCTGCGCGGACGCCAGGTCGCCCGCAAACGGCTCCTGCCCGGCGAGGAACTGATCGAGCGCGGGGTCGCCCGGCAGCCCGCTGCCCGGCCACTGGGTGTGCTCGGGCTCCCCGGCCGCCGCGGGCCCGGCGAAACGCGCCGCGAACCCGGCCGGCAGCGGCGCCAGCGCCCCGTGCAGCTCCCGAAGATGGGGCGAGCGCCCCATCCCCGGCCGGTCGGCGACGTAGACCGCGTACCCGTCGCGCAGGAAGATCGTGGCCCAGCCCGGCCGCCCGTCGGGGGTGGCGAGGTAGTCAAGGCCCTGCCCGCCGCCCCCATGCACGAGAACAAGAGAATAGGGATACCGAACGGACGCTGGTATCTGATACTGCACGTGCATCCCGGAGACGGCATCGCCGCTTCCGTGCCGCAGCCCGGTGAAAAGGTGCCCCTGCCCGGCGATGACCAGCGGTTCCTCCGGCACAGCGGCTCCTCTGCTTACCCTGGGGGGCGCCCCCCTGTAACCCCCCGCCGCGGAGCAAGCTCCGCGATTTCAGAACAGGCTGTCCGGCAGCCCGAAGTGCACCCTCGCGAGCTCGCCCGCCGTGCTCATGTGCTGCGCCGCGATGTGCCCGTGGTACATGGACACGTCCCGGTAGTACCGCTGCAGCCGGGTGCCGCGCCTGGCCGCCGAGGACCCCGCCGCCGCGAAGATCTCCTCGACGGCGCGGACCGCCATCTGGCCCGCCTGCTGGAGCATCGTGAACAGCCGTATGTCGTCCTCGCGGCCGAACGGCTCCCCGCCCCCCGCCCACCGCGCCGCGAGCTCCATGTAGCGCTCGCCGGCCCGCAGCACGATCGCCTCCGCGGCGTCGGTGAGCGCGATCGCGCGGCCCCACACCCGCTGGTAGTCCGGGTGTGTGTACCGCGGCACCTGCGGCGGGAAGTACGTCTGCCTGGTGAGGATGATCTGCTCGTATTCCTGCAGCGCGGCACGCGCCGCGCCGATCAGCGGGATCACCAGCCCGGCGTGGTACACCCCGTAGATCCGCCCGCAGTACATCCAGTTCCCGTGCAGTTCCGCGCCCGGCGCCGGAGCCGTCCGGTGGGTCCAGTCGCCCGGCGCCGTGCGCCGCGCGGGAACGTAGACCCCGTCCACCCGTACGCTGTTGGACCCGCTGGAGCTCATCCCGAGAACGGCGCCGTTCCCCCAGTCGTCGAGCACGGTCACCTCGTCGCGGGGAAGGACCACGGCGATCGCCTGGTCACTGCCCGCCACCATCGCGTTGCCCATGAAATGCGTCGCGTGCCCGATACCCGAGCAGTAGTCCCACGTCCCGCTGACCACGTACCCCCCACCCGCCTCCCCTCCCCGCTTCCCTGCGGGCTCGGCCGTCCCCATCGGCGGCGGCCGGTGCGGGCACCGGAAATCCCCGGACGGCCCGAAGATGTCCCGCTGTCCCTCCTCGGGAAAGAACGCCCCCACGACCAGCGCGTGATGCGCCCCGAGCGTCAGCCCCCACCCCGTCCCCGGATCGCCCTCCGAGACGGCCAGCATCACCCGCCAGAACGTCGGCAGCCCGAACTCGTACCCGCCGAACCGCCGCGGCTGGAGCATCCGGTAGAACCCCGCCGCCACGAACTTCTTGTCCAGCTCCGCGGTATGGTGCCCCAGCCGTTCCGCCTCGTCCTGCTGCTCCCTGATCGCCGGAATCAGCCCCCGCGCCCTCCCGACGATCTCCTCCTCCGTCAGCCCCGGCTCCGGCACAGCGATCTCGCCAGCCCGCACACCCATGTGCTCCGTCACCCTACCGAGCCTTGTACGCGAGCCCGGATGCCGCAATAACCCCGCCGACCGCCAAAACCCCGCTTGGTCCCCGCCGACACAACCGCCCGCCCCCGCTTGTGGTCCAGCCACGGGGTGAGGGTTCAGGTCCGGCCTATTTCTTGTTATTGCTGGTCTTCTGGGGGAAGATCTCGAATTCGCAACGGGTTCCCGGGCCGCTCGTCATCCTCGCGTCGAATGTCAGCAGCGGCGCACGGAACAGTTCAGCTAGCGCGACGTAGCACGCGTCATACGCGGTGAAGTTGTCGCGTAGCTCCCAGGTGCGCGGCAGGAGTGTCGTGTGCGCCACGCGCTCGACGGCCAGGTCGGCGAGATCCCGCAGAGCCTGCCCCGCGCGCCGCACGCTGACGTCCCCTCGACGAACGGATCGCCGCAGAACCGATGTGATCTCCAGGTCTATGAGGTGCGGCGCGGCGAGTTCCTCTCCGCGTGCGCGGTCGCGCGCCTGCACTCCGTTGCCGTCATCATCGGCAAGCATCATCACCAGGAACGATGCATCGACGACGATCAACGTAGATCACGTTCCTCGCGGAGCTGCCGGACCACGAGACCGGCCGGGAGATGCCCGCCGCTCCGGTGCCCGATACGCTCGAGCACCTCGTCCACCGTCGGGCGTGCCGTAGCCCGCTCAATCCAGGTGAGCATGTACTCCTGCAGCGACTGCCCGGCAGCCGCCGCCCGCTGCCGGAGGACCGCGTGCGCTTCCTCCGGGACGTTCTTGATCTGGATCGTTGCCACGACTTCAGGATAGCGCCGTTGGCGCCAAAATGGCGCTCCCGTTTAGGCCGCCATGGGTGAGCCGCCACCCTCAGGCCAGGGCCAGCGCGATGGCGTGCAGGGCCAGCCCCACGCCGGCCCCCACCACCGTGCCGTTGATGCGGATGTACTGCAGGTCGCGGCCGAGGAGCAGCTCGAGCTGGCTGGACGTCTCGGCGGCGTCCCACCGCTCAATGGTCCCCGTCACCAGGCCGGCGAGCTCGTCGTGGAACTGGTCGGCGAGTGCCCTGGCCGCTGACTCGACCATACGCTCGAGGCCCTCCCCGAGACGGCGGTCTGATCCCAGGCGCTGGCCGACGGCAACCAGCGCGTCGGCGAGCCGGCGGCGCAGCTCAGACTCCGGGTCGGCCGCCTGGCTCCGCAGTACGCCCTTGGCCTGCCGCCACAGCGAGGAGGACCAGTCCCGCAGCTCGGCGCTACCGAGGACGTCGCGCTTGATGCGCTCCCCGCGCTCGCGCAGCTCCGGAGAGGTCTCGAGGCGGTCGGGGAGCCCGGCGATCCACGCCTCGAACTGATGCCGGGTCTCGTCGTCGGGGTCGCCGGCCATCGACGCCAGCCGCTGGCGCAGGCGGCTGTACAGGCGGTCGAAGACTCGCCGGTAGACCGCGTCGGGAACCCAGCGGGGTCTCTCGGCCTCGAACAGGGCGCGCAGCTCCGCCTGATGGTCGGCGAGATAGCGGTCGGCGGCGGACACGATGGTGTTGAACAGCTCGGCGTGGTGGCCTCCCGCGATGATGATCCGCAGGGCGCGCCCCGCCAGCGGCGCCACCTCGACGGCGTCCACCGCCCGGGCCAGTTCGGCGGTGAGCACGCGCTGGACATCCTCGTCGCGGAGAGCCTCGGCCACGTTGACCGCCAGATCGGCGGCGTGTCCGGCGAAGCGTGCGGCGTTGGCCTTGTCGGCCAGCCAGGCGGCCAGGCGTGAACCGAGGCGAGCGAAGCGGATCCGCTCGGCGAGCACGTCGGCGTTGAGGAAGTTCTCCTGCACGAACTGGCCGAGAGTGGCCGCGAACTGGTCCTTGCGCTCGACGATCACCGCGGTGTGCGGTATCGGCAGTCCCAGGGGGCGGCGGAACAGAGCCGTCACCGCGAACCAGTCCGCGACGCCGCCGACCATGGAGGCCTCGGCGCCGGCCTGCACGTAGCCGAGGAGAGTCCCGTGGGCGCCGGCCGCGGTCACGGCCACGAACAGCACCGCCACCGCCGCGAGGAGAGCGGTGGCCCGGCGGCGCGCGGCGGCCAGGCGGCGCGCCCGCAGCGCCGCCGATTCGCGGCCGCGTGCGCTCACCGGCGAAGCGGGCGTCGCGGCAGGTTCCATCAGGCGGTCAGCCTCGCTCTCCCAGGACAGGCCACGCCCGCGGGCGCGGCACGGATATGCGGCACAGATATAAGGAGCTACCGCCGGCTCTCGGACACATTCGCCATCGAGAGACCCGCGGCACGAGCGCGGCGGGCAACGCCGGCCTGGACGCGGTGCGGCCAGAGCGGGCCGCCGTAGATGAACCCGGTGTAGGCCTGCACCAGCGTGGCGCCCGCGGCGAGCCGCTCCCAGGCGTCGTCGGCGGTCTCGATGCCGCCGGCCGCGATCAGCACGAGGCGGTCGCCGGTGCGCGCGCGCAAGCGGCGCAGCACGGCGAGCGCGCGCGCCTTCAGCGGAGCCCCCGACATCCCGCCTGGACCGGCGGCGGCCACCGCCGCGGGATCCCGCAGCCCCTCCCGGGACACGGTCGTGTTGACCGCGACGATCCCGTCCAGCCCAAGGTCCATCGCGAGGTCCGCGATCGCGTCGATGTCGGCGTCCGCCAGATCCGGCGCGATCTTCACGAGCAGCGGCACCCGCCGCGCCGGCGGCCCGGCCCGCCGCTCCGCGACGGCCGCGTCCAGTTCCTTGCGCACCGCGAGCAGCAGCGGCCGCAGCCGCTCGGTCGCCTGCAGGTCGCGGAGCCCCGGCGTGTTCGGCGAGCTGACGTTGACCACCACGTAGTCGGCGACGCCGGCCACCAGCCGCGCGCTCGCCGCGTAGTCGGCGGCCGCCTGGTCCTCCGGCGCCGCCCTGGTCTTGCCGATGTTGACGCCGATCACCGGGCGCGGCCCGCGGATCGCGCGCAGCCGCGCCGCGGCCTCCGCCGCGCCGGAGTTGTTGAAGCCCATGCGGTTGACCAGCGCTCGTTCGGAAGAAAATCTGAACATCCGCGGCCGTGGATTGCCGGGCTGCGGCCGGGCGGTGACCGTGCCCACCTCAACGAACCCGAACCCGAGCGCGGCCAGCGCGCCGGCGCCGCGGCCGTCCTTGTCGAACCCCGCCGCCAGGCCGAGCGGGCCGGGAAAGTCGAGGCCGAGCGCGCGAACCCGCAGCACCGGGTCGCGCGGCGCCAGAAAACGGCGCAGCACCCACGCCCCGCCGGGCACGCCGGCCGCCGCGCGGATCAGCCAGAACCCCGCGGCGTGCGCCGTCTCCGGCGGAAGCCGGCGCAGCACCGCGGCGTACAGCACCCGGTACATCACGTCACCCCGTTCACCCTGTTCACACGACACCATTCACCGCCGACCCTGCTTTCCGCGACGCACGCCGGCGACCCTGCGTTTCCGCGGCGCACGCCGGCGACCCTGCGTTTCGCGGCGCTCCGTAGGCGCCCCTGCGTTTCCGCGACGCACCAGCGGCGGCCCTGCGTTTCCGCGACGCACCGCCGGCGGCCCTGCGTTCCGCGACGCACCGCCGGCGAACATGATCGCGGAACTTAGGGTGCCGTATGCGACCCCGCGCTTCCACCAAGCGTCATCGGCGCACAAGGTGGTGGAAACCAGGGGGCCTTCCTTATGGAGTGACGTTAACAATGAGACCTACGAGGTTTAAGAGCACTCGCGATCCGGCCAGCTCGCTGAGGAGTCCAGCCGGGCTCGAGAGCCTAGCTGCGGGTCAGGAGTTTAGCCGGGTCAGGAGTTTAGCCGGGTCAGGAGTTCAGCCCGGACTCGGGAGTCTAGCCGCGGCTCAGGCGGCGAACTCGGTGTCGCCGACGAAGGCGTCCCACAGGCCCGCGTAGACGCCGCCGGCGGCCAGGAGCTCATCGTGCGTCCCGGTCTCGGCGATGCGCCCGCCGTCCATGACCACGATCCGGTCGGCGCGCGCCGCCGTGCTGAGCCGGTGCGCGACGACGATCGTCGTGCGGCTCGAGGTGAGCTGGCGGGTGGCCCTGGTCACGGCCGCCTCCGACGCCAGGTCCAGCGCCGCGGTCGCCTCGTCGAGCAGCAGGATGTCCGGGTCCGCGAGCTGCGCCCTGGCCAGCGCGATGAGCTGGCGCTGGCCCGCGGACAGGTTGCGGCCGCGTTCGGAAACCGGGTGGTGGTAACCGCCCGGCAGCCGCGCGATCATGTCGTGCGCGCCCACCGCCCGCGCGGCCGCCTCGACCGAGGCGCCGGGCGCATCGGGGCGGGCGTACGCGATCGCGTCCCTGACGGTGCCCGCGAACAGGTAGGACTCCTGCGGCACGACGCCCAGCCGGTGCCGGTACCCGGCGAGGCCGAACGAGCGCACGTCGGTCCCGTCGACCAGCACCGCGCCGCTGGTGACGTCGTAGAACCGCGCGATCAGCTTGACGATCGTCGACTTGCCGGCGCCGGTCTGGCCGACCAGGGCGACGGTCTCGCCCGGCCGCACGGTGAGGCTCACGCCCGCGATCGCCTCGCCGGTGCCGGGGCCGTAGCTGAAGTGGACGTCGCGCAGTTCGATGCGGCCGTCCAGCCTGGTAACAGGCACCGGCGAGGCGGGTTCGGGCGTGGACGTGCGCAGCCGGAGCAGCTCCTTGATCCGCCCCAGTCCGACCATCGCCTGCTGGTATCCGTCGAACACCTGGGAGAGCTGCTGGATCGGCGAGAACACCATGTCGATGTACAGCAGGTAGGCGATCAGCGCGCCCGCCGTCAGCGCCCCGGCCCGCACCTGGCCCACGGCCAGCACCAGCACGAGCGCCCCGGCCAGCGTGGACAGGGTCTGAACGAACGGGAAGTACAGCGCGATGTACCGCTGCGCGCGCAGCCGGGAGGTCCGGTAGGCGTCGCTGCGCCCGGCGAACCGCGCGAAGTTCTCCCCCTCCCGCCGGAACGCCTGGGTCACCCGCAGGCCGGCGACGTTCTCCGCCAGGTCGGCGTTGACCACGCTGACCTTCTCCCGCGCCTCGGCGTAGGCGCGCGACGACTTGGCCCTGAAGATCGCGGTGGCGGCCGCGAGCACCGGGACGATCGTCAGCACGACCAGGCCGAGCCGCAGGTTGATGATCAGCAGCGCGGCGAGTACGCCGAAGAACGTCAGCACCGCGTTCACCATCGTGATGAGCCCGGTCTGCAGGAACGTCGACAGAGCGTCCACGTCCGTCGTCATCCTCGTCATGATGCGGCCCGACAGCTCGCGTTCGTAGTAGTCGAGGCCCAGCCGCTGGAGCTGCGCGAAGATCTTCACCCGCAGCGTGTACAGCAGCCGCTCGCCGTTCCTGCCGACCACCATAATCTCGCCGATGTTGACCAGCCAGTCGGCGAACACGATGGCCAGCCCGGCCAGCGCCATGATCATCACGGCGCCGAGCGCCTTCACCTGTACGCCGTGGTCGATCCCGCCGCGGACCAGCGCGGGCAGCGCGATGCCGGACAGCGTGTCGAGGCCGTCGAGCACCAGCCCGGCGATGAGCGCGACCAGCAGCGGCCGCAGCAGCTTGCGCAGCGTGAACTTCGGGTCACCGGCCCGAGCCTGAGCCTGGTCGACGCGCGGCACGTCGCGCGCCGGGGGTAGCGCGGCGACGCGGGCGAGCAGCTCGGGGCTCGGCGGGATCGAGCCGATCATGCCGTCGAAGTGCCCGCCGCCGGCCCGGGCGGCCCGGGCCGCCTGACCGCCGCGGCCGATGGCGGCGTTCCCCGCCGGCGCGGGTGGCGCGGCCGTTGCCCGCTCGTAGTAGCCGAGTTCCCCGGCGTCGATGCCCTCCGCGTCGTCGCCGGGACCGGAGATCAGCATCCGGTACAGCGGGCAGCGCAGCGCCAGTTCCTCGTGTGTGCCCACGTCCGCGACCGTGCCCTGGTCGGTCAGCACCGCGATGCGGTCCGCCAGGTTGAGCGTCGAGCGCCGGTGGGCGATCAGCAGCGTCGTCCGCCCGCGCATCACGCGGTGCAGCGTGGCGTGGATCTCGGCCTCGATGCGCGGGTCGACCGCGGAGGTGGCGTCGTCGAGCAGCAGCAGCCGGGGATTTGTGATCAGCGCCCGGGCGAGCGCCACCCGCTGCCGCTGCCCGCCGGAGAGCGTCAGCCCCTGTTCGCCGATGACGGTGTCGTAGCCCTGCGGGAGCCCGGTGATGAACTCGTCCGCCTCCGCGGCCCTGGCGGCGGCGGCGACCTGCTGATGCGTCGCGTCCGGGCGGCCGTAGGCGATGTTGGCGCGCACCGTGTCGGAGAACAGGAAGCTGTCCTCCATGACCAGCCCGATCGCCGAGCGCAGCGAGTCCTGGGTGACGTCCCGGACGTCGTGGCCGCCGACCCGCACCGCGCCGCCGCGCACGTCGTAGAAGCGGGGCAGCAGCAGCGACAGGGTGGACTTGCCCGACCCGGACGCGCCGATGACCGCGAGCGTCTCGCCGGGCTCGACGGCGAGCGACAGCCCGCGCAGCACCGGCTGCGAGGGGACATAGCCGAACTTCACGTCGTCGAACTCGATCCCGCTGGCGTCCGCAGGCAGTTCGATGGCGTCCGGCTTGTCGGTGATCACCGGGCGGGAGTCGATGACCTCGAACACCCGGATGACGCTGGCGCGCGCCTCCTGGCCGATCGTGACCAGGCTGGTGAGCACCCGCACCGGCCCGGTCAGCTGCGCCAGGTAGGCGGAGAACGCCAGGAACGTGCCGAGCGTGATCGAGCCACGGATGGCCAGCCACCCGCCGAACGCCAGCACCCCCACCAGGCCCAGGTAGGGGATCGCGGTCAGCGCGGGATTGTAGCGCGCGGTGAGCCGGATCATCCGCAGCCGGGAGGCGAACAGGTCCTCGCTGGCGGCCTCCAGCCGCCGCATCTCCTGCTCCTCCTGGCCGAAGCCCTTGACCACCCGGACTCCGCCGATGGCCTCGTCCACGATCCCCGCGACGTCGCCGACCTGCTGCTGCGCGTGCCAGCTCGCGGGGAACAGCCTCTTCCGCGAGGCCAGCGCGATCAGCCACAGCGCGGGCGCCACCGCGACCGCGACCAGGGCGAGCGGCGGCGAGAGGGCCACCATGATCACAAGCGAGAAGACGAACAGGATCACGCTGCCGAACGTCAGTGGCACCATGCTGAGCAGGCCCTGCACCATGTTCAGGTCGGAGATCGACCGGCCGACAAGCTGGCCGGTGTGTATCTCGTCCTGGCGCGCGCCGTCCAGCCTGGACAGCGAGCCGAACAGCTCGGTGCGCATCTCGTGCTGGACGTCGAGCGACACCCGGCCGCCGAGGTAACGGCGCAGGTAGATGCCGCCGAAGTTGATCACCGCCGCGATGACGAGCAGCGTGGCCAGCGGCCAGACCGAATCCTTGCGCGCCAGGATGACGTCGTCGATGATGACCCGCTGGACAAGCGGGATCGCCAGCGTGGCCAGTGTGGCGATGAGCGAGCCGCCGATGGCCAGCATGACGTCGCGGCGATAGCGCCAGCAGTATCCGGCAAGGCGCCGGACCCACCGGCTTTCGTTGCTGTTCGTGCCGCTGTTTTCGCTCATCCGTCCAGAAATCGTCGTGGCGGCGGTACCGCCCGTCCGAAGGCCCCTGCGAGGTTTCCGGTGCCGTCGGGATAACAAGAACGGGCCGTGGTTTCTTTCCTAAGCTAACGATTTTCCTTGCGCGCGGCCGGTACGCCACGCGCGTCAGATCCCCCCGAATGTCGGCGGTTATCGCTATCGTCCGGGGCCATGAGGCTGCTGCATACCTCGGACTGGCACCTCGGCCGGTCGCTGCACCGCGCGGATCTGCGCGATGCCCAGCGGGCGTTCCTGGAGCACCTCGTGGACGTGGTGCGCTCGGAGCGGATCGACGTGGTGCTCGTCGCGGGCGACGTGTACGACAGGGCGGTGCCGCCCGTCGACGCGGTGGCGCTGTGCGAGGAGGCGCTGGTCCGGCTCCGCGACGCCGGCGCCAGGGTCGTGCTGACCAGCGGCAACCATGACTCCGCGCGCAGGCTCGGGTTCGGCGGCCCGCTGATCGACGCGGCCGGCGTGCACCTGCGCACCCGCCCCGCCGCGGCGGCGGATCCGGTGCTGCTGACGGATTCCCACGGCGAGGTGGCGGTCTACGGCGTGCCGTACCTCGAGCCCGCGGCCGCCGAGTGCTCCGAGCGCAGCCACACCGGCGTGCTCGGCGAGGCCGTCGCCCGGATCCGGGCCGATGCCGCGGCCCGCGGCGTGGCGCGCACGGTGGTGCTCGCGCACGGCTGGGTCGCGGGCGGCACGGTCAGCGAGTCCGAGCGCGACATCTCGGTCGGGGGGGTGGGCCAGGTCCCGGTCTCGCTCTTCGACGGGTTCAGCTACGTCGCGCTCGGCCACCTGCACGGCCAGCAGACGCTCGCGGAGCACCTCCGGTACAGCGGCTCGCCCCTGCCGTACTCGTTCTCCGAGGCCAGCCACCGCAAGGGCAGCTGGCTTATCGAGCTGGGCCCGCGCGGCGTCACGCATGCCGAGCGCGTGCCCGCGCCCGTCTACCGGCGGCTCACGGTGCTGCGCGGCACGCTCGACGGCCTGCTCGCCACGCCCCCCGGGCACGAAGACGACTTCCTGTCGGTGACGCTGACCGACACCAGCCGGCCGGAGGCGGCGATGGACAAGCTGCGCGCCCGCTTCCCGCACGTCCTGGTGCTCGCCTTCGAGCCCGAGGGCGCGGCCGCCGACGGCCGCAGTTACCGCGCGCGGGTCGCCGGGCGCGACGACCTGGGGATAGCGGCCGAATTCGTCCGCCACGTGCGAAACGCGCCGCCGACACAAGGCGAGCACGCCCTGCTCGTGGCGGCGTTCGAGGCCGTGCGGGCCGGCGAGACCGCCGAGGCCCGCTGATGCGGCCGCACCGGCTGGAGGTGACCGCGTTCGGCGCGTTCGCCGCGACGTCGGCGGTCCGCTTCGATGACCTCGAAGGGCTCTTCCTGCTGCACGGCGAGACCGGAGCCGGGAAGACCACGCTGCTCGACGCGATCGCGTTCGCGCTCTACGGCCGGGTGCCCGGCGAGCGCGGCAAGACGCGCCGGCTCCGCTCCGATCACGCCCCCGCCGGCCGGCGGACCGAGGTCCGGCTGGAGGCCACGGTCGGCGGCCGGCGGCTGCGCATCACCCGCAGCCCGGAGCAGGAACGCCCGAGGAAATCAGGCGAAGGAATGACTACCGAACGGGCGCGGGTGCTTCTGGAGGAATGCCTGGGCGACGGCACGTGGCAGACGAAGTCCACGCGTGCCGGTGAGGCGGACGCCGAGATCGCCGACCTGATGGGGATGTCCGCGGAGCAGTTCTTCCAGGTGGTGCTGCTGCCGCAGGGGCAGTTCGCGCAGTTCCTGCACTCGGATGCGGAGGCCAGGGCCCGGCTTCTGCAGCGGCTGTTCGGCACCGACCGGTTCCGCGCGGTCGAGGACTGGCTGGCCGAGCGGCGGCGGTCCACCGCCGCCGAGGTCGCGGCCGCGGAGGAGGGCGTGGACGTGCTGACCGCCCAGGTGGCGCAGGCGGCGGGCGTCCCGGTCCCCGATGGTCCCCCGGAGAATGAGCCCGGGCCCGCGGACCCGGGGACCTCCCCGGCCACGCTGCCGGGGAACTTGCCCGCGGACCCGGGAGCGTGTAAACCTCCCACCTCCCCGGGCCAGCGGCCGCTAAACGCCCAGCATGATCATCTCTTCGCCGCGCCGCCCGATAATTCCTCCGGAGCGTCCTCACCGGAGGCCGCTTCGTTCGCCTCGTCACCGGAGGCCGCTTCGTTCACCCGGTCACCGGAGGCCGCTTCGTTTGCCCCCTCATCACAAGGCGTTTCTTCCGCCCCCTCATCACAAGGCGCTTCTTCCATCCCCTCATCCGAGAACCGGTGGCAGCGCGCATGGGCCGCCGGCCTGCTCGCGGCCGCGGAAGCCGAGCGCGACGCGACAGCGGCGGTTGCCAGGGAGCGCTCACGGGAGCTGAAGGCGGCGCTTCGGGCGCAGCGCGCCGCGGAGCTCCTGGTGGACAGGCAGCACCGCCGCGCCGACGCGCTGCGCCGCGATGGCGAGCTTCGCCTGGCCGCCCCCGGCATCGAGCTGCTGCGCGCCGAGCTGGACGCCGCGGAGCGGGCGGCCGGGGTGGCGCCGGTCCAGGACGAGGCCGAGCGGGCCGCTGACGCGGCCGGCGCGGCCCGCCAGGCCGAGCAGGATTCGCGCGCCGCGCTCGGGGCCGATGCCGCCGCCCTCCGGGTCGCCGGCGCGGCGGGACTGCGCGCGGCCGTGCAGCAGCGCCGGGAGCAGCTCGGGCGGCTGGAGGCGCTGCGCGCCGTGGCGCTGCAGGCCGCCGACGAGGAGGAAGCGGCCGCCGCGGCCCGCGCACAGGCGAATGCGCTGGCCGCCGCGCTGGAGGCGCTCCACGTCGAGACAGCGCGATTCGCCGGGCAGCGAGGACACGCGGCCGCCGCGCGCGACGCGGCGAGCCAGGCGCAGGCGGATCTGCCCGACGCGCGCGCCGAAGCCGGCAGGTACCGGCGGGCCGCGAACGATGCCGCCGAGCTGGCCAGTACTCTCGCGGAGCGGGAACGCCTGCACGAGGCGCACCTGTCCGCGCGGGAGACGTCGCTCACGCTTCGCGAGGAGGCGCAGCGCCTGCGCGAAGCGCGTTTCGACGGCATGCGAGCGGAACTCGCCGCCGCGCTGGTCGACGGCACCCCGTGCCCGGTGTGCGGCTCGCTCGACCACCCCGATCTGTGCGAGCTGAGCGGCGAGCGGGTCAGCCGGGAACGGGAGGAGCAGGCGGTCGCGGCCGCCGAGGACGCGGCCGGCAGGGCCGACGAGTCAGGCCAGCGGGTGGCCGCGGCGGACGCGCTGATCGAGAAGCTCGTTCAGCGGCTCGCCGCCGACGGGTTCACGGCACCGGACGCCGGAGCTCTCGCGGCTGACGCCGGCCGGCTGGAGGCCGAAGCCGCCCGGCTGGAGGCGGACGCCGGCCGGGTGGCCGCGGCCGCCGCCGAACTGGGCGATCGCCAGGCGGTGCTCGACGATCTCGACGCCGCCCTCGCGCGGGCGGAAAAGGCCAAAGTCGAACTGGCTGAGCAGCGCATCGCCGCCGACGGTGAGGCCGCCGGAGCGCAGCGGCGTGCCGCCGAATGCCGCGACTCACTGCGCGCCGAGCTCGGCGGCGCACCCGACCTGGACAGCGCGGTGACGGCGGTGCGGCGGCTCGCGGACGCCCTGACCGCCGCCGCGGCCGCCGCGGACGAGACGGCGCGCGCCGCGGCCGCGGCGCGCGAAGCGGGGGAAAGAGCGGCGCGGGCGGCGGCGGACGCCGGATTCGCCGGCCCGGAGGCGGCACGCGAGGCCCTTCGGGATACCGAATGGCGGCGGCGGTCGGCGGACCGGATCGCCGGGCACGAAGCGGAAGCGAAGGCGGTCGCCGGGCTGCTGGCCGCCCCGGACCTGGACGTCCCCCTGGAGCCGCCCGCCGCGGTGGAGGAGACCGCCGAAGCGGTCGCGGCCGCCCAGGAGGCCCATGACGCGGCGCTGGAGGCCGCCAGCCGGGCCGACCTGCGGGCCGAACAGCTCACCGGCCTCGTGCCCAGGCTGGGCGAGGCCCTTGCCGCGCTGGAACCGCTGACCGCGCGTGCCGCCGAGGCGCGCCGCCTGGCCGACCTCGCGGCCGGCCAGGGCGCGAACACGCTGCGGATGACGCTCTCGTCCTTCGTGCTCGCCGCGCGGCTGGAGGAGGTCGCGGCGGCGGCCAGCCAGCGGCTGCTGACGATGACGGCCGGACGGTACTCGCTGGTGCACACCGACGCCCGGCGCGGCGGCGGCCGCGCCGGGCTCGGCCTGCTCGCCTGCGACTCGTGGACCGGGCTCGACCGGGACACCAGCACGCTGTCCGGCGGCGAGACGTTCCTCGCCAGCCTGGCGCTCGCCCTCGGCCTCGCGGACGTGGTGACCGCCGAGGCCGCGGGCACCCCGATGGAGGCGCTGTTCGTCGACGAGGGGTTCGGCACCCTGGACGAGGACACCCTCGACGAGGTCATGAACGTCCTCGACGGCCTGCGCGAGGGCGGCCGGATCGTCGGCATCGTCAGCCATGTCGCCGAGCTCCGCCAGCGCATCCCCGCCCAGGTCCGCGTCCTCAAAGGCCACCACGGCAGCCGCGTCGAGCTCATCCCCGGCTGAGCGTCCGGGCGCGCAAGCGCGCGTCATGCCAGGCTTTCCTCGATGAAGCTGAAGGTGAGCTCCTCGAGGTGATGCCGGGTGGCGCCGGGGATGTCACGAAGGGGTCCCTGCCCGGTGAGCATCGCCAGCCCGTGCACCGTGGACCAGATGGGGTACTCGATGCCGTCTCGGCGCCGCCGGTCGAGTAGCCCGGCGTCGACCAGTTCGTCGAGTACGGTGCGGAGCTGGCCCAGGGGCATGCGGTCGCGCCCGGTTCCGTCGTCCGGAGCGCCGTAGGCGTGCCGCTGCGGCAGGGCGAATGCGGTCGCGAACAGCCCCGGTTCCTCGTGAGCGAACTCCAGGTACGCCGCACCGATCGCGCCCAGCCGCTGACGGGCCGCGGCGGGATCGCCGTGCTTGCCGGGCACCCGTGCGACGCCCGCGGCCATCCGGCTGGCGAGCTCCTGCATGGCCGCCGCGGAGACCGCGGCGAGGAGCTCGTCGCGGTCGGCGAAGTGCCGGTAGGCGGCGTTGGGCACCACGCCCACCATCCGTGTCGCTTCCCGGAGCACGACCGCCTCGGGGCCGCCGGTCCGGGCCAGCTCCAGGCCCGCGGCGACCAGGCCGTCGCGGACGGCGCCCCGCGGCCGTCGCCGCCGCTCCGCTCCGCGCATCTCCGCTGCTGATCGACTGGCCGTCACGACGGCAGGATAACAAAGTGGACAGCGTCCACCAGTTCCGCTATTGTGTACAGTGTCCACTAATGACCAGGGAGGCTCGCGATGAGCGGGAACAGAACAGCAGGTTTGCCGCGGCAGGACCAGCCGCTGGTGACGGCGGCGGAGTGGTTCGCCGGCGGCCAGCGGATATGGTACGACCCGGGATCCGCGCGCGTACTGACCGAGCAGGAAGCCGCCGCCACGCCGGGCACGCTGCGGGTTTTCGAGCGCGTGGCCGCCGCCGGGCAGGACCCGGACGCTGTGTGGCTCACAATGCTGCCCGGGTTCCCGGATGGCTCTTACGGCTGGACCCAGGTGGACCGGATGCTCGGCGACCTTGGCCCGCGACTCTATGTGGAGCCGGTAGGGCAGGGTGACTCGGACAAGCCCCGGGACTACCCGTACTCCACCGTCGAGCGCGCGGACCTGGTCGAGGCGCTGTGGCGGCACCACGATGTGCGCCGCACCGTCGTCGTCACGTTCGACTACACCTCGCTCGCGCTGCTGGAGGTACTTCGCCGTCAGCTCGAGCGGACCGCCTCCCGCGACATCGCCAGCGACACCGCCAGGCCGGTGATCGCGGCCGCGCTCATGGTGAACGGTGGCCTGTTCGCCGACGCGCACACGCATCCGTGGCAGGGCACGCCGCTGCTGCGCACGTCGCTGGGGGCCCTCGCGATGCGGGGATGGCAGCGCTCGCCGCGCGCGTTCGGCACGGGCTGGAAGCGGGCACGCGTGTACTCCCGCGACTACCATCCCGCCCCGGCCGAGCTCGCCGAGCTGTGGTCGGCGATCAGCCGGCGGGACGGAGCGGCGTTCGCCCACAACGCGGCGGGATTCGTTGCCGAGCACCGCCGGCACGCACGGCGCTGGGATCTCGCCGCGATCGCCCGCGAGCTGGACGGCGCGGTCGCCCTCTACGTCGGCGGCAGCGAGGAGGACCCCTACGAGCACCGGCAGATCGCGGCCACCCGCGAGCGCGTGCCCGGAGCCCAGGTCCTCACGTTCCCCGGCGGCCACCTCACCACCAGCGAGCACCCGGACCGCCTCGCCGCGGCGATCCGCGAGGTCGCGGCCCGCCACGGCGTGGGCACCCCATCCCGTTGCCCATGATCCCCGTCCCGAGCAGCGCCACCGAAGGCACCAGGTCACCGGCCTGTGTCCGCTGCGCCAGCGCTCCTGTTTCACCACTTTCACCGCGCTCCGCCAACCGGTATCTGCCCGCCCCCGGTTTGGACGGCCGGCCGGGTACGGCGCACCATGGGGTATATGCGTGTTTTCGCCCGGTGGGCCGGCATGAGCCCGCGGCGGCGAACCCTGCTCTCCGCACTGGCCCTGGCGGTGGCGGCCGCGGGGATCGCCGGCGGCATCGAGGCGGCAGCGGGCAGCCAGCCCGCTGCGATGCCCAGCTCGTCGCGCCCGGGTGCCGTGCTTCTGGTGCCGGGCTACGGCGGGTCGACCGCGGCGCTGGACGTGCTGGCGGCGAGGATCCGGCGGACGGGCCTGCCCGCAACCGTCGTGCACCTGGCCGGCGACGGCACCGGCGACCTGCGGGCGCAGGCCGGCGTGCTCAACGGCTACGTGAACCAGGCGCTGCGCGCGGGCTCCGGGCCGGTCACCGTCATCGGCTACTCCGCGGGCGGCGTCGTGGCGTGGCTGTGGGACGTCACCTACGACGGCCCGGCGCGCGCCGCACGCATCATCACGCTCGGCTCCCCGCTGCACGGCGCCAACCTCGCGACCATAGGCACCGTGGTAGCCCCGGACGTGTGCCCGGCCGCGTGCCAGGAACTGGTGCCCGGGAGCAGCCTGCTCACCTGGCTCCAGCAGCTGCCCAGGCGGGACCGCCCACCGTGGCTGTCGCTCTGGACGACCAACGACCAGGTTGTGCAGCCTCCGGACTCGGCTCGCCTGCCCGGCGCGGTGAACGTGTCCCTGCAGTCCGTCTGCCGGGACGCGGTCATCGGCCACAGCGACCTCCCCACATCCCCCTTGGTAGTGGGCATCGTCCTGCGCACCCTGGCCACCAGGCACCTCACCGCCCCGCCGGCCACCGACTGCAACTCCCTCCTAGCCCTAGGCAGCTTATCCACATGATCATGTGTCAAAATGCCGGCTCCACCCCCCACCCCGGCCATCCGCTCCCTGACGTCGATGGTGGAGCGCGAGCATCAGCGCCTCAGGCGGTGATGTCCTTGGTGGCGAAGTTCGCCCAGGCGGCGCCCAGGAACACCACGACGTAGACCGCCTGGATGCCGAACCCCCGGTCGATGTCGCGCCACAGTATCGGCTGGCGGAAGAAGTCGATCCAGGCCAGCCAGTAGCGCGTCGGCAGGTACGGCTGGACGACCGCCGCCGCGTTCAGCGTCACCAGCACCTCGCTGCCCACGAGCGTGGCGAGCGCGCCCATCGCGGCGCCGATCGCCGAGTCGGTGACGGTGGAAAGGAACAGCGCTATCGCGGCGACCCCGAGCATGGACACGGTGATGAACGCGACCGTGCCGATGACCCGCTCGGCGAGCTGCAGCACGGTCAGCGGCGCGCCCGACAGCGAGGTCACCGCCCCGCCGGCGGACAGGCCCGCGGTGGGCGCGCCCCCCGCCCCGGGAGCGATCGAGCCGGAAATGCCGCTGCCCGGCGACTCGCCGACCGCGGCCGCGCGGGACGGGCCGAGGATGAGCACACCCGTGGCGTACGACGTCAGCGTGACGGCGACGATGGCGAACAGCACGAACGCGATCACCGCGATGAGCTTGGCGACCAGCAGCCTGGTCCGCCCCACCGGCCTGGCCAGCAGGTAGCGCAGCGTGCCGCCGGTGGCCTCGCCCGCGATCGAGTCGCCGGCCACGATCGCCACCGCAACCGGCAGGAACACCGGCAGCACCAGGGCGAGGGCGGCCGCCGGGTAGAGCTGGCCGTCCTGCAGCACCGCCGAAAGGAACGCGCTGCCCTGCCCGGGCGGCGGCACCAGGTGCGTGGTCGCGACGAAGATGGCGACGATGAGCGGCAGCGCGCAGATCAGCCCGGCCGTGATCCAGGTGCGCGGCCGCCGGAACAGCTTGAACAGCTCGACCCCGATCATGCGCCCGGCACCTCATGACCGGTGCCCCTTGGTGAGGGGGAGGGGGTGCTGGGGGAGGGGGAGCGCGGAGGCGAGGGCGGCGAGGTGCCGCCCCCGCCGCCGAACTGGTCGGAGCCGGCGCCGGTGACCTCCAGGACGACCTCCTCGAGCGTCCGCCGCTGCTGCGCTATCGACGCGACGCGCACCCCCTCGCCGACCAGCCGGGCGTTCAGGCCGGCCGGGTCGGGATCGCGCACGACCAGGTGCGGCCCGTCGCGGCGCTCGACGTGGCCGTCGAGGAGCGCCAGCGCTCGTTCGGCATCCTGGGTTTCGACCAGGACGCGGCCGGTCGGCTTTTGCAGCTCCGCCAGCGACTCCTGCAGCACGAGCCGGCCGTGGTCCAGCACGCCCACCCGGGTGCACAGCGCGGAGACCTCGCCCAGCAAGTGGCTGGACAGGAAGACGGTCACCCCCGCGGAGTTCAGCTCGATGAGCAGGTCCCGGATGTCCTTGATGCCGCGCGGGTCGAGGCCGTTGCCCGGCTCGTCCAGGACGAGCAGCCGGGGCCGGCGCACCAGCGCGGCGGCCAGGCCCAGCCGCTGCCGCATGCCCAGCGAGTACGCCTTGACCGGCCGCCGGTCGATGCCGGCGAGCCCGACCCGTTCCAGCGCCTCCTCTATCCGCGCCCGCCGGGTGCGCCGCGAGCCGCCGGGCCCCGCGGCGTCGAGCAGCCGGAGGTTCGCCCGCCCGGACAGGTGCGGGTAGGCGGCGGGCTCCTCGATCAGCGCGCCGATGTCCGGCAGCGCCCGGCCGGCGTGCCGGGGAATCCGCTGGCCTAGCACGGTGATCTCGCCGCTGGTGGCGTACACCAGGCCGAGGAGCATCCGGACGAGCGTGGTCTTGCCGCTGCCGTTCGGGCCGAGCAGGCCGTAGCGATCGCCTTCGCGGACCTCGAGCCCGACCGAGCACACGGCCTCGACGTGCCCGAACCGCTTGGTGAGCGCGCGCGTGGTGATCATAGTCCCAGGTTGTCCTGATCCGGTTTCGCCGCGAGCGCCGCGGCCGCCCGCTCCAGGGTGTCCTTGCCGACGAGTCCGGCCAGCAGGAACGTGTCCCGTGAGCGGAAGGGGTGCATGAGTATCAGGTTGACCAGCGGCGCGCTGGCAAGCACGCCGACCCCGTTGGGATCCGTCAGCCACGCGCCGCCGGCGGAGCGCGCGTCGTTCAGCAACGTCAGGCCGGTGCCGCCGCGGAAGGTGAGGACGACGAACGTCGCCAGGCCGCCGCCGTAGACGCCGACCTCGCCGTACTGCTGCGGTGACGGCCGCCTGGGCAGCCCGGCGAGGCTGCCGGGCAGCACCTCCGGGTCGAGGTTGTGCAGCACGCTGGTGAGGTTGCTCGCGGTCGTGACCGAGTACCCGGTGCCCGGCCCGCGCCGCGGTGTCAGCACCCCCGGGTCCGGGCGCCAGGGGCTGACCTGCAGGAACTGGGTCTCGAGCGCGGGAACCCGGGAGCTGCGGGACAAGATCTCGACGCGCAGCGGCAGGCCGGTCGCCGGGTCGGCCCAGATGTCCACCTGCCCGATGGTGGACGCCGGGCTGGCCGGGACGATCCGCAGCCCGGCGGCGCCGCGCCCGGCCACCCGCTGCGGGGGAAGCAGGCTGAGCTTCGCGCGCGGGCCCGCCTCGTTCAGCAGCCGGATGGCGAGCGCGGGCGGCACCAGGTCATCCGGCTGCGGCAGCCGTACCGCCGGCTGGCCGTTGACCCTGGTCAGCAGCTGGGTCCCGGAATCCCACAGGTAGCCGGTGCCGCCGAGCTGGTACTGGTCGCGCTCGGCGACGTCGGACAGCACGTCGACCCGCCAGCGGTCCGGCGCCGCCTGCCAGACGCGCATCCGGGTCACCCCGTCGAGCAGGTCGGTCAGGTTCTGCAGGCCCTCCAGGGACGGCAGGCCGAACGTCGCGTCGCTCTCCGCGTACCCGGCGTAGGCCAGCGGCGCGGAGCCGAGAATCCGCTCCCGCAACCCGAAAGGCGTCAGCCGGGGCACGGACACCGGCAGCGCGCTGGCCAGCACCGGAAGACAGCACAGCACGGCCACGCCGCCCACGACGACCAGCCAGCGCCACCTGGCCCGCACGCGGATCACCCGTTTTGCCCTAGCCGCACCCAATAACGATACGATAACTGCGCGCGTCGCCGCCCCGGCCGCCCCGCGTCGCCGCCCGGCGTCCGCATGGTGATCACCTGCGAAAATTTCGGCACGGGGGTCTCGTCCTCGCGGCCCGGCTTTATTACGATCGGGCATTGAGAAGCTGAGTGCCGAGAAGCGAAACCCCTGACTGACCGCCCGGGGGACGGCGGACAGGTGCGTCAGGTCCGAAAGGAGAAGGGGTTCGTCATGACCGTCCCTGCCGTCCGGCGGATCGTCGTCGGAGTGGATGGCTCCGCCGAGTCCGCTGCCGCGCTGCGCTGGGCCTGCCGTGAGGCGTGCCTGCGCGGGGCCGAGGTTCACGCGGTCCACGCCTGGGAGGCGCCCTGCCACAGCGTGGCCAGTTACGCGGTGCCCGCGCAGGCGCCGCCGCCGAGTGCCGAAGCGCCGGGTCCCGAGTCGCTGCGGGGCCTCGTGCCCGACGACGCCGTCGGCATCCGGATCCGTACCGAGGTGGCCGAAGGCCTGGCCGCGCGCGTTCTGCTGGACCGGTGCGCCGGCGCCGACATGCTCGTCCTCGGCAGCGCCGGCGACACGCCCGGCTCCCTGCGCGCCGCGGGCCCGGTCATCCGTGCCTGCCTGCGCCGCGCCGTGTGCCCGGTCGTGGTCATCAGCGCGCCCTCCGGTCCCGCCATGCCCGCCCACGCGAGCGCGCGCGCATCCGGGGAGGGGTCTCGCTCGCCGGCCGGCGCGTACGTGTAGCCAATGCCGCTCTGTGCGCCTGGCCCTCGCCGGTCTGAGCGTCCAGCCACCCGCCGCGCGCCTCCCCGGCCGCGCGATGCTCTGCCGGGGTGCACAGTAGTGGTTATGGAGCAATCGCTGGAGGAGCCGAGCGTCGTCCGCAACGAGGACAAGTCCAGGTTCGAGATCTATGCCGGCGACGAGCTCGCCGGCTTCGTGCAGTACCGCACCGACGGGCAGGTCATCGAGCTCGTGCACACCGAGGTCGGCCCCCGGTTCCAGGGCGAGGGCCTGGCCGGGAAGCTGGCGCGGGCCAGCCTCGACGCCGCCCGGGCGGCGAACCTCGCCGTGCTGCCGTACTGCCCGTACATCAACCGCTGGCTCATCCGGCACCCGGATTACGCGGACCTGGTGCCGGCGGACGAGCGCGCCCGGTTCGGCCTGTAGTAAAACCTCAACTGTCCCCCCATCCTGCCGGAGGTGCCGTGACGCGGGTATGGCTGCCCGAGCCAGCGCAGAAGACCGGCGGCCTGCCCGAGGGCATGGTCGCGGACGTCTGGACGGGCGGCGAGCCGCTGCCCGGCTCGGCGGACGAGGTCGAGGTGATCGTGCTCCCGTTCGGTGTGCCCGAACAACTGGTGGCGAAAGTGGCCAGGCTGCCCCGCCTGCGGCTGATGCAGCTCATGTCGGCGGGCGCGGAGAAGATCATCCCGCACATCCCGCCCGGCGTGACGCTGTGCAACGCCAGGGGGGCGCACGACCCGGCGGTCGCCGAGTGGATCGTCGGCGTCATCATCGCGGAGCTGCGCGGCTTTCCACGAGCCCTGGCGGCCCAGCGGGAGGGCCGCTGGGATTTCGCGCCGGCCCAGTCGGTCGCCGGAAAGCACGTGCTGATCGTGGGGTACGGATCGATCGGCGCGGCCACCGAGCGCCGGCTCGACGGCTTCGGCGTGACCATCGAGCGGATCGCCAGGCACGCGCGGCCCGGGGTGCTGGGCATGGAGGAACTGCCGGCCGCGCTGCCGCGCGCCGACGTGGTGATCCTGCTGGTGCCGGTCACCCCGGAGACCACGTCGCTGGCCGACGCCAAGTTCCTCGCCGCGATGAAGGACGGCGCCCTGCTGGTCAACGCGGCTCGCGGCGCGGTCGTCGACACCGGCGCGCTGCTCGCGGAACTGAGCTCGGGCCGCATCCGCGCCGCGCTCGACGTGACCGACCCCGAGCCGCTGCCCGAGGGCCACCCGCTGTGGTCCGCGCCCGGCCTGCTGCTCACCCCGCACATCGCCGGCGCCGTGGCCGAGGCACGGCCGCGCGCGTACGCGATCGTCCGCGCCCAGCTCGCACGGTACGCCGCCGGGGAACCGCTGGAGAACATCGTCAACGACCGCGGCTATTGAAGGCGTAGATATACATATACAGAACGGGCGGTGGTTCCCATGTCACAGAATCCGGAATCCTTCCTCCGTGCCATGGCCGCCCCCCTGGCCCTGGCCCGGGAGGGAGACCCGCTCCCGGTCGTGCGGTTCAGCCTCGAGGCGGTGGCCAACGCGTTCATGGTGCTCGGGCTGCTGCCCGCGGCGCGCGCGGAGGAGATCCTCGCCGCGCAGCGGCCGGCGCTCGAAGCCGCCGGCTTCCAGGTGGCGCTGCCGATCGGTGAGCTGACCGTCACGCCCGAAACGCGCCGCCTCCTGGCGGCGCGGGCCGCCGGCGCGGACGGCCCGCGCAGGACCCCGCTGGCGGTCGCCGCCGGTCCCGTTCGCTGCCGGCTCGGCGGCCACGACCTCACCATCACGTCGGCCACCCTGACCCCGGAGGGAATCTCGGTGTGCTGCCACGGCGTCGCGCGCGACGGCGGCCACCGGGCCGGCGCCGTCATCGGCGCGGAGGCTGCCGAGGCGGTCGCGCGGCTGTCGGTCACCGACGACACCGGCGCGACGTACGTGCTGCCGCCCGGCGGCGTGCCCGGCTCCGCGGCCGCGCGGTCCCTGGCGTCGGGCAGGGTGCTCTGGGTCCCCGAAGGCGAGTTCCCCGCAGCGGCCGCCGCCGGCGAGCCCCCTCCCCGCGAGGCCGCTCCCGGCGAGTCCCCTTCCGGCGACCCCGCTCCCGTGCCCGGCCCATCCGCGTCCGGCGAGGCCGGTTCTCGCGGCGGCCGGCCAGCCGTCCGCTGGCTGGAGCTCTCCGCCGGATCCGGCGAGTCTGTCCGCATAATCATGCTGCCGCCCGCCGTCGTCCCTGTCGGCACCGCGCAGACTCCATGGCCGACCCCGGCGGAGTGCTACCTGGCGGAGCTGGCGTCGATCAGCGAGGACTGGGGGATCGGCTCCTTCGAGACCGGCGCGGTGCAACTCGACACCGCCGGAATCGTGGCCGCCGTCGCCGATGCGCTGCTCGCCGTCGGCGCGCTGCCCGAGGACAGCGCGCTGCTCGCGCGCCTGCCTTACCGGGAGCCAGCCGACTGGCGAGAGGCCCTGGTGCCCAGGTGGGGAGTTCATGCCCACGCGTACGAGACCATGGCCGCCCCCGGTACCGGGCGGGAGAGCGGGTCCGGCCTGGTGGTACGGCTTCCGCTCAGCCAGGCCACCGCCGTGATCGAGAACGTCGCGGTGCACGACGACCTGGTGTCCGTCCAGCTTTACGGGCATCCCTGGGTCATCGACGGTTCCTGGCCGATGATCACCCCGGGCTTCCGGGTCACCGCCGCCGACGACACGGGCACGGAGTACTGGGGCGAGTTCGTCATCTGGAGCGAGGTCGTCGGCTGGAGCGGGGCCTGCACGGGGGAGGGCACCGGATCCTGCTGGTTTTCCTCGCCGGTGCCACCCAAGGCGAAGCAGCTCCGCGTGACCGTCAGCACCCTCTGGGAAGCCGCCTGGGCCCTCATCGACATCCCCGGCCGCTGATCTCACCCTCCGCGCCACCCGGCCCCGGGACCGAGCCCGCGCCACCCGGCCCCGGGGCCGAGCCCGTGCCACCCGGCCCCTCGGAGCCGAGCCCCGTGCTGTTGGGCCGGTTTCGGTCGCGACTTACCATTGGGTCCATGTGGCCTGAGCAGCGTGACCGGCGTGACCAGGAGGCGGCGTGACCACGGCCGGGGAAGCGGCCGGCGAAACTGGCAGGGATCCGGTCCGGCCGGTGCTCGTGACCGTGGACGACGATCCCGGCGTGTCCCGCGCGGTGGCGCGGGACCTGCGGCGGCGTTACGGGGAACAGAACAGGATCGTGCGCGCGGAGTCCGCGCAGTCCGCGCTCGACGCGCTGCGGCAGATGAAGCTGCGCGGCGAGCAGGTCGCGGTGATCCTCGCCGACTACCGGATGCCGCAGATGAACGGCATCGAGTTCCTCGAGGCGGCGATGGACGTGTACCCGTTCGCTAAGCGCGTACTGCTCACCGCGTACGCCGACACGGACGCCGCGATCCAGGCGATCAACGTTGTCGACCTCGATCATTACCTGCTCAAGCCGTGGGACCCGCCGGAGGAGAAGCTCTACCCGGTGGTGGACGCGCTGCTCGACGCCTGGCGCGGCGAGGAGCACAAGGTCGTGCCGGAAACCAAGGTGGTCGGCCACCGCTTCAACGCGCGCTCGTCACAGCTCCGCGAGTTCCTCGCCCGCAACCAGGTGCCGTACCGCTTCTACTCCTCCGACGAGCCCGAAGGCCAGCGGCTGCTCGCGGCGGCTGGCGAGGACGGACGGCGGCTGCCGGTCGTGGTCACGCCGGACGGCGAGCCCCTCGTCGAGCCGGCCAAGAGCGAGCTGGCCAGCCGGGTGGGCCTCGCCACGACCCCGGCCGAGAGCTTCTACGACCTGGTGGTGATCGGCGGCGGCCCCGCCGGGCTCGGCGCCGCGGTCTACGGTGCATCAGAGGGGCTGAGCACGGTGCTCGTCGAGCGGATCGCCACCGGCGGCCAGGCGGGCCAGAGCTCGCGGATCGAGAACTATCTCGGGTTCCCGGACGGGGTGTCCGGCTCGCAGCTCACCGAGCGCGCGCGGCGGCAGGCCACCAAGTTCGGCGCGGAGGTGCTCACCGCGGTCGAGGCGACAGGCCTGGAGGTCAGCGGCTCCGGCCGCACCGTGCGCCTGTCGGACGGCACCTCGGTCGGCGCGCAGACCGTCATCCTGGCGACCGGCGTGTCCTACCGCCAGCTGGCCGCGCCCGGCCTCGAGGACCTGACCGGCTGCGGGGTCTTCTACGGCGCGACGCTGACCGAGGCGGAGGCCTGCACCTCGCAGGACGTGTTCATCGTCGGCGGGGCGAACTCCGCCGGGCAGGCTGCCGTGTACCTCGCCCCGCACGCGAAGTCCGTGACGCTGCTGGTCCGCGCGCCGTCGCTGACGAAGTCGATGTCGTACTACCTCATCGAGCAGCTCCGCGGCATTCCCAACATCAGCGTGCGCAACTGCACCGAGGTGATCGAGGCGCACGGCGGCCAGGAGCTGGAACGGCTCACGCTGCGCGAGCTCAACACCGGCGATACCGAAATAGTGGACACCAGGCGGTTGTTCGTGTTCATCGGGGCAGAGCCGAGAACCTCCTGGCTCGACGGCGTGGTGGCCCGCGACGACCACGGCTTCATCCTGGCCGGCCCGGATCATGGCGTCGACGGCCCCAAGGGCTGGCCGCTCGACCGGCCGCCCTATCACCTGGAGACCAGCGTGCCCGGTGTGTTCGTGGCCGGCGACGCGCGTGCCGAGTCCGCCAAGCGGGTCGCGTCCGCGGTGGGAGAGGGAGCCATGGCAGTCATGCTCGCGCACCGGTACCTGGAGAAGCTGTGACCACGCCGGAAACCAGCCCGCAGGCGGCCTCCGCCAGACCCACGCTGAACTGCGACCCGGACGAACTCCGCACGCTGTTCCTCTTCGAGAAGCTGTCGCAGGACCAGCTCGATCACCTGTGCCGTGTGGGCTCCGTCGAGCTCATCCAGCCGGGCCCGGTCTACGCCGAGGGCGACCCGGCGACGTGCTTCTACGTGCTGCTGGAGGGCGCGCTCGTCATGTCGCGTCGCGTCGGCGCCGACGACGTGGAGGTGAGCAGGACCAGCAGCCCCGGGGTGTACGCCGGCGCGTTCCAGGCGTACATGGGTGACCGGGCGCGGCAGGTGTACTTCAACTCGGTGCGGGTCACCGAACCGTCCCGGTTCTTCGTGCTGCCCGCCGAGGACTTTTCGCGGATCATGCGTGAGTGGTTCCCGATGGCCGTGCACCTGCTGGAGGGCGCGTTGCTTGGCGGCCAGGCGCAGCAGCAGCTCATCGGCCAGCGGGAACGGCTGCTGGCGCTCGGCTCGCTGTCGGCGGGGCTGACCCACGAGCTGAACAACCCGGCGGCCGCCGCCGTCAGCGCGACCGCGGCGCTGCGCGAGCGGGTCGCGGGCATGCGGCACAAGCTGGGCCTGATCGCCCGCGGCCCGTACCAGCGCGACAAGCTGGAGACGATCATCAAGCTCCAGGAGCGTGCCGTGGAAAAGGTCGCCAAGGCGGCCGAGCTCGACCCGCTGACCGCGAGCGACCGGGAGGACGAGCTGTCGGACTGGCTCGACGAGCACGGCATCGGCGACGGCTGGCGGATGGCCCCCAACTTCGTTCAGGCAGGCCTCGGCGCCGACTGGCTGGAGCACGTCAGGGACACGGTCGGCGGCGAGATGCTCGACCCGGCGCTGCGCTGGCTGAACTACACGGTCGAGACCGAGCTGCTGATGAACGAGATCGAGGATTCCACCACGAGGATCTCGACCCTGGTCGGCGCCGCGAAGCAGTACTCCCAGCTCGACCGGGCGCCGTTCCAGACCGTCGACGTGCACGAGCTGCTGGACAGCACGCTGCTGATGCTGGCCGGCAAGATCGGTGACGGCGTCACCGTGGTCAAGGACTACGACCGCTCGCTGCCGAAGATCCCCGCGTACCCCAGCGAGCTCAACCAGGTCTGGACGAACCTGATCGACAACGCGGTGTCGGCGATGAACCGGACCGGCGCCCTCACCGTGCGGACGGCCCGCGAGGATGACTGCGCCCTCGTCGAGTTCGGCGACACCGGCCCCGGGGTGCCAGACGAGATCAAGAGCCGGATCTTCGAGCCGTTCTTCACGACGAAGCCGGTGGGCGAGGGCACCGGGCTGGGCCTGGACATATCGTGGCGGATCGTCGTGAACAAGCATCATGGCGACCTGCGGGTGGAATCGGTCCCGGGGGACACGCGTTTCCAGGTACGCCTCCCGATCGGGGCGGCCAGTGAAGGGCCGGCGACGGCGGCCCGTGAAGGGAAGACACGATGACGGTCACGCAGGGCATCGACCCGTCCGTCCCGCCGAGCGGCACCGGGTGCGCCGAGTGCGAGGAGGCCGGCGGCTGGTGGCTGCACCTGCGCCGGTGCGCGCAGTGCGGCCACATCGGCTGCTGCGACAACTCCCCGGCGCAGCACGCGACCGCGCACTACCGGGAGACCGGGCACCCGGTCATCCGCAGCTACGAGCCCGGAGAGTCGTGGTTCTGGTCCTACCCCGAAGAGGACTTCTACGACGAGGGCCCGGTGCTGGCCGCGCCCGAGAACCATCCGCTGGACCAGCCCGTCCCCGGCCCGGAGGGCCGGGTTCCGCACGACTGGCGCGCGAAGCTGCACTGAGCGCGCGAAGCTGCACTGAAAAGGAGGGGCAGCAGTGGGCATCATCTCTCGCGGCTTTTCAGGGCGGCGGCGCGACGGCGGCGAGAAACTGCCGCCCGGCCAGTACCTGGTGACCGACTTCCCGGTGCTGTCGGCGGGGCCGACCCCGAAGGTGAGCACCGGCACGTGGCAGTTCACCCTGAAGACCGAAAAGGGCCAGACCCGGAGCTGGGACTGGGCGGCGTTCACCGCGCTGCCCAGCGAGCAGATCACCACCGACATCCACTGCGTGACCAAGTGGTCCAAGCTCGGCACCATGTGGAAGGGCGTGGCGATCGACACCCTGCTGGACGGCGTGGACACCGGCGCGAGCTACACGATGGCGCGCTCGTACGGCGGTTACACCACGAACGTGCCGCTCGCCGACCTGCGGGCCGGCAAGGCGTGGATCGCCTACGAGTTCGGCGGGAAGCCGCTGCACCCGGAGCACGGCGGCCCCGCCAGGCTGCTGGTGCCGCACCTGTACTTCTGGAAGTCCGCGAAGTGGGTGACGGGCATCGACCTGATGGAGAGGGACGAGCCGGGATTCTGGGAACAGCTCGGCTACCACAACTACGGTGACCCGTGGCGCGAGCAGCGGTACTGGGGCGACTGACGTGGCAGGTCGCCACGCTGACGGCGACCCGCGACGAGACCGCGACGGCGAAGACGCTCGTCCTCGACGTCCCCGGCTGGCCCGGTCACCTGGCGGGCCAGCACGTCGACGTCAGGCTGACCGCGCCCGACGGCTACACCGCCGAGCGGTCGTACTCTATCGCCTCGCCCCCGGACGGTGACCGCCTCGAGCTGACCGTGCAGCGCATCGCGGACGGCGAGGTCTCGCCCTACCTGACCGAAACCCTGGAGGCCGGCGACCAGCTCGAGCTGCGCGGCCCGATCGGCGGCTGGTTCGTCTGGGATCCCGACTCGGCCGCGCCGGTGCTGCTGGTGGCCGGCGGCAGCGGCGTCGTCCCGCTGATGTCCATGATCCGCGCCCGCGCCCGCGCCGGTTCCGGGAACAAGGTCCCGTTCCGGCTGATCTACTCGGTTCGCACTCCCGCCGACGCGCTGTACGCCGATGAGCTGACCAAACGGGCGCGGGATGATTCCCTCGGCCTCAGCTACGTCTACACGCGGATGGCGCCCCCCGGCGGCCCCGCGCCCGGCCGCATCAGCGCCACCGTGATCGCCTCCGCGGGCTGGCCAGCCCGCTCGCCGGAGCCCCCCGCCGTCTTCGTGTGCGGCCCCACCGGCTTCGTCGAGGCCGCCGCCCGCCTCCTGATAGACGCCGGCCACGCCCCCGCGAGGATCAAGACGGAACGCTTCGGCCCCACCGGCACCTGACCTCACCCGGTCGGCACCTGACCTCACCCGGCGGGCACCTGCCCCCCGCGGGCACCTGACCTCACCCAGCCGGCACCTGCCTCCCCGCGGGCACCTGACCTCACCCCCGCCCGGCACCTGACCTCACCTCGCCGGCACCTGACCTCACCCCCCGCGGCCGTCACGGAAGCCGTAACGGGGAAGCCCTCATGGGAAGAGGGTCTCGAGCACGGTGGCTACGCCGTCGTCATCGTTGCCGGGGATCACGTGGTCGACGGCGGCCAGCACGTCGCGGTGGGCGTTGGCCATTCCGTAGGAGGTCCCGGCCCAGGCGAGCAACGGAAGGTCGTTCGGCATGTCGCCGAACGCGATGACCTCGCCGCGCGCGATGCCGTACTTCCGGGCCAGCGCCGCGACCGCGGACGCCTTGCTGACCTCGGGGGCGACGGCCTCGACGAGGCTCCACCCGTTCGAGTGATACGTGTTCACGATCCGGCCGATGGCCGGATGGGCGAGCGCGAGCAGTTCGTCGGCGGTGTGATCGGGGTGCCGTCCGAGAAGCTTGGCGGCGGCCCTGCCGAACAGCTCCGCGTCGTCAAGGCGCGGGATCTCCGCGAGCCCGTCGTCCCAGACACCGGCCTGGTAGCGGTTGTCCGCGGCCAGGTCGAAGGCGTTCTCCACGGCGATCCCGATGCCCGGGATGACCTTCCGCAGCAGCCTCGCCGCCTCGGCCAGCGCGTCCGCCGGGATGAGCCGCTCGCCGTTGATGCGGCCCGTGCGCATGTCGTAGGTCAGCGCGCCGTTGGCGCAGATCGCCACGCCGCGGTTGCCAAAGGCCTCGGCGATGCGCCCCATCAGCCTCGGCGGCCTGCCCGTGACCAGGACGAACCGTGCCCCGCCGCGTTCGGCGCGGCCGAACGCGGCCAGCGTCCTCGCCGAGATCGTCCCGTCCTCGCGCACAATCGTCCCGTCCAGATCGGTGGCCACGAGCCGCGGGGAAGTCCGGGGGGTCATAACGTCCCGTGGGCCAGGTCGACGATGCAGAAGCGGTTGCCGTCGGGGTCGGCGAGCACCACGAAGTCCGGGTCGTCCGGGTAACTGTCCCAGTCGACCAGCTCCGCGCCCAGCGACACCAGCCGCTCCGCCTCGGCCGCCTGCTCGGCGGCATCGGCGACGTGCAGGTCGAAGTGCAGCCGCGGGTGGTCCTGCAGCGGAGTCTGGCTGGTCTGCAGCGCGATCGCCATCCCCGCCGCGCCGCCCGGCGGCACCAGCACCTTCGCCCACCCGCCGAACCCATCCTCGCGCAGCTCGTAGCCCAGCGCCGCGCCCCAGAACTCCGCCGCCCGCCGCACGTCCGTCACGCCGAGCGCGACCACCCCAAAGGTCAGCATGGATCGATTCTGGCACCCGTCATCGGGACGTTGTTTCCCTTCGCCCTGTCATGATGTTCGCGGACAGCGCGCCCACGATACCAACCCGGACAAAACGGACAGCAGTCATGATCGCGGAAACGGCGGGCCGCAGGCGACACCCAGACTTCCGCGATCATGAAGTGTGGTACTAGAGTCACCAGTGGGGCTGATGTGATCAGCTACGGGCGTGGCTGGCGGTTCTGCGGTGGCGTGATGGTACGGGAGCGGCGCCGATCTCGCGGTTTTGAGGCCGCGTGATGGTACGGGAGCGGCGGCGAGCTGGCGGCCCGCCGCCCCCGGGACGTCACCGGTTGCCGCAGCGGCTACGGCACCTTGTTCACTGCCTTGTAGAGCTTGCGGTACCCGGCGATGTCGGTGGGCGCCTCCGTGTTCGGGTGGGTTCCCGCGATCTCGTTCTGGCCGTTCTGCTTGGGGCCGGCAGGCCCGTTGTACCAGGCGACGCTGCCCACCGGCAGCCCCGATGCCGCGCGATGGGACAGGAACGACGTGATGTATCCCAGGTACGCGGTGATCTCCGCGGCGGTCGGCATGAACTTGCTGGAGGCAGTGTTCCCGATCTCCCAGATGCCTACCGGCAGCCGGCCCGCGAGAGCGGCCAGCGGCTCGAGCGTGTACTTCTTGTTGACGTAGTCCCCGCAGTAGAAGTCGACCGCGTACCCGTCCACGAGCGCGTGGCCCGGGTCGTACGAGGCCCACTCCTTCGGCCCCTGGTAGCCGGGGGCGTCGAACACCAGCGGATAGTACGCACGGATCGCCGGGCCGTAATACTGCACGTAGGAGTGGTACTGGGCCGCGGTCATGTCCTTCGGGCCGACCTCCTGCCACAGGCACACCTCGGCGGTCAGCCCGGCGCGGTGGAACATCCGCACCGCCTTCGCCAGCTTGTCGCGCTCGGCGCTGGAGTGCTTGATCGCCGGCTTGAAACTAATCAGCGCCTGGATTCCGCGGTTGATCATGGTCTGGATCCGGGCGTCGATGGACGCCGGGAACTCGCCGAGCTGGTAGTAGACCTTCCAGCAGCGCATCTTCGTGCCGGTCGTGCGGTTCCAGATGTCCACCGCCTGCGGGTACGTCGTGCCGGGCGGGAACGGGAACAGGTCGAACGTCGCGCCGACGCGTGCCGCCGGGAAACTCGCCGGCGGCACGGTTTGCGCCGCGGCGCGCGCCTGGCTTCTGATGATGCCGGCCGCGCCGAGCACCATCCCGCCGCCGAGGACCGCGCGCCTGCTCAACTGGCCGGTTGTCTCGCCACCCATGGTTCGGTTCCTTTCCGCCTCGGGGCCGCGAACCTGCTGGCACCAGGCCGCGCGTTCGCGGGCCGCTTGTACGGCCAATGCTGAGGCCCCGCGCTGACAACCGGCCAAGAGCCTCTTTGGAAATAACTGTGGCGGCGCTGTGCGGCAGAAGGGAAGCCCAGGCGGTCCCATGAATCATCCCGCTGACCTGCTCGTGAGCTCTTGACGCCGGGGCGCGTCCGGTCTTATGTTGCGTGAAACGCTGTTCGGCAATGTCGAACGTGTTTCAAGCCAAGGAGGACGAACAGCATGGCAGCACCACCCAGTACCCCGCAGAAACTCCTGGCCGAAGCCCTGGGGACCGCGTTCCTCGTCTACGTCGGCGCCGGCTCGGCCGCCGCCACCGGCGTGATCGCGGCCAGCACCAAGGTCGGGTTCTCGATGGCCCAGCTCGGGGTCATCTCGTTCGCGTTCATGCTCGTCATCGTCGGCGCCGTGTACGCGATCGGGCACATCTCCGGCGGCCACATCAACCCGGCGGTCACCGTGTCGCTGGCGGTGTCCGGCAAGTTTTCCTGGCGGGAAGTACCCGGGTACATCGCCGCGCAGGTGACGGGCGCGGTCGCGGGGGCGGCCGCCATCTTCCTCACCCTCGGGCGGCTGGCGGCGGTGACCGCGGGCGGCGGGGTCACCAGCTACAACCCGGCGACCATGGGGTTCGGGCGGGCGACGGTGATCGAGGCGATCGGCACGTTCATGCTGGTCTTCGTCATCTTCGGCGTCATCGACCACCGCGCGGTGCCCGGCTGGGCGCCGATGGCGATCGGCTCGGTCGTCTTCGCGATCATCATCATCCTCGGTCCCGCCACCGGGGCGGCGATCAACCCGGCGCGTTACCTTGGAGCTGTGTTCATGCAGGACGCCTTCGGCGGGAAGGTCCTTTGGTCACAGCTGCCTGCCTACCTCATCGGCGAGTTCGCCGGGGGAGTGCTCGGCGGCCTGGCCTACGTGGGCATCGGCCGCGTCCGCGCCGACGCGGCGATGACCAGCCTCGCCCCGGCCGACGACACCGCCAATCCCGCAGCCAGCCCGAAGAAGTTCAGCGGAGCGACATCATGAAAAAGCTCATCAACAACCCCGATACGGTCGTCACCGACGCGCTCGCGGGCCTCGCGGCCGCTCATCCGTCGCTCGCGGTGGACGCCGAGAACAAGGTGATCCTGCGGGCAGGAGGCCCGCGGCCCGGCAAGGTCGGCCTGGTATCCGGGGGCGGCTCGGGACACGAGCCGCTGCACGGCGGCTTCGTCGGCTACGGGATGCTGGACGCCGCCTGCCCGGGCGAGGTCTTCACCTCCCCGGTCCCCGACCAGATGCTGCTGGCCACGAAGGCCGTCAACGGCGGCGCCGGCGTGCTGCACATCGTGAAGAACTACACCGGCGACGTGCTCAACTTCCAGATGGCGGCGGAACTGGCCGAGGACGAGGGCATCGACGTGGTCCCGGTGGTGATCAACGACGACGTGGCGGTGGAGGACTCGCTGTACACCGCGGGCCGCCGCGGCACGGGCGCCACGGTGTTCGCGGAGAAAATCGCCGGGGCGCTCGCCGAGGAGGGCGCGGACCTGGCGGCGGTCGCCGCCGTGGCCCGCGAGGTGAACGAGCGCAGCCGGTCGTTCGGGGTGGCGCTGAGCCCGTGCACGATTCCGGCGGCCGGGAAGCCGACCTTCGAGCTGGCGGATACCGAGGTCGAGCTCGGCATCGGCATCCACGGCGAGCCGGGGCGGACCCGTGCGCCGATGGCGCCGGCCAGCGAGCTCGCGGCGGTGGCGCTCGACGCCATTGGCGCCGACCTGCCCGTCGACGGTGACCTGCTCGTAATGGTCAACGGCATGGGCGGCACGCCGCTGATCGAGCTCTACGCCCTGTTCAGCGAGGTATCGCAGTACGTGCGGGCGCGCGGCGGGCGCATCACCAGGAGCCTGGTGGGGAACTACATCACCAGCCTGGAGATGCAGGGCTTCTCGGTCACGGTCTGCCGGCTCTCCGGCGCGCTCGCCAGGCTGTGGGACGCGCCGGTGGAAACGCCCGCCCTGCGGTGGGGCCGCTAACTCGTCTACGCGGGAGTTCCCATGGACGCTGAAGTCTTCCGGGCCTGGATCGTGTCGTCAGCACGGACCATCGAGGCCAGCCGCGACCACCTGACCCAGCTCGACGCCGCCATCGGTGACGCGGACCACGGCATCAACCTCGCCCGGGGTTTCGCGGCGGTGCTCGGTGCCCAGGAATTCGGCAAAGCGTCCTCGCCGGGCGCGGTCCTCACGGTCACGGGCAGCACGCTGATCTCCAAGGTCGGCGGCGCTTCCGGGCCGCTGTACGGTGTCGCGTTCCGCCGGGCCGGCAAGGCGCTCGGCGACGACGCGGACCCCGGCCTGCACGCCCTGTCCGCGGCGCTCGACGCGGCGCTGGCCGGTGTCCAGCAGCTCGGCGCCGCGCGGGAGGGCGACAAAACGATGGTCGACGCGCTCGCCCCGGCGACCCGCGCGTTCAGCAAGGCGGTAGCGGAGGGGGCGTCGCGGGACGGCGCCCTCGCCGCGCTCGCGGAAGCCGCCGAGGCGGGGGCGGCGGCGACGATCTCCATGCAGGCGCTGAAGGGCCGTGCGTCGTACCTGGGCCCGCGCAGCGTCGGCCACGAGGACCCGGGTGCCGCCTCGACAGCCCTCATCCTCGCCGCCCTCCGCGACGCCGCCCGGGCGGCGTCGTGAGCGAGCAGAAGGAGGGAGTGGATACCCGCGCGAACCCTCCGCCGCAAGCGGCGGACAGCACGCGCGAAACCGTCCGCTACCACGGTGAGCCGGTGTCCGAGGGCACCGGCGTGGGGAAGGTGTACCACGGCGACCCGCCGGCCGCCCGCGCGACCGCCACCGGCGGCGCGGCCGCCACGGGCGGCGCGAAGGTCACGGATGGCGCGACCGCCGCCAGCGGCGCTTCCCGCACCGCGACGGCCGACGACGTGCGCGAGGCCTTCGCCGCGGTGGCCCGTGAGCGCACCGCGCTCGCCGGGCAGCTTCGCGAGCGCGGCCGTGACCGCGACGCGGGCATCGTCGAGATCGGCGCGCTGATCGCCGCCGACCCGGCGCTGGCCGGCCCGGCGCTGGACGCCGTCCGCGGCGGAGCCGACGCGGTCGCCGCCGTCCTGGACGCGGCCGAGGCCCAGGCCGCGCTGCTCGCGGCGCTGCCCGACCCGGACCTGGCGCAGCGCGCGGATGACGTCCGCCAGGTCGGCAGCGCGGTGGCCGGCCGGCTGCGCGGGATCGGCGTGGCCCCGCCGCCCGCCGGCCCGTTCATTCTCATCCGCCGCGAGGTGGACCCGGCCGACCTGATCCGGCTGGCGGAGGCGGGGCTGGCCGGGGCGGTGTCGGTCAGCGGCGGTGCGAGCTCGCACGCGGCCATCATCGCGCGGGGCCTCGGCGTGCCCATGCTGGCCGGAGCCGACCCCGGGGTGCTGGAGTCCGCGCCGGGGCATCCCGCGATCCTGGACGCCGCGGCGGCCCTGCTCGCCGTCGACCCGCCCGCGCCCGAACTGGCCGCCGCCGAGGCCTCGAGTTCAAGGCCCGCGCCCGCGACGGCGGTGACGGGCGGGACGGAACCCGGGCACGCGACGGCGGCCGGGACCGCGGGCGATACCTCGGCCGGCCACCTGCGCACCGCCGACGGCGAGCAGGTGACGCTGCTGTGCAACGTCGCCTCGGCCCCCGAGACGCGGCTGGGCCTGTCCAACGGCGCGGCGGGGGTTGGGCTGCTGCGCACCGAGATCCCCTTCACCGGCGCGTCCGGCTGGCCTCCGGAGGCCAGTCACCTGGAGCAGCTCGAACCGGTGCTTGGGCTGCTCGCCGGCAGGCCGGCGGTCGTCCGGCTGCTCGACTTCTCCGGCGACAAGATCCCCCCGTTCCTCCGGGAGGCGCGGGAGCCAGACGAGCGCGCCGGCGGCCCGGGATCCGTGGGGCCGTTGGCGCATCTGGCCCCGTCTGACGGGGCCGATGGCGCCGGCGGCCCCGCTCCGCCGCGGAGCGCGGCAGGCGCTGGCGCCAGGACAGGCGACGCGCCTGGGGACGGCCCGGCCGGCCTGAAGGCGCTGCTCCGCGCGCCGGGAGCGCTCGCGGCCCAGGTCAGGGCGATTCTGCGGGCGGGCAGCGACACCAGGCTGGCCATCCTCGTGCCGATGGTCACGTCGGTGGAGGAGATAACCACCGCCCGTTCGGTAATTAAAAAAGAAGCGGCCGGGATCGGTGCCGCGGTCCCCGAGCTCGGCATCATGGTGGAGGTCGCCGCCACCGCCGCGGCGGCGGAGATGTTCGCGCCGGCGGCCGACTTCTTCTCGATCGGGACCAACGATCTCACCAGCGAGGTCCTCGGCGTCGGCCGCGCCGGGCCGGGGAGCGGGCCCGCGCTGGCAGCCGACCCGCGGGTGCTCGGGCTGATCGCGCACGTGGTGCGGGCCGCGTCGGACGCCGGGGTGCGGGTCTGCGTCTGCGGCGACGCCGCGGCCGACCCCACGGTGCTGCCGCTGCTGCTCGGCCTCGGCGTGCGGACGCTGAGCGTGGGCGCGGCGCGGGTGCCGCAGGTCGCGGCGTGGATCGCCGAGACGGACACGGCGGCGGCCGCGTCCCGGGCCAAGGAGATCCTGGACCGCGGCACCGTCGGGTGGAGGCGTGATGCCCCGGAAGCCTGAAGCCTCAGAGCGCCGACAGGACCACGCCGCCCCGCCCGGCGCCCAGGTCGCGGGAGATCGCCCTTGCCGCCTCCTGCACCACGCGCACAAGCTCCTCGCGAGTGCCCGGTGCCAGCAGCCTGCCGGCCGCGCCGACCACGCCGATCGCGCCCGCCACCAGACCGTCCCGGCTGAGGATGGGCGCCGCCACGCCGGCGTCGCCGACCGTGGCCTCCTCGTCCTCCACCGCGTAACCCTGGCTGCGCACCTGGGCGAGCGCGCGGCTGAGCGCGGCCCTGGTCGTCTTGGTGCGGCCGGTCAGCGGCGCCAGGTCGGCGGCCATGGCCTGCGCGCGCTGCGAGGGGGGCAGGTTCGCCACGATGGCGTGGCCGAGGGCGCAGGCGTGCCACGGGATCGCGGCGCCGACTTCCAGGATCTGCACCGTGTTGTCCGGGCGGAACACGTGGTGCAGCACGATCACGCGGCTGCCCGACAGGGTGGCGACCCAGACCGCCTCGTTCGCGCGCTGGGCCAGCGACTCCGCCCACAGCAGCGACCTGGCCCGCAGCTCCGACCCGTCGAGGTAAGCGTTGCCGAGCTGCAGCACCCCGGGGCCGAGGCTGTACTTGCCGGTGTCGGGGTCCTGCGCGACGAGGTCGTGCGCCTCGAGGGTGCGCAGCAGCCCGTGCACCGTCGGCTTGGCCAGGCCGACCCGTTCGGCTATCTCGGTGACGCCGAGACGCGGCGTGCCGGAGCCGAGGACGCCCAGGATCTGGGCCGCGCGCTGGACCGACTGGATCATGACTCCCTTTCAGCAATACCGAACAAGATTCAGGATATGCGACAACCGAGCCGGTTGGGGTACCCACAGGCGAGCGGGAGGCAGCGATGAGCGAGCCGGTCGGGGTACCCACAAGCGAGCGGGAGGCACCGATGAGCCGCGTGGGGATCGTTCTGGTATCGCACAGCGCCGGGCTGGCGGAGGGTACGGCCAGCCTGGCCGGACAGGTCAGCGGCGGCACGGTGACGATCGTCGCCGCCGGCGGCACCGACGACGGCGGGCTCGGGACCAGCGCGGCGAAGGTGCAGCGCGGGCTGCGGCTCGCCGACAGCGGCGCCGGCGTGGTGATCCTGCCCGACCTGGGCAGCGCCGTGCTCACGGTGCGGGCGCTGCTGGCGGAGGACGATCCGCAGGTGATACTCGCCGACGCGCCGTTCGTGGAAGGAGCGGTCGCGGCCACGGTGGCCGCCGCCGCGGGCGTGGACATGAAGGCGGTCGCCGCGGCCGCGGAGGAGGCATGGCATGCCCGCAAGCTTTGAGCAGGCGATCACGCTGGCCGGTGACCTGCACGCCCGCCCGGCCGGCGCGCTCGCCGTGGCGGCGGGCCGGTTCGCCTCGGCGGTGTCGGTCAGCGCGGGCGGGCGCACCGCCGACGCCAAGAGCGTGCTCGGGGTGATGGGCCTCGGCGCGGCCAGCGGCCAGCACGTCACGGTCACGGCGCACGGCCCCGACGCCGAGGAGGCGGTCGCCGCGCTCATCGCGATCCTCAGCGAGGCGACAAAAGTCGGCGGCTGACGGCGGCTGACGCTCGCGGCGTCCCTCAGCGCACGCCGCGCGGCCGGAACTGCACGCTGACCCGCGGGCCGGCGAACCGTGTCATCTTCGGAACCGCGTGCTCCCACGTGCGCTGGCAGCTGCCGCCCATGACGAGCAGGTCGCCGTGCCCGAGTTCATACCGCAGCGCCGCCCCCCTTCCCCCTTCATGGCCCCCTTCGCTGCCGCCGCGCGGACGCAGCAGCAGCGGCCGGCTCTCGCCGAGCGAGACGATCGCGACCATCGTGTCCTCATGGCTGCCGCGCCCGATCGTGTCACCGTGCCAGGCGACGCTGTCCCGCCCGTCGCGGTACAGGCACAGCCCGGCGGTGCGGAACGGCTCGCCGAGCTCGGCCGCGTAGTGCGCGCTGAGCGCCTCCCGCGCGCCGGCGAGCAGCGGATCGGGCAGTTCGGCGTCCTCGGGGTAGAAGCACACCAGCCGGGGCACGTCGACCACCCGGTCATACATCTGCCGTTTCTCCGCGCGCCACGGCACTTTCTCCAGCAGCCGGCCGAACAGCACGCCCGACCCCGTCACCCACCCCCGCCGCACGTCCACCCAGGCACCCCGCGTCAGCGGCGTGCGCTGCGGGCTCAGCCGTCCCAGCGCCGGCTCCCCGCCCTGATCCAGCAACGACTCCTGGACTGAAACACTCACGCGAACAGCATACTCAACATCAAATTCAAGTTCGAGATTTTACTAAACGGACGGTGGCTCGCCCCGAACCATCAAGGCGGATCGGTGGAAACCTGAGCCGCCTATAACCGGCTCAGGTTTCCACCGTTCCGGTACAGCCGCCCCGTCCCGCCGTCCCCGCGGCCCTGAACTCCGTGAGCCTTTCAGGCTCGTTCCCTGCCTGAGCTGCCGCCCCGTATGCCCGAATCTCCCGCCCTTGACAGGCGCGTCACAGGTGTGCGGATAGTTGTTGGATTGTGTCTACTTATTCGGCTTGCCAAGAGAGGCGGGTGTGCCCGATGCCGGATTCAGCCTCGCGACCGCCGGAAGTGACGCGGCGCCGGGCGCTGCAGTTCGGGGCGGTGGCAGCGGGATCGCTGGCCGCGATCGGGCGGACGGGCGCGGCGGCCGGAGCGGAAAGCCGGGCCGTCACGGCGCCGGGGCGGTTGGAGCGGTCGTTCGACGAGGACTGGCTGTTCTATCGCGGCGATGCCAGCGGCGCCGAGGCCGTGTCGTTCGACGACAGCGGCTGGCGGGCGCTGGACCTGCCGCACGACTGGAGCATCGAGGACCTGCCCTACGCGACATCCGAAGACGGCGCCGCGACCGACGACCCTTCGCTGCTCGTGTACCTGTCCGGCGCCCCGCCGGAGCCTACCCCTCCGCAGGTGATCGGCCCGTTCGACGAGAACGGCAGCGCGGGCGGTGGCGGCGGGGGAGACGCCGGCGCGGGGCGTGGCGGCGGGCTCGACCGCCGTTTTCCCCCTCGACCTGCCGGTCGGCCCGGCGAAGCTGTGGTCGCCGGACTCGCCGCTCCTGTACACCGCGCGCGCGGAGGTGCTCGCGGGAGACACGGTCGCCGACACCGTGGGCACCCCGTTCGGGATCCGCTCGCGCACGTGCTCGCCGAGGTGACCGGGGCGGGGCTGGGTCGTCCCGGACGCGGTGATCCAGGTGACCTTCCGGGTCAGCGGCGCCGGGGAGCTGGCCGGCGTCGCCAACGGGAACCCGCATAACCTCGACAGCTTCCGGCGGCCGCACCGCTACACCTGGCACGGGCAGGCGCTGGCGATCCTCCGCCCCGCGAAGCGCCCGGGCGGGCTCACGCTCACCGCCCGGGCACCCGGCCTGCGGCCGGCGAGGCTGACGCTCCCTGTCACGTCCTTCCGCCCGCGCCCCAGGTGACCCTCCCGCTCGTAAATTTTTATGCCGAACGAGCGGTGGTTCCACCCGCCGGCGCCACTGAGTATCCTCTTGGCAGGCAAATACCCTGCCAGGAGGTGAACCGCCTCGGGCGCGCAGAAGGATTTTGACGCCGAGTATGAGCAGATGGCGGGCCCGCTCGGTGCATTTAGCGCTGCCCTGGAAAGGCTTATACATGACCTTCTGAAAGCCGACGGGATCCGGCTTCATACCGTGGCCGCCCGGGTTAAGTCAAAGGACAGCGCGGCGCGTAAGCTGGTCGCCGGTGAGGCTGTCCGGCCGCTGAGCAGCCTCACCGATATGCTCGGCATCAGGATCATCACATATTTTCGCGATGAAGTTGATGCGGTCGCTAAGGTGATCGAGCGGGAGTTCGCCATCGACGAGGTGAATTCCGTGGACAAGCGCGCCGCGCTGGATCCGGATCGCTTCGGTTATCTCTCGCTGCATTTCGTTGCCCAGCTGAACAGCGACAGGATTGCGCTGACGGAGTACCGCCAGTACGGCGGCATAAAATTTGAGATCCAGATACGCTCGATTCTCCAGCATGCCTGGGCGGAAATAGAACACGACCTCGGTTACAAGTCTGAGGCGGCGGTCCCGCGGAGCATCAGGCGCCGCTTCTCGCGCCTGGCCGGCCTGCTCGAGATCGCAGACGATGAATTCGTCGGGATCCGGAACGAGCTTGCCGCTCACCAGGCCAGCGCATCGGCGATCATCGGTAAAGGGACCTGGAACATAGAGATCGATCAGGACTCACTCTTCTCGTTCACCTCGGCAAGCGAAGAGGTCGGGCGGATCGACAAGTTCATCGCCAGCGCCATGGACGGCATCATCGCGCAGCGGCCCGACCGCTCTTACATCGGCCAGCAGGCCCAGCGGCTCGTCGCGCTCGGCTTTAACTCGATCGAGGATCTGAGCAGTTATGTCGACGATCAGTCGGATCTTCTCAGGAGATTCGTTTCTTATCGGCTCTCCCTGATAGAGAGCCCGCGCCGCAGGCGGCCCACCGTGCCCCGCGGTATAACGTTCTACTACCTCGGGATGCTGCGGTACGCGCAGAATCTGCTCGCCGGGACGGCAGAGGAGTCCACCTACCCGGGGATCGCCGACAGCTCACTTCGGCTTTCCCTTCGGTCGGCAATGGAGACCGGAGAATTCCCGCCGGAAACCTAAGGGGCCGGTGGGTCAGGAGAGACCAGATCGCATGATCCACTTAAGATGTCCCAAATTAGCTGCTGACAACCGGACTTGCCTGGCCTAGCCTAGCCTGAGAGGCAAGCAAGCCCCAGACCGCCCCCGGGGAGGAAATTGCCGTGGATGGTGTCGCCACATCTGTCCCGCAGGACGAAATCGGAGCCACGCCTATCACCGATGTGCGGGCTATCCCGCTCGAGCAGCTCACAACGGACGACGACGCCCGCCGCATTGTGAGCAGGATCATGGAGAACATGGAGGGTTCGTCGCGCGTGCGGGTCGCGATGTTCCAGTCCTCCATCTGAGCCGGCGCACCCGATGTCATGCCGGTCCCGATCTCGCAGTATGTGCTGAAGGTCCACAGCCGGTGCGATCTGGCATGCGATCACTGCTACGTGTACGAGCACGCCGACCAGAGCTGGCGCGGCAAGCCCGCGGCCATCTCGCTGGACACGGCCGGCATGGCGGCACGCCGGATAGCCGAGCATGCGGCGGCGCACGGGCTGGCCGAGGTGTGTGTCGTCCTGCACGGCGGCGAGCCCCTGCTGCTGGGCAGGGAGCGGATGCGCGGGGTGCTGGGCACGCTGATCTCCCGCATCGCCCCGGTGACCGGCGTCGACCTGCGCATCCACAGCAACGGGGTGCGGCTTGACGAGCAGTGGTGCGAGCTGTTCAGCGAATACGGGGTCAGGGTCGGCATATCCCTCGACGGCGATCAGGCCGCCAATGACCGGCACCGAAAGTTCGCCAATGGCCGCGGCAGCTATTCCCGGGTGACAGACGCGCTCACGTTGCTCCGCCGGCCCGAATACCGGCACCTCTACGCCGGAATTCTGTGCACGATCGATCTCGCCAACGATCCCGTCGCGGTTTACGAGGCACTGGCCGCCCATCAGCCGCCGGCCTTTGACCTGCTGCTGCCGCACGCGACATGGGAACACCCGCCATACCGTCCGGCCGGGCGCGACAGCCCGTACGCGGACTGGCTGATGCGGGTTTACCGGCGCTGGGACCGCGACGGCCGGCGGGTGCCGATCCGGCTCTTCGGCTCGCTGCTCTCGGCCGCCCGCGGCGGCCCGAGCTTCACCGAGGCGATCGGCACCGACCCGGCGGATCTGCTCGTCATCGAGACCGACGGCGGCTGGGAGCAGCCGGATTCGATGAAAACCGCCTTCGACGGCGCGGCGGCAACCGGCATGTCCGTCTTTCACCATTCGGTCGACGAAGCGGCCCGGCACCCGGCCGTCGCCGCCCGGCAGCGGGGGACAGCGGCGCTGTGCGCCACCTGCCGTGCCTGCCCGGTGGTCAGCGTCTGCGGCGGCGGGCTGTACGCGCACCGGTACCGGCCCCTCACCGGTTCCGGTGAACAGCCGGCCGGGCATCATGACGGAGCGGTCGCCTTTGATAACCCCTCGGTCTTCTGCCCGGACCTCAAGGCGCTGATCGGCCAGGTGATGGCGGAAGCGGGGATCCAGGCGGTCACTGTTCCGGCCGCGGCGGTTCCGGGGCGGGCGGTTCCGGCCGCGGTGGTTCCGGCCGCGGCGGGCAGGACCGGCGCTCACACGCCGCCGAGGACGCGGGCGGCGCATGTTCTCCCGGCCGGCGCGTTCGACCTGCTCGCCGCCGGGCCGGGCGACCCCGGCGGCCTCGGCGCGCTGGCCGGGATGCGGCTGTCCCAGACCCGCTCGCTCGTCGCCACGGTGGCGCTCGGCGACGGTGGCTGGCGTGACACCGGTCTGCGCGCGGCGGCGGCCGAGGGGTGGGCGCTGCTGTGCGCGCTGGACGCCGAGCACCCGGACGCGGTCCGGCAGGTCCTCGCCCACCCCTACACCTTCGCCTGGGCGGTGCGGTGCCTGCGCCCGCCCGCGGCGGCGGACACCGACCTGGACCGGGCGCACCTCGCCGGGCTGGCGGCGGCCGCGGCGATGCGCGCCGGGATCATGGCCGAGCTTCCGCTGCCGGTTCGCGCCGGGATGATCCATCTGCCGCCCGCGGGCGCCATCGCCGTCACGGCGGGGCCGGGGCGCACCGAGGTGGTGACGGTCGCCCCGGGCCGCAGGCCGGCGGCCCGGGGCGGCGGCCGGTGGCTGAACGGGCGTTACGTGACGGCGGCACCCTTTCCCCGCCTCGTCGTCGAGGATCTCGACCCGTTTCGGGACTGCCAGGAGTGGCCCGCCACGGCCCGGCTGGCGGTGCCCGAGTGGCGAGCATGGCGGCGCGGCCTCGCGGCGGCCGGGAAACACCTGGCCGGTGCCGTTCCGCTGTACGCGCGGACGCTCGGCGCGGGGCTGCGCGCGGTGGTCCCGCTGCTGCCCGGCGCCGCGGGCAGTCGCGGCGCCACGGCGCGGCAGGCTTTCGGGGCCGTCGCGGTGGCGCTGCCGGGCCGCATCCCGGGCCGGCCGGCGCGCCCCGGGATGCGGCGGTCCGCGCGCCCCGGCGAGCTGGCCGCGTTGCTGATGCACGAGTTCCAGCACGTCAAGCTGAACGCCCTCACCGAGCTCCATGACCTCTTCGACCCGGAGTACGCCCGGCGGCTGCGCGTCCCCTGGCGCAAAGACCTCAGGCCGGTGGAAGGCGTCATGCACGGCACTTACGCCTACCTGGCGCTCACTCACCTGCGCGGGTCCGAGGGAAGAGCCGGGCGCGCGGAGTACCTGCGCTACCGGTCGTGGGTATGCGACGCGGCGGCCGCGCTGTCGGCGACCGGTGCGCTGACCCGGGACGGTGAGCGGTTTGTCGCCGGAATGGCGTGTGCCGCGGAAGCTGCCGGCGGGATCTCGTTGTCCTGATGTCTTTCGTAGCCGTCCGCGCGGAACGGGAGTATCTTCAGCGTGGCCGCATTCCATCGACCCATGGCCCATGGACCCACGGCCGGGGCGGGCAAGGAGAACCCGGATGACTGAAACGTCGGCCACGCAGTCGCGTAACGGCCGGATAGTCACCTTCTACTCGTACAAAGGCGGCACGGGCCGGACGATGGCGCTGGCGAACGTCGCCTGGATTCTCGCGGCGAACGGCCACCGCGTCCTGGTGGCCGACTGGGACCTCGAGTCGCCAGGGCTGTACCGGTTCCTGTATCCCTTCCTCGACCCCGGCGTCAGGGACGCGCCCGGCATCATCGAACTCGTCCGGGGCTACGAGTCGGCTGCCGCAACGAGCGACGAGGAGGGCCGGCTCGAGAAGGACATAGCCGAGCGATCCCAGGTCCACGGCCAAGCCCACGCACTCAACTGGAAATTCCCGGACAGCGGCCGCCTCGACTTCCTCTCGGCTGGCAAGCAGAACCAGAACTACTCGACCACGTTGTCCGGCCTTGACTGGGACAACTTCTACACCAACCTGAACGGCGGCGAGTTCCTCGACGCGGTGCGCGAGGACATGAAGCGGCATTACGACTACGTGCTCATCGACAGCCGCACCGGCTTCAGCGACGTCGCCGACATCTGCACGGTGCACCTGCCGGACATCCTGGTGGACTGTTTCACGCTGTCCACCCAGGGCATCGAGGGTGCCGCGCGCAGGGCGCGGGACATCGAGGAAGGGTACGAATTCCGGTCCATCCGGGTCCTGCCGGTGCCCATGCGGGTCGATCTGGGGGAGCAGGAAAGGGTCGAGGCGAGCCGCGCGTACGCCTCACGTACCTTCGAGGGCCTTCCCGCGGGAATGTCCGACGCGCAGCGCCGGGCGTACTGGGCCAACGTGGAGGTCCCGTACCGGCCGTTTTACGCCTTCGAGGAGACGCTGGCGGTATTCGGTGACACACCAGGCGTCCCGGGTTCCATGCTGTCGTCCTACGAGCGGATCACCTCGTACATCACCGACGGCGTGGTGACCGGCCTGCCGGCGATAGATGAGGACCTGCGGAACAACACCAGGCTGAAGTTCATCCGCAGGCCGCCGCTGGAGAGCAACGAGATAACGATCGAGTTCCTCCCCGAGGACCAGCTCTGGGCCGAGTGGATCGCGGCGGTGCTCCGCGACGGTGGCTTCGCCGTCCGGGAGCGGCCCCTCGATGCGCCCGGCGGCAGGAACAGAAGGGACCCTGTCCCATCGCGTACCGTCACCGTGGTGTCCGCCGCCTACGTCGCGCGGCGCTACGGCAGGCCTTCCGGGGAACCGGACGACGCGAAAGACGCCAGGAAGGACGGCAAGCGAGAGAGCGCGCCGGCCGCCAGGTCCGGCTTCGCGGTATACGTCACCGCGACCCGCCCGCTGGCCGAATTCCCCCCGGCGTCCTCGGTCTCCATGGTCGGCGTGCGGGAAGAAGACGCCATCGACCGCCTGCAGAGCCTGCTCCGCCTCCCCGCGGGATCGGAGGTGAAGCGCACGCGCACGACCAGTTACCCGGGCCGCGAGCCGAAAATCCTCAGGGTTGGCGCGCGTAACGACAGCTTTACAGGACGCGAGAAGGACCTCCGGGAGCTGCGCGAAAACCTGCGGAATTCCGGTACGTCCATCGTCAGGCCGGTCACCTTGCACGGTACCGGCGGGGTGGGCAAGACGCAGGTCGCCCTGGAATACGTGCACAGGTTCAAGAACGATTACGACGTGGTGTGGTGGGTCCAGTGCGGCCAGCCAGAATCCATCGACATCAGGGTGGCGGACCTGGCGCCGCTGCTGAGGGAGCGGTTCGGCGTCACCGTGCCTGCCGAGGCGACCGTCGAGGAGCAGGCGCGCCTGGTGCTCGACGTGCTCAGCCGGGGCAGCAGGGTGCCACGCTGGCTGCTTGTCTACGACAACGCGGAGGACATCGGGGCGATCCAGCGGTACCTGCCGTCGAGCGGCGGTCATGTCCTGATCACCTCGCAGAACGCGGGCTGGGCCGACCAGGGAGCGCGCTCGCTTCCCGTCGACCTGTTCAAGCGCGAGGAAAGCGTCTCGCACCTGCTCCGGGTCGTCCCCTCCCTCACGCGGGATGAGGCCAACGACGTCGCCGAGGCCCTGGGTGACCTGCCGCTGGCCGTGGCGGCCGCGGCGGCGTTCCTGAAGGGCTCCGTCTACCCGGTCTCCGAATACCTGAGCAGGCTGCAGAGCGAGGCACGCAGCGCCCTGGCCATCACGCCGCTCGCCGACTACCCGCAGGGCGTGTCGGCGGCATGGGACCCCTCCCTGAAACTGCTTCAGGACCGCTCGCCCGCGGCGGCGCGACTGCTTCAGCTGTGCTCGGTGATGGCCCCCGAGATCGCGCTGGACCTCATCTACAGCCCGGCCATGGCCCGCACCCTTGAGCCGTACGACCCCGCTCTGGCCGAACCGATGATCATGGGCAGGGTGGTTCAGGAGATCAGCAGGCTGGCACTGCTCAAGCTCGACCCCAACGCGAACCAGATCCAGATTCACCGGCTCGTTCAGGAGGTCGTTCAGAGCAGGATGCCGCAGGCGCAGCTCGCCGAGGCACGCGGCGACGTGCAGCGGATCCTGGTCGCCGCCCGCCCCCGCCGGGAGGTCGACGAACCGGCCACCTGGAGCCGTTACCGGCTGCTCTGGCCACATCTGGCGCCCTCCGGCGTTGTGTCGTCCGGCAGCGAGCAGGTCCGGCAGCTGATCGTGGACCGGGTTCGGTACATCTGGGTGTTCAACGATTTCGACCGCGGTGTCGCGGAGGCCGTGGCGGCCCAGGAACGCTGGGAGGAGATGCTCGCCGAGGGACCGGACGGAGCGGCGGCGCGCGCGTTGCGCACCCAGCTGCTCCAGCTGCGCTTCAATCTCGGCAACATCCTGCGCTCCCAGTCGCGGTACGAGGACGCCAGGGAGCTGGACGAGCGAGTGCTGGCCGAGCAGACAGAGATCCTGGGCGCCGAGCATCCGCACACCCTCATGACGGCTGGCGGCCTCGCCGCCGACCTTCGCGCCCTCGGGCGATACCGCGAGGCGCTGCAAATGGACAGGAAAACGTACCCGGCGTGGACGGAACTGTACGGCGAAGATCACCGCCGTACCCTTTCCGCCGCCAACAACCTTGCCATCTCGCTGAGGCTCACCGGACACGTGTCGGAGGCCCTGCATCTGGACAATGACACGTTCGACAGGTTCCGCGCGACGCTCGGAGCCCAGAATCCGCTGACGCTCGACACCGCCCGCAACATCGTCCGTGACCTGCTCGAGGTGGGCCGTTACACCGACGCGGTGAATCGCATGGAGGACGTGTGGCAGGCCTCGGTCGCCACCCTGGGCATCAATTCCCCCGCGGCCCTGGGCGGGCGGATGCTCCTCGGCATCGCGTTGCGCAGCGCCGGACGGCTGACGGAGGCCGAAGAGGCGTTCGACGAGGCGCTGACCGGGCTCGCCGCCAGGTTCGGCGACTCGAGCAGCGACGCCCTCGCCTGCCGGCTCAGCCGCTCGGCCAACCTGCTGTCCCTCGACCTGCTCGACGAGGGAGAGGCGGACATCCGTGCCGTGCTGGCGGAATACGAGCGGCGCCTTGGTCCCGGCCATCCCCACACCCTGGTCTGCCGGGTGAACCTCTCCTCAGCGCTGCGCCTGCGGGCGATGCGCGATGAGGCGATGACGGCGATCTCCGCCGCGATGGGCGGCCTCGAGGTGTCGCTCGGCGCCGAGCATCCATACACGCTCGCCGCCGCCATGGTCCTCGCGGTGCTGCTGGCGGACCAGGGTGACCTGGACCAGGCGGCTGACCTGGAGGCGCGCACGGCCGCGTCGCTGGAGCGTACTCTCGGGCCGGCCCACCCGGACACGCTGCGCTGCCGCGCGAACCTGCTGCTCACCCGGCAGCAGCAGGGGAATCGCGCCGCGCAGGCCGAGCGCGAGGCGGTGATGGCCGAGCTCGAGGTGGTGATCGGCGAGGATCACCCGAGCATCGAGGCGCTACGAGGAGAACGCAGGCTGATGCGGGCGCTCGACCCGCAGCCCTTCTGAGGTGCGGCCCGCCTTCATCTGCGTGAGCAGTTTCGGCAAGATCTCTACGGTGTTGAAATGAGCGGCACCGGACTCGATGTGGAGCTGCGCGGTGGGGATCATCTTGGCGAGCCATTGCGTGTGGCTGAGCGGAGAGAACACGTCCTCTTCCCCGTGCCAGAGCAGCACCGGGACGTTGATCTTTCCCAGGTCGAATCCCCACGGGCGGCGGAACGCGAGCACATCGTCGATCCAGCCGTACGGCCCGGCGCGCAGCGCCTCCCGGTAGGTGTCGATCAGCTGCCGCCGGATGCCGACGTCGTTGACGACCTTCCTGTCCGAGCCGGTCAGCTCCTTGTCCAGCTCATGGAGCAAGCTCTCCGGGTCCTTGCGTATCTGGTCCACCCGCCTCTTCAGCTGGTCCACAACCCAGTCGAAGCCGCCCCTGGTCAGCTCGTACTCGGCGACGTTGGACTCCGTCATCCCGCCGGTCCAGTCGAGCTCGTCCGCATCCGGTGGCGCGATGCCGCCAAGGACCACCACGCTCTGCACGCGCTCCTCGCCGAGCAGGGCGGCACACGCCAGGGCGTGCGGGCCTCCTCCTGACCGGCCGATGACGCCGAACTGTTTCAGGCCCAGCTTGTCGGCGATCGCCAGCACGTCCCAGGCCGCGTCGGCGACGGTTCGTTTCTCGTGCCGGTCCGACCCCCCGTAACCGGGCCGGTCATAGCAGACGAGCCGCACGCCGCGCCAGTACACGACATTGCCGCGCGGCCGTGGGCCCACGCGGCTGCCGGGGGTGCCGTGCAGCAGGAAGACCGGGAAGGCATCACGAGGACCCAGGCAATCAACGGTAACGCGGCGCTCGGCGGAAACTTCGATAGCCTGCGTCACCACAGCCTCCTCTGGCCTCGCCTGACACTCCTGCCACGACGGCTATGCTAAGGCGTACACGGGAAACGCGCATCGCACTTCCCCGAAGTTATACTAAACCCGGCTCAGGGATGCGCCTAGGCCCAGTTTCATGGGCAGGCGCGGGAAATTCACCGCCGCCGATGGCATGATAATTTCCGCCAAACGAGGAGTTACGCATAAATCCAGTCGGAGCCGTAACGGCGCCCCAAGCCGTATCGGCGCGTCCGCCGGGAGCCTTCGCAGACCCGGGACATAGGGATCGAGCTCGCCGGGGGCGAACCGGCACAGCTTGATGGCCCACCACAGATCGTCGCCGGGGTCGGCGTTGAGCTTGTACCCCTCGGGAAGCAGCGCGACGTAACCGCCTTCGGGAAGTACGCGGAGTATGGCGCGGGCGCCGCCGGTGGCAACGCTCCAGATCCGGGTCGTGCCGTCGTCGGAGGCGGTGGCGAGCAGCGCGCCGTCGGGGGAGAACGCGACGCCCCGCACCGGCGCGTTGTGGCCGCGCAGCACGGCCCCGCCGGTGCCGGTGGCCACAAGCCAGATCCGTGCGGTGCCATCGCTGGAGGACGTGGCGAGGAGGGCGCCGTCGGGGGAGAACGCCACGCCGAGCACACCACCGGCATGACCCTGGAGGGTCTTCATCGGCGACACCGCCCGCCGGAACGAGCGGCCGGTACGCCGCCCGGTCACGTCCCAGATCCGTGCGGTGCCGTCGTAGGAGGCGGTGGCGAGCAGCGCGCCGTCGGGGGAGAACGCCACCCCCTCCAGCCTGCTGGAGTGGCCTTCCAGGATGACGCGCGTCGTGCCGGTGGCCCGGTCCCAGATCCGTGCGGTGCCGTCGGCCGCGGCGGTGGCGAGCAGCGCGCCGTCGGGCGAGAACGCCACGTCCTGCACCGGGGTGTCGTGTTCCAGGATGATGCTCGTGGCGCCGGAGGCCAGGTCCCAGATCTGGGCGGTGAAGTCGTAGGAGGCGGTGGCGAGCAGGTCGCCGCCGGGGGAGAACGTGACGGCCCGCACGCCGCCGATGTGGCCGTGCAAGGTCGCGCGGCTGATGCCTGTGGTCAGGTCCCAGACCACCGCGCCGTCCAGGAAGCCGGTGGCGAGCAGGTCGCCGCCGGGGGAGAACGCCACGCTGTACACGCCGCCGGTGTGGCCGGGCAGGGTGGTGCGGACGGTGCCGGTGGTCAGGTCCCAGATCCGGGCGGTGCCGTCGGCCGCGGCGGTGGCGAGCAGGTCGCCGCCGGGGGAGAACGCCGCGTCACGCGCCCAGCCAGCGTGGCCGCTCAAGATGGTGCGGGTGGTGCCGGTGGCGGGGTCCCAGATCCGGGCGGTGCCGTCCCTGGACGCGGTGGCGAGCAGCGCGCCGTCGGGGGAGAACGCCACGCTTTGTACGCCGCTGTCATGCCCTTGCAGGGTGGTGCGGGCGGCGCCGGTGGCGGGGTCCCAGATCCGCACCGTGCCGTCGTCGGCGGCGGTGGCGAGCAGGGTGCCGTCGGGGGAGAACGCGACGTCCCGCACCGGCCCTTGGTGCCCGCTCAAGATGGTGCGGGTGGTGCCGGTGGCGGGGTCCCAGATCCGGGCGGTGCCGTCCCTGGACGCGGTGGCGAGCAGGTCGCCGTCGGGGGAGAACGCCACGCTCCAGACGATGCCGGTATGGCCGCGCAGGGTCATCCGGGTGGTGCCGCTGTCGCCGTCCCAGATCCGCACGGTTTTGTCGCTGGACGCGGTGGCGAGCAGGGTGCCGTCGGGGGAGAACGCGACGTCCCACACCGTCCCTTCGTGCCCGTGCAGGGTGGTGCGGGTGGTGCCGGTGGCGGGGTCCCAGATCCGGGCGGTGCCGTCCTCGGCGGCGGTGGCGAGCAGCGTCCCGCTGGGGGAGAACACCGCACCTTGCACGCTGCCGGTGTGACCGTGCAGGATGCGCAGGACCCGCACGTCGGCGGCGTCGATGACCTCGACGGCGTGGTGCGAAGCGACGGCCAGGAGTGAGCCGTCGGGGGAGTAGGCAACACTGCGGGGAAAGGTGGGCGGCTGGAGCATGACGTCGGCCGTGTCACGGCCGGCGATGGCCGCGGCATCCAGTGCCGCTGAGGTCGCGGTCTCGTCGGCGCCCTCCGTGCCGAGCAAGGCGGCGCGATCCCACCGGCTACCGGTGAGGACGGCGCCGCGCAATGAACCGCCGACCATGCGGGCGCCGGTCAGGTCGGCATAGCGCAGATCGGCGCCGGACAGGTCGGTTCCCCGCAGGCGCGTGCCGCGAAGGTCTGCCCGGACGAGATTGGCGCCCCGCAGGTTGCGGCCGGTCAGGTCCTGGCTGCGCAGGTCGACCCCGGTCAGGTCCTGGTGTCCCGGCAGGCCCTCGGCTGGATCGCGCCCCTCCGCCGTGTCGGCGCGGTCCCTGATGGCCAGGGCGTTCTGCTTGGCGGTGTGGGACGCACCCTGATCAGCGAGCGTCCTGGCCGCCCACCGCCGGGCCGCGCGATGGCCGGCGAGATCGGTGAAGAAGGCGACCATCAGCCTCGACATCCGGCGGGTGGCGAGGATCTGGGTGCTGCCAGAGGCGCTCAGGTCGTCCGCGGCCGCCGCCGCCACGAGCCACTCCATGAGGGACTGGTGGACGAACGTGAACGCCCCGTCTTCGGTCCTGACGAGCAGGCTGCCCGAAGCGATCGAATGGCCTGCCTCGTCGTCGCTGTACCCACGTTCGGAAAGCCCTGTCAGGGTGGCGGAAACCTCGGCCGACAGGTCGTTCAGCGCGATGGTGAGATCCCTGGACGCCCACAGTCGCAGGGCGAGCGCCGTGCACGCGCTCAGCCGCTCGCGTTCGTCGATCGGCGGCAGCCCGTGCTGCTTCCTCGCCGTTTCCCCCGCGAGCCAGAACTCGATGATCTCCCTGTAGAGGCCGGCGGCGCTGATATGTCCCGCCTCTCCCTGGACAGCCCGGAGCCGCTCGTCGTCCAGGGCGGCGATGAAGGCGAGCATCCGCGGATTGTGTGCCAGCTCGAGCAGGTTGCCGATATCGCCGAGCAGGTCGAAGCGGGCACCGGCCCGGGCATGGTCTCCCCCGTACAGGTTGGACAGGAAGTGGAGTATCTGTTGCTCGGAGAAGTCCTCGAGCACCACCACCCGGCTCGCGGTCCGTGTTTCCAGCCGCTCGCCCAGAGCGGTCCGTACCTGCTCAGCCGACCTGAAGTGCTGGGTCCTGCTGGTGAGGATCACCTTGGCGCCGCCGGTCACCGACTCCAGCAGGACCTGCAGGTAGTCGGCGGCGTTGTCGTAGCCCACCCGGAACTCGAGCTCGTCGAACCCGTCGAAGAGCAGGGCGACCCTGCCACTTTCGATCATGTACCGGAGCTTGGCTGGGTTGATGTCCTCCACCCCGTGGCGCACCAGGTGCTGGGCGAGAAGCTCGTCGAGTGCCGGCGCCTTCTCCAGGCTGCGCAGCTCGACCAGAATGGGAAGCACGTCGGGCAGTTCGGCGGGAAGCGTTCGGGTCAGCTGGCGCAGAAACGACGTCTTCCCGCGGCCGAAGTCGCCCAGCACGATCACCAGCCGTGCGTCGTCCGCGCTCAGCCATTGAATGGCCTGCTCGATAAGCCCGGTGCGAATGCCGTCGCCGCTGCTGACGATCCGGTAGCGCTGCGGGACGTAGAGCTGTGCCGGGTAGATCCGGTCATTGGCCAGCCGTTCCCGCTGCGCCTCCGCAAGCCTGGTGAGATCCAGCAGTCCCTGGTACTCGCCAAAGCTCCGGAGGCGAACACCGTGCTTGCGGGCCCGTGCCACCAGCTCACCGGGAGCCGCGGGGCCACCGTGGACGAGTTCGGACCGCACCGACGGATCGCGGGAAACGAAGAGCGCGTGCACCGTTTCCGCAAAGGCGTCGATGGCGGATTGAGTCGCCGGGCCGTCGATGACCCCGACGGGCCACTGCTCCGTCCCCCCGCCCGGCAGTGGCTGAGTCACCCTGAGGTAGCCGGCCTCCGGCCGTCTCGTGATGGTTGCACCGGGGCAGCGCACCTGGGTCGCCTCCGCGACGCGGTCCAGAAACTCCTCACGTGAACCGGGCGGAGCGCGGTCCGCCGGGGTATCCCCGCTCTTCCCGCCCTCCGCGGTGTCGGCCTTCGTGCCCCCGGTCCTGTCCGGCGGCGGGAAGGCGGCGTCGACGTCCGCCAGCTCCGCGGACCGCTCGTCGCGCCAGTCCGAGCCCGTGCGGCTGACCCGGGTGTCACCGATCCAGCGGCGCTGCCCGACCGAGTACTGGCGGGCGTACCGGGTGAAGCCATCGCGGCGCACGGCGACCAGCTGGTACTGGTTGGGAACCTCGGCGGGCCGGGCGGCGGCATCGACGGCGGCGCTGCCGGTGGACAGCACCATCAGCCCGGACGGGAGCCGGTGCAGCTTCGCGTCGTGTGTGTGCCCGTGCAGCAGCAGATTGACCAGCCGTGTCTCACCCATCACGCGGTCGAGGTCGTCGGCGTCGCGGAGGTTCTCGTCGTCAAGGACGGCCCCGCGCACGACGTTGTGGTGGACGGCGGCCAGCCGCAGCCATCCCCGCTTCCGGTAGTCCGCCAGCCGATCGGCGAACCACCGAAGCTGGTGTTCTCCGACCCACCCGTAGTGATCGGCATCGCGATGGCTCTCCGCCATGGTGGAATTCAGCCCCGCCACGACAACGGCCAGATCGGGCATCTCGAACAGCGTCCACGGTTCATCCGGCGTGAACGTGACGGCGCCGGTGTCACCGTAGAACTCCGCGAAGGCGGCGGCGAACCACCGCCATTTCGGCCAGTAAGGCGGGACCGGCGCGGCCTCGTCGGCCTCCTGCTCCGCGAAATACGCCTCGCACGCCTTCCGGTTCACGTCGTGGTTGCCCGGGACCATCGCCACGTGCCGCCGCGGGATCTCGGCCGCCTCGGCCAGGGCGCCGAGGAACTCCACGACCTGGGTGAATTCGCTGCGCAGGCCCCACTCGGCAAGGTCGCCGGTGACGACCAGGAGGTCCGGCCGCAGCCCGTGCTCATCGGCCAGCCCCGCGATGTCCCGGTGCAGGCGGCTGAACAACGTGTCCTCGCCCCGGTCCGCATCGGTCAGCCCGTTGCCGCCGAACAGATGATGCCTGCCGAACTGCGTGTCCGAGACGTGCAAGATGGTGAGCTCGGCCGGATCGCGGCGCGCCGGCCCGGCGGTACGCTGCCAGCGCCCGGCCAGCACCTCCGGCCAGGCGAGGCGCAGCCGGTCCGCGCCGATCGCGTAACTGTCCCGTTCCGCGTCGCGGCCGCCCGGGGCCGCGGCGACCAGGCCGACCACCCGCCCGATCGCGTCATCGATCACGGGGCTGCCGCTGAAGCCCGGCTGCACCCGCAGCGCCGAGTCGGGCCCCGAGTCCAGCTGGAGCCGGCCTCCGCCAACGCTTCCCCGGACCGTCATCGCGACCCACCCGCCGTCCGGCCGCGGCGGCGTCCCCGGGTAGCCGAAAACGCGGACCGCCCGTCCCGGGCGTGGCATGTCGACGGCGAGCAGCGCGGCAGCGACCCCGGCGGGAGTGCGGCTGGAGACCAGTTCCAGCCCGGCGATGTCGTCTCCCGCCGCGCCCTCCCGTGGCGGAGGCAGCCAGACGACCACGACCGCCCTGCCGACCCCATCGTCTGAGTGCTCCGCGAGCGGGAAGTCGACCGCCACCTCACCCGCCGGGCGCCCCTGAGACCGGGGATCGAGCCCCAGCGCCGCGTTCACCACGTGCGCGCACGTGACGATCTGCCGCTCGCCGACCAGGGCGCCGAGCCCGACGGCGCGGCCATCCGGCCCGAGCACCCGGACGGCGAACGTCCCCGCCGGGCGATCAGTCGTCATTGTCCTGGACGTTTCCACTTCAGTGAAACGGCGAAATGGACCTCGGCACTGCCCTTGGCGACGACTACCCCGGTCTCCGCGCTCAGTACCAGGCCGAACTCCACGGCCACTTCATCCGGGGACATCGCCCTGAGCCGGTCCAGCACCACGTTGATGGCGGGCCTGATCTGGTCAAGCGCGTTCTCGAGCGAATCCCCGGCCCGGGCGACCACCTCGCCCGGGCGCAGGGCAGCCAGTTCCAGGCCGCCAGGCAGATCATCTTCCGCCGCCTGGACGAACAACCGTCCGCCCGCGTTGACCGGCACCTCAATCAAGTACGCCATTTACCCCCCTCGCCATGTAAAAGACATATCACTAAAGGCCGCCACACCGGTCCCACCGCACCCAACCCGGAAAAGATCATGAAAAGGCGACCCCCATTACTTGCCGCGCCATAAGGTGTAGCGATATTCTGTTCATAGAAACATATATCAAGATCTTTATGCCGAACGTGAGGTGGCTAGTGTCTCAGGAGCAGTTCCCCGGCGCCGGGCAGGACGGCGAACAGCCGCTGCCCGGGGCCGGCGCGGGGGACTCCTGGGGCGCGGGGGCGGCCCCGGCGGCGGGTTCCGGCCGGGTGCCGCCGCAGGGGCGGGGCGCCGGGGCCGGGCCGTGGAGCGGGCGAACCGTGCCAGCGGATGCTGACGGCGCCGATGACGATGACGGG
>JAFAZE010000124.1 GCA_019239975.1 Streptosporangiaceae bacterium
CCCCCCGACGCCCGCCCCCCCCCGAGGGCCGCCGCCCCCCGGTGCCGCCCCAGCAGGTTTGGGTGCGATCCGTGCTGCCATAACGACGCGAATCGCACCCAAAACCCCGGCGCACTCCCGCGATCCCCGCCGAACCTCCGCTACGTAACGGAGAACCCGCCGTCCACGTACAGAGTCTGCCCGGTGATGTAGCCGCTCGCCGCCGAGGCCAGGAAGACGGCGACGCCGGCGAAATCCGAGGGCACCCCGTTGCGCCCGACCATCGTGCGCGCGGCCAGCGCCGCGGAGAGCGCGGGATCGGATGCGACGCGAGCGTTCAGCCGCGTCGGAACGAAGCCGGGGCACACGGAGTTGCAGCAGACCCCGGAGCCGGCCCACGCCTCCGACTGGGACCGCGTCAGCGCGGCGAGCCCGCCCTTCGAGGCCCCGTAGCCGCCACTGTTCGCGAACGCCCGCGCCGCCTGCTGCGACGTCACGTTGATGATCCGCCCCCAGCCGCGAGCCGCCATCGGCGGCCCGAACCGCTGGCCGAGCAGGAACGGCGCGGTGAGGTTCACCGCCATGGTCAGGTCCCACTCGGCCACGGTCAGGGCGCCAAGCGGCGGCCGAAGGTTGATTCCCGCACAGTTGACGAGGATGTCCGGCTCCCCGAACGGCTCGCACGCCGCCGACGCCGCACCCGCCACGGCAGACCGGTCACCGAGGTCCGCGCTGACCCACTCCGCCGCGCATCCCGCCTCGCGGAGGCCGCCGGCGACACGGGCAAGCCGCGACTTGTCCCGGGCGGCCAGCACCACCCGCGCCCCGGCCCGCGCGATCGCCGACGCCATCGCCTGGCCGATCCCCGAACTCCCGCCGGTCACGACGGCCACCCGTCCTTTGAGTGAGAACAGCTCCCCGAGAAAGTCAGTCACGCTTGCCTACCCTATGGGCCATCCCCCGGAGCGCGTCTCGCGGCCAAAGGGGCCGCGATGCGGCGCCTACAGCACCGGCCGGGCGCCGATGAGGTTCAGGGCGTGCGCCGCGAGCCGGCAGCCGCTGCCGAGGGCCTCGCCGGGCGGCTTCTTGTCCAGCCAGGCCGGAAGGAACCCGGCGATGAACGCGTCGCCGGCGCCGGTCCCGTCGACGACCCGGTCCAGCGGCGGGGCGGGCACCCGGACCGGCGGCCGGCCGTTGGCGTAGAACAGCGCCCCCTCGGTGCCGAGCTTGATGACGACCTGCGGGTACCACGCGGTCAGCACCCGCGCCGCGGCCTCCGGGTCGTCCCGCCCGGTCAGCACCTTCGCCTGCGCCGCGTTGCAGAACAGCAGCACGGCGTTGCTGGAAAGCTCGAGGAACGGCTCGGCGCCCTCGCGTTCCAGCGGCGCCGCCGAGGCGGCGTCCACCGACGCCGACATCCCGGTCCGGCGGGAGAAGTCGAGCGCCGCCAGCGCGGCCGAACGCGCTCCCTCCGACAGCAGCGTGTAGCCCGACACGTGCAGGTGGGCGCCGGGGATGAACAGGTCATGGGGCAGGTCGTCGGGGGACAGCGCCGCGTTCGCCCCCGGATCGGAGAGCATGGTCCCCTCGCCCTTGTGCGTCACCATGACCACGCACGTCCCGGTGGGCCGCTCTGGGTCCATCACCAGCCGGGCGTCGACGCCGTAGCCCATCAGCTCCATGTCGCGGTTCCGGCCGGCTATGTCCGCGCCGCGCCGCCCCACGAACGCCACGTCGGCGCCGTCGGCGGCCAGCCACGCGGCGATGTTCGCGCCGGACCCGCCGCCGTGCATGGTCACCGTGGCGGGGGTGTCGCTTCCCCTGGCGAGCGGCAGCATCGCGTGGGCAACGGTGTCGGTCATCAAGTCGCCAATGACCACGATGCGCGCCATGCTCACCTCCGGCAGGTCGGGGACTTACTAAGGTATCTGTATACGGCCTGCGCTGGCCACCGCGATGCGGGCCGTGGTTACCAAAGTGGTAGCGACACCACGCGCCCCGCGATGACCAGCTCGGTCTCCTCCGATTCGGCGGCGAGCGCCTGGTTCAGCCGGCCGAGCTCGTCGCGGAACAGCCGCCCGGCCGCGGTCTGGGGTATGACGCCCATGCCGGTCTCGTCGCTGACCGCGACGACGTAGGCGCCGGTCCGCCGCCAGGCCGCGATCAGCTCGCCGGTCCGTTCCGCGAGACGGCCGGCGGCCAGCGGGTCGCCGCTCCACGCGCCGCAGCCGTCGAGCGCCGCGGCCAGCCAGGTGCCGATCCCGTCGATCAGCAGCGCCCCGCGCGCGGTGGCGAGCTGCCCGGCGAGGTCGGTGGTCTCCACCGTCCGCCACCACGCGGGCCGCCGCGCCCGGTGGGCCGCCACCCGCGCCGCCCACTCCGGGTCGCCCGGGACGTGCCCCCCGGTCGCGACGTAGCTGACGTCGGGCTCGGCGGCGAGCCGCAGTTCCGCCTCGGCGGACTTGCCGGACCGCGCCCCGCCGAGGATGAGCACCCGCCGCGGCCGGCTGGCCTCCTTGTTTTCTTCCAAACGGGAGGTGGCAACCCCCAAGCCGTCCCGTGGCACCAGCGCGCCCCACAAAGCGCACCGGCGCTCGAGTTCACGCTCGGATGCCACCCGGTGGTCGGCGAAGGCCGCCGCGACGGCGGTCCGCGCGGTGACCAGGCCCCGCGCGCGCAGCAGCCCGAGCTGCGCCGGATCGCCGAGCAGATCCAGCAGCGCGATGCCGTAGGGGGCGGTGCCGTGGGGGGCGGTGCCGTGGGGGGCGGCGGCGCCGCCCGGCGGCCGGGGCGACGCCCCCGGGCCTGCCGCCAGCAGCAGCCGCTCCCCGTCCGGCCCGGTGATGTCCCACCCGCCCGGCACGTCCAGGACCCGGTAACCGGCCGGATGCTCGCCGCCCTGCCCACCCTGGCGCGGGTGGGTTCCGTTCCTGCGTGTGGGCGGCTTCCGCACCCCCGATAGGGAACCCGATGCGGCCCCTGCGGCTGGGGGACGTGGCTCGTGCGCGGCGTTCGGCTCGTCCGCGCGGAGCGACAGGACGCCGTCGATGACGAACCTCGACGGTGCCCGGACAGGCCCGTTCGCCGCCGCGCCCCGGCAGGACGCGCAGCGGCAGCCGGGCTCCGGCCACCCGGCCGCCCCGCCGGTGCCGGCGAGCAGCACCCGCATCAGCCGAGGAACGACAACCGCACCCGCCGGTCCGGGTTGTCCACGTTGATGTCTACGAGCGCGATCGACTGCCAGGTGCCGAGCGCGAGCCTGCCGCCGATCACCGGGACGGTCGCATACGGCGCGACGAAGGCGGGCAGCACGTGCGACCGGCCGTGCCCGCGGGACCCGTGCGCGTGCTGCCAGCGGTCGTCGGCGGGCAGTATCTCGCCGAGCGCGGCGAGCAGGTCACGGTCGCTGCCCGCGCCCAGCTCGAGCAGCGCGACCCCGGCGGTGGCGTGCGGCACGAACACGTGCAGCAGGCCGTCGCCGCCCTCCGAGGCCGCGCCGGCGAACTCCGCGCATTCCCCGGTGATGTCGCGCACGGCGTCGCGTCCCCCGGTGCGCACCTGAATGATCTCGGTCTTCATGCCTCCCGGATCATAGGCGCACCGCGGCGGCTAACCGCCGGCGGGACGCTCGATCACCGCGTCGGGCCCCGGGAACACCAGCCGGGTGTGCCCGTCGTCGAACTTCACCAGGTACGGTGGCTCGCCTCCGGAGCCGTGCACCTCGACGATCTCGCCGGTCTTGTCCGGGTGCCCGACGATGTTGCCGTGGATGCAGATGCGGTCGCCCTTCGTCGCCTCCATGTCCAGCCTCCTCTCGGCGGTGAGAGAGTCGCCCGGGGGTTGCGGCGCGTCCCCGGGCCAGCGGAGCACCCTTCCAGGCTTGCACGTGAGGGGCGCGGTGACCAATGGCTACCCATCAGTAGCCTCAAATCGGGGCGCGAGCGGGCCGCCCGCACGGCCGGCCCGCTCGCCGTGCCAACCGCGCCCGCCAGACGTGGGCTCGCGCCGCGCCCGCCAGACGTAGGCTCCGCCGCCCGGGCGTCAGCCGCGCTCGCCGCACCCGGCTGGGTCATAGCCTGGCAGGCTCGCAAGCTGCGCCAGCAGCCAGGGGGAGGCGAGGACCTTCAGCAGCCCCTGGGCCTCCCTGGATCCGAGGTGCTTGGCGGGCAGCACGAGATCGAACCGCTCGTCGGCAAGCGGGATGAATCCCAGGCCGAACACGTGCGCCGCGGGCTCGCTCGCCACGCCCGCGTCCGCGACGCCCGCCGCGACCGCCGACGCCACCTGGAGGTGTCCGGTGGCCCGGCTGCCGTAGCCGGGAAGTTCGGCCGGGTCGAGGCCGAGCCGCTGGCGTTCGCGGTCGAGCACGCTGCGCGCCTCCGCGCCCGGCTCGCGGTTCACCAGGCGCAGCCCGCTCCGGGCGATGTCCGCGAGCCCGCGCACGGCGCCGGCCAGGCCGGGCCGGATCACCAGGCCCTCCCGCCAGGACGTGAAGCCCACCACGTCGGCGCCGCCGGGGATGTCGGGCGCGCTGTCCGCCCCGCGCGCGTCTGTCTGGTGCACGCCCGCCGCGTGCACCAGCCCGGCCGCCGCGAGCCGCAGCGCCTCGGCGCTGCCGCACGGCCACCAGGCGAAGGCGACCGGGGGATCGAGCAGCCCGAGCGGCGTCTCCAGCAGCGGCAGCGCCGGGTCACACCCGGCCACCACAAGCGTCGGCCGCGGCGGCCCGATCGGCCGCACCGCCACCAGCCCCTCACTGCCGGACCCGCCCTCCCCGCCGTCCCCGGTCCGGGACCCGCCCTTCCCGCCGTTCCCGGCTCCGGAGGCATCGCACCCGCCGGTGATGCCCCATTTCACAGCGACCCCACCAGGCTCAATCACCCCAAGAGACACCAGTCCGCCGGTCTCGGGCCTGGCGGCGACCAGGCCGCCCGCCGGGCTGAAGCCGGCCCGGGCCGCGGTGTCGCCGCGCAGCGGCAACGCGACGAACCGGTCCCCGACCGGTGCGAGCGCGACCCGCGACCCAGCAGCCCCCAGCGGCGCAACCGGAACGGCCCCGACGGGCTCGGCGGGATCGCCGGGCCCGAAGAGTTCCTCCACCGTCACCCCAAGCGCGCGCGCCAGCGCCAGCGCGACCCGCAGCGACGGGTCGGAGTGCCCGGACTCGACGGCCGACACCGCCTGCCGGGTAACGCCGGCCATGCCGGCGAGGTGCTGCTGCGAAAGGCCCCGCGCCTGCCGCGCGAGCCGCAGCCTCGTTCCCGCCGTGACATCGGCTTCCGACACGCGCACGATCGTAGGCGAAGACACTGAGATCGCGGAAACGCCGGCCGACACCGGTCGTGCACAAACCGGCCCATCCAGGCACTGAAGCGTGCACAACCCCTCTTATCCCGCTCACCACGGCCGGCGCGAGCCGGCAAAGGACCCCCGGCCGGGAATTAAGCCAACGGACCTGGCATTATTGAAGACAAATGAGCAGTTCAGCGACCCAGCGCTTTCCTGTAACCGTCACGCGGCTACCGGTCACGCGCTGCAAGATATGCCGGCGCACCCTCGCATACCGCCCCGGCCAGGTAAGTGCCGTACTCACCGAGCATTACCGCCGGGATCACCCCGAGGCGCTCGGCCTTTCCCCGGAGCGCGCTCCTGACATGGCCGGGCCATGATCGTGGGTCAAAAGACACCGAATACGGTGCTTTTGACCCACGATCATGACGCGCTGGCGTGGTCCGTGCCGCCTCAGTGCCCGTAGAGGGCGACCAGGAGCCCGCGCCCGATCGTGTGGAAGCGCAGGTTGAACCCGCCGACGGCCGGTGTCGCGTCCGGCTCGACTCCCAGCTTTTCCTGGTCCACCGCGTGCACGGCGAAAACGTAGCGGTGCGGCGGATCGCCGGCCGGCGGCGCCGCGCCGCCGAAGTCGTTGGTCCCGTAGTCGTTCCGCAACTGGAACGCGCCCGGCGCCAGCGATCCGCCATTGCCAGCTCCCCGCGGCAGCGAGGTGACCGAGGCGGGAATGTCCACCAGGAACCAGTGCCAGAAACCGGAACCGGTCGGCGCGTCCGGGTCGTAGCAGGTAACCGCGAAGCTCCTGGTTTCCGCCGGGAAGCCGGTCCAGGACAGCTGCGGCGAAATGTTCTTCCCCGACATGCCGAAGTTGTTGTACACATGGTTGTCACTCATCATCTCGCCGTGCGCGATGTCCTCGCTGGTGACGGTGAACGTCGACACCTCGGGCATGAAGTCATAGGGAAGCGGAGGACGATCCGCCATTGCTACCTCCTCGTAGACGAGCGCCGATCTTAACCAATACGTTTCCAAAGCTACCGTCGGGATTCACGCCGCCGCAGTCAGGCACCCCCACTCAAGCACCCGCAAGCGAAGCCGCCCGCGGTCAGCCTGTCCCCGCGGTCAGCCTGTCCCCGCGGTCAGCCCCGCCCTTCCGCGTTAGGCCTTGCACCCGCTCCCGCCTTCGCCTCTCCCGGACCGGGGCCGTTGGCGTAACTGGCCCCACCAGACGGGGCCAAATGCGCCAGCGGCCCCATGCCCCCGCCCGCGCCCGGCCTTCCGCGCCCGGCCTTCCGCGCCCGTGTTCCCCCCGTCCCGCCTCCGCCCGGCACCCGCGTCCCGCTTCCGGTCCTGCACCCGCGCCCCCGGGCCGCATCCGCGTCCCGGCCACGCGTCCCCCTTTCTGGCCCGCACTCGCGCTTCCGGCCCGCACCCCGCACCCCGCGCCCCGGGCCCGCACCCGCGCCCCGGCTCCGTGTACCCAGGCTGCGTCCCGCAATTAACTTCCGTCGCGCAAGTGGGGCCTTAGCACCGTCTGCCCCAATATGACCCCCCGGAACCATCCAGCGGTGGTTTCCTGGTGAGGGGAAGAACACGGGAGGCGATGAAGAGGAAACGTGGGGCGGCGCGCGGGTCCTCGGCCTGGGTGAGACGCGGGTTGCTCGCCGCGGTGCTGCTCGGCCTGGCCGTGGTGCCAGTACCGGGCGCGGCGTCCGGGCCGCAGCCCGCGGGCTGCCGGAACTGCCGGATTCCGCAGGAGAACGCGGAGCGCTGGGCTCGCGCGCTGCCGGGCGACTGGCTTGCCCTCGACGGCGTGACCGGCACCGTGCCGGCCGCGGGACAGGCGTACGCGGCGATCGGTGGCGGGGTCGCGGTGATCGCCGTCGGCCTGACCGTCAACGGCTATGGCGCGAGCGACGGCAAGCCGTTGTGGCACGCGACGCTGACCGGTTTCCGCTCCGGCGCGACGATCATCTCGGTACGCGCCTGGCCCGGCGTGGTGACGGTCGGCGTCGCGGATCCACGGCAGGGAACGCGCCGCACCGAGGTCGTCATCGCCAGCGCTGACGGCAGCGTTCTGCGCGGGTACCCGGCCGCGTTGTTCGGCGGCGCGGTGGCCGCGGACCTGGCGCACTCGGTCATCGTCGGGACGACCGCGGTGATCAGCTACGACAACCGCACGGGTCGCGTCCGCTGGCAGCGCCCGGCGGGTGGTGCCGCGCAGGCATGGCGCGTCGACAGCGGCGTTCTGTATATGACAGAGGCGGCGGGCGGGTACCTCGGGTCAGCACCGGTGACCGGCCTGCGCCAGATAAATCTCAGTTCAGGTACCGAACGAATGCTTCGTTCCCCTCCGGGGCAGCCCTTCGCCGGAACGCTGGCAGCGGCCGCCGATGGAGTCGTCCTGTTCACGTCGGCCACCGGGGTGACCGGGTACAGCGGCGTGACCGGCCTTCGGCTGTGGTTCGTGCCCGGTGCCGTGCCGGAGGGCGCGGACGCCGCGCAGCACCGGTTCTATCTCACCCAGAGCGGCTCACTGATCGGCGTCGACGCGCTGACCGGACAGGTAAGGGCGTCCGTTTCGGGTTCCACCGCCGGCGGCTCGGCCGGAATGTACGTGGTCCGCGACGGCGTGGCGCTCGGCCTGGACCAGGGGGCGGGCGGCGAAGCCTGGGGCTACGACATCACCGCCGGCCGAGTCATCTGGACCGCGCCGGGCCTGCCCTGGCCGCATTATTTCGCGGACCCGAGCGGCGTGGGCGGCAGCGCCGGGCAGTCCGGGAACACGGTGATCATCGCCGCCTGCCCGCACCTCGGCTCCCGTCCCGCGCCCTCCACCTCCGCGGGCTCCTCCGCCAGCCCTTCCTCCTCCGGGAGCTCCTCCTCCGGCTCTGCGGGCTCCTCCTCCTCCGCGGGCTCCTCCTCCTCCGCGAGCCCTTCCGCGTCCGCGAGCCCTCCCGCTTCCGGGAACTCTTCCGCGACCGATAGGCCCTTCACCACCCCTGCCACTTCCGTCGCGACAACCAGTTCCGCGACAGCGAGTCCTCTTGCCAGCCCCTCCGTGCCCGCGTCCCCCTCCGTAACTCCCTCTCCCTCACCCTCCCCTTCCCCCGGCACCTCCGCGATCCCGTGCGCCGATCCGGAACTCGTCGCGCTCACCGTCTAACCTCGCCCTCTGATCGTCCTGGCCCTGACCGCGCCAGCCGCCAGACCGCGAGCCTCCGGCTGCTCCTAACCCGCCCCCGGTTACCGCGTCAGCTCCCTGACCGCAGGGGCGGGTGAACGTCTCGGCGGCGGGTAAGCCACGATGTTTAGTGAACCGGTTCTTCAGCGGAGATGGCGACAAGCAAGGGCAGCGACTGAATCATGAGACGACGGCATCAGCCTTCCCCGGACGCGCCGCACGTGATCATCATCGGCGCCGGCTTTGCCGGCCTCTACACCGTCGAGGGGCTGAACCGGGCGGACGTCCGGATAACAATCATCGACCACAACCTCTACAGCACCTTCCAGCCGCTGCTCTACCAGGTGGCCACGGGCGGCCTCAACCCTGGCGACGTCGCGTACCCGGTCGGCGGCTGCGCCGGGCGGCATCTGGCCCGGTACATTCGCGGTGATCTTGCCACGATCGACACGACCGGGCGGCGGATCAAGCTCGAGGACGGGCGTGAGTTCGAGTACGACTACCTCGTCCTTGCCGTCGGCGTTTCGGCCGCGTATTTCGGCATCAAGGGGGCGGCGGAGAACACCTTCGCCCTCTACACCCGGCGCGACGCGATCATCTTGCGCGACCACATCATGGCCGGGTTCGAGCGGCTCAGCGCGACGGACAACAACGAGGAATTCGCCGTGACCGTGGTCGGCGGCGGCGCTACCGGTGTGGAGCTCGCCGGGACGCTCGCCGAGCTGCGCGGCACCATGCTGCGCGCGACGTTCCCCAACGTGGACCCGTCCAGGGTGCACGTCCGGCTCGTGGAGATGGCGCCCGAGCTGCTCATGCCCTACCACCCGAAGCTGCGCGCGTACACCAGGCGGCAGCTGGTCAAGCGCGGGGTCGACGTCCGGCTGAGCACCCGGATCCTGGCCGTCGAGCCGGGCAAGGTCGTGCTCGGCGACGGCGAGACCCACCGCAGCGATCTCACCGTGTGGGCGGCCGGCGTGGCGGCGGCGCAGGTGGTCGGCGCGTGGAACCTGCCGCAGGGCCACAACGGGCGGATACTCGTGGAGCCCGACCACAGGGTGAAGGGAAACGACCGGATCTTCGCCATCGGCGACATCGCGCTGTGCGAGTCGAATCCCACACCGCAGCTCGCGCAGCCCGCGATACAGGAGGGCAAGCACGCCGCCGCGCAGATCCGCCGCCTGCTGAACGGGGCTGAGACCCAGCCGTTCCGCTACCACGACAAGGGCATCATGGCGACCATCGGCCGCCGCGCCGCGGTCGTCCAGCTCGCCCGGCCGCCGATCTGGATGACCGGAACCCTGGCCTGGCTGGTCTGGCTGGGCCTGCACCTGATCTATCTGCTAGGCGGTCGCAACCGGGTGTCGACGATGCTCAACCTGACCTACCGGTACCTCTTCTGGGGCCACGGCGGAGGCGTCATAGTAGGCGATGAGCCGATGAGCGCCGTCCCCCCGGACGCCCCATCCGACGGGGTCCGATGACCTGATGACCCGGTGCCCCTGGCGCTGACCCCTGCTTGCGCCGCGCGCCGGCCTCTCCACATACCCCGCGCCGGCCCCCTCCGCCCGCCGCGCGCCGGCCCCCTCCGCCCGCCGCGCGCCGGCCCTGCACATGCCCCGGTGCCGGCCCTGCGCGCGCCGCGCCGATCCCGCCCGCCCAGCCTCTGCCGAATCCGTTCCCGTGCCCGGCAACCCGAAGGGACGGCCACCCAACCGGGCGTGAAGGTGACGACCGCCCAAACCGGCCTACGACGCGGCGTAGTAGAGTCGGCGGGAACGCGAAACCGGTTCCGGGCTGGAGGGTAGGTCTCACGTGATCGCCAGGAACGTCACGAGCCGGGCCCGCGCCGGCCGGGCCGGAGCCGCCGTCCTCGCCGCGGCCTTGCTGGCGGTTCTCGCCGCGCTGAGCGGCTGCGCGTCCAGCACGCCGAGCAGCCCCGGACCGGGGTCCATGGCCGCCGGTTCGGCGGACATGGCCGGCGGCGCGGCGGCGCAGGCCAACCCGAACCTGGACACCGGCACGTCGCTGGGCGGCCACCCGGCGCCGGACATCCGGCTGGCGAACCAGTTCGGCCAGCCTATGTCGCTGACCGAGTTCCGCGGCAAGGTCGTCATCCTGGCGTTCACCGACTCCCAGTGCACGACGATCTGCCCGCTCACGACGCAGAGCATGGTCCTGGCCAGGGAACTGCTCGGCAAGGCCGCCGCCAGCGTCCGGCTGCTGGGTGTGGACGCCAACCCGGAGGCGACGAGCGTCGCCGATGTCCTGGCGTACTCCCGGGCGCACGGCATGGTCAACCAGTGGGACTTCCTCACCGGCACGGACGCCCAGCTCAAGGCGGTCTGGTCGGCGTATCACATCGTCGCCCAGATCGACAGGGGGCAGATCGACCACACGCCTGCGCTGTACGTGATCGACCAGCGCGGCAGGGAGCAGAAGGTCTACCTGACCACCATGGCGTACTCGAGCGTCGGCCAGGCGGCGCAGGTCCTGGCGCAGGAGGTGTCGAGCCTTCTGCCCGGCCACCCGAAGCTCGCCAGCGAGCAGTCACTCGCCGCCATCCAGGCCGAGGCCCCCACGATGAAGGTCAGCCTTCCCGCCGTGACCGGTGCCGGCAAGGTCGCGTTCGGCCCCGGCAGCGCGCGCCTCGTGGTCTTCTTCGCCACCTGGCTGTCCGAAATCTCCGGTCTCAAGTCCCACCTCACCGGGCTCAACGCCTACGTTCAGGCGGCGCGGCGACGGCACCTGCCGCCGCTGGCGGCCGTGGACGAGACCGTGACCGAGCCATCCGCGCAGGCCGCCCGCGGCTACCTCGGCGGCATCGGCGCGCTGAGCTATCCCGTGGCCCTCGACGAGACCGGCCGGGTGGCCGACGGCTACGGGGTCCAGGATCAGCCGTGGCTGGTGCTCGTCAGCGCCAAGGGCAAGGTCATCTGGTCGCACGACGGCTGGGTGCCGCTGTCCCTCCTGGAGGCGGCCGCCGCCGCCAGGGCATGATGCCCGTCACCGCCTCACGGCCGCCCGGAGCAAGCCGGAAATCATTCCCGGACTCCGCCCGTACCGCCCGTACGATGAGCACCGTGGCCGAACGCGACTGGTACAGCTGGCATCACGACTACGACCGTCCCGGGTCGGTACTGGCCAGGCGGCTCGCCGCCGTGCAGGATCAGATCCGTGCCGCGCTGGACACCGCTCGCGCGGGCCCGATCCGCGCGGTCAGCATGTGCGCGGGCCAGGGACGTGACCTGCTCGGCGTCCTCGCCGGGCATCCCCGCCGCGACGACGTGACGGCACGCCTGGTGGAACTCGATCCCAGGAACGCGGCCGTGGCGCGGGAGGCGGCCAGGGAGGCCGCCCTCGGCAAGGTGGAGGTGGTAACCGGGGATGCCGCGCTGACCGATAACTACGCCGGCCTGGTGCCGGCCGACCTGGTGGTCGCGTGCGGTGTGTTCGGCAACATGACGGATGCGGACGTCAAGCGGACGATCAGCTTCTGCACGCAGCTCTGCGCGCACGGGGGCACGGTCGTGTGGACCAGGGGACGATGGGAGCCCGACCTGCTGCCCCAGGTCTGTGACTGGTTCGTGGAGTACGGTTTCGAGCAGGTGTGGGTGTCCGGGCCCGACCTCCGGGCCGGGGCAGGCGCGCACCGCTTCGCCGGTACGCCGGCGCCCCTGGAGCTCGGTGCCCGCATGTTCACCTTTATCGCCCACGACCCCGCGCACGGCCCGCCGCGCACAGCGCCTGACCAGGCGGACAGCGCCTGACCAGCGGGCATGCCAGCGCCCCCTTCACCGGCCGGGTACCGGTAAAGGGGGCGCGGCCGCGGTCAGTGCCCGGTCAGGTCGAGCTGGCCGCGCTTGACCGCCCCAACAAAGACCTGCCATCCGGTGGCCGTGAAGCTGAGCGGGGGGATGGACGCGTTCTTGCTGTCGCGGACTCCGATGCTCCTGTTCGCGAGGTGCGCGACTTCGATGCAATTCCCGTTGGCGGCACTGTAGGAGCTCTTTTTCCATGATGTTTCATATATATTAACCGAACGCATCCTCGAGTCCCTTTCGTATATCTATAATTGCAAATATGCCGGGCGCGTGAACTCCCGCGTCACTTCCACATGTCCATGGCGGCCCGAAGTATCCCCCTCGATTTCATCTCATCCAGGGCAAGCTCGGACAGCCGTTCGAATGAGCGACGATACCTGTAGGTCTCTTCCTCACCTTCAAAATACAAACCGCCGGTGAGGTGTTCGACGTACACCACGTCCTGGTAAGTCACGTCGTGCACCTGATCAAACTGAAGAAGGACAAAGGCCCCGGTACCGATCGGGTGAAGGCCGTCCAGCGGAAGAATACGGAGCGATATGTTAGCGTACTCGGACAGGTCAAGAAGCTGTTTCAGCTGCGCGTGCATGATGACCCGGTTTCCGAACCGCCTGTGCAGGACCGACTCGTCGAGTACCGCCGATAGCCGGAGCGGATCAGGGCGCCGCAGAACCTGCTGCCGGGCGAGCCGCGCCTCCACCCGCCGCCTCGTTTCGCTCGGCGGGACCGGCGCGATGCGCTCCAGGTACCCGTTGGTCACCTCGCGGGCGTAGTCCTCGGTTTGCAGCAGCCCGGGGACGACCTGGGCCTCCCAGCTCAGCGCGGACTGGGCCTCGGCCTCCATCCCGATGAGGGTGGCATAGTCCGGCGGCAGCGTCTGGGACGACTCCTCCCACCATCCCTTGTGGGCCGCTTCCTCCGCGAGGGCGATAAGGTCATCCGCGGAACGCCCCCTGACGCGGTAAGTCGCCAGCAGCTTCCTGACCTCCGAGGCGCGGGGAGCGGTGTGCGCGTTCTCGATCCTGGAGACCTTGGACGCTGACCAGCCCATCTGCGCCGCCGCCTGGTCGCCCGTCAGCCCGGCACGCTCGCGCAGCCGACGCAGCTCAGCGGCGAGCCGACGCCGACGGACGGTCGGACTGGCGGCTTCGGGCACCTGTCCACCCTCCTGGGGCCAAAGTGTAAGGATTCCCGAATCCTGCAGCGTTAATCCTAACGTATCGTCCACAGAATTATGCGCTGGAGCATATGACAGAATTTCTGCGAGATCTTCTGCTGCAACTTGCACCGGATCCTGCTATCTCGGACAATCGAAGCAGTAGGCCACCCCTACCGACGACCAACGCAGTGGGCCACAACCCCGCTGGACTGGAGGAAGTCACAATGCGTAGTGGACCGGTTCACCGAAGCATTCTGGCAGTGGACATCGAGCGATCCACCAGCCCCGCGCGGACCAACCCCATCCGCGAGGAACTGCGGCAGGAGGTATACCGCGTGCTCGACACCGCCATGCGGACCGCCGGAATCGGTGACGGGCACTGCGACCCGCTGGCCGACCTGGGCGACGGCGTCCTCGCCCTGATCCGCCCGGCCGACGAGGTGCCGAAGACGCTCCTGCTCAATCCCCTGATCCCGGCTCTGGTAAGGCTCCTCGCGGATCGCAACGCCGGCCTGGACGGCACCGAGCGGTGCCGTCGTCAGCTCAGGCTCCGGGTCGTGATCCACGCCGGCGAGGTGCACTATGACGGCAAAGGCTGCTTCGGCGAGGCGCTGGACGTCGCCTTCCGGCTGCTCGACTCGCCGGGCCTGAAGAAACGCCTGCGCGAGGTGACGTCACCGCTGGTCGTGGTGGTCTCGGAGGACATCTACTGGTCGATCGTGCGGCACGAATACGAGGGCATCTCCGGGAGCGCGTTCCAGCCCCTCGTCCGGGTCACGGTCGCGGGCCGGCGCCGCCAGGGCTGGGTGCACGTCCCGCCGCCTGCGATGCCCGCGAGAGCCTCCAAGGCGAATTCGATGGCCGCCGCCTGACCCCCGCGCCGCCCGCTCCCCGCGCCGCCCGCTCCCCGCGCTGGCCTGCCCCGGTGCCGGCCCTGCTCCCCGCGCTGGCCTGCTCCCCGCCACGGGTGAATGCGACGGCGAACCGGTCATAGCCGGCTCTACGTCACATCCACTCCCTGGGGACGGCCACGCGACGCCACATTCGGCGCCTCCACGAGCACCAATCGTCACAACTGGCCATATACGCCGCGTAGCCTCACGCGCACGAATAGCCTCTATATTTGACAGCATTTGAATAGATGTTCGATACTGATCAACATGGAGGCGGCACTTGCAGAAGTCATACGGACATCCCAGGTGCTGCCCGGCGCGGGTGCCGGGACACCGCCTGATGCGCTGCCGGTGGCGGCGCCGTTGCGTGACCTTATCCCGGGGGGCGCTCTGGCGCGCGGCTCGGTGGTGGCGGTGCCGGAGTTCGGTCTGCTGTGCCTGGCGCTTGCCGCGGGGGTTTCGGCGGCCGGCGCATGGTGCGGGCTGGCCGGAGTGCCGGAGCTCGGCGTCCTGGCTGCGGCTGGTCTTGGTTTGGATACCGAACGGACGCTGCTTATCCCACGGCCAGGAACAGCTTGGCCTCAGGTGGTGTCGTCGCTGCTCGACGGCTGCGAGTTCGTGCTGCTGTGCCCGCCCGCGGTGGCTGCCGCGCAGACGCGGCGCCGCCTCGAGGCTACGCTGCGGCGTGCCAGGGGCGTCCTGCTGGTGGCCGGGGACTGGCCGGGGGCGCACGTGATCCTCCAGGTGACCTGGCAGGAGTGGTCGGGGCTGGGCGACGGCCATGGTCGGCTGCGGGCATGCCGTGCCGAGGTGATGGCCGCCGGCCGCGGCGCGGCGGCCCGGCCGCGGACGCGCTGGCTGTGGCTCCCCGCCGAGGACGGCACCGTGGCAGCGGCGGACGCGCTCGGGATGGCGGACGTGCCTGAGGTAATGAGAGCGCCGAAGGTGGCGGGCGCGCTGCGGACTGCGGGCACGCCGGGGGTGGCGGACGCGCCTGGGATGGCGGACGTGCCTGAGGTGACCGTGCCGAGGGTAGTGAGAGCACCGAAGGTGGCAGGCGTGCTGCGAATTGCTGGCAGGCCGAAGAGTGACGAATGCGTCTGAGGTGACCAGAGTGCCGAGGTGGTGAGAGCGCCGAAGGTGGCGGGCGTGCTGCGGATTGCGGGCACGCCAGGGTGGCGACGCGCCTGGGTGGCGGAGTGCCGGGGTGGCAAGAGTGCCGGGGGGTGGCGACGCGCCTGGGGTGGCGGAGGGCTGGAGGTAATGAGAGCGCCGAAGGTGGCGGGGCGCCGACGCTGCACAGCGCGCCCGGCTTACCAGCCGAGCCGAAGTTGCAGGCGGTGCCCGCGGGATGAGCGTGAGCGAACTTCCCTCGCGACATTCCTCCAGCGCCGCGCGCTCCCGTCAAGAGGTTGCTTCCAGGAGGTTTGGGTGCGATCCGTGTCGTTATAGCAGCACGGATCGCACCCAAACCCGCTGGGCTGGAAGACGGCAGTGAAGGGAGGGCGGCAGTGAAGGGGGGATAGATGAGCAAGCCGCAGCGGGTGATGGTCGTGAGCTGTCCGGAGCTGAGTTCCATGCGCGAGCCGGACCGGGAGGCGGCGCGGGCGTTCGCGCGGCTGGTCGCGGTGGTGACGGAGTTCTGCCCGCGGGTGGAGTCGGTACGGCTGGGCGTGTGCGCGTTCGGGGCCCGCGGTCCGGCCCGCTATTTCGGCGGCGAGACAGAGGTGGCACGCAAGATCGTCGCCGCGGCCGCGGCCGCGGGCTTCAGTTGCCGGGCCGGCGTGGCGGAAGGACTGTTCGCCGCGCTGCTGGCCGCAGGCTGTGCCGCCGGGAACGGTGGTGCCGCCCAGGGCGGATCGGCCGGTCCCGGTGGTGGTGCAGCCGGTCCTGGTGGTGGTGCAGCCGGTCCCGGTGACGGTGCGGCCGGTCCCGGCGGTGCCGGTCCCAGTGGTGCGGGCGGTCCTGGCGATGCGGGCGGTCCCAACGGTGTGGGGAGTTCTGGCGGTGTGGGGAGGATGGGTAGTGCGGGGGAGAGCGGTGCGGTCATGGTGGTGCCGCCGGGCGGGACCCGGGAGTTCCTGAGGCGCCAGCCGGTGGGCGTGATCGGGAACTCCGATCTGGTGAGCCTGCTGACCCGGCTTGGCATCCGCACGCTCGGAGACCTCGCCGCGCTGCCCGCCGCCGACGTCGTGACCCGGCTCGGCGCCGCGGGGGAGGCCGCGCACCGGCTGGCGTGCGGCGCGGGGACGCAGCCCCTCGCCACGACGGGCCCGGGGGCGGACCTGTCGGCCGAGGTGGAGTTCGACCCCCCGGAGACGATCGCCGAGCCGGTGGTGTTCGCGGCCAAGAGGCTCGCCGAGCGGTTCCACGCCGGCCTCGCCGCCCGCGGCGTGACCTGCGTGCGGATGGGGGTCCAGGTTCGGTGGGAGGACGGCAGGGAGGTCAGTCGGCTGTGGCGGCACGACGGCCTGCTGACCGCGGTCCAGGTGGCCGACCGCGTGCGCTGGCAGCTCGACGGCGCGGCAGCCGACGCCACGGATGATGGCGGGGTGGACCGCCGCGCGAGGGGATGGAGCAGGAGCGAGGCCGGCGCACGTAGCGCCACGTGTCAGCCGGCACGATGGAAACCTGAGCCGGTTATAACCGGCTCAGGTTTCCATCGTGCCGCCGTCGACGAGGTGGAAGGCGCCGCGCGGGATCACGGAGCGAGCGAGGTCGGTGTTCGCGGCGGCGGGAGGAAGGCCGGCGGTGCTCGCGGCGGGGAGAGGAAGGCCGGCGGTGTTCGCGGCGGGGGGCGGGAGGCGGGTGTTCGCGGCGGGGGGCTGGGCGGGATCACGGTACTGCGGCTGGTTCCCGATCAGGTCGTCCGCGCCACCGGGCACCAGCTCGCCCTGTGGGGGGATGCCCTGATCACCGACAGGGTGGCGCGGGCCGCCATGCGGGTGCAGGCCATCCTGGGGCACGAGGCCGTGCTGCGTCCCGTGCTCGCCGGGGGGCGAGACGTTCGCGACCGGGTGATGCAGGTTCCGTTTGGAGAGAAAAAAGAGCCCAGCCTGCCGCCGGACCGGCCATGGCCCGGACGGATCCCCGGCCCCGCTCCCGCCGTCGTCTACCCGCAGCCCCTTGCGGCACGGGTGACCGATTCCCGTGGGTTCCCGGTCACCGTCACCGGCCGCTGTGCGGTCTCCGCGCCGCCGGCGCGGGTGACGGTGGACGGTGAGCCGCCGCGCGGCGTGACCGGGTGGGCGGGGCCCTGGCCGCTGACCGAACGCTGGTGGGATCACGCGGCGGCGAGCCGCCGTGCCCGGTTCCAGCTGGCGACCGATGACGGCCGGGCCTGGCTGGCGGCCGTGTGTGACGGCAGCTGGCAGATCGAGGCGGGATACTGGTGAGCCGGGCGGGACGGTGAACGGTGGGCTGGGATAACCCGCCGGTTTCGTGGCGGGAGCTCGAGCGGCGGCTGTCCTGGGGAGTAATGCCGCGCGAGGAGGGCGAGCGAGCGGGAGGGGCTCGAGGCGCCCTGGAGGCGGGCGGGAGACAGGGCGAGCGGGCCAGAGGGAGGCGTGGGGGTGCTGATGCCGTTCCCGCGCCCGCGCCCGCCATCACGGAACCCGGCGGCGGCCCGGCCTGGGCGGAGCTGCACTGCCACTCGGCCTACAGCTTTCTCGACGGGGCCGCGAGCCCGGAGGAACTCGTCGCCGAGGCGGTCAGGCTCGGCCTGGCGGCGATCGCGATCACCGACCACGACGGAATGTACGGGGTGCCCCAGTTCGCCCAGGCCGCCGCGCGGCGGGGGATGCCGCGCACCGTTTTCGGCGCGGAGCTCAGCCTCGCGCGGGCGAGGGAGGGCGAGCCGGATCCGGAGGGGCGGCACCTGCTGGTACTCGCGCGGGATCCGGAAGGGTACCGGCGGCTGTGTTCGGTGATCAGCTCGGCGCAGCTGGACGGCGGGGAGAAGGGGCGCCCGGCGTACGACCTCGACACGCTCGCCGGCGCGCACGGCGGGCACTGGGCGGTGCTCACCGGCTGCCGCAAGGGGCACGTGCCCGCGGCGCTCGCCGCGGGAGGGCCGGAGGCTGCCCGTGCTCAGCTTGACATGCTGGCCGGCATGTTCGGCGCGGAGAACGTTTTGGTGGAGCTGATCTACCACAACGACCCGGCCGACGAGGAGCGCAACGACGCGCTCTTTGCGCTCGCCACCGAGGCGGGGCTCGGCGTGGTGGCGTCGGGGAACGTGCATTACGCGACGCCGGGGCAGGCGCGCCTGGCCAACGCGCTCGCCGCGATCCGGGCGCGGCGCAGCCTGGACGAGATGGATGGCTGGCTGCCGGCCGCGGGCACGGCGCACCTGCGATCGGGCGCGGAGATGGACGCTCTGCTGCGGCGGTACCCCGGCGTGCGGGAGCGCACGGCCGGGCTGGCCCTGTCGTGCGCGTTCAGCTTCCACGTGCTCGCGCCGGACCTGCCGGACTTCCCGGTGCCCGGCGGGCACACCGAAGCCTCCTGGCTGCGCCAGCTGGTAGCGGACAGGGCCCCGGCGCGGTACGGCCCGCGCGAGGCGGCGGAGGCGGCGTACCGTCAGGTCGGGAGCGAGCTGGACGTGATCGAGCGGCTGGGTTTCCCCGGGTACTTCCTGATCGTGCACGACATCGTGCGGTTCTGTGAGGAGAAGAACATCCTGTGCCAGGGGCGGGGATCGGCGGCGAACTCGGCGGTGTGCTTCGCCCTCGGGATCACGAACGTCGACCCGGTGGGGCACAAGCTGCTGTTCGAGCGGTTCCTGTCCGACGGCAGGGACGGGCCGCCGGACATCGACCTGGACATCGAGCACCGCCGCCGCGAGGAGGTGATCCAGTACGTCTACGAGCGCTACGGCAGGAACCGCGCCGCGCAGGTCGCGAACGTGATCACCTACCGGCCCCGGCTGGCGCTGCGGGACGCGGGCCGGGCGCTCGGGTACACGCCCGAGGACGGCGACGCGTGGGTGCGGCACGCCGGCCCCGGCGAGGCAGTGGAGGGGGACGGGGAGGCAGTGGAGGGGGACGGGGAGGCGGGTGGGGCGCCGGAGGAGGTGGCAGCGCTCGCCGGGCAGCTGCTGAGGCTGCCCCGGCACCTGGGGATCCACTCCGGCGGGATGGTGATCTGCGACCGGCCGGCCGGCGAGGTGTGCCCTGTGGAGTGGGCGCGGATGCCGGGCCGCACCGTGCTGCAGTGGGACAAGGACGACTGCGCCTACGCGGGCCTGGTCAAGTTCGACCTGCTCGGCCTCGGCATGCTCGCCGCGCTGCATGACTGCCTGGATCTGGTCGAGCGGCATCACGGGGAGCGCTGGGCGCTGCATTCGATCCCGCAGGAGGACCCCGCCGTCTACCGGATGCTGACCGAGGCCGACACGGTGGGCGTGTTCCAGGTCGAGTCCCGTGCCCAGATGGCCACGCTGCCCAGGCTGCGCCCGGAGACCTTTTACGACCTGGTCATCGAGGTGGCGCTGATCCGGCCGGGCCCGATCCAGGGCGGTTCGGTCCACCCGTACCTGCGCCGCCGCGACGGGCTCGAGCCCGTCGCCGTGCCGCACGAGTCGATGCGGCGCGCGCTGGCCAAGACGCTCGGGGTGCCGCTGTTCCAGGAGCAGATGATGCAGATCGCCATCGACTGCGCGGGTTTCGCGCCGGATGAGGCGGACCGTCTGCGACAGGCGATGAGCTCGAAACGCGCTCCCGAACGAGTGGTGGAACTCCGGCAGCGACTGCTCGACGGGATGGCGGCGCGCGGGATCACCGGTCAGGTGGCGGAGGAGATCTATGGGAAGATCCTCGCCTTCTCCAGCTACGGCTTCCCGGAATCCCACGCGATCAGCTTCGCGTACCTGGTGTACGCCTCGGCCTGGCTGAAGCGGTACTACCCGGCCGCGTTCACCGCCGCGCTGCTGCGCAACCAGCCGATGGGGTTCTACGCGCCGCACACCCTGATCAACGACGCCCGAAGGCACGGGGTGGAGGTGCGCGGCGTCGACGTGAACGCGAGCGACGCGCTCGCCACCCTCGAAGGCGCCCCGCCGGGGCCGCCGGGCGCGCCGCCGCCGCT
>JAFAZE010000079.1 GCA_019239975.1 Streptosporangiaceae bacterium
CGGAGGTCATCCGCTGGAACTCCGCGCGGGTCAGCTTGGCGTCCAGGTGCAGCGGCCCGTCGGGGGAGTGGGAGATGTAGGGCAGGTTGATCTGCGATTCCATCGACTGCGACAGCTCGATCTTGGCCTTCTCGGCCGCCTCGCGCAGCCGCTGCAGGGCCATCTTGTCCTTGCCCAGGTCGATGCCGTAGCCGGACTTGAAGTCCTGCACCAGCCAGTCGACGATCCGCTGGTCCCAGTCGTCGCCGCCCAGGTGGTTGTCGCCGCTGGTCGCCTCGACCTCGACCACGCCGTCACCGACGTCGAGGAGCGAGACGTCGAAGGTGCCGCCACCGAGGTCGAAGACCAGGATCTTGGCCGACCCTTCCTTCTCCAGGTGGTAGGCGAGGGCCGCCGAAGTCGGCTCGTTGATGATGCGCAGGACGTTGAGGCCCGCGATCGTGCCGGCCTCCTTGGTCGCCTGCCGCTGCGCGTCGCTGAAGTACGCCGGGACAGTGATCACCGCGTCGGTGATCTTCTCACCCAGGTACGACTCGGCGTCCCTCTTCAGCTTCTGCAGGATGAACGCGCTGATCTGCTGCGGGGTGAACTTCTTGCCGTCGATGGTGACGGTCCAGTCGGTCCCCATGTGCCGCTTGACCGAACGGATCGTCCGGTCCACATTGGTGACGGCCTGCCGCTTCGCGACCTCGCCGACGAGTACTTCCTGGTTCTTGGCGAAGGCGACAACGGACGGCGTAGTCCGCGAGCCCTCGGCGTTGGCGATGACCGTAGGCTCGCCGCCTTCGAGGACGGCGACGACAGAGTTGGTCGTCCCAAGGTCAATACCTACCGCACGTGCCATGAGCAGTCCTTGTAGTGTTGAAGTTGAGTGGTCCAGGCTCAAGCCTGCCAGCCCTTGCCCGAACCTGTCAAATGACTTGAGTCACATAGGCTCAACCTTGCGGCGGGCTCGATCATTCCCGGGGGGCTCTGCTGGCCCGGGGGGCGAAGCCCCCCGGAACCCCCCGCCCGCTGCGGTGCTCGCCGTATCATCGCGCGGCCGGGGAGGCCTGAGGGCCTCCCGCGGGCCGCGCGATCGCGGAATGTGAGCCGCTGTCGCGGCTCACTCCGCGCCACTCGCCGCAGCCGCCGTCCACTCGCCGCAGCCGCCGTCCATTCGCCGCAGCCGCCGTCCATTCGCCGCAGCCTGCTGCGGTGCCCGCCGTTGGCCGTCTCACTTGCCACACGGGCCGCTTTGGCACCGCCCAAGCATGATCACGGAAGTTTTGGTGTCGCATATGACCCGTCGTTTCCGTGATCATGACGGCCGCCCGATTTGTCCGGCTTGCGAGAGGGAGGCGGCGCGCCGAAACGCGTCGCTGCTCTCCCTGGAGAAACAACAGCATGCCGCACAACACTTCCGCCTTCCGGGTGCGTGTTTTCAGCGGAGACCCGACGATGGAGGCGCGATGACCTTCGAGGAGTTTGCGGCCGCCCGGCTGCCTGCCGTGCTTCGCTTCGCCGGCGTGCTGACCGGAGACCGCGCCCTCGCCGAGGACGTGGTTCAGGAGGTGCTGATCCGGGTGCACGCGCGGTGGGCGCGAATAGGCCGCATGGACCGCCCGGAGCTGTACGTCCGCAAAATGATCGTCAACGAGTTCCTGTCCTGGCGGCGCCGCTCGTGGCGGCTGGTGCCGGCCGGGCGGGGCATGGACGTTGACCACCGGCTTGCCCCGGACCACGCGTTCCGGCACGCTGAGCGCGATGCTCTCCTCGCCGAGCTCGGCAAGCTGCCCAGGAGGCAGCGCGCCGTGCTGGCACTCCGGTACTACGAAGGGCTCTCCGACATCGAGATCGCGGAGGTGCTCGGCTGCGCGCCCGGCACTGTTCGCGGTTACGCGTCCCGGGCGCTCGCCGCGCTGCGCGTCGAGCTGACCGCGCGGCCCGGTGAACGGGCGCCCGCGTTCATGGAGGAGAGGCACTGATGCGCACAGAAGATGACCTGCGGTCCGCGCTCACCGCGCTGGAGCGGCAAGCACCCGACATGGCGGCCGTGCTGCCGGGACTACGGGGGCGGACGGCGCGCCGCCGCCGGCGGCGCGCCGTCTATGGCCTGGCGCTGCCGGCCGCGGCGGCCGCGGCCGCCGTCGCGGTCCTGATCGCCACCACCGGGGCGCCGTCGGCGCGGCCGGTCCAGGCCACCGGGCCCGCGCCAGCTGAATCGCCTTCCGGCGGCGGGCACGCCGGGACCGGAACGCAGACCACGCTCACCGCGCGCGACGTCCTGCTCGCCGCGGCGAACAAGGCGGCGAGCACCCCGCAGGCGGCCGGAAGGTACTGGCGCGTGCAGGAGGAATACGCCAGCGTGATAGCGGCCGGAACCAGGGCGCATCCCTACGACATCTTCGCGAACACGGTGCGCCACGACGAGTGGTACCCGGTGGCGTCCGGCCAGCGGATGTGGGACATCAGCCAGCTGCTCGGGGCGGTTCCGGCGACCCCGGCGGACGCGGCGGCATGGCGCGCCGCGGGCTCGCCGGCCAGCTGGCCGCTGCCCGAGTTCCGCAAGATGCCGAGCGGGAAGAAGAACACGATCACGACGGCCAGCCAGGCGCGGCTCGCCATCTGGCAGGACCTGAACGGTGTCGTCGGCTACGTGGAGGGCGACGAGCCCGGGCTTACCGCGGCGCAGTTCCGCGCGCTGCCCGCCAGCCAGGCCGGGCTGTACGCGCGGCTCCGGCACTACGCGATGCTCACCTGGTCGGCGACCCATCCCGGCGCCGGCGGGGCGACGGTGGACGAGCTCATCTGGGCCGAGGCCATCTCGCTGCTGTCCGACCCGGTGTCACCGCAGGTCAAGGCGGCCGCCTACCGGATCATGGCGGCCCTGCCCGGCGTCCGCTCCGCGGGCGAGGTCAGGGATCCGCTGGGGCGTACCGGCCAGGCGGCGGGCTATCCTGTCGCGCCCGGCAGCCAAGGCGAGTTCACCGGCCAGAGCGAGGACGTGGCCATCGTCGACCCCGCATCCGGAGCGCTGCTCGCCGAGGAGTCCGTCGTGACCGCGCCGGGCACCACGACGGACCGGGTCGGGCAGTACTACGGGACCGAGTACCCGGGCCAGATCCGGTCCTACTCCGCCGTCATCTCGGCGGCCTGGACGAACGCCTCGCCGCGGCTGTCCGGTATCCGCATACTCGGCGGCTAGCGGCACCCGTCCCTCGCGACGATGCTCGCCCGGGCGCGTGAAGGGAATCCAGCGCGCCCGGGCGAGCACCGGTGAACGCCGTCACCGGGGTGGTGTGGCGATCCTTGTGCGGGTACCACCTTCCGTTCAGTAACAAAGGACCTCAAGTTACTGACTGGTAAGGTTTAGTCCGGCGCCGCACCGGGCGCGGGCTGATCTTTCCCTGCGCCCGGGCGTACGCTTAAGCCCGCTACAAGGAGGTTCGCGTGGTTGCACGGATTGTTATCGGGTTTGGGCTGACCGTTGTCGCGTTCGTGGTCGCGGGGCGGCGGTTGTGGTGGCTGAAGCGGCTGGCGTTCAGCGGGCAGCCGGCGCCGGAGCGGCTGGCGTATGTGCGGCGGCATCCCGGGACGGGGGCGGGAACCCAGGCGGCCGAGGTGATCGGGCAGCGCAAGCTGCTG
>JAFAZE010000094.1 GCA_019239975.1 Streptosporangiaceae bacterium
CGGTCCCCCCGGTCCCCGCGGTCCCCGCGGTCGCCACGGTCACGGCCAGGCCGCTGGCCAGCCCGCAGCGCGGCAGCGGCGGCCTCGCGCTCGGCGCGCGTCTGCGCCGCCTCGCCGCGGTAGATCCACACCTTCACGCCGATCCGGCCGAAGGTAGTGCGGGCCTCGTAGAAGCCGTAGTCGATGTCGGCGCGCAGCGTGTGCAGCGGCACCCGGCCCTCACGGTAGAACTCCGACCGCGACATCTCGGCGCCGCCGAGCCGGCCCGAGCACTGCACCCGGATGCCCTTGGCGCCGCCCTTCATCGCGCTCTGCATCGCCTTGCGCATCGCCCGCCGGAACGACACCCGGCTGGAGAGCTGCTCCGCGACGCCCTGCGCGACAAGCTGCGCGTCGATCTCGGGGTTCTTCACCTCGAGGATGTTCAGCTGGATCTGCTTGCCCGTCAGCTTCTCCAGATCACCGCGGATGCGGTCGGCCTCCGCGCCACGGCGGCCGATCACGATCCCGGGACGCGCGGTGTGGATGTCCACCCGCACGCGGTCCCTGGTCCGCTCGATCTCCACCTTGGAGATGCCAGCCCGCTCCATGCCGCGCTGCAGCATGCGCCGGATGGCCACGTCCTCGGCGACGTAGTCCTTGTACAGCTTCTCTGCATACCACCGGCTCTTGAAGTCGGTGGTGATGCCCAGCCGGAACCCGTGCGGGTTCACTTTCTGTCCCACTAGCGGGTCCCTCCCTCGGTGTCGTCGGAGACTATGACCGTGATGTGGCTCGTGCGCTTGTTGATCCGGTAGCCGCGGCCCTGCGCGCGCGGCCGGAAGCGCGGGAGCGTCGGTCCCTCGTCGACCCACGCCCGGCGCACCCAGAGCATGCCCCGGTCGCCGCGCCCGCCTGTCGCGTCCGCGTTGGCGATCGCGCTGGCGAGCACCTTGCCGACCGGGTCGCTGGCGGCCTGCGGCGCGAACTCGAGTACCGCCCGCGCCTCCTCGGCGGGCAGCCCGCGGATCAGGTCCACCACACGGCGGGCCTTGCGTGGCGTGACGCGTACATACCGCGCCATGGCCCTGGCTTCCATCAGTTCCCTCTCAACAGGTTCAACGGGGGCGGCCCTAGCGCCGACTGCGCCGGTCGTCCTTGACATGGCTGCGGAAGGTCCGCGTGGGCGCGAACTCGCCGAGCTTGTGTCCCACCATCGACTCGGTGATGAACACCGGGATGTGCTTCCTGCCGTCATGCACGGCGATGGTGTGACCCAGCATCGCCGGCACGATCATGGACCGGCGGGACCACGTCCTGATGACGGTCTTGGTTCCCCTCTCGTTCTGCACGTCCACCTTCTTCATCAGGTGGTCGTCGACGAAGGGGCCCTTCTTGAGGCTACGAGGCATCCTTGCTTGCTCCTACCGCTTGTTCCGGCCGCGGCGGCGGGTGATCAGCCGGTCGCTGGGCTTGTGCGCGCGCCGGGTCCGCCCCTCCGGCTTGCCCCACGGGCTGACCGGATGGCGGCCGCCGGAGCTCTTGCCCTCGCCGCCGCCGAGCGGGTGGTCGACCGGGTTCATGGCGACGCCGCGCACCTGCGGCCGCTTGCCCTTCCACCGGTTACGCCCGGCCTTGCCGAGCTTGATGTTGCCCTGCTCGGCGTTGCCCACCTCGCCGATGGTGGCACGGCAGCCCGCGTCGACCCGGCGGATCTCGCCGGACGGCATGCGCAGCTGCGCGTAGCCACCCTCCTTGGCGAGCAGCTGGACGCCGGACCCGGCGGACCGGGCGATCTTCGCGCCGCCGCCCGGGCGCAGCTCGATGGCATGCACGATCGTGCCGGTCGGGATGGACCGCAGCGGCATCGCGTTGCCGGCCTTGATGTCGGCGCCCGGCCCGCTCTCCACCCGGTCTCCCTGGGTCAGGCCCTGGGGGGCCAGGATGTACCGCTTCTCGCCGTCCGCGTAATGCAGCAGCGCGATCCTGGCGGTCCGGTTCGGGTCGTACTCGATGTGCGCGACCTTCGCCGGTACACCGTCCTTGTCGTGGCGGCGGAAGTCGATCAGGCGGTAGGCGCGCTTGTGCCCGCCGCCCTGATGCCGCGCGGTGACCCGCCCGTGGACGTTCCTGCCGCCCGCCGAGTGCAGCGGGCGCACCAGCGACTTCTCCGGCTCGTTCCGGGTGACCTCGGCGAAGTCCGAGCCGCTGGCGCCGCGCCGGCCCGGGGTGGTCGGCTTGTACTTACGGATAGCCACGTGCGTCTCCTTACCTGACCGGTCCGCCGAAGATGTCGATCCGGTCGCCCTCCGCGAGCGTCACGATCGCGCGCTTGGTGTCCACCCGCTTGCCCCAGCCATGCCGGGTCCGCCTGCGCTTCCCCTGCCGGTTGAGGGTGTTCACGCCGGTCACCTTGACCCGGAACACCTCCTCGATGGCCTGCCGGATCTGGGTCTTGTTCGCGCCGGGCGCGACGATGAAGGTGTACTTGCCCTCGTCGAGCAGCCCGTAGCTCTTCTCCGACACCACCGGCCGCAGCAGGATGTCCCGCGGGTTGTTTTCCCTGCTCACTGGTCCGCACCTCTCCTGTTGAGGAACGAGCTGAGCGCGGCCTCGGTGAAGACCACGTGGTCGCTGGCGAGCACGTCGTACGTGTTCAGCTGGCTCTCGGCGAGCACCTGGACCGCGGGCACGTTGCGCAGCGACTTCCAGGTCACCTCGTCGTCGTGCTGGGCGATCACAAGCACCCGGCGCCAGGCGCCCTCGGTCAGCCGGCTCAGGACGGCCATCGCGTCCTTCGTCTTCGGCACGTCGCCCTCGACGAATGTGCTGACGACCTGCACCCGCCCGCTGGCGAGCCGGTCGGACAGGGCGCCGTTGAGCGCGGCCGCCTTCATCTTCTTCGGGGTCCGCTGGGTGTAGGAACGCGGAACAGGCCCGTGGACGGTGCCGCCGCCGGTGTACTGCGGGGCACGCACCGAGCCCTGCCGGGCGCGGCCGGTGCCCTTCTGCCGGTACGGCTTCTTGCCGCCACCGCGGACCATGCCGCGGGTCCTCGTCGCGTGCGTGCCCTGGCGGGCGGCGGCCTGCTGCGCCACCACCACCTGGTGGATCAGGGGGATGTTCACCTTCGCCGCGAAGATCGCGTCCGGGAGCTCCACCGTGCCGGCGGCCTCGCCGGACGGCGAGACGATGCTGACCTCTGTCACTGGGCACCCCCTCGTACCGCCGGGCGCACGAGGACGAGCCCGCCGGCCGGCCCCGGCACCGCGCCCTTGATCAGGAGCAGGTTCTTGTCGTTGTCGACGGAGTGCACGGTGAGGCTCTGCACGGTGGTCCGCACGGCGCCCATCCGGCCCGCCATCCGCAGGCCCTTGAAGACCCGGCCCGGTGTCGCGCAGCCGCCGATCGAGCCAGGCGCGCGGTGCTTGCGCTGCGTGCCGTGCGACGAGCTGAGGCCGCGAAAGCCGTGCCGCTTCATGACGCCCGCGGTGCCCTTGCCCTTGGACCGGCCGGTCACGTCGACCCGCTGCCCGGCCTCGAACACCCCGGCCGTGACCTCCTGGCCGAGCTGGTACTCGGACGCGTCGTCGGTGCGCAGCTCGGCGAGGTACCTGCGCGGCGTCACGCCGGCGCGCTCGAACACGCCGCCGGCCGGCTTGGTCACCTTGCGGGGGTCGATCTCCCCGAAACCAAGCTGGACGGCGGCGTACCCGTCACTGTCCGGCGTGCGCACGGCGGTGACCACGCACGGCCCCGCCTGCACGACCGTGACCGGCACCACCTGCCCGGCCTCGTCGAAGACCTGGGTCATGCCAAGCTTGGTGCCCAGGATCCCTGTCATTCCCATGATCGGTGCGTCCTCAGAGCTTGATCTCGATGTCGACGCCTGCGGGCAGGTCGAGCCGCATCAGCGAGTCGACCGTCTTCGGCGTCGGGTCGATGATGTCGATCAGGCGCTTGTGCGTCCGCATCTCAAAGTGCTCGCGCGAGTCCTTGTACTTGTGCGGCGAGCGGATGACGCAGTACACGTTCTTCTCGGTAGGCAGCGGCACGGGTCCGGCGACACGCGCGCCGGTACGGGTCACCGTGTCGACGATCTTGCGCGCCGAGCTGTCGATGACCTCGTGGTCATATGCCTTGAGCCGGATGCGGATCTTCTGTCCCGCCATTGTGGCCTCGGTTCCCTCTGCTTCTTCTTCGCGAGCCGCTGTCTGGTCTGTTGCTGATGACGTGGTGCGGCGGCCGGGGCTTTGACGGCCCCGGCCGCCGCGACGGCCGTGCTACTTGATGATCTTGGTGACCCGGCCGGCGCCGACGGTGCGGCCGCCTTCCCGGATCGCGAACCGCAGCCCTTCCTCCATCGCGATGGGCTGGATGAGCTCGACGCGCATCTCGGTGTTGTCACCCGGCATCACCATCTCGGTGCCCTCCGCCAGGTTGACCACGCCGGTCACGTCCGTCGTGCGGAAGTAGAACTGCGGCCGGTAGTTGTTGAAGAACGGCGTGTGCCGTCCGCCCTCGTCCTTGGACAGGATGTAGACCTGGGCCTCGAACTCGGTGTGCGGGGTGTTGGTGCCCGGCTTGATCACGACCTGGCCGCGCTCCACCTCCTCGCGCTTGATGCCGCGGAGCAGCAGGCCCACGTTGTCGCCGGCCTGGCCCTCGTCCAGGATCTTGCGGAACATCTCCACGCCCGTGACGGTCGTCGACATCGCCTTCTCCTTGATGCCGATGATGTCGACGGTCTCGCCGGTGTGGATGATCCCGCGCTCGACACGGCCGGTCACCACGGTGCCGCGGCCGGTGATCGAGAACACGTCCTCGACCGGCATCAGGAACGGCCTGTCGACCTCGCGCACCGGCTCCGGGATGGACTCGTCGCACGCGGTCATCAGCTCCATGACCTTCGCGCCCCACTCGGCGTCGCCCTCGAGCGCCTTCAGCGCCGAGACACGGATCACCGGCACGTCGTCGCCGGGGAACTCGTACTCGGTGAGCAGGTCGCGAACCTCCAGCTCGACCAGCTCGAGGATCTCCTCATCGTCGACCATGTCGGCCTTGTTCAGCGCGACGACGATGTAGGGGACGCCGACCTGGCGGGCCAGCAGCACGTGCTCGCGGGTCTGCGGCATCGGGCCGTCGGTGGCCGCGACCACCAGGATCGCGCCGTCCATCTGCGCGGCGCCCGTGATCATGTTCTTGATGTAGTCAGCGTGCCCGGGGCAGTCGACGTGCGCGTAGTGACGCTTCTCGGTCTGGTACTCGACGTGCGAGATCGAGATCGTGATGCCGCGCTCCTTCTCTTCCTTCGCGTTGTCGATCTGGTCGAAGGGAGTGAAGGGGTTGACCTCGGGCATCTGGTCATGCAGCACCTTGGTGATCGCCGCGGTCAGCGTGGTCTTACCGTGGTCGATGTGCCCGATGGTGCCGATGTTGACGTGCGGCTTAGTCCGCTGGAACTTTGCCTTCGCCACTGGTATCTCCTCGTTGCGATCCGCCCCACCGCGGTGGGTCTGGCGGCGCTCCCGCGCCGTGATTACTTACTTGCTGCTGCCTCCGCGCCCGGCCGCGCGCCGTGCGCTCTCACTCACCGCGCGCCTTGGCGATGATCTCCCTGGCGATGCTCGGCGGTACCTCGGCATAGGAGTCGAACTGCATGGTGTAGTCCGCCCTGCCCTGGGTGCGACTCCGCAGGTCCCCCACGTAACCGAACATCTCGGCCAGCGGGACGTGCGCCTTGATGATCCGGACGCCGGAGCGCTCCTCCATCGCCTGGATCTGGCCCCGCCGGCTGTTCAGGTCACCGATGACGTCGCCCATGTACTCGTCGGGAGTCCTGACCTCGACGGCCATGATCGGCTCCAGCAGCACCGGGCCGGCCTGCGCCGCGGCCTTCTTGAAGGCCATGGAGCCCGCGATCTTGAAGGCGAGCTCGGACGAGTCCACCTCATGGTAGGCGCCGTCGGTGAGCGTGACCTTCACGTCGACGATCGGGTAGCCGGCGAGGACACCGAACTCGGCGGCCTCCTGGCAGCCCGCGTCGACCGACGGGATGTACTCCCGCGGGATACGGCCGCCGGTCACCTTGTTCTCGAACTCGTAGCCACCGCCGTCGCCGCCGGTCGGCTCCAGGTTGATGATCACACGCCCGTACTGGCCGGACCCGCCGGTCTGCTTCTTGTGCGTGTACTCGACCTTCTCGATCTTTTTGGTCACGGTCTCCCGGTAGGCGACCTGCGGGCGGCCGATGTTGGCCTCGACCCTGAACTCGCGCCGCATGCGGTCGACCAGCACCTCCAGGTGCAGCTCGCCCATGCCCGCGATGATCGTCTGGCCGGTCTCCTCGTCGGTCCGCACCTGGAAGGTCGGGTCCTCCTCGGCGAGGCGCTGGATCGCGGTGCCGAGCTTCTCCTGGTCGCTCTTGGTCTTCGGCTCGACCGCGACGTGGATGACCGGCGCCGGGAACGTCATCGACTCGAGGATCACCGGCGCGTCCTGGGCGCACAGCGTGTCCCCGGTCGTGGTGTCCTTCAGGCCCATGACGGCGACGATCTGCCCGGCGGTGGCGGACGAGCGCTCCTCGCGCTTGTTCGCGTGCATCTGGTAGATCTTGCCGATCCGCTCCTTCCGGCCCTTGATCGAGTTCAGCACGGAGCTGCCGCTCTCGACGGTGCCGGAGTAGACCCGGATGTAGGTGAGCTTGCCCAGGTGCTGGTCCGCCATGATCTTGAAGGCCAGGGCGGAGAACGGCTCGCGCGGGTCGGCGTTCCGCTCGATCACCGTGTCCTCGGCGTTCACGGCGTGCCCCTGGATCGACGGGATGTCGAGCGGGCTGGGCAGGTACGCGACGATCGCGTCGAGCATCGGCTGCACGCCCTTGTTCTTGAACGCGCTGCCGCACAGCACGGGGGTGAGCGCGCTGGCGATCGTCGCCCGCCGGATGGCGTCGACGAGCTGCTTCTCGCTGGGCTCGATGCCCTCGAGGTACAGCTCGGTCATCTCCTCGTCGTTCTCCGCGATCGTCTCGAGCAGCTTGTCGCGCCACTCGCGGGCCGCCTCGAGGTGGTCGGCGGGGATGTCCGTCTCGTCGTACTTGTCGCCCTTGCCCTCGGTCTGCCAGAGCAGGGCGCGCATCCGGACGAGGTCGATCACGCCGCGGAAGTCCGACTCGACGCCCCACGGCAGCTGGATGACCAGCGGGGTGGCGCCGAGCCTCTCGGTGATCATGTCCACGCAGCGGTGGAACTCGGCACCGACCCGGTCCATCTTGTTCACGAAACAGATCCGCGGCACGCCGTAACGGTCGGCCTGGCGCCAGACCGTCTCGGACTGCGGCTCCACGCCGGCGACCGCGTCGAACACGGCCACCGCGCCGTCGAGCACCCGCAGCGAGCGCTCGACCTCCACGGTGAAGTCCACGTGCCCGGGCGTGTCGATGATGTTGATCGTGTGGTCACGCCAGCTCGTGGTGGTCGCGGCTGAGGTGATGGTGATGCCGCGCTCCTGTTCCTGCTCCATCCAGTCCATGGTGGCCGCGCCCTCATGGACCTCACCGATCTTGTAGTTGATGCCGGTGTAGAACAGGATGCGCTCTGTCGTCGTCGTCTTGCCCGCGTCGATGTGCGCCATGATCCCGATGTTGCGGACCCTGGCGAGGTCTACGGCGGTCTGGGTGGCCACGTTAAGCGTCCTTAGTTCTCGTTCTCGTACGTTCTGGTCGGTTACCAGCGATAGTGGGCGAACGCCTTGTTCGACTCCGCCATCTTGTGCGTGTCCTCGCGGCGCTTGACGCTGGCACCAAGCCCGTTGCTCGCGTCGAGCAGCTCGTTCATCAGCCGCTCGGTCATCGTCTTCTCACGGCGCTGCCGCGCGTAGGTCACGATCCAGCGCAGCGCCAGCGTGGTGCTGCGCGAGGCGCGCACCTCGACCGGCACCTGGTACGTCGCGCCGCCGACCCGGCGGGAGCGGACCTCGAGCGTGGGCTTCACGTTGTCGAGCGCGCGCTTGAGGGTGACCACCGGGTCGTTGCCGTTCTTCTCGCGGCAGCCCTCGAGCGCCCCGTACACGACCCGCTCGGCGAGCGACCGCTTGCCGGCCCTGAGCACCTTGTTGGCGAGCGCGGTGACCAGCGGCGAGCCGTAGACCGGATCGGTGACAAGCTGCCGCTTCGTCGCGGGACCCTTGCGCGGCATGTCAGCTCTTCTCCTTCTTCGCGCCGTACCGGCTCCGTGCCTGCTTGCGGTTGCGGACCCCCTGGGTGTCCAGCGAGCCGCGGATGATCTTGTAACGAACACCGGGCAGGTCGCGGACACGGCCACCGCGGACCAGCACGATGGAGTGCTCCTGGAGGTTGTGCCCGACTCCCGGTATGTAGGCGGTGACCTCGATCTGGCTGGTCAGCCTGACCCTCGCGACCTTGCGCAGCGCGGAATTCGGCTTCTTCGGCGTGGTCGTGTAGACACGCGTGCACACACCCCGGCGCTGCGGGCTCTGCCTGAGCGCCGGCGTCTTGTTCTTCGACACCTTGTCCTGGCGGCCCTTGCGGACCAGCTGCTGGATCGTGGGCAACCGAGTCTCCGTCTTTCCTGTCGTTTGCTACCTGTCACGGACGCGGGCCAGCCGGTTCCCCGTCTTAACCCGTCCGTCTGACCTGCGGATTCCTATCTTCGACCGACCCCCGAGGTCGGGCGTGTCGCCGTGACCGGGACTCAGCAGTCTCCCCATGACTGGAGGGACTGCGAAGGAAGGAGAACCACTCGGCCAGTTCCGGCCGCCCGACCCTACTCCGGAGAGCGGATCGTTGCCGCCTGCTGGCACACGGGTACCCGCACGGTCACGGGCACGAATGTAAAAGGTACCACCCGCGACCGGTAGAGCAAAATCCAATCCGGCAATATTCCCACCGCTCCGCCGGCCTTCGAGGCCACCGGGCGTCTCTCAGCACGCCATTCGGGCTCGCGCCGATCCGGGCAAAACGGGCAGCCATCATGATCGCGGAAACGGCAGTGCCGCATACGGCCCGTAATCACCGTGATCATGAGCTCTGGTGCTGGGGTGGCTGAAGGTATCGGCGCGAGGCTGTTTCCGGTGGGGCTGGCGCCGCCAAGTGGCGCCGACACGCCGAAGAGCGGGTTCGCGGGCCGGGATACCACCGATCGTTCCGTAAAACTTTGGGGCGGACACCCGGGCGGGCGGCCAGCTTGGAGCCGGCCGCCCGCCACGGGCTTGCCTCTTACCTGTTGTAGGAGCCGAAGTCGTACTCCTCCAGCGGGACGGCCTCGCCCGAGCCCTGGCCGAACGCGTACGTCTCCGCCTCGGGGTAAGCCGCCGCCGGGTAGGCGGACGAGCGCGCGTCGTCGGTCGGCTCCACCCGGATGTTCCGGTACACCTGCATTCCGGTGCCGGCCGGGATCAGCTTCCCGATGATCACGTTCTCCTTCAGGCCGAGCAGCGAGTCCGACTTGGCGTGGATCGCCGCGTCGGTGAGCACCCGCGTGGTCTCCTGGAAGGAGGCCGCCGACAGCCACGACTCGGTGGCCAGCGAGGCCTTGGTGATGCCCATCAGCACGGGCCGGCCGGATGCCGGGGTACCGCCGTCGTTCACCACCGCGCGGTTGATCTCCTCGAACCGCGGCCGCTCCACCAGCTCGCCGGGGAGCAGCTCGGTGTCGCCGGACTCCAGGACGTTCACCCGCTTGAGCATCTGGCGGATGATGATCTCGATGTGCTTGTCGTGGATCGAGACACCCTGCGACCGGTACACGTACTGAACCTCGTGCACCAGGTGCAGCTGCACCGCGCGGGAGCCGAGGATGCGCAGCACCTCGTGCGGGTTGACCGCGCCGTCGATGAGCTGCTGGCCGACGGTGACGCGGCCGCCGTCGCTGACCAGCGGCCTGGACCGCATCGGCACCTGGTAGGCGACCTCCTCCGAGCCGTCATCGGGGACGACGATGATCTTCCTGGTCTTCTCCGTCTCCTCGATCTTGACCCGGCCGTCGACCTCGCTGATCGGCGCCATGCCCTTCGGGATACGCGCCTCGAACAGCTCCTGGATTCGCGGCAGGCCGTGGGTGATGTCCTGGCCCGCCACACCGCCGGTGTGGAAGGTCCGCATGGTCAGCTGCGTGCCGGGCTCGCCGATGGACTGCGCGGCGACGATGCCGACCGCCTCGCCCACGTCCACCAGCTTGCCGGAGGCCAGCGAGCGGCCGTAGCACTTGGCGCAGACACCGATCTTGGCCTCGCAGACGAGCACGCTGAACGTCCGCACGGCGTCCACGCCCGCCTCGACCAGCCGGTCCAGCATCGACTCGGTGCTGTCCTCGCCGGCCTTGGCCAGTACGGTGCCGTCCACCTCGACATCCTCGGCGATCGTCCGCCCGGTGCCGGTGTTGTCGATGTTGGGCAGCTTGCGCAGGTTGCCCTCGGCGTCCCGCTCAGCGATCTTCATAGAGATCGACCGGTCGGTGCCGCAGTCCTCCTCACGCACGATCACGTCCTGCGCCACGTCGACCAGGCGCCGGGTCAGGTACCCGGAGTCGGCCGTGCGGAGCGCGGTGTCGGCGAGCCCCTTCCGGGCGCCGTGGGTCGAGATGAAGTACTCGACCACGGACAGCCCCTCACGGAAGCTCGACTTGATCGGCCGCGGGATCGTCTCGCCCTTCGGGTTGGCCACCAGGCCTCGCATGCCGGCGATCTGCCTGACCTGCATCGGGTTACCGCGGGCACCGGAGTTGACCATCATCCAGACCGGGTTGGTCGCGGGGAAGGCCGACTCCATGTCCTGCGCCACATCGGCGGTCGCGTGCGTCCAGATCTCGATGAGCTCCTGACGGCGCTCGTCGTCGGTGATCAGGCCGCGCTCGTACTCGCGCTGCACCTTGTCGGCGCGGCGCTCGTAGTCCTCCAGGATCTGCGCCTTGTTCGGCGGCGCGACCACGTCCTCGATGCCGATCGTCACGCCCGCCCTGGTCGCCCAGTGGAACCCGGCGTCCTTCAGCGCGTCGAGCGCCGAGGCCACCTGGACCTTCGGGTACCGCTCGGCGAGCGCGTTGACGATCCCGGTGAGCTCCTTCCGCCCGACCTTGTAGTTGACGAACGGGAAGTCGCCCGGCAGCGCCTCGTTGAAGATGCACCGGCCGAGGGTGGTCTCCACCCGCAGCGGGGCGCCCGGCTGCCAGTCCTCCGGCAGCTCCGTCCCCCTCGGCGGGGTGACGTTCTCCAGCCGGATGGTGATCCGCGCCTGCAGCTCGAGCTCGCCCCTGTCGTACGCCATCAGCGCCTCGGACAGGTTGGCGAACGCGCGCCCGGTGCCGGCCACGCCCTCGTCCTCGCGGGTCAGGCAGAACAGCCCGATCACCATGTCCTGGGTCGGCATGGTCACCGGCTTGCCGTCGGCCGGCTTGAGGATGTTGTTCGTGGACAGCATCAGGATCCGCGCCTCGGCCTGCGCCTCGGCGGACAGCGGCAGGTGCACCGCCATCTGGTCACCGTCGAAGTCGGCGTTGAACGCGGTGCAGACCAGCGGGTGGATCTGGATGGCCTTGCCCTCCACGAGCTGCGGCTCGAAGGCCTGGATGCCCAGCCGGTGCAGGGTCGGCGCGCGGTTCAGCAGCACCGGGTGCTCGGTGATGACCTCCTCGAGGACGTCCCAGACCACCGGGCGCGCCCGCTCCACCATCCGCTTCGCGGACTTGATGTTCTGCGCGTGGTTGAGGTCGACCAGGCGCTTCATCACGAACGGCTTGAACAGCTCCAGCGCCATCTGCTTGGGCAGCCCGCACTGGTGCAGCTTCAGCTGCGGCCCGACGACGATCACACTCCGGCCGGAGTAGTCGACGCGCTTGCCCAGCAGGTTCTGCCGGAAGCGGCCCTGCTTGCCCTTGAGCATGTCGGACAGCGACTTCAGCGGCCTGTTGCCGGGCCCGGTGACCGGGCGGCCGCGGCGGCCGTTGTCGAACAGGCTGTCCACGGCCTCCTGCAGCATCCGCTTCTCGTTGTTCACGATGATCTCGGGCGCGCCGAGGTCGAGCAGCCTCTTCAGCCTGTTGTTCCGGTTGATCACCCGGCGGTACAGGTCGTTGAGGTCGGACGTGGCGAACCGGCCGCCGTCGAGCTGGACCATCGGCCGCAGGTCCGGCGGGATCACCGGGATGCAGTCGAGGACCATGCCCATCGGGCTGTTGCGGGTGTTCAGGAACGCGGACACGACCTTGAGCCGCTTCAGCGCGCGGGCCTTCTTCTGGCCCTTGCCGGTGCGGATCGTGTCGCGCAGGTCCTGCGCCTCCGCCTCCAGGTCGAAGCTGCCCAGCCGGTCCTGGATCGCCTGCGCGCCCATGCCGCCGCGGAAGTAGCGGCCGAACCGGTCGCGCATCTCGCGGTAGAGCAGCTCGTCGCCCTCCAGGTCCTGAACCTTGAGGCCCTTGAACCTGCTCCACACCTCGTCGATCCTGTCGATCTCCTTGGCGGCGCGGTCCCGGATCTGCTTCATCTCCCGGTCGGCGCTCTCCCGCACCTTGCGGCGGGCGTCGCCCTTGGCGCCGGACGCCTCGAGCTCGGCCAGGTCGGCCTCGAGCTTCTTCTGCCGGGTCTCGATGTCGTTGTCCCTGCGCTGCTCCAGCTGGCTGCGCTCCACCGAGATCCTGGCCTCCAGGCTCGGCAGGTCGCGCGACCGCGCGTCCTCGTCCACGTACGTGATCATGTACGCGGCGAAGTAGATGACCTTCTCCAGGTCCTTCGGCGCCAGGTCGAGCAGGTAGCCCAGCCGGCTCGGCACACCCTTGAAGTACCAGATGTGCGTGACCGGCGCGGCCAGCTCGATGTGGCCCATCCGCTCGCGGCGCACCTTGGCGCGGGTGACTTCCACGCCGCACCGCTCACAGATGATGCCCTTGAACCGGACGCGCTTGTACTTGCCGCAGTAGCACTCCCAGTCCCGGGTCGGGCCGAAGATCTTCTCGCAGAAGAGCCCGTCCTTTTCCGGCTTGAGCGTGCGGTAGTTGATCGTCTCGGGCTTCTTCACCTCTCCATGCGACCACTGCCGGATGTCATCGGCGGTGGCGAGGCCAATCCTCAGGTCATCGAAGAAGTTGACGTCGAGCACTGTTGTAATTCCCCCTTCGGATCAGACCTCTTCGACGCTGCTCGGCTCGCGCCGCGACAGGTCGATGCCGAGCTCCTCAGCGGCACGGAAGACGTCCTCGTCGGTGTCGCGCATCTCGATCGCGGCGCCGTCGCTGGAGAGCACCTCCACGTTGAGGCAGAGTGACTGCATCTCCTTGATCAGCACCTTGAACGACTCCGGTATGCCGGGCTCGGGCACGTTCTCGCCCTTGACGATCGCCTCGTAGACCTTGACCCGGCCGAGCACGTCGTCGGACTTGATCGTCAGCAGCTCCTGCAGCGCGTAGGCGGCGCCGTAGGCCTCCAGGGCCCACACCTCCATCTCGCCGAAGCGCTGGCCGCCGAACTGCGCCTTTCCGCCCAGCGGCTGCTGGGTGATCATCGAGTACGGCCCGGTCGAACGCGCGTGGATCTTGTCGTCGACCAGGTGCAGCAGCTTGAGGATGTAGATGTACCCGACCGCGACCGCGTCCTTGAACGGCTCTCCGGTCCGGCCGTCGAACAGCATCGTCTTGCCGTTGGAGCCCACCATGCGCTCGCCGTCGCGGTTCGGCAGGGTGGAGCCGAGCAGACCGGTGATCTCCTCCTCGCGCGCACCGTCGAAGACGGGCGTGGCCACGCTGGTGCCCGGCTCGGCGGCGTCCGCGCCGACGCCGCGCAACCGCTCCTTCCAGTCGTCACTGTCGCCCGCGACCTGCCAGCCGGCCTTGGCCACCCACCCCAGGTGGGTCTCCAGGACCTGGCCGACGTTCATCCGGCCCGGCACACCGAGCGGGTTGAGCACGATGTCCACCGGCGTTCCGTCGGCGAGGAACGGCATGTCCTCGACCGGCAGGATCTTCGCGATCACGCCCTTGTTCCCGTGCCGGCCCGCCAGCTTGTCGCCGTCGGTGATCTTGCGCTTCTGCGCGACGTACACCCGGACCAGCTCGTTGACGCCGGGCGGCAGCTCGTCGCCGTCCTCGCGGGTGAACACCCGGACGCCGATGACCTTGCCCTCCTCGCCGTGCGGCACCTTCAGCGACGTGTCCCGCACCTCGCGGGCCTTCTCGCCGAAGATCGCGCGCAGCAGCCGCTCCTCCGGGGTCAGCTCGGTCTCGCCCTTCGGGGTGACCTTGCCGACCAGGATGTCGCCGTTGACGACCTCGGCGCCGATCCGGATGATGCCGCGCTCGTCGAGGTCGGCGAGGACCTCGTCGGAGACGTTCGGGATGTCCCTGGTGATCTCCTCGGGCCCCAGCTTGGTGTCCCGCGCGTCGACCTCGTGCTCCTCGATGTGGATGCTGCTGAGAACATCATCCTGAACGAGGCGCTGGGACAGGATGATCGCGTCCTCGTAGTTGTGGCCCTCCCACGGCATGAACGCGACGAGCAGGTTCTTGCCGAGCGCCATCTCGCCCTGGTCGGTGCACGGCCCGTCGGCGAGCACCTGGCCCTGCTCCACCCGCTGCCCCTCGTCCACGATCGGCTTCTGGTTGAAGCAGGTGCCCTGGTTGGACCGGCGGAACTTGGCCACGTGGTAGGTCGTGCGGGTGCCGTCGTCGTTCATCACGGTGACGTAGTCCGCGCAGGACTCCTCGACCACGCCCGCCTTCTCGGCGAGGATCACGTCGCCGGCGTCGGTCGCGGCGCGGTACTCCATGCCGGTGCCGACCAGCGGCGACTCGCTGCGCAGCAGCGGTACCGCCTGGCGCTGCATGTTCGAGCCCATCAGCGCCCGGTTGGCGTCGTCGTGCTCGAGGAACGGGATCATGGCGGTGGCCACGGACACCATCTGCCGCGCCGACACGTCCATGTAGTCCACCTCGTCCGGCGGGATGAAGTCCACCTCGCCGCCCTTGCGGCGGACCAGCACGCGGCTCTCGGCGAAGGTGCCATCCGGGCTGATCGGGGTGTTCGCCTGGGCGATGACGTGGCGGTCTTCCTCGTCGGCGGTGAGGTAGTCGATCTGCTCGGTTACCTTGCCGTTCGTGACCTTCCGGTACGGCGACTCGATGAAGCCGAACGCGTTCAGGCGGGCGTAGCTCGACAGGGAGCCGATCAGGCCGATGTTCGGGCCTTCGGGGGTCTCGATCGGGCACATCCGGCCGTAGTGGGACGGGTGCACGTCACGGACCTCGAACCCGGCCCGCTCACGGCTCAGGCCGCCCGGGCCGAGGGCGTTCAGGCGGCGCTTGTGGGTCAGGCCGGCCAGGGGGTTGGTCTGGTCCATGAACTGCGACAGCTGGCTGGTGCCGAAGAACTCCTTGATGGAGGCCACGACCGGCCGGATGTTGATCAGGGTCTGCGGCGTGATCGCCTCGACGTCCTGGGTCGTCATCCGCTCCCGCACCACGCGCTCCATGCGGGCGAGGCCAAGCCGGACCTGATTCTGGATCAGCTCGCCGACGGAGCGGATCCGCCGGTTGCCGAAGTGGTCGATGTCGTCGACCTCCAGCGGGATCGTCGCCTCGCTGGCCGACCGCATCTCCTCCTCGCCGGCGTGCAGCCGGACCAGGTACTCGATGGTCGCGACGATGTCCTCTTCGGTCAGCGTGCCGTTGCGGATCGGCAGCTCGAGGCCGAGCTTCCTGTTCACCTTGTAGCGGCCCACCTTGGCCAGGTCGTACCGCTTCGGGTTGAAGTACAGGTTGTCCAGCAGCGCCTGCGCGGACTCGCGCGTCGGCGGCTCGCCCGGCCGCAGCTTCCGGTAGATGTCGAGCAGCGCGTCGTCCTGGCCGGCCGTGTGGTCCTTCTCCAGGGTGGCGCGCATCGACTCGTAGTCGCCGAACTTCTCCAGGATCCTGGCGTCGTCCCAGCCGAGCGCCTTCAGCAGCACCGTGACGCTCTGCTTGCGCTTGCGGTCGATGCGGACGCCCACGCTGTCGCGCTTGTCGATCTCGAACTCGAGCCAGGCGCCACGGGACGGGATGACCTTGCAGCTGTAGATGTCCTTGTCCGACGTCTTGTCGACCTGGCGGTCGAAATACACGCCGGGCGAGCGGACGAGCTGGCTCACGACCACGCGCTCGGTGCCGTTGATGATGAAGGTGCCCTTGGCGGACATGAGGGGGAAGTCGCCCATGAACACCGTCTGGCTCTTGATCTCACCGGTGGTGTTGTTGATGAACTCCGCCGTGACGAACATCGGGGCGGAGAACGTCATGTCCTTGTCCTTGCACTCCTCGGCGGAGTACTTCGGCGGCTCGAACCGGTGGTCGCGGAACGACAGGGACATCGTTCCCGAGAAGTCCTCGATCGGGCTGATCTCCTCGAAGATCTCCTCGAGGCCGGACTGCTCGGGTACGTCCTTGCGTCCCGACTCCTTGGCGGCCCGGATCCGGGCCTTCCACTTGTCGTTCCCGAGCAGCCAGTCGAACGACTCGGTCTGCAGGGCAAGGAGGTCCGGGACCTTCAGGGGTTCCTGGATGCGCGCGAAGGACACGCGGCGGGGACCAGTATTCGTGGCGGAGGCGCTGCGCGATGCTGCCAACAGGGGTCCTTCCGAACTTGTCGCGGAACTATCACCGCACGCACGCCAAACGCCCCGCGGCAAGACCCCCATAGGCGCGAGGTGAGACCGAGGACGTTAGAGTGCAGCGCAAATGGTCAGTGTAGCCAGCAGCTGCACTGCTTGTCAACGGTACGCCAATATGAGGTTCACCTTGCTCCGCAGCATCCCTCTTCGGGAGCCAAACGTCAAGCGCAAACCGCCCACTTCGGACTGGTTGACCGCGTGACAGATACCACATGCTTGCGATGTGTAGTGAGTAACGCTGCTGGGTAGGACGTTTATTCCGGCCTGAAGCAAGACGTGGCGAAGGCGCCGCCGGGGGTGCCCGGCGGCGCCTTCGGCGCTCGTGGTCTTACCTGACCGTGACCGTGGCGCCGGCGCCCTCCAGGGCGCCCCTGGCCTTGTCCGCGGCCTCCTTGTTGACCTTCTCCAGCACCGTCTTGGGCGCGCCGTCCACCAGGTCCTTCGCCTCCTTGAGGCCGAGGCTGGTCAGCGAGCGCACCTCCTTGATGACCTGGATCTTCTTGTCACCGGCGGCCTCGAGGATGACGTCGAACTCGTCCTGCTCCTCGGCCTGCTCGGCCTCGCCGCCGCCGGTGCCGGCGGCCGCCGGAGCGGCGACCGCGACCGGGGCCGCGGCCTTCACGTCGAACGTGTCCTCGAACTGCTTCACGAACTCCGAGAGCTCGAGGAGCGTCATCTCCTTGAACGCGTCAAGCAACTCGGCAGTGCTGAGCTTCGCCATGATGGTTCCTCTGTTCCTTCGTTCCTTAATCCTGGGTCGTGCTGTCGTCCGCGGCGGCCGCGGCGCCGGCGGTGTCCGCGGCGCCATCCACGGCGGCCGGGCCTTCCGCGGAGCCGTCCGCGGCAGCGGAGCCGTCCGCGGCAGCGGAGCCGCCGGCCGCCTGCTTGGCCCGCAGCGCGTCCGCGAGCGCGGCCATCTGGGCCGGCAGCGCATTGAACGCCGCCGCCGCGCCCGACAGCGACGCCTTCATGGCACCGGCCAGCTTGGCGAGCAGCACCTCACGCGGCTCGAGATCGGCGAGCCTGACGATCTCGTCCGCCGTCAGCGCCTTGCCGTCGAGCACGCCGCCCTTGATCACGAGCAGCGGGTGGGCCCTGGAGAAGTCACGCAGGCCCTTGGCGGCCTGGGCGACGTCCCCGTCGACGAACGCGATCGCGGACGGACCGGTCAGCAGCTGGGAAAGCTGGTCCGCCAGGCCCGCGTCGGTAACCGCGATCTTGGTGAGCGTGTTCTTCACGACGGCGAACGTGGCGTTGCCCGCCAGCGCGCCGCGCAGCTCGGACATCTGGGCCACGGTCAGCCCGCGGTACTCGGTCAGCACCGCGCCGCTCGAGTCCCGGAACCGGTCGGTGAGCTCTGCGACCGCCGCCACCTTCTCGGCGTTGGCCATGAGCCTCCTCTCCTCTGCAGTGTTTCCCGCTCGCCTCCGGGCGCTTTGCGCCCTTTTGGCTCGCGGGTATAGGAGCGCCTGGGAAACACGAACGCCCCGGCGCGCGGCGCACGGGGCGTTGACCATCCAGACCCTAGTCACGGCGGCGGGCTAACCGCGGCCGCATCAGGAGAGGCGGTGCTTGCTCTCGGTCACCTGCGCGGGATGTCCGTCCGCGGCGGCCCGGGATCACCCGCGCCGCCGCCGGAGCCTTCGGCCGGCACGTTTCTCCGCGCCAGCATCCAGCGGTCTTCGGCGCTTCCAGTCTATATGAACCCGCGTCCTCAGGTTCAAATCCACTGGGGCGACCGACCATGATCATGGGCCAAAAGGCCCCAGAGAGGTGCACTTTGGCCCGTGATCATGAAAGTGCGAGCGCCAGCGGTCAGGCGGCGGAGTCGGCCGCCTCTTCGGTCAGGCCGCGGGTCTTGTTCGGGTCGACCGGGATGCCGGGACCCATCGTCGTGGTGAACGTGACCTTCTTCAGGTACCGGCCCTTGGCCGCGGCGGGCTTGAGCCTGATCACCTCGTCGAGCGCCGCGGCGTAGTTCTCCAGCAGCGCCCTGTTCGGGAACGAGGCCTTGCCGATCACGAAATGCAGGTTGCCGTGCCGGTCGGTGCGGAACTCGATCTTGCCGCCCTTGATCTCGGTGACGGCCCTGCCGACGTCCGGGGTGACGGTGCCCGTCTTGGGATTGGGCATCAGGCCGCGCGGGCCCAGCACCCGGCCCAGGCGGCCGACCTTGCCCATCAGGTCCGGGGTGGCCACCACGGCGTCGAAGTCCAGGAAGCCGCCCTGGATGCGCTCGATGAGGTCGTCGGACCCGACGTAGTCGGCTCCGGCCGCCGTGGCGTCCTCGGCCCGGTCGCCGGTGGCGAACACCAGGACGCGGGCGGTCTTGCCGGTGCCGTTCGGCAGGTTCACGGTGCCGCGCACCATCTGGTCCTGCTTGCGGGGGTCGACGCCGAGCCTCAGCGCCACCTCGACCGTCGGGTCGAACTTGGTGACCTGCGCGTTCTTCGCCAGATCCACGGCCTCGGCCGGGCTGTACAGCCGCTCCCTGTCGATCCGGCCGGCGGCGTCGCGGTAACTCTTGCTGCGCTTCATCTGTCATCTCCCGGGTGCGGAAGTTCGTGGTCGTCGGGGCAGCGCGCTGACCCTGCCACTTGCGTTCGAATATACGGGTTCTAAAGCGGTCAGCCCTCGACCTTTATTCCCATGGACCGGGCGGTGCCCGCGATGATCTTCTCCGCGGCCTCGATCGTGGTCGCGTTCAGGTCGGGCATCTTGGTCTGGGCGATCTCGCGCACCTGCGCCGCGGTGACCGTGCCGACCTTGGTCTTGTGCGGCTCGGCGCTGCCCTTGTCCACACCCGCGGCCTTCTTGATCAGTTCGGGAGCGGGCGGGGTCTTGGTGATGAACGTGAAGGTGCGGTCCTCGTAGATGGAGATCTCGACCGGGATGATGTTGCCGCGCTGTCCGTCGGTCGCCGCGTTGTACTGCTTCACGAACTCCATGATGTTGACGCCGTGCGGGCCGAGCGCGGTGCCGACCGGCGGGGCCGGGGTGGCCTGGCCTGCCGGCAGCTGTACCTTGACGACGGCGCTGAGCTTCTTCCTTCTTGGCGGCATCCTTGTACCTCTCGTAAGGCCTGGCGGCCCTGTCAGATCTTCGCGACCTGGTCGAATGACAGCTCGACGGGCGTCTCGCGGCCGAAGATCGACACGAGCACCTTGAGCTTCTGCGTGACGGGGTTGACCTCGTTCACGGTCGCCGGAAGCGTCGCGAACGGTCCATCCATAACGGTAACCGACTCGCCGACCTCGAAGTCCGGCGTCGCGACCTTCGCGGTCTCCGCCTGCTTGGCGCCCTCGGCCGGCTCCGGCGCCAGCAGCGCCCCCACCTCGCCGAGCGGGAGCGGCGACGGCCGGCTCGACAGGCCCACAAACCCGGTGACGCCCGGGGTATTCCTGACCACGGCCCACGACTCGTCGGTCAGGTCCATCCGCACGAGGATGTACCCGGGCAGCACCTTCTCGTTGACCTGCTGCTTCTTGCCGCCCTTGATCTCGGTCACCTGGTGCGTCGGCACCTCGATCTGGAAGATGTAGTCCTCCATGTTGAGCGACTGGATGCGGCTCTCGAGGTTGGTCTTCACCCGGTTCTCGTATCCGGCGTAGGAGTGCACGACGTACCAGTCACCGGGGAGCATGCGAAGCTCCCGCATGAACTCCTCGGCATGGTCGACACCGGCCTCGGCCTCGGCACCCGCGTCCGCCTCGGCGCCGGTGCCGGCCGCGCCCTCAGCGTCGGCCTCGGCACCGGCCGCGCCCTCAGCGTCGGCCTCGGCACCGGCCGCGCCGCCCCCGGGGATGTCGGCGGCGTCGGCGGCTCCGGCCGCGGCCTCCTCCAGGGTGCCCTCGGGCTCTTCGTTCTGGTCGGTCACGTCGGCCTCCCCATCCGCTACGCCGGTAGCCGGGGACGCTCCGTCCTCAGCTACGGAGTCGTCCACGTGCAGTTGGGACTCGGACACGGTCACTCTCTCTATCTCTATGTGGCATCTCTATGTGCGGCATCTCTACGTGCGGCGCACTCCATGTGCGGCGCACCGGCTCGCGGTTCGCTGGGACGGAGCCCCGCGGCGTGCCGGCGCGCCCGCGACCCGATGGTCATGCTGCCACGCTGCGTGCGCGGCCGGCCGACCGGGTGGGCCGGGCGCGCCCGGCCCAGGCTGGGACGGTGGCCCGGCCCAGGCTGGTCAGCCGAAGATCGCAAAGAACAGCTTGGTGAACCCGTAGTCCAGGCTCGTCACGATGACGGTCATGATGATCACGAAAGTCAGCGCCACGACGGTGTAGGTCACGAGCTCCTTGCGGGTCGGCCAGATGACCTTCCGGAGCTCGGCCGCGACCTGCCGCACGAACAGCGCGGGAGTCGTTCTCTCCCGCTTGGCGGCACGCCCGGCTCTTCGCTCCGCGCTCTGGCCTCGCGTCTGAGTAGCCATGTCCTCACCTGTACAGCACTGAACGGTTCACCGGCTCGCGCGGGCCGCCGCCGGACCACACTCGCAGGGCAGGAGGGACTCGAACCCCCAACCACCGGTTTTGGAGACCGGGACTCTAGCCAATTGAGCTACTGCCCTCCGATTTCAACCACCAGAGTGTACGTCCCAGAGCACCCTCCCGTCGAACCGCGCCGCAATACGCAGGAAAACGGCCCGGAAAACGGTGCGCTGACTACTCCCGGTAGATGCCACCATAGACGTCATGCCCACTTCGAGAATCTCCGCACGCGTCGCCGCGATCTCCGAGTCCGCCACCCTGGCCGTCGACGCCAAGGCCAAGGCGCTCAAGGCGGCCGGGCGGCCCGTCATCGGGTTCGGCGCGGGCGAGCCCGACTTCCCCACGCCGGACTACATCGTCGAGGCGGCGCAGCGCGCCTGCGCCGAGCCCCGGTTCCACAAGTACACCCCGGCCGCCGGGCTGCCCGAGCTGCGGCAGGCCATCGCCGCGAAGACCGCGCGCGATTCGGGCTATTCGGTGCAGGCCAGCCAGGTGCTCGTCACCAACGGCGGCAAGCAGGCCGTCTACGAGGTGTTCGCCGCCCTCCTCGACCCGGGCGACGAGGTGCTGGTGCCCGCCCCGTACTGGACCACGTACCCGGAGTCGATCGGTCTCGCGGGCGGTATCACACGTCCCGTTCTGACCGATGAAAGCAGCGGGTACCTGGCATCGGTGGGCCAGCTCGAGGCGGCCAGCACCGAGAAGACCAAGGTTCTGCTCTTCGTCTCGCCGTCCAACCCCACGGGCGCCGTGTACCCGCCCGGGCAGGTGCGCGAGATCGGCCGCTGGGCGGCCGAGCACGGCCTGTGGGTGGTGACCGACGAGATCTACGAGCATCTCGTGTACGGCGGCGCCACGTTCTCCTCGGTCCCGGTCGAGGTGCCGGAGCTGGCCGACCGCTGCGTGGTGCTGAACGGCGTGGCGAAGACGTACGCGATGACCGGGTGGCGGGTCGGGTGGCTGATCGGGCCGCAGGACGTCGTCAAGGCCGCCGCCAACCTGCAGTCGCACGCGACGTCGAACGTGTCCAATGTCGCGCAGGCGGCGGCCCTGGCCGCGGTCTCCGGTGACCTGTCCGCGGTCGCCGTGATGCGCGAGGCGTTCGACCGGCGCAGGCAGACGATGACCAGGATGCTGAACGAGATCCCCGGCGTGGTCTGCCCCGAGCCGCGTGGCGCGTTCTACTGCTACCCGAGCGTCAAGGCGGTGCTCGGCAAGGAGATCGCCGGGCGGCGCCCGCGGTCGTCCTCGGAGCTGGCCAGCCTGATCCTGGACGAGGCGGAAGTTGCCGTGGTTCCCGGCGAGGCGTTCGGCACGCCCGGGTACTTCCGGCTCTCCTACGCGCTCGGCGACGCCGACCTGGAGGAGGGCGTCGCCCGGATAGGCAAGCTGCTCGCCGAGGCCAGGTAGCGGTCCGCAACAATAGGGGATGCCCCGGCCGCTCAGCACGCTCCCGAAAGCGCACCTGCACCTGCACCTCACCGGGGCGATGCGCCACTCGACCATGGTCGAGCTGGCGCGCGAGCATGCCATCAGCCTGCCGCCCGCGCTCACCGAGGACTGGCCGCCGCAGCTGAGCGGCACCGACGAGCGCGGATGGTTCAGGTTCCAGCGGCTGTACGACGTCGCCCGTTCGGTGCTGCGCCGTCCCGTGGACGTGCACCGGCTGCTGCGCGAGGCCGCCGAGGACGAGGCGGCGGAGGGATCGGGCTGGCTGGAGATCCAGGCCGACCCCTCCGGGTTCGAGCGGCGGTTCGGCGGCATCACCCCGTTCCTCGAGCTGGTGCTCGCGGCGGCCGGGGCGGCGGCCGCGGCGACCGGGACCGGGATCGCGGTCATCGTCGCGGCGAACCGCACCCGGCATCCGCTCGACGCCCGCACGCTCGCCCGGCTCGCGGCGCAGTACGCCGGGCACGGGGTCACCGGCTTCGGTCTGTCCAACGACGAGCGGCGGGGGGCCGCCGGGGATTTCGCGCCCGCGTTCCGCATCGCCGAACGGGCCGGGCTGCTGCTCGTGCCGCACGGCGGCGAGCTGTGCGGCCCCGGCAGCGTCGCGGCCTGCCTGGACGACCTGCACGCCGACCGGATCGGGCACGGCGTGCACGCCGTCGAGGATCCCGCGCTCGTCAAGCGGCTCGCCGCCGAGGCCGTCACGCTCGAGGTCTGCCCGTCGTCCAACGTGGCGCTCGGCATCGCCGCCGGCCCGGAAAAGGTACCGCTGCGGCAGCTTTTCGAGGCCGGCGTGCCGGTCGCGCTCGGCGCGGATGACCCGCTGCTGTTCGGCCCGCGGCTGACCGCGCAGTACGAGATCGCGCGGCTGGACCACGGGTTCTCCGACGCCGAACTGGCCGAGCTCGCCCGCATGTCGGTGCGGGCATCGGCCGCGCCCCCCGGGGTCCGCACCCGGCTGCTGGCCGGCATCGAGGCCTGGCTCTCTTTATCTGACGGAACGAGCGGTGCGCCGCCCGCTGCCCAGCGCACGCCCTCACGCGGTGGCCGCCCTCACGCGGCGCCCGCCCTCAGACGGTGCCCGCCCCCACACGATGCCCGCCCTCAGACGGTGCCCGCCCTCAGACGGTGCCCGCCCTCGCCCAGCGCCATCCGGTACCCGCGCTCGCCCTCGCCAGCGCCCGTGCCCCGGGACAGCGCACGTCCCGGTACCCGCGCTCGGCCCCAACCGTGTTACTTGTGGGGAATGTGGCGTCACTGATGATGGATGGCCGAAGGCATCCGGCCAAATCGACGGCTGAAGACCGGAATCCGGCCCGGCGTTTCCACGATGGCGCGGCCCGGAACGGGTGGTGGAAGCCAAGGTGCCGCCGGCGACCCCTCGTTTCCACGACGCCTTTGCCTCAACCACCATGGTGGACGTTAAGGTGCCGCCAGCGACCCCTCGTTTCCACGACACGCGGTCGACGAACGCGGTGGTGGAAACTTAGGGCCTGCACGCGTCTCTCAGGCACCTTTGCGCTGCAACAGCCCGTCGCTCTTCGCATCTGAGCCCGGCCGCCCTCCTCCGGCGCCCGGGGCAATGGGGCCGCTGGCGCATTTGGCCCCGCCCAGTGGGGCCGTTGGCGCCAGCGGCCCCGCACGCTCCCCAGCGTCTCCTGCGTGCGCGGTCCGCCGTTGCGGGCGGCGGAGCATCTCTATGGTGATATGTAGTATGGCTGCTATCTTATGGAGGAGCCGCCGGACGGAGGTTGAGGGGGGCAACGGAGGTTGAGGGGGCAACGGAGGTTGAGAGGGCAACGGAGGTTGAGAGGGCAACGGAGGGTGAGAGGCAACGGAGGGTGAGAGGGCATGGGTGTGCTGAGGGTGCTGAGCGAGCCGCCGGCCGCCGATGCCGAGGCGGAGGCGCCGGTGATCGACGTTCGCGGGCTGCACATGCGGTATGGGACGACGGACGTGCTCGCCGGGGTCGGGTTCGACGCGCGCCGCGGCGAGGTGCTCGTCCTGCTGGGGCCGAACGGCGCGGGCAAGACCACCACGATCGAGATCCTCGAGGGTTTCCGGACGCGGTCGGCCGGCGAGGTCAGCGTGCTCGGGGTCGACCCGGCGGCGGGAGATGAGCGCTGGCGCGCCCGGCTCGGCGTCGTGCTGCAGTCGTGGCGCGACCACGGCCGGTGGAAGGTCCGGGAGCTGCTGCACGACCTGGGCAGGTACTACGCGCCGTACTCCACCCCGGAGCGCAGGCGCCCGCTGGATACGGATGAGCTGATCGACATGGTCGGGCTCCGCGAACAGGCGAGCCAGAAGATCTCGTCGCTGTCCGGCGGGCAGCGCCGCCGGCTGGACGTCGCGGTCGGCATCGTCGGGCGGCCCGAGGTGCTGTTCCTCGACGAGCCCACGGCCGGTTTCGACCCGCAGGCACGGCGCGACTTTCACGACGTCGTGCACCGCCTCTCCGACATGGAGGACGTCACGATCCTGCTCACCACGCACGATCTGGACGAGGCCGAAAAGCTCGCCGACCGCATCCTGATACTGGCCGGCGGCCGGATCGTCGCCGACGGCAGCGCCGACCAGCTCGCCCGGCAGGTGTCCGGTCAGGCCCAGGTGCGCTGGAGCCGGGGCGGTGAGCACTACGTGCACTCCACCGGCGACGCCACGCGGTTCGTCAGGGAACTGCTCGCGCAGCACGGCGAGGAGGTCGCCGACCTGGAGGTACGCCGGGCGAGCCTGGAGGACACCTACATGGCGCTGGTCCGGCGGCACGAGGAAGGCCGGGACCCGGCGGCGGGGGCCGAGTTCGGGGAGGCGGCCCGGTGAACCCGACGCTGTACGCCGTGCGGCTCGGGCTGTCGCGCGGATGGCGCGAGTTCCGGCAGACCCTGGTCTCCGTGTCCGACGTCGCCTGGTATGTCGTCATGGCGGTGGCCTTCGTGCTGGTGCTGTTCTTCCAGCGGCACTCGGCCGTCAAGGGGACACACGTGTCCCTCGCCTTCGCGGTACTGCCGGGCATTCTGGGCATGCTGGTCACCCTGGGAGGGATCCAGGGGGCCGCCTCGGCGCTGGCGGTCGAGCGTGAGGACGGAACGCTGCTGCGGGCCAAGGCGATTCCGAACGGGATCGCCGGTTATCTGACCGGCCGCATCGTGTCGGTGTCCCTCGGCACAGTGCTCAGCCTGGTGATCGTCCTCGTGCCGGGCCTGTTCCTGATTCCAGGCCTCCCGGACACTCCCCTCACCGGATGGCTGACCCTCGTCTGGGTACTGCCGCTGGGGATGCTCGCCACCCTGCCATGGGGGGCGATGATCGGCTCCCTGGCCAACGGCCAGCAATCCGTCGTCGCCCTGTCGATGCTTCCCTTTGTGGGCGTGACCGCGATTTCGGGGATCTTTTACCCGATCTCCGCGCTGGCCGGGTGGCTTCAGGGCATCGCCCAGGTGTTTCCGGTCTACTGGCTCGGGCTCGGCATGCGCTCGGCCTTCCTCCCGGCCTCCGCGGCCGCGGCTGAAATCGGCCGTTCGTGGCGGTACCCGGAGCTGATCGCGGTGCTCGGGGCGTGGGCCGTCGCCGGTCTCACCATCGCCCCGATCGTGCTGCGCCGCATGGCGCGCAAGGAATCCGGCTCGAGCATGCAGGCGCGGCGGCAGCGGGCGCTTCAGCGCCTGGGCTGAGAAGATGGGGCGCGATGAGTGAGACCATCCACAACCGGATCGCGATGCTGCGCGCGGAGCGCGGGATCTCCCGGCGGCAGCTCGCCGGCGCGCTCGGGGTGCACTACCAGACCATCGGCTACCTCGAGCGCGGCGAGTACAGCCCGAGCCTGTACCTGGCGCTGCGGATAGCCGAGTACTTCGAGGTGCCGGTCGAGGTCGTCTTCTCCACCAGGCCGTTCCCGCGGATCGGCAGCGCCGGGCGCTCGGCGTGAGCTAGAGCGCGACGCCGACCAGGACGGGCTCGGGCTCCAGGCCGACGCCGAACGCGGCGCGTACCCCGTCCCTGATCTCGGTGGCCAGCGCCAGGAGCTGCGCGGTCGTCGCCCCGCCGGGGTTGACCAGGGCGAGCGTGTGCTTGGACGACACGCGGGCCGCCCCCCCGTTGCTGTAACCGCGGCCGAACCCGGACCGCTCGATCAGCCACGCCGCGGGCACCTTCACCAGGCCGCCGCCGGCCTCGAAGCGCGGCACCGGCAGCAGGCCCCGCTCTTTGGCCACCGCCTCGACCGCGGCGAACTCCTCCGCGCCGAGCACCGGGTTCATGAAGAAGGACCCCGCGCTCCGGGTGTCGGGATCGGCCGGGTCGATCACCATGCCCTTGCGCGCTCGCACCTTCAGCACCGCTTCGCGGGCCTGCGCCGCGGTGACCTGCTCGCCCGGCGCCACCCGGAGCTCGGCGGCCAGGTCGGGGTACCGCACCGGGCGGGACAGCGCCTGCCGGACGAGGCGGAACGTCACCGCCAGGACCACGAAGCGGCCCGGGCCACGCTTGAAGGAGCTGGTGCGGTACGCGAAACCGCACCGCTCGTTCGGTATATCCATGATTTTTCCGCCGCGCCGGTCGAGGACCCGCACGGTGGTGATCGTCTCGGCCACCTCCTGGCCGTAGGCGCCGACGTTCTGGATGGGGGTGGCGCCGGCCCGGCCGGGGATGCCGGACAGGCACTCCAGTCCCGCGAGCCCCTCGACGACCGTGGCGGCGACCACGTCGTCCCATTCCTCGCCCGCGGCGACGGTCACTTCCGTGCAGCCATCGGCGTCCCGGCCGTACCGGAGGCCGCGCGTGCCCACCCGGATGACGGTCCCGGGGAAACCCTCGTCGGCCACGACGAGGTTGCTGCCGCCGCCGAGGATCAGCACCGGCTCACCGGCCCCGTCCGCGGCGCGGACCGCGGCGATCAGGTCGGCGTCCGTGGCGGCCGTCACGAGACGGCGGGCCGGGCCGCCGAGGCCGAGCGTCGTGTACCGCGCCAGCGACGTCACGGAAGGCGGACGACGGCGCGGGCCCGGGTCAGCACCTTGTCGCCGTCCGACCGGGCGGACAGCTCTACCGCCACCCGGTTGCCGTCGAGCTTCTCCGTGACGGTGCCGCTGACCTCGATCGTCGCGCCCTTGTCGTCGTCCGGCACGACCACCATCGAGGAGAACCTAACGCCGAACTCGGTGACCGCGCCCGGGTCGCCGGCCCACGCGGTGAGATACACCCCGGCCTTCGCCATCGTGAGCATGCCGTGCGCGATCACGTTGGGCAGCCCGACGGACTTCGCGACCCGCTCGTTCCAGTGGATGACGTTGAAGTCGCCCGAGGCGCCCGCGTACCTGACGAGGTCCAGCCTGGTGACCTGGTAGCTCCGCGGCGGGATCTCCGTGCCGGGCTGCACGTCCGCGTAACGGGGTGTGGTCATCGCCGTCCCCTATCCGCCGCGCTCGACGAGCGTCGACCTCGCCGTGCACACGTGCTCGCCGTCCACCGTCCGGATCTCGGTGGCCGTCGTCATCATCGTCATGTCGCGAACCGCCCTGATCGACTCGATCGTGGACTGGGTGACGACCACGTCGCCCGCATGCAGCGGGCGGGCGTGCTCGAAGGACTGCTCGCCGTGCACCACCATCGCGTAGTTGATGCCCAGCCCGGGGTCCAGGGTCACCTTGGCGGCGCCCGTCATGCTGATCACGATCGCGAACGTCGGCGGGGCGATCACATCCGGGTAACCTGCCGCGCGCGCGGCCTCGCGGTCGCGGCACAGCGGGCTGGGCTCGCCGGCCGCGTTCGCGAACTCAGCGATCTTGACGCGGCTGACCTCGTAGGGTTCGGTCGGCTCGAACGTGCGGCCGATGTACTCCCGGTTGATCGCCACCCGGGCTCCCGCTACCTCGTCTCCCGGTGCGGGCGGTGACAACGGCACCACGGGCAGTACTTCTTCAGCTCGAGCCGGTCGGGGTCGTTCCGCCGGTTCTTCTTCGTGATGTAGTTGCGGCGCTTGCACTCCTGGCAAGCCAGCGTGATCTTCGGCCGGACGTCGGTGGCAGCCACGGTGGAGTGCCTTTCTTGCGTGGTCGGGTTACTCGTCGGTCGGACTACTCGTCAAAGGCTAGCAATCCTCGCCTGCTGGTAGCGGAGGCCGGACTTGAACCGGCGACACAGCGATTATGAGCCGCTTGCTCTGCCTGACTGAGCTACTCCGCCATGAGCCAGTACGTTAGGGTACCCGATTCCGCCCGGTGTCGCGGACCTGGGCGTCGCGGACCTGGGTCGCGGGCCTGGGCGTCGCGGACCTGGGTCGCGGGCCTGGGCGTCGCCGACCCCCGCCGGGGCGCGGCGTCCGGCTAGCCCGCGGCCTGGGCCTGCGTCTGGGGCGCCGGCGACTGCGACGGCGAAGGGGCGACCACCGGAGACGGCGAAAGGGCGGGCAGCGCCTGCTGATCGGCGAGCGCGATGGCGAGCTCGCCGGCCGCGTTCGGGTGCAGCGGCGCGATGTCGCCTGGACCCTGCACGTACGGATCGCCGGTGCACAGCTCATGCCCGGTGAACTGGGGGCCGGCCACGCCGAAGCCGAACGCCGCGGCGCCCTGCGCCAGCACCGCGTTGAGCTGCCCGAGCCGGGACAGCAGCACCTTCTCCTTGGCCGGGGTCATCCCGTACCGGGTGAGGCAGCGGATCGACGCGCCGAACGGGGAGTAGTACTCGTTGACGAGCACCGCCGGGTGCCACGGCAGGTTGGCCAGGTCGGTGAGCAGCTCGTAGTAGCTCCGGGTGAACGAGTTGAGCAGGTTGCTGAAGTACGCGCCGGACACCTTGTCGTTGCACACGCTGCTGACCGCGCACAGCCGCGTCATGACGCTCCATGAGAGGTCGTCGGCGCCGACGCTGACGACGATCAGCTTCGCGTGCGTGGCCTGCTCGGCGACGGGGAACTGGGGTGGCGCCACCTGCCCGTTGGAGAGCACCTGGACTCCGAGCAGGCCGTTCTTGACCGTCGCGCTGCCACAGGCCAGGTTGAGCACGTTCCAGTTGTTCGCCGTGGCCAGATCGGCGGCGTAGGCGTCGGCCGACCGGCCGCACGCCTCGTCCAGGGCGGTCGGGCCCGGTCCCCAGGGCAGGCCGTAGCCGGCCGCGGTCGAGTCGCCGATCACGACCGCCTGGACGCCGGGCAGCGGCTTTCCCACCGTCTGCGGCTCCCCGGCGAGCGGGTCCACGCCGACCAGGTCGTCCAGCGTCTTGACGCTGCGCAGCATCCTGGGCGTGCTGGACGCGGTGAGCAGGATGCCTCCCACGTTCACGGCGCAGACCACCGCCACGCCGGCGGCCGCCATCTTCAGCACGGGCTTCCTGAACACCCCGGCGACCGCGACGAGCGCGACCAGGGCGAAGCCGGCGGCGATGAGCGTCTCCCACTCGAAGTACCGGGTCCACCCCGCCGCCAGCTGCTGGCTCAGGGAGAGCTCGATCTTGTGCGGGCCGTCGGCGCGCAGCATCCGCACGACCTGGGGATCGATCGTGATGTGGGTGAGCTGAAGCCGGGGCCGGATGGGGCCGGTGAAGTGCGGCCTGGTCGGCATCACCTGGCCGAAGAGGTCGAGTTCTCCCGGGCCGGCGGGCGACAGGGCGGGCATCGCCGCGCCGACCTGTGCGGTCTGGCCCGCCGCCGAGACCGTCTGCAGCGGCGTGACGCGCAACGCGAGCCAGATCGCTCCCGCCGCGATGACGAGGAAAGCCAGCAGGTAGAAGAGGACTGTCCGGGTCCATCGCGCGAATTCAGGAATGACACCCTCCCGTGGGCTCAGCCATCAATGTACCCAGGCCAGGAGCGCGCTAGTCTCTCTCGCCGCCGCCCGGCCGCAGCAGTCAGGAACGCCGGTATAGTAGGTACCTAGAGGAAATCGACTATCCGCAAGGTAGGTGCTCTGTGAACGCTGGGAATTCTGTGAGCTCTGCGGGTTCTGCGGGCGACCCTGGCACCGCCTGCCCGGTCAGTCCGGTGGTCGATATCGTCTTCAGCCGCTGGACCACGCCGATCCTGTGGGCGCTCAATTCCTCCGGCCGGCAGCGTTTCGTCGAACTGGAGCGGCGCATCCCCGCGATCACGCCCAAGGTGCTGACCCAGCGGCTGCGGCAACTGGAGCGCGACGGCCTGATCGTGCGCACGTACCACCCCGAGGTCCCGCCGCGGGTCGAGTACGAGATCAGCGACCTCGGCCGCAGCCTCGGCCCGCTTTTCGCCTCGCTCGCCCGCTGGGCGGACACGCACCTGGACGAGGTCGAGGAGGCACGCCGCGGCTACGACTCAGCCAGCCGCCCGCTTCCCGCGTGACCGCCCGAGCGGTACCGGCCCTCCGTGATCATGCCGCGTGTGATTTTTACCGAACGGGCGGTGGCCCTCCTCATACGCCGCGTACCGCCGTCACACCGGCGAGGGTGCCTATGAAAGCGTCGCTGCCGGACAGCGACAGCGACGACATGCGCGGCAGCCCGCCGCTCAGCGCGATCGACGCGCGAACCGCGCCCGTCGCCGGGTTCAGCTCGTACAGCCCTCCCTGGCCGGTCACCCACACCGCGCCGCCTCCGACCACCGGGGAACCGGTCACGGCGGCCGGCCCGTGCCACAACTCGCGGATGCGAGTGCCGCCGATGACCCCGATGGCGGCCGGCCCGCCGCCACGGCACGGCTCGTACACGGTCGTGCCGCTCACCGCGGCCGCGCCCCAGGCGCCGCAGACGTCCAGGCTGGCCAGCTGGCCGCCGACGCCGCCCAGGTGCGCGGCGCTGAGCAGGTAGGCGGTGCCTCTCTTGCCCAGGGCGAGCAGGCGCCCGCCGCCCAGCAGGGCGGGCTGGGTGGAGCCCAGGTCCAGGTCGGCCGCGTTGTCGGCGGCCCACGTGGACGGGGCGAAGATAGCGGCTCGCCCCAGCCCCGGGGTGAGCGCGGTCACCGAGTCGCTGTCGTCGAACGCGCCGCTCGTCGCCGCGCCGTTGCCCACGCTGACGTACAGCGTGCCGCCGGCACCGGTGACGGGCCCGGCGATCCCCCAGATGCCGCCCTCCCGCGCGGTGGGGACCATGTACGAGATGATCGGCCCGGTGCCCGGCAGCGGCACCGCGGCGACGGAGCCACGGTACGGTCCGCAGTCACCGAACAGGCCGCCGAACGCCACGTACACCCGCCCGCTGCCGATGGCCAGCCCGGGACGCTGCTGGTCCCACCGCGGCTGCCCGTCGGGCGCCGGAATGTCCCGCCTGACCTTGACCGCGCCGTTGGTCACCGCGAGCCCGAACAGCACGTGGTGGAACCCGGTGGTCTCCGCGACCGCGTAGACCAGGCCGTTCGCCTGGTCGTACGCCGGCGTCCCGGTGATGCCGAGCGGGTCGATGTCGCCGCAGGTCAGCGTCGACGCCGGTACCGGCGTGCCGAGATGAGAGCGCCAGATGAGGTGGCCGGTCGCCTCGTTCAGGGCGTAGACGCTGTCGTTCTCGGTCGCGGCCACGACCATGCCGCCGATCACCAGGGGCTGCCCGTAGACCGCGCCGTCCAGCCGGGCGGTCCAGGCGGTGCTCAGCTTCCCCGCGGCGGGCAGCCCCGTCACCGCGCCGGTGCGGGCCGCGTTGCCGTTGAAGACCGGCCACGAGGCGCTGGGATGAGCCGCGGAACCGGCGGCCGGCTGAGCCGGCGCCTGGCTGGACGCGGCCGGGCCGGTGCCGTGCGACGCGGCCGGGCCGGTGCCATGGGACGCGGCGGGACCGGTGCCGTGCGCTGCGGCGGAACCGGTTCCGCCGCACGCGGCCAGAGCGAAGGCGGTCGCACCCGCGCCCGCCGCGCACACCGCTCGAAATCGCATAACCCGGACCCCCTGCAACGGGCGTTGTTGAAACGGGCATTGTTTGAAATGGGCATTGTTGAAACGGGCATTGTTGAAACGGGGATTGCTGAACGGCCACGCCGATCGTAACGCCTTCGCCCGCCGCACGATACCTCCGTGTCAGCTCTGCGCGGCGCGTTCCGCGGCGACCCGGTGCGGGACCTGCAGCAGCCGGATGGACGTCACCAGGGCGATGCCGCCGACGAGGTTGCCGAAAGCCGACCATGCCAGGGCCAGCGCCCAGTTGCCCCAGGTATATGCGGCGTGGCCGCCGAGCAGCCCGGTGAACATGAGGATCGAGTCCAGCACGGAGTGGAAAAGCTGCGCCGCCGGGAGCAGGAACGACATCGCTACTCCGGCGACGAGTTTGGGGCCCAGGTCATCGCTGGCGTGCTGCATGCGCGTCATCAACGTCAGGACCACCCCGGCCAGGACGGCGAGCAGCAGGGACCGCCAGGAGACCCCGAGCGTGGCGTAGTGACGCCCGATCGCCGCCGCCGCCGGGCGCAGGTCCGGAAGCGCGACCACGATCATGCCCGCCATGACCAGGCCGCCGGCGAGGTTCGCGGCGAGAGTCACCAGCCACAACCGCACAAGCTCGGGCCACGAGCCACGCCCCGCCACCCGCGCCGTGACCGGCACCAGGAAGTTCTCCGTGAACAGCTCGCTTCGGGCCAGCAGCAGCGCGATGAAGCCGACGGGGAACGCCGCGGCGGCCAGCAGCGGCTGCCCGGTCTGGTGATAGACCACGAGGTAGGCAAGCACGCCCACGGCGACGTCGATGCCCCCCACGAACCCCGTGGCCAGCAGCGGAACCAGTGGCCTGGCCAGCCGGTCGCCGCCCTCGGCGACCACCCGGTCGAACGCTTCCTCGACCGCCGGCTCCCGTGGCCTGCCCCCTGCCTCCCGCCCGTCTCCGGCCCTGGCCTCCGGGTCGGCTCTGGCCTCCGGCTCGTCTCTGGCCTCCGGGTCGGCTCTGGCCTCCGGGTCGGCTCTGGCCTCGGTCCCCGGCTCGTCTGTGGCCTGGGGATCTTCCCGCTCGCCTAGCGAAGAGGTCATCGCCTGCTCCAGTCCATCGCTGAATAGCAGGTCACCTACCTCGTCCAGCGAAGTATGAACTCAATCATCTCCTGCGGCGCGAAGACGGTCCTCGTAGGAGCTGAGCGCGGATTCCTTCCCCGGCCGGGACAGCGGTCGGCTGTTTGCGGCTGTCCTCGTGGGGTACCTCGGCATGTCTTGTATGTCGTCGCGTGGCCCGGACGGCCGCAGGCGCGGCATCCGGCAAAGGGAGACAGCTATGACCACCTCACAGGACCCTAAGGAGTACATCCGCCGCGTCGCTGTCGACGCCGAGGGCAACAGGATCGGCAAGATCACGAAGGTGTACCGCGACGACGAGACCGGGCAGCCACGGTGGCTCCTCGTGGAGACCGGCCTGTTCGGCACCCGGCAGAGCTTCGCCCCGATCCACGGATCCCGGTTCGACGGCGAGCAGCTGGTCGTGCTGGCCGTGTCCAAGGACCAGGTCAAGGACGCCCCTAACATCGACACGGACGCGCACATCAGCGAAAGCGAGAAGGACGCCCTCCGCCGGTACTACAGCGGCTCCCTCGGCACCGCCGAGGGAGACCAGCGCTGAGGAGGAAGGCGGCCTGAGGCAGGCGGCCGAGGATCGAAGCCATCTTCCGGCCGGGGTGGCCAACCGCTGCGGCGGGGCTTATCGTGCGGGTACATGACATGGCGGGACCCGGGTGATGACCTCGCCTCCGACATCATCGGCAGCGGGGGCGGGCACTGTGGCCTGCCCGCCCGCTGGCCCTGGCTGAGCCGCCTGATCCGGCGGGCCGGCAGTACCCGGCTGCGATGGGCCGCGGGCGCCGTGCTCGCCGCCGCGGCCGCGGCCGCCGTCCTGGCCCTCCCGGCCGCCCATCCCGGGGCCGGCAGCCCTCACCCGGCCCGGGTATCCGCGGCCGGCCGGCACGACGGGCCGGCGGTTGTGATCTCCTCGGTGATGGCCGGCACGGTGGCGCCGGGCGGCGTGTTCGCCGAAGGCGCCGCGGACGGCCACCCGTGGCAGCTTGCCGTGCGGGACATCGCCGCTCCCGGATTCGGCTGCCAGCCGGGGGTGACCGTCAACGGGAACGACGCCGACCCGCTGTTCGCGCGCCCGGCCATGCGCACACCGGTCGGCAGCCTGGCGTTCATGACGCCGGGCCCGGCGATGCCCGGCGTCGGCTTCGCGATCATCGGTGTTCGCGCGGACGTCAGCTGGGTCTGGCTTGACCCCGCCCCCATCAACGGGCTGATGCTCGGCCTGCCCCCGGTCACGATCACCTCCTGCGGCCAGCAGTTCCGCCTGGCCGGCTTCGCCTACCCGCTGGCCGGCACGCTGCGGATCGACGCGAGCACCGCCACCGGGAGCCTGCGCTACGCGGTCCCGCGGGCGTTGTCCGCGCCGCAGCCCTCGCTCGCCGCTCCGCAGGTGGACGGCGTCTGGCAGGACATGGACACCGCGCACGCCCAGGTGGCGGCCGCGACCCTGGCCACCGGGCGCGCCTTCGGGCAGCGGTGGTCGATCCAGCTGGGGTTCGGCACGGCCGGCGACTGTTTCACGCTGCGCACCGCCTACATCGACGACAGCGCGAACGCCAGGCCCGAGCAAACCTCGTTCTGCGGCCCGGTCAGCACGCCGCATGGCCCGGACACGATCATGGCGCTGGCGCTCGGCTCGCCCGCCGGAAACGGACAGGGCGTGGGCTACGCGGTCTCGGTCGGCCCCGGCACGGCCCACCTCACCGCCCAGCTGTCCACCGGCGCGACGTTCCCGGTCACGCCGGTGGTGGCGGCCGGACGCAGGTACGCCGCGTTCTTCGTCCCCGGCCCGGCACACCTGGCGCGGCTGAACTGGGACAACGCGGCCGGCCAGGAAATCGCGGGCATCCGCGGCCTGCCGGACTACGGCTACACCCAGTTCCAGCCCTAGGTCCCCGGCAGGACCCACGTCCGTTCGAAGACAGCGTTCCGCGAGACCGGCGGGACGCGGCGGCCGGTTACAGGTCGCGGCGGGTGACGGCTGTCACCGCGAGGACGGCAGCGGCGAGGGCCCAGGCGGCGTAGACGATCCAGGCGCCGGTGACCGTCCAGGGGTAGGCGGTTCCCGGCGGGTAGGGGACGGCGGCCAGCCGGTCCCACGCCTCGAAGGGCAGCGCGTGGGCGATGACGGCGGTCAGGCGGCTGCTGTCGCGGATGATCAGCGGAAGTATCAGCAGGATGACGAAGCTGCCCGCGACGGCCGCCGCGCTGCGCCGGGCGATGGCGCCGGCCGCCGCGCCGATGAGCGCCGAGAGCGGGGCGAGCAGCGCGGAGGCTGCGACGACCTGGAGCGCGCCTGGGTAGCTGATCGGGATCCCGGCGTGCCGGCCGGACAAGATGGCCTGGGTAAGGCCGAAGGAGGCAGCCGCGGTGACCGCCCCGAGCGCGGTCGTGACGGCCGTGATGATGCTTACCTTGGCCGCCATCACGGCCCGGCGGGCCGGGACGGCCGCGAACGTGGTGCGGGCCAGGCCGGTGCTGAACTCGCCGGTGATCGCGATGGCGCCGATGGCGCTGGCGGCGATCATCGTGACAAGGGCCGCGTTGGTGCCGAACGCGTCGAGGAGCGGCAGCCCCTGGGCGATGAAGCCGGCGGGAGCGACGTGCTCCATGTTCCAGTGGATGTAGTGCTCCCACGCGTTGCCCACGTTGAACCCCAGGACCGCCAGGGTGGCGACCAGCAGGCTCCACGGGGTCGAGCGCAGCGTCCGGTACTTCAGCCATTCGGCGGCGAGGAGGTCCCGGAATCGGGCGGAAGGCTCCGCGGCTGTTCGGGCGAGGCCGGTTGTCATGGCAGTCACTGGTTCTTTCCTCCCGGGGCGTCGGCGGTGAGGTCTAGGAACGCGTCCTCCAGGGACCCGGTGGCGGTGCGGCGCGTGAACTCCGTCATGGACTCGGCGGCGACGAGCTTGCCGCGGCTGATGACGATCAGCTGGTCGGCGGTGTGCTCCATCTCCGACATGAGATGGCTGGAGACGAAAACCGTGCGGCCTTCGGCGGCCAGCTGGCGGAACAGCCCGCGGATCCAGCGCACCCCCTGCGGGTCGAGCCCGTTGAACGGTTCATCGAACACCAGCACCGGCGGGTCGCCGAGCAGGGCGGCGGCGATCCCGAGGCGCTGCCTCATGCCGAGGGAGAACCCGCCGATCCGGCGCCGTGCCGCGTCGGCGAGCCCGGCCGCGTTCAGCACTTCGTCGACCCGGGAGCGCGGGATGCGGTTACTGCGGGCCAGCGCGGCCAGGTGCGCGACCGCGGTGCGCCCGCCGTGCACGTCAGCCGCGTCGAGCAGCGCGCCGGCATGGCGCAGCCCGCGTGCGTGGTCGCGGAACGGGCGGCCGTCGATGGTAGCGGTGCCGGCCGTGGGAGTGTTCAGGCCCAGGATGAGCCGCAGGGTGGTGCTCTTCCCGGCACCGTTGGGACCGAGGAACCCGGTGACGTGCCCGGGTCCCGCACTGAAGGTCAGGTCCCGCACGGCCGTCGTCTGCCCGTAGCGCTTGGCTAGCTGTCTGACTTCGATCACGCGGCCAACGATGCCGGTGGCGGGGGCCGCCTGGCATCGGGCCGTGGCCGGCATTCCCGGCGTTCGCCGGCCGGCCGTGGTTGTACGACCCTGGTCTGATTGCCGGGGCAGATCACGCCGCTACCATCGGCATCATGGACACGATGCGGCTTTTTTCGCTGCTCAGGCGGGTGCCGCCGGGAGCATGGATCGCCGTCATCTGGTGCTGCTACACGGTCTACTCGATTCGGATGTTCCTGGGAATCCCCGGCATGCCGTACGTCCCCGGGCAGCGGTTCACGCCTCCGGCGTGGCTGCTGCTGGCCGCCGCGACCACGGCGGCGATCGCGGGCAGCGCCCTGCTGCGCCGCTGGCCCCTGCCCGCCGTCGGCCTGCTGCTGGCCGGCTCGTCCGCGGCCGCACTGGATGTGCACTCACCCACGATCCACCTCGCGCACTATCTCGCCGCCGATGCCGCCCTGGGCGCCATCGTGGCCAGCCGGTCCCGGCCGGCCTGGATCGCCGCCCTGACCGCGATGCTCGCCGTGCTGCCCGCCTACTCGATCCTGCGGAGCTACCTCGGTTACCCGCCGGGCCTGCTGCAAGGGTGGTACCTGTACGCGCTGACGGCCGCCGTGGCGTGGCTGGCCGGGAACTCCGTGCGGCTGGCCCGCGGCTACGCGCAGGAGTCACGTACCCGCGCCGCGGCCGAGGCGGTCACCGCCGAGCGGCTCCGGATCTCACGCGAGCTGCATGACATGGTCGCGCACAGCATGGGCATCATCGCCCTGCAAGCGGGCGCGGCAGCGCGGGTGATCGACACCCAGCCGGAGCGGGCGCACGAGGCGCTGCGCGAGGTCGAGACCGCCAGCCGCGAGACCCTGGCGGGACTGCGCCGCATGCTCGCCGCGGTCCGCCCGGACGGCCCTGGACAGGAACCCGAGTCCTCGCGCAAGCCCGCGCCCGGCCTGGCTGACCTGGAACGGCTGACCGCGTCGGCGACCGCTGCAGGCGTCCACGTCGCGGTAGAACGGCGAGGGGAACACAGGCCGCTTCCGCCGGATATAGAACTGGCCGCCTACCGCGTGATCCAGGAATCGGTCACCAACGTCATCCGCCACGCCGGGACCAGCTCGTGTGCGGTGCTCATCGAGCAGCACGAGGAGCACCTGTCCATCGAAGTCGCAGACACTGGGCACGGACGCGGCGGCACTGCGGGCGGCACCGGGCACGGCCTGGCCGGGATGCGCGAGCGGGTGGCCCTGCTGCGCGGAGACTTCACCGCCGGGCCACGGCCGGAGGGTGGTTTCCGCGTGTCCGCCCGCCTGCCCGTCCCGGCGCAGGCGCAGCACGCATGACGATCCGTGTCGTGCTCGCCGACGATCAGCCCCTGGTGCGCACCGCCCTGCAGATGGTCATCACCGACACGCCAGACATCGGCGTCGCCGGGGAGGCCGGCACCGGCGCCGAAGCGGTCACCCTGACCGCGAGCCTGCGCCCCGACGTCGTCGTGATGGACATCCGCATGCCCGGCATGGACGGCATCGAGGCCACCCGGCTGATCACGTCGGCCCCCTGCCCGGCAAGCGTCGTCGTGCTGACCACATTCGATGACGACGAGAACGTCTACGGGGCGCTCCGGGCCGGGGCCAGCGGGTTCCTCGTCAAGGACATGGCGCTGGAGGAAATACTCAGCGCGATCCGCGTCGTCGCGGCCGGCGACGCCCTCATCGCCCCCGCTGTCACCCGCCGCCTGATCGAACGGTTCGCTGGCCTGCCCGAAGCCGCCGCCAGGCCAGGCAGGCTCGACAGCATCACCGGCCGCGAACGCGAGGTCCTTACCCTCATCGGGCGCGGCCTGTCCAACACCGAGATCGCCGCCGGCCTCACCGTCAGCATCGCGACCGTCAAGACCTACGTGACCCGGCTCCTGACCAAACTCGACGCCCGCGACCGGGTCCAGCTCGTCATCATCGCCTACGACACCGGCCTCGTGACACCCGCCCAGTAAAGCCGACCCCCCCGGGGCGGCCGGAAGGCATGGCCGCCTGACCGGCCGGCGGCCGTTCACCGGCACCGGCGCTAGCTGCCGCGGATCGGCATCCCGCCGCGGACGACGTACATGTCCTGGTGGAGTTCACTTCCGGCCGGCGCGGTGGCCAGCGGGAAGGCGGTGACCGCGTTCCCGCCGGGCAGGACCGTGGTGCCGATGAAATAGCTGATCATCGCACCCTGCCCGGCGGTTGCCAGCCAGGACGACTGCATCGGCCAGGCGACCCGGGCCGGCCGGCTCCAGGTGGCGCCGCCGTCCGCAGAGGAGACGAACCGGACGCCGATGCGGCAGCTCGCGGCGGTGCAGTGCGGGTAGTAGTGGTAGTAAGTGATCCCGATCCGGGCGGACGGGCCGGCCGACACCGGGTCGGCCCCCACGCCGGGCAGGGTGTCGTCGCCGGTGCTGCCGGTCACCCGGCGCACCGGGGTCCAGCAGGTGCCGTTGCCGCTGGTGGTCATCACAATGTCATTGGCGGAGCAGCCTGGCCGGAACCGGCAGTCCTGCCAGGCCAGGTAGATCCGGCCGGTGCCGTCTTCGGCATCGGCCAGCGCCGGGATGAACAGCGGGTTGCTGAACGGGTCCACGGCGGTCTTGGCCTGGGCGATCGCGCGGGCCGGCCCCCAGGTGCCGCCACCGTCATACGACTGGAACGACAGCACCTGGTCCGCCTTGGGCCAGATGTCGACCGGCACGACCACGGTGCCGTCCGGCCGGACCAGCGGTTTGCCCGCGGTCCCCGTGGCGTGGTTTGCGGTCGCCTTCGCGGTGCCCCAGCTCCGGCCGCCGTCAGCCGACACCGCCATCTGAATGATCTTGCCCGCGCTGTCCCCGGGCCGGTCCAGGCGGGTGAACTCGATGTAGCAGTGGCCGTCATAGGGGCTGGAACGCCAGTGGTCACAGGCGATGGCGGGCCCGTCGAGGTTGCGGCCATCTGTTTCCTGCG
>JAFAZE010000084.1 GCA_019239975.1 Streptosporangiaceae bacterium
GGCCGCCGGGGCCGCCGCCGGGGCCGCCGGGCGCGCCGCCGCCACCGACGCCGCCGCCACCGACGCCGCCGCCCTTGCCGGAGCCGCGGGGCTCGCCGCCCTCGCCGGGGCCCGCCATCCGCCTCGGCCTGTCCAGCGTGCGGAACCTGGGCACCGCGGCGGCCGGGGACGTCGCGGCCGGGCGGCCCTACCGGGACCTGGAGGACTTCGCCCGCCGCACCGGGCTGCCGGCTCCGGCGCTGGAGGCGCTCGCCACGGCCGGGGCGTTCGGCTGTTTCGGGCTGAGCCGGAGGGCGGCGCTGTGGGCGGCCGGCGCCGCGGCGTCCCTGCGGCCCGGGCAGCTTCCCGGCACCGCCACCGGGATGGCCGCGCCTGGACTGCCGCCGATGACACCGGTGGAGGAGACCCTCGCCGACCTGTGGGCCACATCGGCGTACGGAACGCACCCGGTCGCCCATGTGCGGCCCGCGCTCGCCGCCCGGCGGGTGATCCCGGCGTCGGAGGTCAGGACGGCGGCGGCGGGTTCCGCGGTGATCGTCGCGGGCCTGGTCACGCACCGGCAGCGGCCGCCGACCGCGCGGGGCGTCGTGTTCCTCAGCCTCGAGGACGAGACCGGCATGGTGAACGTGATCGTCCAGCCGCACGTGTGGAAGCGGTACCGCGAGGTGGCCACCGCCGCGCCCGCCGTGGTCATCCACGGCAGGATCGAGCGTTCCGGGCCGTCGGGCGCGGGAATGTCAGGCGCGGAAACATCAGGCGCGGGAACGTCAGATGCCCGAACGTCAGGCGCCGGGGGCGCGGTCAACCTCGTCGCCACCGCCCTGCACCGGCTCCGGGTCGCGTGGTCCGCGGGGCCCTACGGGCCCCCGGCCGCGCGATGGTACGGCGGGCAACCGCAGCGGGCTGGCGGGGGGCTCCGTGGGGTCGTCCCCCCGGGCTAGCAGAGCCATCTCCAGCAGCAGCCCGGTCGCGTCGAGGTGGCGAGGGGTGGCGCGGGGCGAAGCCCTTCGCGATTGCGTGGCCGCGGGGGGCCTTCGGCCCTTCCGGCCGCGTGCTGTTACGGCGAGCACCGCAGCGGGCGGGGGGTCCCGGGGGATTTCCCCCGGACAACAGGGCCAGCCGTGCCCGCCGCCGTCGACCCGGTACAGCACCGCCGGGCGGCAGCCCGGAGCGGACCAGGTCATCCTCGTCACCGTCGGGTCGCCGGCCTGGGCGGGCAGTTCCTCGAACGCCGGGCCGCCGGTGATGCCGTTGCCCGTCGCCCAGTCCCTGACCACTGTCTCCGCCCCCGCGACCACCGCGTCGCCGGGCAGTTCGCCGTGCCGTGCCGCCCGCCGCCGCAGCACCCAGCCGCTGGCGCCGCGCCGGGTGAGGGAGCCGCCCTCGTAGGGGACAGAACGGTCGCCGGTTCCCATCAGGCACACCATCGTGCTGCGCAGCAGCGGCACGGGCGCGGCCCGCCGGCTGACCTCGAGCGCGGTTCCGGAAACCAGGAACAGTCCCGTCACCGGCAGCAGGCCGTGCCTGGCCAGGTGCTCGGCGAACAACGCGCCGTTCGATACCCCGGCGAGGACGATGGGCCAGGAGCTGGCCGCCCCCTCCGCCTCGAGCCGCCGGGTGAGCTGGGAGAGGAAGCGAGCGTCGTCCAGGGCCGGCTCGCGGGCCGGTACCCGCACCGGGTGCCAGACGCCCTTCCAGCCGTCGGGGAACACGGTGGTCATCCCCGCGGCCGGGCCGCGGACGGCAAGCCCGGTGAACCGCGCCATGTTCTTGCCGGTCATCCCGGATCCGTGCAGCACGATGAGCAGCGGCGCGCGCGGTTGCGGCGCCCGGGCCAGCCAGTAGGTGCGCCGGATCCCGGCGATGTCGATGGAGCCCCGCTCCAGCCGGCCCGCCGGCCGGCGCTGCGGGGCACGGCCCGATGCCATGAACCAACCCTAGATGCGCAAGCTATTTGATAGAACGATCAGTGTTATGAGGATCTGCGTGACGGGAGCGAGCGGCAAAGCGGGACGGGCCGTGGTGACGGACCTGCTGGCACATGGGCACCATGTCGTGGCCACCGACCTCGTGCCGCCGCCGGCGGATCTCGGGGCGCGGGAGTTCATCCGGGCGGACCTGACCGATTTCGGGCAGGCCGTGGAGGTGGTGCGGGACGCCGAGGCGGTGGTCCACCTGGCCAACATCCCGGCGCCGGGGCTGCGGACTCCCGCCGTGACGTTCAACGAGAACATGACGATGAACTTCAACGTGTTCATGGCCGCGGCCCGGGAGTCGGGCGGCAAGGGGCCGCTCAGCCGGGTCGTCTGGGCGTCCAGCGAGACCACGCTGGGGCTGCCGTTCGACGTGCCGCCCCGGTACGCGCCGGTGGACGAGGATCACTACCCGGTGCCCACGTCCACGTACGCCCTCTCGAAGGTGGCGAGCGAGACCGTCGCGGGGCAGATCGCGCAGTGGGCCGCCATCCCGTTCGTCGCGCTCCGTTTCTCCAACATCCTCGGCCCCGCCGACTACCGGAAGTTCCCGGCGGTCTGGGAGGACCCGCAGCTGCGCAAGTGGAACCTGTGGGGCTACATCGACGAGCGCGACGCGGCGGCGGCGTGCAGGCTGGCGCTGGACGCGGACATCGGCGGCAGCCAGAGCTTCATCATCGCCGCCTCCGACACCGTGATGACCCGCCCGTCGGCCGATCTCATGCGGGAGGTCTTCCCCGGCGTGCCGCTCACCAGGGATGTTCCCGGCAACAGCACGCTGCTGTCCATCGACAGGGCCAGGCACGCGCTCGGTTTCGAGCCCGCCCACTCATGGCGCGCCGAGTTCGCCTAGCGTCATCAGCGCCGCCGCTTCATGATCACGGCAATTAAGGGTCGCCCGCGACGCCCGCGTTTCCGCGATCATGGTCTGCGCCCGATTTGTCCCGGTGGGCCGCGGCTTCCCGGGCTTCGCCCGGCGGCCGCCAGGCTCCGGGGCCTGCCGAGCGCACGGCTCCGGGGCCGTCGCCGGGGCGCAGCGGGTCCAGCCGCCGGATGAACCGGACGGCGGCGGCGGCGATCGTTTCTGCCTCGCCCCTGGTCTGGCAGGTGGCGACCTCGCGCGCCGCCTCGGCGATGATCGTGGTCAGCACCGCGACCATCAGCCGGTCGACCGGGTCGGCGCTGGCGCCGAGCAGCACCGCGTTCTGCCGCACCCACTCGTGCCCCCGGGTACGCCGCATGAACTCGAAGCCCGGCGGACCGTCGCCGTCCATGAACAGCCGGGTCAGGTCCCGGCGCTCCCATGAGCCTTCCAGGTAGGCGCGCGCACCGGCGACGAACAGCGCCAGCGGCTCCCGCTCGCCACCCGCCCGGGCCTTCGCGACCGCGCCGCTCGCTCGCTCCTCGTGCGCGTCCTGGTGGTCCCGCCACAGCGCCAGGAACAGCTCCGTCTTGCCGCCGAAGTGGTGGTACAGGCTCCCCACGCTGGATCCGGCCCGGTCGACGACCTCCGCCACGCTGGCTTTGGCGAACCCCTGCTCGGTGAAGACCTCGCGGGCGGCCCGCAGCAGCACGCGCCGGGTCTCGGCGGTGCGGCTCCACCGCCATGCGCTGCCGGCCGTCTTGCGTGCCATTGACCCTCCAGTGGCCCTCCCGCTTCCTAGAGGACAATTCTAGAAGATGAATCTAGAATCAGGGATGAGCGTGACAGAAGCGTGACAGAAAGGACATCGGCCGATGGTGGACTTCTCCCTCAGCGACACCGAACGGCAGATCCGGGACACGGTGCGGGCCTTCATCGAGAAGGAGGTCATGCCCCTGGAGCCGGAGGTGCTGCGCAACGAGCGCGCCGGGCGGCCGGGAATCGAGCCCGCGGTGCTGCGCGAACTCCAGCGGAAGGCCAGGGGGATCGGATTCTGGGGGATCAGCACCCCGGAGAAGTACGGCGGAATGAACCTCGGCGCGGTGATGGCGGCGATCGTCGCGATGGAGATGGGCCGCACGTTCGTTCCGTTCGCGTTCGGCGGCTATGCCGACAACATCCTGTACGCGGCCAACGACGAACAGCGCGAGCGCTACCTGATGCCGACGATCGAGGGCGACCGCATCTCGTGCTTCGCCATCACCGAGCCCGGCGCCGGGTCCGACGCCCGCAGCATACGCGCGACGGCCCGCCGGGACGGCGGCGACTACGTCATCAACGGGGAGAAGACCTTCATCACCCGGGGCAACGAGGCCGACTTCGTCATCGTGTTCGCCGTGGTGCCCGGGGCGGGCGTCACGTGCTTCCTCGTGGACAGGGACATGGGCTGGAAGTCCGAGCCGATCGCGACCATGGGGGAGTGGGGGCCGGCGTCGCTGGTCTTCGACGACGTGCGGGTGCCCGCGGCCAATGTCCTCGGCGAGGTGGGCAAGGGCTTCGAGCTGGCCATGTCGTGGATCCGGCAGGGCAGGTACATGATCCCCGCGCGGGCCATCGGCTCCGCCGAGCGCCTGCTGCAGATGGCGATCGACTACGCGAAGATCCGTCAGTCGATGGGCCACCCGATCGCCGAATACCAGGCGATCCAGTGGCAGATCGCGGACTCCCACATGGAGATCGAGGCCGCGAGGTGGCTGACGCTCTACGCCGCCTGGCGCGCCCAGCAGGGCCTGGACGCCCGGCACGCCTCGTCGGTCGCCAAGCTCAACGGCGCCGTCATGGCCAACCAGGTCGTCGACCGGGTGCTGCAGATCCACGGCGGGATGGGTTACACCAGGGAACTGCCCATCGAGCGCTGGTACCGCGAGCTGCGGCTGCTGCGGATCTACGAGGGAACCGACGAGATCCAGCGCCGCACGATCGCCCGCAACCTGCTCAGGGGCCACGTCCGCCTCGGCGGCATCGGGGAGTGACCCGGGCGCCCCGCGACTTCGGACCCAGCCCGTACGCCGGGACCAGGCGCCCGCCCCGCGCCCGCCGGGGATCTAGCCGCCCGCGCCCGCCGGCCAGGGACGCCCGGCGAGCACCGCGAGGTGCAGCGACACGAGCGTGTCCTCGAGGTTCGGCAGGCTTTCGGTCTCGCCCGTGCGGACGATGGACCGCACCAGCTCGGCGGTCGCCCCGGCGAGCGCCGGGTACGCGTCGTAGGGCACGGCCGGCCACTCCGGGTGACGGGAGCGCGCCCGCTCATGCCACCTCTGGTTCAGGTCGGCGAACCGGCGGCATCCGGCCTCGAGCCGCTCGACCGCGCGCGGGCCGGCCGCGGGCATGTCGATGTAGAAGACCCGGGCGAACGCCGGCTCGGCGGCCAGGAACGCCAGGAACGCGCGGCACGCCGCCCGCAGCGCCTGCTCGTCGGGCACGTCCGGCGGCAGCGCGCGGGTCGCGGCGACGACCCGGCTGATCATGAGCTGCCTGCCCTCGCCGGTCGCGGCCAGGAAGCATTCCTCCTTGTCCGCGAAATGCGCGTAGAACGCCGCCCGTGACACCCGGGCCCGCCGCACGATGTCCGCGACCGTGACGGCCGGGTAGCCGGTCTCGCACACCGTGGCGATCACGGACCGCAGCAGCCGTTCGCGCTGCGACGCCCGAACGGCCGTAAGCGGCAGCCGGCTCCGACCCCGTGGCAGCCCCGGCTTGCCCTCGTGCGTGCGCGCGAGCGTTCCCGCGTGAGCCGGAACGAGCCCTTCCTCTTGCCTGGTGTGGGCCACGGGCCTAGAGTAGCTGGCAAAGCTCTAAAGTACGACTACGTACTTTTGTGCGAGATCGCCAGGGCGGAGGAGCATGAGCGCACCGTGCAGCAGGAGCTGGAAACGCTGCGCACCCGACCGCGTGCGGGCGGCATGTGCGGCCACGCCGCCCGCACGCAGGACATTGCCGCCCGTATGCAGCACATCGCCGTCCGCCCGTATGCAGCACATCGCCGTCCGCCCGCACGCAGGACACGGCCGGCCGGCCGCCACGGTCGCCGTCGGCTGGAAGGGTTCCGGTACCGCCCGCACCGCCTTTGGTTTTACTGAACGGACGCGGCTCCGCCCCCGCCGCCGGCCGGATCCCCGGTCCCGGCGCCGGCCACGTCATGAACGCCGCCTTTCCCGGGGAAGACGGAACGGCGAGGCGGTTGAGTCGGCACCGGCCGTTGAGGACACAATGAGGCCATGTCCAGCGGGCCGCACCCCGATCGGCCGGGCGACGACGGCAAGGAACCCGATGCCCGGTTCACGTTCGCCAACGAGCGGACGTTCCTGGCGTGGAGCCGCACGGCGCTGGCCCTGGTCGTGGCCGGGCTGGGGATCGTGCAGTTGCTGCCGCCGTTCCCCGGCGTCCCGTGGGGCCGCCACGTGCTCGGAGTGCCGCTGATCGTCCTCGGCGCGGTCATCGCGGTGACCGCTTACGCCGAATGGGGCCGGAACCAGCGGGCGCTGTGCCGCGGCGAGCCGCTGCCGCGGTCGGCCATGCCGTGGATCCTGGTCGCGGCGATCGTCGGCGTGGCGCTGATAGCCGCCGTCGTCCTGCTGGTATCCGCGGCCAGGTAACACCGCCGTGACGGATGACCCGGAGGACCGCGACCCCGGCCTGGCGCGGCAGCGCACGGCGCTGGCCTGGACCCGCACCGCCATCTCGTTCGCCGCCCTCGGCGGCGCCGTACTCAAGACGAACGTGGTTGGCGGGGCCATCATCCTCGCGATCGCGCCGCTGATCTGGCAGCTTGGCCGGCTGCGCCGGCCCGGCGGCCGGCTCGGGCTGATCACCGCCGCGATCGTCGTGGTGTCGCTCGTCGCGCTGGTGCTGTCCGTCCTGGCCCAGGGCCCTGGCGTGCACCTGCGCTGACCGCCCCCGGCCCGGGCGCATGCCGGCCGGGCCGGCGGCGCCTCCGGCGTGCGCTACCGGCCGGCCGAGTTCTCGGCCAGGCCGGCGACGTACGCCCGGCTCTCACGCCAGGCCGTCACCTGGTCGGGCCGGCCGAACTCGGCGAGGTAGTCCCGCACGCGGTCCTTGACGTGATCCCACACCAGGAGCGGCTCGAAGCCAGACGTGCCGCCGCCCGCGAACGGGGCGAGCGGCTCGACCACGGTGTCGAGGGCCGGGTAGTAGAAGACGGCCACCGAACGCCGGGTGCCGGTGCCGCCCGCCACCACGCGGTGCCTGCCGGGGCGCAGCCGCCCGGCGGTCCAGCGGGCGAGCAGGTTGCCGGAGAACACCTGCAGCGCGCCGGGGACGACGGGCACGGGCAGCCAGGTTCCGTCCGGCGCCTGGATCTGCAGGCCCTCGTAGACGCCCTCCTGCGCCAGGATCGTGATCGCCGAGTCGTCGGAGTGCTCGAGCAGCAGCAGCTTGGCGCCGTCCGTCTCGTCCTCGGTGCCGGGATACGTCCAGGTCGGGTAGTCGTTCACGGTCAGCCTGAAGTGCGGCAGCGCCCCCACGGGGAACGTGTCTTCGGCAAGCCCCTGCGCCCGGGCGTAAAGGCCCAGCATCCTTTCGGCGAGCCGGCGGCAGGCCTCCATGTACCCGAACGTCACGTCGCGGAGCGCGGGATCGTCCTGCGGCCAGACGTTGGAGTGCGCGTACAGGCCGGCGTACTCCGCGGGCAGCCCGGCTGCCCGCGCGTCCCCGGCGTTGTCGAACTGCGCCACGTTGAACCGCTCGAGCTCCAGCCGCCCGAAGTCGTCCGGCCACTGCCGCCAGCCCAGGTAGGGATGCCCGGTCGGGCTCGCGAGCCTGGCCTTCTCCGCTCTGGGCAGGCCGAGCAGTCGCGCCATGCGCTCGCTGAATTCGCCGCTCAGGCTCTCCGGCACGCCGTGGCCGACGACCTGGACCACCCCGAGTTCCTCGGTGGCGGCCCGCACCACCTCGAGCACATCCCTGTCACCGGTCCTGCCGAGGTCGATCACTGGAATCGCGTAGCTCATACCGCCACCCTAAGACGGGGTACGAAAGTACGCGTACCCGCAGGGCCGGAGGGCGGCTGCCGGGCCCTCGCCGCACCTGCCGACGGCGCTGCTATTCCGGATCCGGCGGCAGGACCTCGGCGGACTCGGGTTCCGCCTCCGGCGGCAGGACCTCGGCCGATCCGGGCTCCGCCTCCGGTGCCAGCGGCGACCCTGGGCGGGTCCCCCTTCCCGGCGGCAGAACCTCGGCCGGCTCGGGCTCTGGCTCCGGCGGCAGCGGTGACGAGTATTCGCTCATGATCTCCTCCGGGGTGGGGCGCTCTACTTCCCGGGTGTTGACTTCCCGAATCGCGCGCAGCCCATGCGGTTCTTCCCGGCCGGCCTTGACGTGGCGGGAAACCGAAAGTTAACACCCGTTCCGTTCGGCTCACATTGTTTCTGAACTGACGGATGGGTGATCATTCCAGGGGAAGCGGGACGGACCGCACGCGCGACTGAAAACTGGGAGGGCAGCGATGGGCGGCGACGCCGGCACCGGGAAGACGACCACGGCCGAACCGCTCGGTGGCGCGCCGCAGGAGTACGCCGCGTTCAAGGTCGAGCAGCGCGGCATCGACCTGATCCCGGACGACGAGCGCAAGTTGACGCCCGCCGGGCTGTTCTGGCTCTGGGCGGGCGCGGTTTTCAACGTGGAGTTCTTCTTCTACGGCACGCTGATCATGGCCTTTGGCCTGTCGGTGCCGCAGGCGGTCGCCGCCATCCTGATCGGCAACCTGTGCTACGCGTTCCTCGGCTTCGCGAGCCTGCAGGGCCCGAAGACCGGCACCACCGCGTTCATGGTCAGCCGGGCGCCGTTCGGCCAGAACGGGAACCGGCTGGTCGCCCTGTTCAACTGGGTGACGCAGGTCGGGTTCGAGATCGAGGGCATTTACTTCGTCGCCGCCACGGTCATCCTGCTGTTCTCGCTGCACGGCACCAAACTGGACGGGCCCGCCAAGATCGTGGTGATCATCCTCGCCGCGCTGCTGCAGATGATCGTGCCGCTGCTCGGCCACGCGACGATCAGCAAGGTCCTGCGCTACCTGGCCTACGTGTTCATCGTGTTCTTCGCGGTGCTGGCCGGGTTCACGTTCAACCGGCTGAACCTGTCCGCGTTCCACGTCAAGCCGGCCACGTTCGCCGTGTGGACCACCGCGCTGGTGGTGATCATCTCGGTCGGCGGGCTCGGCTGGACCGAAAACGGCAACGACTACTCGCGCTACCTGCCGCGCACCACCCCCGCGCCGCGGACGTTCTGGTCCGCGGCGCTCGGTCCCGCGGTCCCGTCGATCCTGCTGGAACTGCTCGGCGTGTTCGCGTTCACGATCGGTGGCAAGCTGGTCGGAATCACCCAGCTCGGCGTGCCGCAGTCGTTCCCGTCCTGGTTCGTGACCCCGTTCCTCATCTTCGCGGTGTTCCAGCTTCTCGCGATCAACACCATCGACATGTACTCCTCCGGAGTCACGCTTCAGGCGCTCGGCGTGCCGGTCAAGCGGTGGGGCGCGGTCATCATCGACACCGTGGTGTGCGCGGTGGTCACTGGCCTGATCTTGTTCCACGGCAACTTCAGCAAGGACTTCGCCGGGTTCCTGCTGTACATCGTGGTGTGGCTGGCGCCGTGGTTCGGCATCCTGATGACCGACTACCTGCTGCGCCGCCGCCGGTATGACCCGCTGTCGCTGGCGCGGTCGCGGGGCGGGCTGTACTGGCGCAACGGCGGCATCCACTGGCCGGCCGTCATCGCCCAGGTCGTGGGCATGGTCGCCACGCTGATGTGGATCAACGCGGCGACCGCCTTCCCCGCCTACACCGGCCCGGTCTCGAACAACTTCCCGGGTCTGGCCGGCGGCGACTTCGGCTGGGCGCTCGGCATCGTGGTCGGCGCCGGCGTGTACTGGCTGCTCGCCAGCCGCGGCGTGCGGCGTGAGGCCGCCGAGACGCCCGTCCTGACGAGTTACGTGAAGTCCTGACCGGCCTCGTCAGCTCGTCAGACGGCTCCGGCGATATGCACGACGTGCGTGACGAAGGCGGCGGTCTCCGCGCGCAGCGCCCGTGAGCCGCGCCCGGGCCGCGCCGGAAGACCGCGCCAGTAGTCCAGCGCGTCATGGATGACCGGATGCCAGCGGTCGCCGAACACGCCGAGCGCGTACTCGCCGGCCTGCTCCTTCGAGATCACGGTGCCGGTGCGGATCGTCGCGTGCATCCGGGCCGTGCCGAGCACCCCCCACGCCGCGAGCCGGCGCGCGTGCACCTGGGTCAGCCGCCGCCGCCACGCCGCGATCCCGCCGCCCGCGACGGCGTCCGCCCACGGCCGCCAGTACGACACCAGGTTGGCCGCCGTCCAGTCGCGCAGCGCGGCGTCGTCCAGGTGGATGGCCAGCCGTTCCGGTGCCGGCCCGCGCACCGGGACGCCGCCGTGCGCGAGCGTCCACCAGGTCACCGGGTTGACGTCGAACGCCTTGCCCACGTCGAAGGTCCCGGCCACCTGCCTGGCCATCGCGCGGACCGCGCCGGGCGGCGAGGCGAGGTCCGCTTCCCGGAGGAACACCCCGTTGCACAGCAATGGCCACGGCCGCGCGTGCGCGGCCGCCCGCAGCATGCCCTCGGCGTAGCACCGCCGGTGCACCCGGCGCAGCGCGGCGACCTCGGCGGCGGACAGCGGCCGCCCGAGCGTCGCGACGAAGTCGATGTCGCTGCGCCCGGGCCGAAACCCACCGAGAGCGATCGACCCGACCAGGTAGAAGCCCTTCACCAGCCCGGGCAGCGCGGCGTCGACGCGGCCGAGGAACCGGCCCGTCACCCCGGCGGCGGCCTCCGGAAGCACGCGCCAAGCCTAGCGTCAGCCCCGCCCCTGGTAACCTGAAACAGATCCTGGCGGTGCCTCGCTTGCTCCGCCCCGGCCGGTTGCCGCGCGGCGCGACACGCTGCGACACACTGCGACCCGAGCGTAGCCGTTGCGTGATCTTGGCCGTGCACAATTATCACCGGGCGCCCGTAGCTCAGCCGGATAGAGCAGCTGCCTTCTAAGCAGCGGGTCGCGGGTTCGAATCCTGCCGGGCGCGCAAGGATTTCAGGCTCCTGAGCAGCCCGTATGTAGCTGACTCCTGTAGCAGTAGGTCAGGGGTGGAACGACTCGAAGGAGCAGACCACCATGGCCGACGACCGCCCCGCGTGGGCTCGACGGCTGACCAACGAGCGCGAGGCGCGCGGCTGGAGTCAAGCCGAGGCAATCCGCGCTCTGAAGGCCAGCGCCAGGGGAGCGGAAGAGACCATCCACGCGAGCGATGAGAGCCTGCTACGCCAGTGGAAGCGCTGGTAAAACGGTGAGGTGGAGCCCGGTTTCTACAAGCCGATCATCGCCAGGATGTTCGGCACCGTCACACACGCCTTCTTCCCTGTCCCGTCGAAGCGCGACCCCGACTCGGTGCTCGCGGTAACAGGCATGGACACTCTGGAGCTTGTCAGCAGGATTCAGCGCTCCGACCTCGACAACGCGACGCTTGACGCACTACGGATCATGGCCGACCGGCTCTGTTCTGAGTATCCGTTCATGCCGAGCGATCAACTCCTGGCAGAAGGCCGCAGCTGGCTACGACGGATCACCGAGTTTCACGGGCAGCGCGTAACTCTGAGCCAGCATCGCGAAATCCTCGTGCTAGCTGGGTGGATCGCGCTTCTTATCGCCTGCGTCGAGTACGACACTGGAGACCGCCAGGCCGCCGAGATGACTCGTCAGGCGGCCCTGTCGCTGGCAACCGAAGCTGACCACGCGGAGATCAGGAGATGGGCTCACGAGATTCGCGCCTGGATAGCACTCACCAGCGGCAACTACCACGGCGTCGTCACGGCTGCCGAAGCCGGAAGGGACAGTGCGCCGCACTACAGCGTGGCCGTCCAGCTCGCCGCGCAGGAGGCGAAGGCGTGGGCGCGTATCGGTGACAGGCGCCAGACAGAAGTCGCGCTCGACCGCGGCCGCCGACTTCTCGAAGCGCTGCCCTACCCGGACAACCTCGACCATCACTTCGTCGTCGACCCGACCAAGTTCGACTTCTACGCCATGGATTGCTACCGCCACCTGGCCGAGGACCGGATAGCATCCACCCTCGCCAACGAGGTAATCCAGGCAAGCACAGACTCCGACGGCACCGAGCGAGCACCCATGCGTCTAGCCGAGGCCCGAGTCACCCTCGGAGTCTCGGCAGCCCGCGAAGGGGACCTCGAAGGCGCAATCCACTACGGTCAGCAAGCCCTCAACGGCCAGCGCAAATCGCTGCCGTCCCTCCTGATGGTGAGCCGCGACCTAACCAGGGTTCTCAACGACCGGTATCCCGGCGAGCAAGCCACCGCGACCTACCTTGACCAGATCCGCGCCCTGACGGACCACTCAAGCTAGCCCTGCCTGGCCATCAGGCCATCAAGATACCCACGATCACCGAACGACACGGGAAGCACTATTAGCTCAACCGTGTCTTGCCCGCGTTCTTCAAGCACTCGCTTCACCAGGTCGTGAACGCGCCCCTCGGTACTCAGCGGCAGCACGAGCCACCTGTGCGCAGTCTCTTGCACACCGTGGTCCCACTTGATGGGTGTCACCGGTCCCACGATCGTACCGGAGGCAGTCACACGCTGCCCAACCAGCCCACGAAGCAGCGCTCTGGCGTCCTCAAGATCATCAAGCGCCACTTGTACCTGAAACCACTGCATGCCCATAGCTTCATCATCCACGCCATATGGGCTCCCGCGGCGGTCCATGTCCAGTGGGCGGTCTCAATCATGCGCTATTGTCCGTATCGCTGGTATGGTTCCGCCATCTCATTGAGATGGACGGAGTAGCGCAGCGTGCGGGGAGGGCGCAGGTGTCACGGTTGACGGAGTTGCTCCGCGAGATCGAACGCAAGGATGCGCGTCTCGCGGCTGACCTTGCTAACGAGTACAAGACCCTCAGCGAGCGCAGAGCGTTCGGCCTCAACTTCGAGCGGCACGTCCCAGAGACTGTCGACCTTCCGGGCCGCCCCATCCGACGTGGCGACAAGGTCCGCTTTCTTCCGATGCGGGGAGCCTCGGCCGGGACCATCGACAAGCGACTCTGGCGCGTAGCGTCGATTGCGGGCACAGATCACGCGCGGGTTGCCAACCTCGTCCGACAGGCAAGTCCCGATGGCGGACTCGAGACGGCTACTCGTCCGCTCGACGCCCTTGTCGTCGTCGCGGAGTTCAGAGACCCGGTCTATCCCGGCCTTGTATCGGCCGGACGAGTTAAGCGCGGCGGCGACAAGCCATTTCACACGGTGATCAACGCCGAGAACTTCCATGCGCTCCAAGCCCTCTTGTACACGCACGAGGGTAAGGTCGACGCCATCTACGTAGACCCGCCGTACAACTCGGGTGCGCGCGACTGGAAGTACAACAACGACTACGTCGACGGCGAGGACCTCTACCGGCACTCGAAGTGGCTGGCATTTATGGAGCGGCGCTTGGTTCTCGCTAAGAAATTGCTAAACTCCGAGGATTCTGTGCTGATCGTCACGATTGACGAGAGGGAAATCCATCGGCTGGGACTGCTCATCGAGCAGGTATTTCCCGAGGCGAAGACGCAGATGGTCACTATAACCATTAACCATCGGGGCGTCGCACGTAACCGAGAGTTCACGCGAGTCGAGGAGTATGCATTCTTCGTATTCTTTGGCTCAGCTGGCCCAGCTCAGACGAATGACGATCTTCTCACAGGGCAACCGGACGATACAGATGGGGATGAACCGGTCAGGTGGGAGCGTCTCATCAAAGGCAGCAATGAGGCTCGACGACAGGATCGGCCGAATCTTTTCTATCCAGTCTATATCGATCCCGTCAACAAGCGCATCGTGAAAATTGGTGCAGCGCTTCCTCCCGACGTGCCACGTGACAGCGTGAAGATTCCAGGCGGCCTTGTGGCCGTATGGCCTCTGGCGAGAAATGGCAGCGAAAAGCGGTGGCAATTGGCTCCCGAAACGCTGACAAATTTGGTGGCGCAGGGAATAGCGAAAGTAGGGGCCTATGACAAAAGGAACGATCACTGGAGCATCTTGTACCTGAACCGAGGTCAGCTTGAGCGCATCGATCGCGGCGAGATCGCGGTTACGGGAAAGGACGCTAATGGAGTTCTTACGCTTGAGCAGGTCTCGCGCCCCAAGCGCGCTGGCATGACGGTTTGGAATCGCACCCGCCACAACGCTGGCTATTACGGCTCAGGCATGTTGACAGCCTTGATTCCGGGCCGCAAGTTTCCCTTCCCAAAGTCCCTCTATGCTGTCGAGGATACGCTTCGCTTTGCTGTAGCAAACAAGCCTAGTGCCATAGTTCTCGACTTCTTCGCGGGTTCGGGCACGACGGCCCATGCTGTAATGCGGCTGAACCGTCAAGACAACGGGCGCCGACAGTGTATCTCGGTAACTAACAACGAGGTTTCCCCTAACGAGCAAGCTGCGCTAGATGTCCGTGGCCTACGCCCAGGAGATGCTGAATGGGAGGCCTTTGGAATCTGTGACCACATCACTGAGCCGCGACTTCGCGCAGCCGTGACCGGGCGCACACCGGAGGACCAACCGGTGAGGGGTGACTACAAGTTTATAGATGAGTTTCCGATGTCCGAGGGCTTCGAGGAGAATGTCGAGTTCTTCAGGATGACCTATGAAGCTCCGAGAGCGGTTGCCCACAACCGGGCCTTCGAAGCAATTGCGCCGTTGTTGTGGCTACGGGCTGGCTCACAGGGTCGACGCATCGACACGGCCGCCGATGACTTCGCGGTAGCCGACACCTACGGCGTTTTGTTCGACCTTGACGCGTCGGCAGCCTTCGTCGAGGCGTTGCAGAAGGCCGAATCGGTACGTGTCGCGTTCATCGTCACTGACGACGAGTACGGATACCAGATGGTGTGCACCGAGCTTCCGGCGTATGTGAAGTCGGTCCGGATCTATGAATCCTACTTGACTAACTTTGCGATCAACACGGCCAGGGAGTGACCCGAGCGATGCGGTTCATGCTAAAGGACTATCAGGACGACGCCGTGGAAGAAGTCCTGCGCAACCTGGCTGACGCCCGAGATGACTGGCACCGGCGCCATCGCCCAGTCGCGTTCTCGCTTACGGCAACGACTGGCGCTGGCAAAACTGTCATGGCCGCCGCAGTCATCGAGGCGCTGTTCGAGGGCAATGACGATTACGACTTCGAGCCTGACCCCGGGGCGGTCGTCCTCTGGTTCACCGACGATCCTTCGCTAAATGAACAGACCCGGTTTCGGCTCATGGAGGCGGCCGATCGGATCGGTCACTCACGCCTGGTCGTCATTGAGAACACGTTCAATCAGGAAAAGCTAGAACCAGGCAAGGTGTACTTCCTGAATGCGCAGAAGCTATCGAGGAACTCGATGCTCGTGCGTGGCGCTCCCGAAGAGGAACAGGAACCACTGATCGAGCGGTCCGTCATGCCAGATGCTCGATCCTTTACAATGTGGGACACGATTCGCAACACGATTGAGAACGATCAACTCACGCTGTACGTGATTCTCGACGAGGCCCACCGCGGTATGAAGCAGCATTCAGCCAGTGACCGCGCCGAGCGCTCGACGATCGTTACACGGTTGATCAATGGCGTCAATGGAGACCCTCCCGTCCCGATTGTATGGGGCATCTCGGCCACCGTCGACCGGTTCAACCAGGCGATGGCTAAAGCGGAGGGACGGACGTCCTACCCACCGATTGTCGTCGACTCGCGACGAGTGCAAGAATCAGGATTGTTGAAGGACGACATCCGCCTTGGTTTTCCTGCCATATCCGGCCAGTTCGACACGGTGCTCCTGAAGCAGGCCACCCGTAAGGCCAAGGAAACAACCGCGTTGTGGCAGAAGTACGCGGCTGGCAAGGACGACAACAAGGAACTTGTCATACCACTGCTCGTTGTGCAGGTGCCGAACACACCGTCGGATGATCTGCTTCTATCCGCGTTCAATACGATCAGCGATGAGTGGCCGGAGCTTGCGCCCAACGCGATGGCCCACGTCTTCGGTGAGCATACCGTGATCGAGCTGGGCGCCCATGCGGTGCCGCATGTGAGCCCCGAGAAGGTGCAGGAGAGTACGCATGTCCGCGTCCTGTTCGCCAAGGACGCGGTGTCAACCGGGTGGGACTGTCCGCGAGCCGAGGTGCTCGTGTCATTCCGTGCGGCGCAGGACAAGACCCACATTACCCAGTTGCTGGGCCGGATGGTCCGCACTCCGTTGGCGCGCCGGGTGCCAGGTGATGATCGGCTCAACTCCGTGGAATGCGTGCTGCCGCACTTCAACCGGGCAACCGCCACGACGATTGCGGAAATGTTGCTCGGTAAGAAGGCCGAGGGCGACGACGGGAGTGGCGACACCGGTGGCGGGGATGGGCGTCGGGTGCTCTTCGCCCCGGTCGATATGCAGGTTAATTCTAGGATTACACAAAGCGTTTGGGATGCATTCGACCGGCTGCCGCCCCAAACGTTGCCGCGCAAGGTGGCTAAGCCAACCAAGAGGCTGAGTGCACTAGGACAAGCGCTGTCCCGTGATGGCATCCGGCCGAATGCCCGTAAGGATGCCTACTCGGAAATGTTCGCTATCCTTGATGGCTTGATGGCGCGCCACAAGGACAGCCTCGATGAGGCCGTCTCTCGGATCTTGAAGGTCAGGGGCGAGACGATTATCGCGAGCGTCCGCGAAGGCAAAATGAAGGTAGGTGAAGGCTTCACAGAGATAGCCGACGATCGCGCTGTTGAGGCTGACTTCAAGGCTGCTGGCCGTGTACTGTCACCGGACATCGCGCGTAAGTACGCCGAGCACATCGCCATTCCCGATGGTGATGATGACGGCCTCTTCGATGCGCATGTAAAGATCGCTGCCCTAGCTAAGATCGAAGGCGTACAAGGTGATCTCGACCACGAGGCGAACGCTCTTACGCAGAAGTGGCTTACCCAATACCGCGTCGCGATCAAGGGAGTTCCAGACGAGCGTCGTGCCGTGTATGACGACATCATCGCCATGTCGACCGAGCCCCAACGCATCGATATTCAGCGACCACGTGTTCGCACGGAAGATACCAAAGATGCGGATGACAACAAGGTTCCAGTGAAGTCCGGACACTTGATGTCCGACGCCGACGGGAACTTCCCCATTGGAACGCTCAATGCGTGGGAAACGAGCGTACTCGAATCAGAGATGAAGCAGCCGGGATTCCTCGCCTGGTACCGCAACCCCGGGCGCGCCTCCGCCGACTCGCTTGCGATCGCCTACAAAGACGGCAAGGGCAACTGGCGCCGCATGTGCCCCGACTTCATCTTTTTCAGCAGCTCTGGCGAGGGCATAAAGGTGTCAATCGTCGACCCGCACGGCTTCTACCTCGGCGATGCCCTTCCGAAGCTCCGAGGCCTAGCCGACTATGCCACCAAATATGGAAGCGAGTTTCACCGCATCGAGGCCGTCGCGGAGATGACGGACAAGAAACTCCGAGTCCTAGACATTAAGTCCGCTACGGTTCGTCAGGCGATCAACGAGGCCAGGGACGCTGAGGCCCTTTACCTCAGCGATGCAGCGACGGACTATTACTGACGCGTGCCATCGAGCCTACCGTGAAAGGACTGGTCCAATTCGGTGCTTACCATGCCGCTCAAGGGGTCGCTCGCGCCTGGCCTTCTGCCTGGCCTTCCGGCCTTCCGGCCTGCGGGTGCTTGGCCTTCGGTGGCCTTCGGGAGCGGTGAGAACTTTCTCCACGGTTTCAAGGGCGCGGAGCGCGCCGCGCGGGCTGGCCGCCGCGCATGTAGAAGCGCCGCGCGAGGTCGGCACTTGGCCGGGCGCGGCGCATCGTCTGTCTGGATTCGGCTGAGGTACCTTCGGGGTCCTTGACGCGCCAGGGAAACCGTCCTGCCGCTCTTAGGCCCTGGGCGGGCCACGGCGGCGGCCGTCGCGCACCATTCCCCAGGTAACGGCCGCACGGACACAGCGCCGCGAGGGCCAGTGCCCACGCGCGGTGCTGCAAACGCGGCCATTCCTCCGGTGCCCGATCCTGAAGCCCTGCGAGTTCGCCGTCAAGGGCGCTCCCTCCGGTCGCGTCTATGATGGCGCAAGCGCCACCCTTGAGCGGCGCCCTCGACAGGGATTCAGGGGCACCTATCGGAGAGATGGCCAGGTCCGAGCGCTGCCGTCAGCAGTTCGTCCTATGTGATCAGTACGCTAATCTCCTCACGAATAATATTGAGAGCCTGAATGGTAATACCTCGGATCTGCTCCCATTGTGCAGCCCAATCGCCTCCGAGAGCGTTAAGTCCAAACCTGGATCGTGCTCGTTCGGCTCTAAGGACTGCGCTGTGTTGTTGACCAGCTCGTATCGCAATAACGTCACGAAGTGTATCCACGGCGTCATGGGCTCGGCCCGCGTGCGCTCCTAGTAGATCGGTTAGCTTGGCTTTCATGTTGTTCAGTGTTCCGCCGTTAGATGGAAGATTGAACCCGTTCAATATGTCCGAGAGCGCGCTGCACCTGGACTCAAATTCATCAGCGCTGATCGCAGGATGACTAAGCTTGGCCGCAACAGCGACGCGCTGGACTCGAAGCAAAGGGCCATTTGTTACCAAGCGCCAAGCCAAATCAAGGTGGTCCAGCGCATCTGGGAGAGCCATAGCTAGAAGGGGCTCGGCACCGAGTGGATTCTCGCTGACGCCGATCAGCTTTTCGAGTTGAATCAGGTACTCCTCGCACTTGAAGAGTTCTCTGTACGGCCGCAACCGTACGCGGTTTATATCCCAGTACCACCCTCCCCCGTCCTGGTTAACACCTGACCAGGTGGCTGGTTCGCCTTGTAGTATCGTCGCCAGCTCTTCTGGCTCCACGAAGGTCCCGCTAACATTATTTACTGTAGTAGCGAACTCTGTAAGCGATAGCCTTATAGTAAAAACCTCAGCTGGCTGAGGGGGTGTGGATTTCTGTTGTTGCGCAGCTAGCTTTAGCCCCGTTAGGAATGCCTTTATCAGCAACTCCATTGCTGGATGTTGAGCATAATGCATACCGGCCACAGTTAGCGCAACCGACTCTCTCGCATCCGGGTATAGGGTACCCCTCTGAGCACGTATAAACCTGTAGCCATGCTGCCATGTGGGCATTCGGGTATATATTTCTTCAGCATCAAGGCCATCTTGCTCAAGGCGATACCTTATCCATTCCCAAAGTGGCCATCGAATCAGATGCTTTGCATGCCCATCGGGCCAGGTGTGGAGAGCCACGTATCCGTCTGCCACAGTATTCAGCAACTTAACTGCAACTGGCTCAGGATTCTCAAGTAGGCTCGGCATTCCGTGCCTCCCATCACTGGCTATGCTTCAGTGTCAGAACAAGTATGGCTAACGCGGCTGCGGTACGCCCGGCGGCAGCGAAGCAGTGTTCCGAGCCCTGATCGCGTGTAGCGCTGGCGTGTAGCAACCATCCTGCTCCATCCCGATCAGCCAGGGGTCAGCGGACAGAAAAATCCCACGTCACGCACCATGCCGCACATAGTGCCCGGAACTTCTAAGCAGCGGGTCGCGGGTTCGAATCCTGCCGGGCGCGCTCACGAGAACCCTAGGTCAGCACCTATGTCGCTGTAGCTGCTGTGACGCATCGGTGCACCGTCCGGGACTGGGGAAGACGAGGGTTGCAGCGGGCCCGAGCCGGTCAAGATGCTCGCGGAGATCGCGTGCGATGAGATCGGGAAACGAGACAACGCGCCGACCGGCACGCGACTTGAGAGTCCCGAAACCGCGAGCTACACAAGAGCCTCTTACAGGGAAGAGGTCTCGTCGGGGGATGGCATCTTCCCTTCTTCGTCTAGTTTCAAGCCACGTTCACTAAGTGGAATGTCAAACGGGGGAATGTCTTCCGGGTCCTCAACTTTAAGCTGCTTTCGGACTGACTTATAAAAACTCATGAGAGCCGCATTATACCGCTCTCCAGGCGGTTCCTCGTATATGCCTCCTCGGTCATCGGGCTTGTTCTCTCCTATAACCATACGAACAGCGTAGGCATGATGGAGCACGAGCTGTGCGGTGAATTGGACCTCGCGGTTGCCAAGCAGCCGGATCTGGTGAGTAAGTGCTCGAAGATGGAGATGGACCTTATTGAGTTGCCGGTGAATATCTTCATCCGTTCTTCCGCTCAGCTGCCGGGACAGAAAAATTAGCTCGCGGGCTGTACCGGCAAAGTCAGAACACATCACACGTAGTGATTCATCCCAGCGATGCGTCATCGCAGTGCGTTCTTTGTGCCGCTCTATAAGAAAATTAGACAAGAAAGCGATCAACGCTCCTGCTACCACAAGGAGAAGCGCGCTGAAAGTACCGGTCGTCATAGGACAATGATAAGTCAGGTCACATCTACGGGGCAGTGAGGCTCACGGTACAGACCGCCCGTAAGACCACGCTGATTGCCGGGAAGTCATCCTCCGGTCCCGCGGGTTTGGAGAACATGGATCGCTTTGGCCAGTTGACCGGCACACCAGGGGCAGTATCGGAGCTTACGCAGGATGCGCCAGATCTTGAGCTGGGCGTTGGCGCGTTCGCCGGGGCCGCGCAGCCGGGCATGAGCGGGGTTGGCCTCCTACTAGGCAGGCTTGTTCCGTCCCCGGTACGGAGTGCAGATGTGTTCACCGGCGCCGGTGTAGCCCTTGTCGGGCGAGCACTATCAGGGCAGTCGCCCCACTCGGCGAGCATCTGGGCGGCGTTGATCTGACCCGACCTTGGCAGCGACGTGAAGATCGGCCCGTCCGGGTGCTCGCCGAGCCGGGCGGTGACCGACCGGTCCAGGTCCTTGCCCGCGGCGGTGACCGCCTTGACCACGCTGACCAGGGCCAGCACGGCGTCGCGGACCGCGGCGGTGAGCGCGTCGCCGGCGGTTCCGGCCGGGGCGGAGCGCAGCCGGCCCAGCAGCACGCCAGCGGGCCGCTTGCCGGAGTAGCCCATCTGGCGGCAGAACGCGGCGATGTCATCCTCGGTCAGGTGCGCGGCGGAGGCCGCGGCCGGGTAGCGGGTGAGGAACTCCAGCGCGATCCGCGACTCCAGGTCCGCGAAGATGACCTTGCCGCCGGGCCAGTGCGCCTCCAGCAGCGCGCCGAGCTGGTTGACCGCGGCGACCCGCAGGTCGGCTACGTCGTCGCGGGTGCGTGTCACGGTGCGCAGCGCCTTGGTTTCATCGGTATACGGGGTGGCAACGCGCAGCCGGTGGCAGCGCAGCCGCAGGTACTCGGCGATCACCTCGGCATCGCCGGGGTCGGACTTGGCGCCGGACAGCACCTCGCTCTCCCGCCAGGTCTTGATCGCCTTCGGGCTCACCGGCACGACGGGGTGCCCGGCTTCCAGCAGCGTGTCGACCAGGCGGCCGGACGGCCGCTCGATCGCGACGGGCATGTCTGCCGGGTCGCCCAGCCCGGCCAGCTTGCGCACCAGCCTGCCCAGCCCCTCGGCGCTGTGCGCGATGGTGAAGCGCGCCACGATCTTCCCCGACGGGTCCATGACGCACACGGCATGCGTCTCAGCAGCCCAGCCGACCCCGGTATAGAACACGGCCCCTGGAACAGTAAGCGACAACGGTGGTCCCCTTTGCGCTGGCAGCGACGACCCGGCGGCACCGGGACTGGCCCCCGGGCGGTCACTAACCGGCGCTCTGCGGCGCATCTCCCTGTTGCCGGTCCGCAGCCCCGGGGAAGCCGGGGGCGGTGGTGTCATGGTGGCCCTCCACGGGCGACCGACGCAGACCCTCACCCCGGCTCCCGCCGAGTCCGAACGACGAGCACCCTACCGGTGCCCCTGAGAAAGAGGGTGCCCTAGTGACCGGCGACCTGAAGCCCGACGTGTCCTGATGGACATCCGCATGCCCGGCCTCAACGGCATCGAGGCCACCAGGCGGATCGCATCCTGGCGCCAGCCGCCCGAGATCCGCGTCCTCATCCTGACGACGTTCGACCTCGACGAGTACGTCTACGACGCCCTCCAAGCCGGCGCCAGCGGATTTCTGCTCAAAGACGCCTCTCCCGAGCAGCTCACCGCCGCAGTACGGATGGTCAGCCAAGGCGATGCCCTCCTCGCACCCAGCATCACCCGCCGCCTCATCGAAGAGTTCGCGGCATCCCGGACCCCAGCTGTTTTCACGCTGGTACAGCGCGGGGCACCAGCACCAGGACTCTGGCTTAAATCTCCCGGGATGGCAATTAACCTCATCGATCGCTTCCGGCCCTCCATGCCCGCAGGTAACACCCCCGCTGCCGGCAGCCAGTCCCTGCGCGAGGCCAAATGCGCCAGCGGCCCCACTGGGCGGGGCCAAATGCGCCAGCGGCCCCGCCGCCATCGTGAGCCCAACCCTGACCATCCAGAAATACATGCCCGAGCCGAACGTTCGGCCAGTAAATCACCCCTGTGTGGTTCCGGCGCGCCACGATGTGACTCGTCGTCCAGGCGGTCACTTCGCGGGCTGAGCGGCTGCCGTGCCCGGCACTCGCCGGGCCGCCGCTATGTGCGGACGCCGGCCCGATGCGGGCCGAGGTGCTTGGCCGCCCAGATTGGATTGTTGTGCAGGCCCGGCCGGGTGCATCAGGCGAGGAGGTCTGGCGTGGCTGGCGGGTAGGGCGGCAGCAGTTAACTGCTGTCAAACACGCGGGCGGCGTGGGTGTTTCATCCGATGACGGGGAGCTGGATCGTGGAGAGGGCCGGCCGCCGTGGCCGATGGTGTAGGTGGCGCTGGCCGGTCTGTGCCGGTTCAGCGGCTGGGTTCCGGCGGTCCGTGGGTTGAGATCGGTATGAGCCAAACGGTCTTTCGGTAGCGCCCGCCTCATACCGCAAGCCGGCCCGTAGGCTGACGCGCGGCGTGCCGGTGCGCCCTACCGTCGGAATGACTACCGGCCACACGGGCCAGACGGGCAGGGCGGCCACCGGAGCCGGATCTTCGCCAAGTCCGGCTCACCCGGCAGGAGCGCGCGGTCTCCGCCACGCGCGGCCGGGGCCTTGCCTGGCAGGGAGGAAGCGAGAGCGACGAAAGCGATCGACACCGTCATCGGAGTCGGCTGGATCGTCTTCTGGGCCTACTGGCTCGTGATGGCCGTCACCGCCAAGGCTGAGCAGTCCCGGTGGGCACGGTTCGCCGGGGTCCGGGTGGGAATCATCCTCGTCATCTTGCTCCTGATCCGGCTACGGGTCTTCAGGGGCCCCGGGCGGCCACGGGAAACCCGTGGCCGCTCGGCATTGGCTTGGCGTTCTTCGTCCTCGGCCTGGCGCTTGCCGTCTGGGCCAGGGTGTACCTTGGCCGCAACTGGGGCATGCCGATGTCTCAGAAGGCCGACCCCGAGCTGGTCACGAGCGGACCCTACGGGAGGATCCGCCACCCTATCTACAGCGGCGTCATCCTCGGCATGGTCGGCACGGCGATAGCGGTCAGCCCCTACTGGCTGATCGCGGTCGCGATCGCCGGCGCCTACTTCCTGTTCAGCGCCGTCATCGAGGAGCGCACCATGGCCAGGCTCTTCCCCGCCGCCTACCCGCCCTACAAGCGCGCCACGAAGATGCTCATCCCGTACATCCTCTGACCGCGAGCGCCGTGTCCTTCGCGTTCGAACAGCGCAGGACGGCGCTCTCACAGCGGCATTCAACTTCTGCGCCTTCAGGGACGACCCGGCTGTTCCTTCCGGGAGCTCTACAATGACCGGGTACTACTCGCTGTGAGCCTGGACGCGGGTCTCTGGCTACAGCCGATTGCCATGACTGTGCGGAAGAGGCGCATGATGCCAGAGGAGACTGCTGAGATCGTCGGGTCCCTTGGCCGCGAACTCGTATCGGATTTGGCGCCGGAAGAGCTGCCGCTATACCCGTCGCTGCTGAGCCAGTTCCAGAGTGCCAAGAGCGGCCGGCGGCCCAAGAAGTCATCGGATGACCAGTTCCTTGGCTTCGGGGGCGCCGAAGCCCTGACGATGCTCACCCCCGTGATCCTGAGCTTCACCAGCAGCGTCTGGCAAGCGCTCGTGGCCGAGACAGCGCGGAGTACGGCACATGGTGTCGTCGAGTACGTCAGGTCACATCGCCCTGGGCACCATGAGGCCGCCGCGCCGCCGCTCACAGCAGACCAGCTCCAGCTCGTCCGGACGGTGGCCGAGCGTGAGGCGCGCCGACTGGACATATCCGAAGGCCAGGCCGGGCTCCTCGCCGATGCGATGGTAGGGGTCTTGACCGGGTCCAAGGCTTAGCTCGTCCACTGCCAGCTGTGGAGCATGAAGGCAAATGCTCCTCGAAGATAGGGCGAATCCTCCGGCCATTCGGGCGACCGGCCCAGCGTTATCAGATATACCACGGGACCGCGGACGACGAACCATTGCTCCAGCGCCCCCCGGTGAAGATCCGAATACGTGACAAGCAGTCCGGGCGCACCGTCAAGCATGTCCGGGCGCGCGCCAAGCCGGAACAGGTAAGACCTGTATTCCGCAATCTTGACGGGGTTGACGGCGACCAGGCTCTCCAGTTGCATTGCCGCTCCGTCGAACGGGAAAGTGAAATATATCAGCCCGGGCTTGCCTGCCTGAGTAACGGCGTACCAGCTGGGTATGAGGCGGACGTCATAACCGTATCCGTGGATCCAGCCGTCGCTGCCGATGCTGCCCATAGGCTTGACACCGTGCGCGCTCCCGCTGGGCCCCCATAGAGCCGTCCCCGCCACGGTGGCGATGACCGCTACCGCAGCCACGAGCCACCCAAACGCCACGACGGCCACCGGTCGGCGCTTGCGCCGAATGCGGCGGCGCAGGAGCATCCCGGCGGCATAGGCAGCGGGCACGAAAAGAATGCTCACCAGGGCGGCGCCGAGCACGACCTGGCGAAGCGGCAGGGTATCCGGTCCTGTCAGGCAACCGCCGGCCGGCGGATGGGCGTACTGGATGCTAAGCGATGCGAAGCAATGATCCATCGCCCGCACATTGGGCAGCGCCAGGCCGCTGACCATCGCAACCGCGGCCCCGGCCACGACCGAGAGCGCGACACTCGTCGCGGATCTCGCCTTCACCGCCACGATCAACGCACATACCACCGCGACGACGACGATCGCCTGCTCATCGAAGAACATGAGCCGGGCCACGAAGTCAGGGCTCCACCGCACGACCTCGGCGATGCGCGCATGCGCAGCCGCGCTTACCGCCAGCATCAGCGCGACCGCTGTCACGCACCCGGCCAGGCACAGCACGGCCGTGGCCAGCCAGCGCCGCACGGTCCCGTCGTGCGCATCACCCGGTCGCCGCCACTGACGGTGCGCCACGGTCGCCGCGAGGGGCATGCCCGCGACAAGCAGGCACACCACCCAGCCGGCACCTTGAAGGGTGACGACAATGGCCGTTCCCCTGAGCGATTCCGGGAGCTGATGCCATTCGGCTACGGCACTGGTCCCATCGATGAAGGTGAAATTGTCCAGCAGAAGGTACAGGCCAATGGTCATGATGGCCCATGCAGCGACAGTCGCCGCAGCCATGGCACCCCGGGCAGGAATGCGTGTCGCCGTCCCGCCGGCACCCAACTGCCAGGCATCGGCCCAATGTCCGACCCATACCGGGAACGGCGTGAAGATCACGACGACGAGGCCAGTCCACACCACGAGGACGCCAACGGCCGCCGGGTTCAGATGGTCCGGCGCAAGCGCCTGGTTGAGCGCGGCCGACAGGGCAATGACCGGGCCGAGCGCTAGGCCCAGACCCAGTCCCAAGCCCGCTGCCCATCCCTTCACCACGCCCGTGTTCGCCTCCAGCAACTGCCTCCTCCACATGGCGGCCGCGAGCGCTGGCCCCGCGAAGGCGGCGAAGATGAGCGCCGGGACAACGTGCCTGATGCCGACAGTCGTGGTCATGAGGGTTACGATCTCCCGCGCGGTACTCGCGCCAAGGGCCCCGACCAGCCCTATCGCCAACCCATCCCAGAACCCGAACCGGTACAGCGGCGCGGGGTCCAGCAGTGCTGCCGCGCGTTCCCGACCCGGCGGATGCCTCCAGCCCAGGTGCCAGGCACGGCGGCCGGTACGGGCCGGCTGGCTTGCCAGTACCGTACCCAGCGCGGTCTCGGGGTCGAGTTGCCGTGCACGCGCGTCCGCGTCGAATTCGCGCGATCGCAGGATCGCGTTACGGAGCGAGTAAACGATCAATGCCATCACGGCCACGCGCCAGGTCAGCTGCTGCGGCTCGCCCAGGACGCGGCTGAAGATCAGCAGGACAGCCATCGGCAGCAGCGCCGCAACGACGAACGCCCGCCAGATCGCCAGGGCCATGTACGTCTGGTCGATATCGCGGTTCTTGATATGGGCCAGTTCATGCAAGATAACGGCGTCGAAGGCGGCGGGCTCCCTGACCGCCGCCTTCGCCGCTCCGCCGCTGATGGCAACGAACCGTCGCCGGGGCCGGCCGAACGCGAACGCCGACGGGCAGAAGTTGAGCGGCTGAAGCAGCCAGACCACGGGGCCGGTCCCGGCCCGCTGGCGAACCCCTTCGAGTCGGCTCACCAAGTCGGCGGCGTCGGCGCCGGCCAGCTCGGTCAGGTGCTTCCGCCGCCGGTACCACCAGGGCTGTGCCAGGAAGATGACGCCGGCCACAACGATGAGCAGGCCGACGCCCAGCAGGCCCCACCACGCCTCGGCACGTTCACCTCCCGAGTAACACACCGAGGCCTGGTGCAGCGCGTTGGCGTAGGCAATCACACCGCTCGGCCGCCGTGCCAGCGCCTGCGAGCGGCACCTGAGCATCAGCGAAATCAGCGCAGGCCCGCGCGGTGTGGCCAGGTAGATGCCCTGGTAGACGAAGAAGCTCGATGCCGCTACCGCCGCGATGAGCAGCGCGAAACGGAAACTGGTGCTGACGGGAAGCGCAAAAGCACCGCTGCGGCCCGGGCCGGGAGGCTGTGCGCCTGGCTGGCGGCCGGCCGGGACGTCGGCCAGCTCCATGCTCATAAAGATCGCCAGCTTCTTCCAGGCCCATTCCTGGCGGCCTCCCAGCCGTCAGTTACAAGAACCTTTGTCATCCTGGCAGCACCAGCCCCACCGGCCCCGGCTATTACCGCGCTGCACAGGCGCGAACTAATCCCCGGTTGCGCACCCCAAGCCACAAGATAATCCCTCCCGGCACAAAGTGTATCAGCTCGATACATAGTCGTACAGCACAAATCCGTAACACTGGGAATTCCCGCCTGGAAACCGCGCTCCGCAAATCGCCTCTTAAAGCATCGCCTCCGGTGCCTTGAAAGAAAATCGAGTGTCACAGGCTGCCACCAGAAGCCGGTTCTTGCGGTGAGACCTCTTCTACCGGGACTCTCCGCCCATTTCCGGACGTCCAGGTATATCCGCGTGCCTGCCCGTACATATCCGCTTGGGCCAAGCAGAGCGCGCAAGCGGCGCCAGCCTCGCCTACATGCCGCGAGCGATAGTCCCTGATATCTCCAGTCACGAGTCACGCGTTACAGCCGGGTGGCAAGAACCCGGCGCGACGGCTTGCCGCCCGATAGCCTGGTGCGGCTGTTAGCGGCGGGAAGGGCGACGCCAGCCCGGATCAACGGGGGTCAGATGGGCATGTTCTCACTTGCGGCACGAATGGCCGCTCTGGTTGCGGGTGTTGGCCTGGTGCTGTCATCCGGTCCGGCTGCCGCCCTGGGGCGCACGGCCGCCCTGGGGCGCACGGCCGCCCTGGGGCGTGCGGCCGGTCCTGCCATGCGCCCCGGCGTCACAACGAGCCGCTGCCCGGAGGGCGGATCCGGAGGGCCGTTCTGGCGGGTGTGCACCACCCCGCTGTTCACCGCGGGCGGGACCCAGCCCGTGACCGACGGCGCGCAGGCGACGATTATGCTGCCCTGCCGGGCCAAGGCGCCGGACTTCAGGAAGCGGTCCCTAGGCGGCGGCAGGACCACCACCGACGAGGGGTACGCGTACTTCTCCTACAGCATCAGCCCGGACAGGGCGTTCGAGGTGGGGCTGGAGCACAACTCGAAGGCCAGCAACGACGTGAGCTACAAGCTCTACGCCACCGGCGTGCCGGGCAGCACGGGGTTCATGCAGGCGAAGGGGCAGATCGCCTGCGGCCAGCCGCTCATCCTGGTGTTCGGGATCGGCGATGCCGGCCGCGGGCAGTTTCTCGCCGCTGTCATGAACGCACAGCCGCCCGTCCAGGTATACGCACACCTGGAGCTGACCGTGCCGGGGGCGAGCTCATGGGTCGCCTGCCGATGCCGCCTTTCCATGGTCACCGCCATCGCACAGAACGGCTGGGTCCAGACCAAGCACGGAAAGGTCCCCGGCGCGGTCCCCGTCCCGCTCCCCGACGGCGCGTCCTACGGACCGGTCCGCTGGTCCAGCGTCAAGTATCTCGTCGACACCCCGCACAACTACGCCTGGAAGCCGGTCACCGCGGCCGACATCCAGTACAGCAGGGCGTTCACCAAAGGAGTCGCGACCATACCGCGTCCCGGCGGCACCGCCCCGAACCTGGCCGTCGGCCCCATCAAACTGCCGTGCAACACCAAGGCAACGCAGCCAGATGACTACTGGACCTGCTCCGGCGCCTGAGCTCGCCCAGGCACAGATCGCGACGGCTGGCCCCGCCGGCCAGGAGCCCCGCAACGGTCCCTTACGGCAACCGCCCCCCAAACACCTCAAAGACGGAAGGGGAAGATATGGCACCGCATTGGCCATGGGCCAGGAAGGCGAGAATCACCGGCATCGCCGCGGGCATGTTCGCGCTCGTGACGGCGGCCGGCGTGGTGGCGGCGTCCCCACCAGCGGACGCGGCGGGATCCCCGCCGCGTCCGGCACGGCTCACCGAGGTCAGCTCCGACCCGTTCACCAACCCCAGCAGTTACCACGCGACACAGGTCGAGCCCGACACCTACGCGGCGGGCTCGACGATCGTCGGCGCCTTTCAGTCCGGAAGGTTCTTCGACGGCGGCGCGTCGGACATAGGCTGGGTCACCAGCCTCGACGCAGGACGGCACTGGCACCGCGGCTTCCTGCCTGACACGGTGTACAGTGGCGGCCCCTACGCGCGCATCAGCGACCCCGTGGCGGCCTACGATCTCAGGCACCACACCTGGCTGATCTCCGGGCTGACGGTAAATGATCTCGCCGTCGGGACGGATGTCACGGTCAACCGGTCCTCTGACGGCCTGCACTGGTCCAGGCCGGTCACGGTGTTCCACGTGCCGTCCGGCGGTTTCGTCGACAAGGACTGGACCACATGCGACAACAGTCGGTCCAGCCCGCATTTCGGCAACTGCTATGCCGAGTTCGACCTGCCTTCCCAGAACGAACTGCTGCAGATGAGCGTCTCCACCGACGGCGGCCGCACGTGGTCGTCGCCGAAACCGACCGCGGACATGGCGCACGGCCTCGGCGGGCAGCCGCTCGTCCAGCCGGGCGGCAGGGTCGTCGTGCCCTACGAGGGTTTCGACCCCGTCAGCGGCGCCCAGTACATCGGCTCGTTCGTGTCAGCCAACGGCGGCGCGACATGGTCGGCGCACCACGTGGTGTCACCCATCAGCATGGCGCTCGACGGCGGCGCGATCCGCAACTCGCCGCTGCCGTCCGCCCAGGAAGACGCGGCCGGCAGAGTCTACGTGGTATGGAACGACTGCCGGTTCCGCCCCGGCTGCCCGAGCAACGACATCGTGCTGTCCACCTCGGCCAGCGGGACCACCTGGACGCCGACGGTGCGCGTCCCCATCGGGAGCGTCGCCGGCAACGCCGACCACATGATCCCCGGAATCGACATCCAGCCGGGCACGTCGGGACCGGCGGCCAAGGTCGCGCTCTATTACTACTACTATCCGAACAACATCTGCGACCTGGAGACCTGCCGCCTCGACGTCGGCTACATATCCTCGGTCAACGGCGGGAGGACATGGAGCGCGCCCGCCAGGGTCGCGGGCCCGATGCTGCTTGGCCGCATCGCACCGACATCCGGCGGCCTGATGGTCGGCGACTATATCGGCACCGCGATCGTTTCCGGCCGGGCATTCGCCCTGTTCGCCACCGGATTGCCGGCGGCCGGCCATAAAGGGTTCAACGAGCCGATGGAACTCGCGGCGCACGGCGAGCCGGTTACCGGCGGACCAAACGCCGTCCAGTCCGCCGTCTCCCGCGCCCCGGCGGCCGGCCACGTGACCAGCCCGACGCCTGCCGGCCCGCTCACCCGGTTCTGACGCCCAAGACCCGGGCATCCTTAACGCCCGGGTACGGTCCCCACAAGGCCGGGACCGCACCCGGGCGCCCGCCCGGCGCCGCACGCCGGCGGCCGGCGGCACGAGGACGCGGACGCTGCGGGAACACGCCCGCATCGCGTCCCGGTGTGCAACTGCGGGGAACTCCCTGTTGACTGCACGTCACCGCTCGCTGCACGATCGGAGAAAAGAAATTGGGCAGCACCCCAGGGTTGTCGGTCCCCGGGGGGGCTGACCATAGGGGTGTCACATGCCGATCGGCCCGGTCGAGCAGGAGATCCAGGATGCCTACGTCCGCCTGGCTGAGTCGGCCGCGATGGTGCGCTATCACCATGAGCATTACCTGGACGGCCTCGCGTTCAGCGCCGTGACGGCGCTGACCGGCGCGCACCCGTGGGCGCTGGCCGGCTTCGGCGCCCCGGCCTGGGACGCGTACCAGCCCGATCTCGGCGCGCCGCCGCCGGACGGCCTGAGGATCGGCGTCCTCCGGCTGACGGCGAAGGCGATGGGAAAGGGAAAGGGGAAGGGGAGGGGGAAGAAGCGCTCACCGCCGCTGCCGGCCGTGGCGCGCTTCGCCCGGCACGGCCACCTGCTGATCACCGAGACCGGGCTGGCCGAACAGGCCCGGTCGCTCCTCCAGGCGGTCACTCTCCGGCTGGCGGCGGCCACCAGACCGGGCACGGTGCGGTTCGCGCTGGCCGATCCGGTGGGACAGGGCAGGTACCTGAGCGCGTTCTTGCGGCTGCCACCGCAGATGCGGGTGGGCAGCGGGGTCGCCGCCAGCCCGGCGGAGATCGAGACGCTGCTGGCGATGCTGACCGGCCACGTCGTAGAGGTCACCCAGACCCGGCTGACCAACGTGTACGACTCGGTGGAGGCCTACAACGCGGCCACCACGGGGACAACCGTGCCGTACCACGTCCTTGTCCTGGCCGGCTTCCCGGCCGGCGTGAGCGACCAGGCCGCGGAGCTGCTGGGCAGGCTCGCCTGCAACGGTCCCAGAACCGGCCTCTATATCGTCGCCACCGCGGACCCGCGCAGCGAAATGCCACGCGGCTTCGACCTGGCGGCGCTGAGCGCGCTCGGCACGAACCTGCGGCCGGACGATGACGGGAACCTCGTCTGGGACGACCCGGAATTCGGCAGCACCGTGATCGACCCGGACCAGATGCCCGTGGCGGCCAGGGCCAACCCGTGGCTGGACGCCGTGGGCGCCGCCGCCAGCTCGGCCTCGCGCGACCTCCCGTTCGGCAAGATCGCGGTCGCCCCGGCACGGCGCTGGGCCGCCACCACCGCCGACGGGCTGGACGTGCAGATCGGCGTGGACAGCAAGGGTGAGCCGCAGCACTTCGTCATGGGCGTCCGCGGCGTGCACCACGGCCTGGTCGGCGGGGATGTCCGGATGGGCAAGACCAACCTGCTGCACGTGCTGATCAGCCAGCTCGCCCTCAGGTACCCGCCGGAGGAGCTGGAGCTGTACCTGCTCGACTTCAAGGAGGTCGAGTTCGACGCCTACCTGACCGAGCGGCTGCCGCATGCCCGCGCGATCACTTCCCGCACCGACCGTGAGTTCGGCCTGAGCATGCTGCGCCGGTTCCACGACGAGATCGAGCGGCGGGCCCGGCTGTGCCGCGAGGCCAAGGTCACCGACCTGCGCGACTACCGCGAGGAGACGGGGCAGGTGCTGCCCAGGGCACTGGTGATCATGGACGAGTTCCAGGTGCTGTTCAGCGACGAGGACCGGCTCGCCAGGGAGGCCGGCCGTCTCCTGGCCGACATCGCCAAACGCGGCGCGGCGTTCGGCCTGCACCTGCTGCTCGCCACCCAGTCGCCCGGCGGGCCGCTCGCGGCATACCTGCGGCCCGTTTATGAGCAGATGGCGCTGCGGATCGCCCTGGGATGCACCCAGCCGAGCGTGTCCCAGGCGATCCTCGGCGAGGGCAACGACGCCGCGACGAAGCTGGCGCGGGCGGGGGACGCGATCTACAACGACCGCCGCGGCGAGGGCGCCAACCCCGTCATGAGGATCGCGATGCTTCCCACCCGGGAACGGCTGGAGCTGATCGCGGCCATCCGGGTGCTCGCGGCCGGCCGTGAATACCCGCCGCCGGCCAGCTTCGATCCCGACGCGCACGCGGACTTCACCGCCCACCCCGCCTGCGCCGCCTTCGCCGGCCGCGAGGGCGGGCCAGGCCGGTGGGCGCCGCCGGGGAACGCCGTGCAGGCATGGCTGGGCGAGGCGATCGAGATCAAGCCGCCGACCGCCGCGACGTTCGAGCGCTACGTCCGCTCCAACCTGCTCATCGTCGGCAGCGAGGAACACGGCCACGGGCTGCTGCTGGCCACGCTGCTCAGCGCCGCGGTCCAGCGCTCGCCGGCGGATGTCTCGTTCACCGTCGCCGAGTTCACCAGGCCCTCGTCAGCGTTCCACGGGTTCTTCGACCCGCTGGAGAGCCTTCCCCACGAGGTGCGGGTCGCCGACCGCCGGGCGGCGGGGGCCGTGCTCGAGGCCCTCACCGAAGACCTGGACGCCCGGCTGGCCGATTCCGACGGGGCCATCCAGCCCGAGCACTTCTTCCTCATCGCGGGCATGCACCGCTGGCAGGAACTGCTCACCGAGGGGGACTACGGCCGGCTCAGCGATACCTCGGTCCGGCTCATCCGGCTCGCGGACAAGGGACCGGACGTAGGCATCCACGTGGTGGCCTGGACGGACAGCTACACCACCGCCGAGCGCGCGCTCCGGAGGGCGGGCATCGGCCATTTCGGCCTGCGCGCCGCGCTCCGCGTGCTGTCACCCGCGGAAAGCGACGCGCTGCTGGGGGTGGCGGCCGCCGCGGGCCTGGACGACGACCGCGCCCTGTACCGGGAAACCGACTGGCCTGTCGAACAGGTCGAGAAGTTCAAGCCGTACTCGATCGTGTCCCTCCGCGCCTTCGCCGAGACCGTCTTCCGGAGCACCGTATGACCGAGCATGAACGCGCCGCTGAGCCCGGCGCAGCCGCCTCCCCTTATCTGTCCATGCGCCTGGCGGTCCGGCCCGCCATCTTCGCCTACCGCTTGCTGGCCTCGGACGCCGAACGAGCCGGAAAACTCGCCGCGGAATGCGAAGACCTGCTTCTCCTGACGCGGGAACTGCTGAAGGTCGCCGGGCAGGCGCAGATCCTCTCCGCCGCGGCCGCCGCCGAGGCCGGCCACGAGATCTCCCACGAGCACGGCGGTGACCGGCAGAGCCAGCTCCTGGGCGCCTACGCGGACGCCGCCATGCTCTGGGCGAAGGTGGTGGGCAGCTCGGTGTCGCTCGCCCGCCCGCTGCTGGACAGGGGCGACTGGGACGAAGTGCGCCGGCTGGCGCGATTTCTCGCTGATGCCGGGGAAACCGACGCGGCCGCGGACCTGCGGGCCCAGCTCGGTCACGCCATCTGGGACACGTACCGCGCGCAGCTCCCGGCCATCAGCAGAAAGATGCCATCGGAGGAGATCAAGCGGGCCATCGACGCGCTGCAGGCGATACTGCGCGAAACGCCGGAGGACTTTCCCGGCCGGAATGCGCGGGTCAACCGTTTCCTGCCCCCGCTCGCCGCCTCCGTACACGCGATCATGAAGAGCAAGGACACTGAAATACCCTACAGCAGCCGGGTCGAGCATATCGCCGCGGGCGGGGTCGCCAAATACCCGGATATCGTGCAGATGAGCCTCGATGAACTTTCCGCCGAATTCGACAACGCCTGCGGATAACCGCGTGGCGTTTCAGGGACAGGCCGGTATAACACAGGAGAACGTGCATGGCTGGGGTTATCAACGACATCGAGGCGCTGGAGGATTTCAGGGCCCATCTCATCCAGTTCAACACCGAGCTGGCGGAGAGCTTCGCGGCCATACGGGGCCATTGGCGCGAGCTCGGGGACGTCTGGCGGGATGACATGTACCAGCTGTTCGGCGAGGCGCTGGAGGAGGTCACGCCGGGCATCGAGCTCTACCTGTCGGCGACCGAGGGCCACGAGGCGCATCTCGCCGCGCTCATCGAGCAGCTTCGCGGCTACCTCGAGACCGGCTACGGGATAAGCCGCCGTGACCAGCGCCCGGGCCGCGCGGCGGGCCGGCGTGGCGGCGCCCCGCCGAACGACGGCAGCCCGGGCCGCGACGGCGCACGGCCGCGAAGCGGGGCGACGTGACCAGCGTCCACGCCGACATCGAGGCACTGAAGGAGCTCCACGATGCGCTCGTCCGGTTCCGCTACGCCCAGCGCGACGTGGCCGTCCGGGCTGAGGACCGGATCGAGATGACCCGTGCGTCGCTGGAGGGCAAGGCCGGCCGCTGGCGGTCGCGGCTGGAGCAGCGGCGCGCGGAACTCGACGCCTGCCGCCGCCGGGCCGCCGAGGCGGCGGCGGGGGAGCCCGCGGTGGACTGTGCGGGCTACGCCGGCGCGGTCAGCGAGGCCGAGGAGCGGCTGGAGCACATCCGGCTCTGGCAGTTCCGCGTCGATCAGGAAGCCAGCGAGTTCCGCGGCATCGCCAGCCGGTTCCGCGACATGCTGGAGAGGGACCTGCCCGCTACGGAAAAGCACCTGCTGGCCATGATCGCGAGCCTTGAAGCGGCGCGCGCCGTCCAGTCTCCCCGGTCGTGACGCCGGGCAGGCCGGACAGCCCGGACAGGCCGGACAGCCCGGAGACGCCGGGCAGGCCGGGCAGCCCGCACCGGGACGGCGATTACCACCTCCGCCTGGCCGAGGACGCCTGGGACAATACGCTGCGGCACTGGCACGACGACATGGCCAGCGATTTCGCCGTCAGGCACTGGGCGCCGCTGTACGAGGAGTCCCGATCCTTCCTGGCGGCCCTCCGCGAACTGGCGGACGTTCTCGACGCCGCCGAACACGACACCGGCTACTGAGCAAAGCCGCTGTCCGCACGGGCTGATGTCCGGCTATGAGTCTCCCGTCATGAACGGTTCCGTATTTTCTGGTCCAAACGGAACGGGTGATACCGACGCGCCGAGGTGCGTCATGCAGGCGACCGGGTCCACCTCGGCGAGGACGAGATCGCCGAACGCGGAACGCTCCGCCGACACGCCCAGCAGGTGCGGATGGGCGGGTTTGCCCGTAGCGGGGTCCACGGTGGTGACGCGCCCGTCGAACATGACCGTATCCACCACGCCGGGCGGTGTCGCGCCGAATATCTCGTGCAGCGTGCGCAGCGCGATACAGGCCTGGAGGCGAAGGTACCGCTGGCTGATCTCGGTGTCCGGACGTGGCACGGGCTCGATGACGTCACGCGTCCTGACGTACCGGTAGGCACGCACCGGGGGCACGACGTCCGGCGCGGGGAACTCGAACTCGACCACGACGCCCCGGTTCTCCCGGCGGTACGTGACCTGGTGGCCGCGCGGAAACCCGTCCGGGTACCGGGAGGCGCCGAGGACGCGGCGGACGAGCCACTCCACGGACTCGGCGTCGCCCGCCATGAACGCCGACTGGCGGCCGCTGACAAGGGCGTTCCGCGCCGCGGCCCGCGCGCGTTCCTCGGTGACCTTCTGGTCGTAGAGGGCCTTGGCCGCCGCCAGCGCCTGGCGCCGCCCGGTTTCCTGCTGCCTGTGCTCCGCCTGGGCGGCCGCGAAGAGCGCCCGCGCCTTCGCGGTCTCCCGGCGGTGGCGCACGGCGCCACCAAGGAAGCGCCTCAGCCCCCTGGGGGCGGCCGGCGCGAAGTCATCCCACTCCGGCGCGGGAAGCGCGCTGGCCAGCGGCCCGGGGTCAAACGGGGCCGCTTTCGGGACCACCTTGAGCCGTTCGAACGTTAACGGCGGGACCGTCAGGGCGCTCGCCAGCACCTCATCGAGCACCGTGATCTGCCGCTGGACCTCGGCGGTCTTTTCTTCCGCTTCCCGCTGACGGGAGCCGGGCTGCTCCTGCTCCCGATCCCGCTCCCTGGCTTGCCGCGCCCGTTCCCGCGCACGCTGATCTTCCTCCCGCCGCTGCACCGCCAGGCGGCGCTGCCATTCGGGACGACTCCCGCTCACTCCGGACGACTCCCGCTCCCAGCCAAGCTGCCACTCTCCCGGACCGCGCGACGACGGCCACTGATGACGATAACCCGGCTGGCGCGGGCGAGCCACCGCCTGACGGCCGGGAGATCCAGGACCATCGCGAGCCCGTAAACGGTCCCGGCGCCGACGGCGGCGCCGGCCACGGTATCGGTGAGGTAATGCCATCGCAGGGCGATGACCGCGACGGCGACGACGCACGCGAGCGACCACGCCGCGGCCATGATCAGCACGCGCAGGACCCGGGTCCTGGCCGGCTGGGGCGCAACGGCGAGCAGCACCGTGACCGTCGCCGCCAGCGCGACCACGGTGGTGGTATGCCCGCTCGGATACGCGAGCGCGCCCCCGTAGGTGCGGTGGACCAGATGTTTGATCAGTAGTTCGTCCAGCCCGTCAGCGACGGGAACGGCCGCCGCGGCGAGCACCGCGCCGTTCAGCCGGCCGCCGAGCAGGCAGGCGACGATGATGATCGCGCTGAGCACCACGGCCGGTATCTGCGTACCTGGTTCAGCGAGCCGTGGCAGGACGCCGGCATGGCCGCTGAACGCGGAGGCGATCGCGGAATCGGCGGTGCGGTCGAACCCGTCCGCCGTGGCCTGGCCGGCGAAGAGCGCGCCGAGCACGGCCACGACGGCCGCGCAGGCCACCAGCAGCCACCCAGCCCAGCGCCGGCCGCCACCACCCAGCAGAGGCCGGCCCGGCTCCCGGCGCATCACCCCACGCCCGCTCCCTCCCTGAACCACCCAGCGAGGCCGGCCCGGCTCCCGGCGCATCACCCCCACGCCCGCTCCCCTCCCTGAACCACCCATCATCACAGTCAATTTGACCAGACGGAAGCGGGCGGTCCGGCCGGGCGGCGGCTCGCATGACGCTTTGCGGCTAATTTCCGCTTTGTCCAGCACATCAGCTATTTCAATGGGCACAAATGTCCAGCCAGCTCCCGCGTACTGGCGCAGCCGCGCTATGGACTCCCCCAATGCGCGGTGTCATCCTTGACAAGAACGCCCAAAGGGGAACATGGCGGGGACCGCTTTGCCGGCGCCGGGCTCCATGACCCCCGAGGGGCTTCTTCCACAAGGAGGTGGGGGTATGAGACCGGTCAGGGCCTGGCTGGCGGCGGGTGCCGTGATCCCACTGGCCGCCGCATCGGTCGCGCTCAGCGGCGGTGCCGTGTCGCAGGCCGCGACGAGCCCGAGCGGGCACATGCACATCGACTGCTCGTACGCGAGCGCCCTGTGCACCGAGGTCGGGAACTCGAACCAGGTGTTCGGCTATTACGTCGGCCATGACGAACCGTCCGTGCTGTTCTACTCGAACCGCCCGGGGTCGGGCAACCACATGCGCTACAACCTGACGCTGCCGAAAGACCCGTCGGCGGCCAACCCGACGGCGCCGGGCAAGTCCTACGCTTTCGAGCTCAGCGGGGCGGAGTGGCTGGGCATGGCCATGTGCGACTCCCAGTCGTACCCGGAGCAGGTGAGCACGTGCCCACCCGACAGCGACCGTAACATCCTTGATCCCGCGGTCTCGCCCGCGCACGTGGGCCAGGCCTACATGGAGCTGCAGTTCTACCCACCCGGCTGGGTGCCGTGGCCGACCTGGGCGGTGGCCGTGGGCGCCAGCTCGTGTGACCCGACCAGATGGTGCGCCGCCCTCAACATCGACAGCCTCTCGCTCAACCCGGTGACCGGGCAGGCGAACAACCCGGCCTGCCTCGCCAAGGCGGGGGAGGAGTACATCAACTTCGCCTTCGTCACCAAGAACGGCAGGGCGCAGGCGCCCGCCAACCCCGTGAACGCGACCCTCGCCACGTTCACGCCAAGCCCTAAGGACCTCTTCATGAACTCGGGAGACCGTATCCAGGTTTCCCTCACGGACACCGCGAGCGGCCTGAAGGCCAGCCTCCACGACCTCACGACCGGCGGAACGGGGTCGATGACGGCCAGCGCCGCCAACGGGTTCGCGCAGGTGAAGTACGACCCCAACGGGTCGAGCTGCACCGCGCTGCCCTACAACTTCCATCCCATGTACAGCACGTCGAGCCCCAGGACCCGGGTCACGTGGGCCGCGCACTCGTACAACATCGCGTTCGACACCGAGATCGGCCACTTCCAGTTCTGCAACGGCCCGTACCAGATCCCGGCGACCCCGTTCGGCATCGATTCCCTCGGCAATCCCACGATCTGCCCGGGTGACAACCTGGAGGGCACGGGTGCCGGCACGCGGCCGAACGACAGCGACGACAGCTACTGCTTCCCGGGCACCGAGGCGCTCGTGTACAAGGTGAATGGCTGTACCAACACCAACACCGGCTTCGACGGCGCCTCGTACCAGTCGCTCTGGCCGGACGGAGACACCAGGCTGCATCCGGCGCCATTCCAGCTGAGTAGCCCGGAGACCGGCCCGAACTACACCGTGCAGTACAAACAGGCCGCGCTCGAGACCGACCTGCCGGCCATAGAAACCGCGACCTGCAACAGGAGCACCGGCGCGGGATGCACTCTGATCCCGCAAACCGACACGGGCCAGCCGGCCGCGTTCTACCCCTTCTTCAGCACGACGAGGACCCGGAACGGCTGCGTCTGGCAGTTCGGCAACGACATTCCCCACGAGATCAGCGATTTCGGGCAGAACGCCCAGTACGGCGCGCTGCTGCAGCTGACCTACACCGCCAAGGGCGGCGGCTTCAACGTCCGCTACAACAACTTCAGGAACGTCCTGTCCCGCAACCCGTGCCCGCAGGCGTAAACCCCTCCCGGCATGTCGTGACGGCGCGGCACACGCTTGGGGGACCGCCTCCCGGCGGTCCCCCAAGCACCCACCGTCGCATCAGGACAGCCCCTGACCCGTCATTATCCTGACGCACTCAATAACGTCGCGCCCCCGACCGGTGCTGTGTTGTCTGGGGGTCGCCCAGAGGGCGACCCCCAGACCCCCGGCCCGCCGCGGTGCCCGCCGTAACGTCACGCGCCCGGAAGGGCCGAAGGCCCTTCGCGGCGCCGCGATCGCGGAGTGTGAGCCGCGATCACGGCTCACACCGCGCGCTATCCGCCATAGCCCGCTGGGGTGTCAGCGCTTAGACTTCCTGGGCCTGCTCGCCGCCATCGGTGAACGACACGGTGATGGTCCGCTCGTCGGTGCCGCGCACGACCTGCAGCTCCAGGGTGCCGCCGCGCGCCCCCGAGAGCGCGTCGAACAGGTCGTCGATGGTGCGCAGCGGCTGGCCCGCGGCCGCGACGAGCAGGTCGCCGGGCGTGATACCCGCGGCGGCGGCCGGGCTTCCCTCGGCCACCTCGCGGATGAGCAGGCCCTCGGTCTCGGGCAGGCCGACGGCGCGCCGCAGCCGTCTGGCCACGTGGCCGGGGGCGATGCCGACGCCCAGCCGCGGCGCGGTCGCGGATTCCCCCTTGCCGAGCGCGCCGGCCCGGTCGCGCAGCGCCTGGTCGGCCGGTATCGCCAGGTAGAAACCCTCGCCCAGGCGGTTGGTGTTGATGCCGAGCAACTGCCCCCCGGCGTCGAGGACGGGGCCGCCCGAGGAGCCGGGCAGCAACGGCGCGGTGTGCTCGACGCTGCCCGCGATGCGCCGCCCGCGCGGGCCGCGGAAGGAGCGGTCGACGCCCGAGACGAACCCGAACGTCACCCGCAGCCCGCGGCCGCCCGGGTTGGACAGCGCGAAGACCGGGGTCCCGACCCCGGCGGCCGGGGTACTCGCCCACCGCAGCGCGGGAGCCCCGCCCGTGTCGACCTCGATGACGGCCAGGTCGCCGTCGATGTCCTGCCCGGCCACCCGGCCCTCGGCGGTGCGCCCGTCGGCGAAGGTGACGGTCACCGTCTCGCCGCGCACGTTGTGCGCGTTGGTCAGCACCTGTCCCTCGGCGAGCACGATGCCCGAGCCGATGCCCCACCGCTGCCCGATGCCCACAACCGAGGAGCCGGCGCTCCCGGCTACCTGGCGAATGCCTGCCTGAACCTCGTCGAAGAATGCCATCGCCGCCGTTGCCTCCCTGTCAGCCGTGACAGCCTTAGCTGGTAACTAGTAACTTGCAACTTACTATTGACTCGTTCTCCGGATCAACGAGGGGGCTACGATTTCACCTATGGCTGAACGGGAGGACCTCACGTCACCGCTGTCCGAGGCGCTGGCCAGGGTCGGTGACCGGTGGACGCTGCTGGTGGTGGAGGCGCTGCTCGCCGGGCCGCGCCGGTTCAACGATCTCCTCGGCGAGATCCCCGGCCTGGCGCCGAACATCTTGTCCGAGCGGCTGAAGCGGCTGGAGCGGGACGCGCTGCTGGTTGCCCGGCCGTACTCACAGCGGCCGCCGCGGGCGGTCTACCAGCTCACCGCCGAGGGGGCCGGGCTCGCCGGCGCGCTCCGCCTGCTCGCGCACTGGGGCGCCCGGCACGCGGACCACTCCGAAGCACCCGTGCACTCCGCGTGCGGCACGCCGATCGAGGCCCGCTGGTACTGCCCGACATGCGACCGTCTCGTGGACAACGAGACCCACCGCGCCGAGGCCCTCTTCGTCTGACCGGCTCCGATCATGCGCCAGCCGTCCCGCCGCCCGCTCCGGCCCGCGCCCGGCGAAACCGGCACGGCTTGCCCGGGCGTGAAGCCAGCGCCCGTTCGGCTCATCCTTGAACGCCGGCCCCGGGAAAGGCGGTCACCGAACAGCGGAGGCCGGCCGGCGCGAACCTCAACTATCGTTACGCCTGTGCGGTCAGCGGAAGAAGCGGGGCGCGAAGCGGCCCCGGATCAGGCGGCCGCCCGGCATGATCCGGGCGCGCAGCGCGAGCTGACCGTCGGCCAGCTCGCCGCGCGGGCCGGGGTGAGCGTCTCCGCGCTGCACTTCTACGAGCGCAAGGGCCTGATCGCCAGCCGCCGCACCGCGGGTAACCAGCGCCGATACCGGCGCGACACGCTGCGCCGCGTGGCCCTGATCCGGGTGGCGCAGCGCGTCGGGATCCCGCTGAACGACATCCGCGCCGCCCTCGCGGGCCTGCCCGGCGGCCGCACCCCGACGCGCGCCGACTGGGAACAGCTCTCCGCCCGCTGGCGGGCCGAGCTCGACGAGCGGATACGCGGCCTGCAGCAGCTCCGCGACGACTTCACCGGCTGCATCGGCTGCGGCTGCCTGTCCCTGGAGCACTGCTGCCTGGCCAACCCCGCCGACCACCTCGCCGCCGCCGGCCCCGGCCCCCGCCGCCTGCTCGGCAGCGCGCAGCCATGACGAAACCCCCCCGCGCGCGGCTCCCCCCGGAATCGCGTGCGATATGGGTCGGAAATCCACCCCGAACAACACACGATCATGGCGCACGGCGCGCGAAGAGCGGCCCACGCCCGGTAGCGCCGGCCGACCCCCCTCCCAATCGCGTGGCTCGTGGGAGGCCCTCGGGGCCTCCCCGGCCGCGTGATGTTACGGCGGGTGCCGGTAGCGGGCTACGGGGGGTGGCGCGGAGTGAGCCGCGTCCGC
>JAFAZE010000047.1 GCA_019239975.1 Streptosporangiaceae bacterium
GCGTCCGCGGCTCGCATTCCGCGATCGCGTGGCTCGTGGGAGGCCCTCGGGGCCTCCCCGGCCGCGCGATGCTACGGCGAGCACCACAGCGGGCGGGGGGTATCGGGGGGTGTCCCCCCGGGCAAACAGAACAGCCCTTGCCGCCGGGGTGGCGCTGGACGCCCTGGCCGGTGACCCGCGCCGCTGGCATCCAGTCGCCGCGTTCGGCCGCATGGCGGCCGCCGCCGAGGCCCGCGACTATGCCGACTCCCGCGCCCGCGGCGCGCTGCACGCCGCCGCCTGCGTGCTGGCCGCCGCCGCGCCGGCCGCCGCCGTGGCGCGCCTCGCCCGCCGCCGGCCCCTGCTCACCGCGGTCGCGGTCGTGCTGACCACCTGGGCCGTCACCGGCGCGCGCTCTCTCCATACCGAGGCCGAACGAATCGGGGCCTCCCTGTCGGCAGGCGATCTCCCCGCCGCGCGCCGCGCCCTGCCGGCGCTCTGCGGCCGTGATCCGTCGTCCCTGTCGGACAAGGAGATCGCGCGCGCGGTGATCGAGTCCGTCGCCGAGAACACGTCCGACGCCGTGGTCGCCCCGCTGCTGTGGGGCGCCGCGGCCGGCCTGGGCGGCATGGCCGGCTACCGCGCGGTGAACACGCTCGACGCGATGGTGGGCCACCGGTCGCCGCGCTACCACCGATTCGGCTGGGCCTCCGCGCGGCTGGACGACGCCGCGAACTGGATACCGGCGCGGGTGACCGCGGCGCTCACGGTCGCCTGCGCCCCGGTGGCCGGCGGCAGCCCGGCCGCCGCGCTGCGCGCCGTCCGCACCTACGGAGCCCGGCACCCCAGCCCGAACGCCGGCCGCTGTGAGGCCGCGTTCGCCGGCGCCCTCGGCCTCCGGCTGGGCGGCACCAACGTCTACGACGGCGTGCCCGAGACCCGCCCCGAACTGGGCGACGGCCGCGCCCCCGACGCCGCCGACATCCACCGCGCCGTCCGCCTCTCCCGCGCTGTATCCTTCGCGGCGACGGCTCTCGCCGTCGCCGTAGCCCGCTGCGGTCCCCGCCGTGACATCACGCGACCGGGAAGGCCCAAGGGCCTCCCGCGGCCGCGCTAGCCCCCGTACCCGCGCCTGCGGCTCACTCCGCGCTAGCCCCCGTACCCCGCGCCCCTCACGCCTGCCCCGCCCCTCCCTTCGGGGCCTCCTGCTCCGCCCCTCCCTTAGGGGCCTCCTGCCCTCCGTCCAGTGGGGCCGCTGGCGTAATCGGCCCCACTGGACGGGGCCATATGCGCCAGCGGCCCCACCCAGGGCCTTATGCTGCGGGTGCGCGAGGGAAGGAGGAGCCGTGCGGGGTGCGGTACTGGTGGCGGGGACCAGCTCGGACGCGGGGAAGAGCGTGGTGGCGGCCGGGCTGTGCCGGTGGCTCGCCCGGCAGGGCGTGCGGGTGGCTCCCTTCAAGGCGCAGAACATGTCGCTGAACTCGTTCGTCACGCCCGGCGGCGACGAGATCGGGCGCGCTCAGGCGATGCAGGCCGCCGCCGCCGGGATCGAGCCGACCGCGGACATGAACCCGGTGCTGCTCAAGCCCGGAAGCGACCGCCGCAGCCAGGTCGTCGTCAGGGGGCACCCCGAGGCCGAGGCCGACGCGGTGGAGTACCGCGCGCACGCGCCGCGCCTGCGCCGGATCGCCCTGGACAGCCTGGAACGCCTCAGGAAGGCCTACGACGTGGTCGTCTGCGAGGGCGCCGGCAGCCCCGCCGAGATCAACCTCCGGGACACCGACGTCGCCAACATGGGCCTCGCCAGGGCCGCGCGGCTGCCCACGATCATCGTCGGCGACATCGACCGCGGCGGCGTGTTCGCCGCCATGTACGGCACGCTCGCGCTGCTGGCCGCCGAGGACCAGGCGCTGGTCGCGGGCTTCGTGATCAACAAGTTCCGCGGCGCGCCCGAGCTGCTCGCCGGCGGCCTGGACATGCTGCAAAAGCTGACCGGCCGGCCGGTGCTCGGCGTCCTTCCCTGGCGAAACGGGCAGTGGCTCGACGCCGAGGATTCGCTCGCCCTGGAAAGGTGGCGGGCCGGCGGCATGGCGGGAACCCCCGCTCCGTTCGGTAAAGACTCTCTGCGAGTCGCGGTGGTGCGGCTGCCGCGGATCAGCAACTTCACCGACATCGACGCGCTCGCCGCCGAGCCCGGGGTGCTCGTGCGGTTCGCGCAGACGCCCGCCGGCCTGGCCGGCGCCGACCTGGTGGTGCTGCCGGGAACCCGGGCGACGGTGGCCGACCTGCGGTGGCTGCGGGAGCGGGGTCTCGCCTCGGCGGTGACCGAACGAGCGCGCCACGGCCTCCCCGTCCTCGGCATCTGCGGCGGGTACCAGATGCTCGCGCGGGAGATCGACGACCGCGTCGAATCCGCCGCGGGGATCGTCGAAGGGCTCGGAGTGCTGCCCGCCCGGGTCGAGTTCGGCGAGCGGAAGCGGCTGGGGCGGCCCGCGGGCGCCGCGTTCGGCGCGCCGGTGCGGGGATACGAGATCCATCACGGGATCGCGGTGCCGGACGACGGGGCGGCGCCGTTTCTCGACGGCTGCCGCGCCGGCCCGGTCTGGGGGACGAGCTGGCACGGCACGCTGGAGAACGACGAGTTCAGGCGCGCTTTCCTCGCCGAGGTGGCGGCGCTGGCCGGGCGCGACTTCACCCCCGCGCCGGACACGTGCTTCGCGGCGCTGCGCGAGGAGCGCCTCGACGCGCTCGGCGACCTGGTCGCCGGCCACCTGGACATGGCCGCGGTGAGCCGGCTGATCGCCGGCGGCCCTCCGGCTGGGCTGCCGGTGATGCCGCCCGCCGGTATCGCGCCGCGATAGGGTTCCTTCATGCCCGACACGGTCCTTTACACCGCTGAGGCGGTGTCCACCGGCGACGGCCGCAACGGCCACGTCACCTCCTCAGACAACCGGCTCGACCTCGACATGGCGATGCCGCCCGAGATGGGCGGCACCGGCAACGGGACGAACCCCGAGCAGCTGTTCGCGGCCGGCTACGCGGCCTGCTTCCACAGCGCGCTGCGGCTGGTGGCGGGCCGTGAGCACACGCCGCTGCGCGATTCCACGGTGACGGCGCAGGTGGGGATCGGGCCCGAGGGCGACGCGTTCGGCCTGCTGGTCACGCTGGTGATCAACGTGCCGGGAATGGAGCGGGAAAAGGTCCGCGAGTTCGCCGACGCCGCGCACCAGGTGTGCCCCTACTCCCGGGCCACCCGCGGCAACATCAGCGTGGAACTCCGCGTTCTCTGATCCTTGTAACGTCCTGGCCGCGCCTGACGGTTGTCTATTTGTCACGCGCGGCTGTTGACGTGCCGCGGGACGAAGCCTAGGTTCGCCACAAGAACGTTCGTGCGAGTGGCGAACCCGTGGAGGCCGTCATGAGCGATCAATGGAACGCGACCGAGTACGCCGCGAAGGACAACCTGCTCCGCGTGGTCCGCGGTGAGGCGGAAGCCCTCTTCGAGATGGCCGCCGCGCAGGACGCCTGGGAGCGGCGGACCGCGTGCACGCTGTGGCGGGTCCGGGATATCGTCGGTCACCTGATCGACGTGACCGAAAGCTATTTCACCGGCTTCGACGCGGCCACGTCCGGCGGGGAAGTCCCCGCGGCCCTCGGCCTGAAGGTCATGGCCGATCGCCTCAACGAGGGCGCGCGGGCGCATCGCGAGCTGACGCAGGACGCGGCGCTCGGCAGGCTGCGTGCCGACTTCGCCAAGCTGATGGAGATCTGCCAGGCTCTCGGGCCGGACGAATGGGCCGGGCAGCAGGTGGCGCACAAGTACATGGGGCCGCTGCCGGCCTTCTTCTACCCGGTGTTCCAGCTCATGGACTACGGGGTGCACGGCTGGGACATCCGGCAGGGCACGGGGCGAGCGCATGGGCTCGCCGCCGACACCGCCGACCTGCTCGTGCCGTTCATGTTCATCCTGTGGCAGGCCACCGCCGAGGTGTCCGCAGGAACCGAGCCGGTCAACGTCGGCATCCGGATATCCGGGCGCAACGCCTGTGACTATTTGGTATCCGTGTCATCCGAAGGGCTTGAATATACCCCAGAGGACGTGAGCGGCCTGCCGGCGGTCATCGAATTCGATCCGGGCAGTCTCGTGCTGACCGCATTCGGGCGCGTAAATGCGGGAACAATCATTGGGGACCGCGCCGTCGCCGACGCGTTTCTCAATTCGTTCTTCCGCATCTGACCGTACGGCATCGGGAGGAGACTGCAGGCATTGAGTGAGAAGGAGCCGGACCTGGCCGCGATAGCCGCCGAGCGTGCCCGGCTGCAGGCGGAATACATAAGCGGCGCCAGGCCGCCGAGCAGCGCGCGCGGCATCCACCACACCGCGCTGCTCAGCTCGGACGTCGAACGGACCATCCGCTTCTACCAGGGGATTCTCGAGTTCCCGCTCACCGAGATCTTCGAGAACCGGGACTACAAGGGATCGAACCACTTCTTCTTCGACGTCGGGAACGGCAATCTGCTCGCGTTCTTCGACTTCCCGGGTCTCGACCTCGGCCCGTACGCCGAAGTTCTCGGCGGCCTGCACCACATCGCGATCTCGGTGACCAGGGAAAAGTGGAACCACCTGCGCGGCAAACTCGGCGAGGCGGGCGTGCCGTACCAGGAGGAGAGCGGAGCGTCGATCTACTTCCGTGACCCCGACGGGGCCAGGCTGGAACTGCTCGCCAACCCCCTCGGCGAGATGTACGGCAACCGGGTGCTCTGACTCAGGACCTGGGCGCGGCGGGCTTCGTCACATGCGGCGGCGGCGCGGGATGCTGCGCCACCGCAGTCACGGCCGTTGTCTCGCCGTGTTCTCGGCAGTCTGGAAGACGGGTATGACCTGGGAGCCGTAGTAGGGGCTGTAGGACGCCCAGTCGTAGACGCCGCCCTGTTCGTAGCCGCCGATGTTGCCGAACACCGTGCCGGTCCCGTTGCTCGCCCTGTAGCCGATGACCCACGGACCGCCGCTGGTCCCGGTCCAGTAGTCGCGACAGTAAAATTCCATCTGCGTCGAGTTGAACTTGAAGCTGCTGGTCAGGCACCGGATCGGCGCGCTGTCGGAGTCGTTGTAGCCGACCACCTCGATGGGATGGGCGAATCCCTTGTTGACGCCGAGCGCCAGCGAACCGGTCACCTCCTGGATCGGGGTCGTGGTCCCGGCGGGCGGGGCGACCGACAGGAAGGCGAAGTCGTACTTGGGATCGGGAGGGCTCGAATGGGTCCACGCCGAGGAGACGGTGATGGTCTGCACCGGCCACCCGCCGTACGGCTGCTTCCCGTTGTGGTATTCCGGAACGTATTCGATATTGCTATTGTAACCTCTGGAGTAGACGCAGTGTGCCGCCGTCAGGACGAGGTTCTGGGTGGTTGATGCCACCACACTGGCGGTGCAGAAGTGCGTCCTGCCTCCGGTGGTGTAGAAGAGCGCGCCTATGGTCGGCACTCCGCTGTACTTCGTCGCCGTGGGCGTGTGAGGTGGCGGGCTCGGTCTGGCGACGCGCGGCGACAGCTCCGGCGTGGCGGTCTCCATTCGCGCCGGCGTCCAGAAGGCGCGCGCGGCATGCTGCGCGGCGGCGCCGACGAGGTGCGCGACCGCGCGCGCCGGCACCGGTCCCGGTGCCGGCGCGGGACTGCCCGTCGCCGCCTCCGCGGCGCTGCCGGCCACGAGCGCGACCGCCGCGCACAGGACCGTGCCCCGTATGACCCTGTTCCTCGTGAGCATCTTGGCGGTATTCCCCTCGGCGCCGCGCTGCCCTCCGGCCTCCCGGCGGTGCTTCCCCCCAGCACCGTGCCGCCGCGGGCGGAACCTGAGTTTTCCCTGGATGGCCAAAACGAACTCCCCGTGTGACTTGTGCCAGGCTGTTCATAATCTCAGGAATCACATGCAATCGCGACACAACGCCACGCTTTAGTCAGAAATGACCAGCCTCCGTGCCGCATCGCGCATGCTGCTATGGGGCGGTGGCTCACTGACTCCGCAGAGCGGGCAGTGCAGAACGGGCAGTGCAGAGCGGGCAGCGCGGAGCGGGCAGTGCAGAACGGGCAGCGCAGAACGGGCAGCGCGGAGTGAGCCGCGCCCGGGGCTCACTTTCCGCGATCGCGCGGCCCGCGGGAGGCCCTCGCAGCCTCCCCGGCCGCGTGATGATACGGCGAGGACCGCAGCGGGCGGGGGGTTCCGGGGGGCACGCCCCCCGGGCCAGCAGAGCGTGCCCCCCGGGCTAGCATCCCCAGCCAGCCGGCGAACGCGATGACCAGAGCCACGATCACGCCGAGGTTCGCGGATGCCCACGTGCCCGCCTTGCCGCCGAGGCCGAACGGGCCGAGCAGGTAGCCCTGCCACTTCAGCCACGACGCGGAGGTGTTCACGACCAGGCCGAAGCCGATCACGCTGCCCAGCACCATCAGCGCGACCGGTACCCAGCGCACCGACCCGTAGCGCCCGGCCGGCGAGTACAGGTCCGCCTCCGCGTAGTCCGCCCGGCGCATCAGGATGTCGGCGAGCATGACGCCGCACCAGGCCGAGATCGGCACGCCCAGCGTGATGAGGAACCCCTGGAACGGCCCGATGAAGTTCTTGGAGAAAAACACCACGTAGATGGTGCCGAGGATCATCAGAACGCCGTCGACCAGCGCGGCCGCCCACCGCGGCGCCCGCAGGCCGGCGGCGAGCAGCGTCAGCCCGGAGGAGTAGATGTCCAGGACGGCGCCGCCGACCAGGCCCAGCACGGCGACGAACACGAACGGAATCAGGTACCAGGTGGGCAGGATCGTGGACAGCGCACCGATCGGGTCGCTCGCGATCGACGAGGAAAGCGACGTGGACGAGCCGGCCAGCAGCAGGCCGAAGCCGAGCAGGAAGACCGGGGCGACCGACGACCCGAACGTCGTCCACCAGATCACGCCGCCGCTCGAGGAGCGGCGCGGCAGGTACCGCGAGTAGTCCGCGCCGGTGTTCACCCAGCCGAGGCCGAACCCCGTCATGACGAAGACGATCGCGCCGATGAACGCCTGCGCCGATCCCGGGTGGATGGCGGACACCGTGGACCAGTGGATCTTGTCCGCGACCAGGATGAAGTAGATGACGGTCAGCACGCCGGTGACCACCGTGATGACCGTCTGCAGCCGCATGATGGTGTCGAACCCGAGCACCGCGCTGCCGACGATCAGCGCCGCGATCACAAGAAAAGCGACCACCTTGGTCACGTCGCCGGCACTCCAGCCGAGCCGGTGGAACACCGTGGCGGTGGCCAGCGTGGCGAGCACGGTCAGCACGATTTCCCAGCCGACGTTCAGCATCCAGGAGACCACGGACGGAAGCTCGTTGCCGCGTACGCCGAACGCGGCGCGGGAGAGCACCAGCGTGGGCGCCGAACCGCGCTTGCCCGCCACCGCGATGAACCCCACGAGCAGGAACGAGACCACGATCCCGATCAGGCCGGCAATCGTCGCCTGCCAGAACGAGATGCCGAAGCCGAGCACGAACGATCCGTAGCTGACCCCGAGGACGGAGATGTTGGCGGCGAACCAGGGCCAGAACAGGCTGCGCGGCCGCCCCTTTCGCTCGCTTTCGCTGATGACGTTGATGCCGTTGAGCTCGACACCGAGCGGACCCTGCTGCTGCGCGGTACTCACCCAGTGCTCCTTCCGGGGGCGTGAACCCTGCTGCCGTGTTTTAGCCTGGCGATATAAAACCAGCCATGGAAACCATGCGATAGCGGTCAATCTTCCCCGGTGCCGGCGTTGACAAGCCCAGGAGGGCGACGTGCCACCAGATCCACTCCCGCGGCCTGGGCCTCGCCGAGCTTGCCGATTCCCTCTACGCGCTTCCCCTCCGGGATGACCGTCACGCCGCCGCGCAGGCTGGTGTTCGCCGGCGAGGCCATCGTCGACCTGGTGATGCGGGTGCCCGCGCTGCCCGAGCGGGGCGGCGACATGCTCGCGACCTCCTCGGGCCTGGCGGCGGGCGGCGGGTTCAACATCATGGCGGCCGCCGCGCGGCAGGGCCTGCCGGTCGTCTACGCGGGGGGCCACGGTACCGGTCCCATGGGCGACCTCGTTCGCTCGGCCCTGGCCGCGGAGGGCATCGCGGTGCTCCGCCCGCCCGACCCGCGCCGCGACACCGGCTTCGACGTCGCGCTCGTCGAGGCCGGCGGCGAGCGCACGTTCGTGACCAGCCTGGGCGCCGAGGCGCTGCGCGAGCCCGGGAGCTGGGACGGGGTACCGGCAGGCCCCGGCGACGCGGTCTACGTGTCCGGCTACGGCCTTGTCCCGCCGGGGGCCGGCCCGGTGCTCGGCGCGTGGGCGGCCGCGCTGCCCGACGGGGCCGTGCTGTTCACCGACCCCGGCCCGCTGGCCGTCGGCATCCCCGCCGGGGCGCTGGACCCGGTGCTCGCCCGGTGCGACTGGTGGAGCTGCAACCAGCGCGAAGCCGCCCTCCTCACCGGCGCGAGCGACCCGCCCCAGGCGGCCGCCCTCCTGCTCACCAGAACCGCCCGCGCCTCGGTGATCGTCCGCTCCGGCCCCTCCGGCTGCACCCTGGCCCTGCGCGTACCCGAACCGGCCGTCACCGTCATACCCGCGCCCGCGGTCGAGGCCGTGGACACGACGGGCGCGGGCGACGCGCATTCCGGCGTGTTCCTGGCCGCCCTGGCCGCCGGCCTGCCACCCGAAGCCGCCGCCCGCCGCGCCAACGCGGCCGCCGCCCTGACCGTCACCCGCCCCGGTCCCGCGACCTCCCCCACCCGCGCTGAACTGGACGCCTGGCTCGCCCGCCCCTAACCCCCACGTCGCCCCCTGAACCCGTCCGTCCCCAACCCATTCACCCCAGCGAAGCGTGAACGTGGGTCTCGCGTGCGAGCCCGGTCTCATGATCGCGAAACTAAAGGCTTGCTGGAAACGCGGGTGCCGTATTCAACCCCGCGTTTCCACGACGCGCCATTAGCGAACGGGATGGCGGAAAGAATGGTGCCGTATCCGGCTATGGCTTAAATCTCGGAATGGTAACTAACCTCATCGATCGCTATTCGGCCCTACGTGCCCATAGGTAACACTCCTGCTGCCGACAGCTAACCCCTGCGCGGGGCCAAATGCGCCAGCGGCCCCACTGGGCGGGGCCAAATGCGCCAGCGGCCCCGCCGCCATCGTGAGCCCGGACCGTGGCCATCCCGAGAAATACATGCCGGAGCCCCGTATGCGACCCGGCGTTTCCACATCATGAAATGGGGTCCCTCATCGGCCGCGTCGGCGTACGCAACGCGAACCATTGACCGGGATGCGAACGAGTGTTAAGCCGGAAGATACACCAGCGCAAGGTTCCGCTCAGCGTCCGCTGCTGCCACCGCGGGGCGCGACCGGGCTGAACGGCAGCTACCCGTGGGTCGGCGGCTTCCGCAGCGGGACGGAACTGTGGTGCTTCGCCGACGGCATGCTGGTCGTGTGCCGCGGCCCGCGCCGCGGCTGAGACACCGAGCGCTTGCTATGGGGCGACGCCCGTCTCGTTCCGTATAACACATGGAATCCAGACCTGCACGGTGGTGCCTGACCCCGGCGCTGATGTCAGCCTGGCCTGCCCGCCGTGCGCGACGGCGATCGCCTGGACGATGGAAAGCCCGAGGCCGCTGCCGTCGCTGTCCCCGCCCCCGTCCCCGCTTCCCGCCCCGTCCCCGCTTCCCGCCCCGGGACCGCTTCCCGCCCCGTCCCCGCTTCGCGCCCCGTCCCCGCTTCGCGCCCCGTCCCCGCTTCGCGCCCCGTCCCCGCTTCCCGCCCCGGGACCGCTTCGCGCTCCGTCCCCGCCTCCCGCCTTAGAACCGCTTCCCGTCTCGGGACCGTCGCCGTCCGGGTCGCGCGCGCCGCGATAAAAGCGGTCGAACGCGCGGGCGGCGTCGGCGGGGTCCATGCCCGGGCCCGCGTCGGCGACCTCGAGCAGCGCGCCCGCGCCGAACGTCGCCAGCTTCACCGAGGCCGGCGTGCCGGCCGGCGTGTGCGCGCGGACGTTGCCGAGCAGGTTCGCCAGCACCTGGCGGATCCGCGGCTCGTCGGCGGTGACGACGAGCGCGGGCGGGGTGTCGGCGCGGAGGGGGCGGCCGGGCTCGACCGCTCGCGCGTCGGCCACCGCGTCCCGCACCAGCTCCGCCAGGTCGACCTCGGTCAGGATGAGCGAGGAGGTGCGGTCCAGCCTGGCCAGCTCGAGCAGCTCGGCGACCAGCCGGCTCATCCGGTCCGCCTCCTGCTCGATCCGGCGCATCGCGTTCGGCAGCTCGGCGGAGCCGAGCGCCCCCTGCCGGTAGAGCTCCGCGTAACCGCGGATGGTCGTCAGCGGGGTGCGCAGCTCGTGTGACGCGTCGGCGGCGAACTGCCGCACCTTCCGCTCCGACTGCAGCCGGGCACCGAACGCCTGCTGGATCCGGTCCAGCATCGTGTTGATCGCTTCGGCCAGCCGGCCCGCCTCGCGGCGGTCGCCGGGGTCCGGCATCCGCGCGCCGAGATCGCCTCTCCTGGTGATCAGGCCGGCCGTGCTGGCCATCCGGTCCAGCGGGGCGAGCCCGCGGCCGATCAGCCAGTTGCCGCCCAGCAGCAGCAGCGCCAGCAGGATCCCCCCGGTGATCAGCTCCGCCAGGACCAGGCCGCGCACATGGTCGGCGGCGGCGCTCAGCGGCCGGCCGACGACGATGAGATACCGCCCGGGGCCCACGCCCGCGGGCGCCATCGCGGTGCCGCCGACCCAGGGGCCCACGGTGACGCGCAGCGCCGGGCCGCCGTTCAGCGCGATGGTGAACACCTGGCCGTGCCGGGCGGCCAGGTACCCCCCCGGCCGCTTGTTCTTCGCCCGCACGTCGTTCAGGTAGTCCTCCAGCTCCCGGCCGGCGGGCGAGGACGGGGTGAGGAGGCCGACCGTGGGCGGCCGGCGCGGCGAGCGCGCCCTGAGGTACGCGGCGGCGTAATCGCCGGGGGCGCTCACCAGATGGCCCGGCTTGCCGGTGGCGGCCAGCCGCAGGTCGGTGTCGAACTGGTTTTGCTCCATCCGGCTCAGCACCACGGTGCTGACCGCCCCCATGACCACCAGAAACACGGCGGTCAGTGCGACCAGCCCGACAAGCAGCCGGGCGCGCAGCGACAGCTTCCGGCGGCCGGCGCGCGCGCTCATCTCCCGGGGCTTGAGCCGTCCGGCGGGCGCAGGCTGTAGCCGACGCCGCGCTGGGTGTGGATCAGCGGCGGGCCGAGCGGGTCGAGCTTGCGGCGCAGGTAGCTGACGTAGGTCTCCACCACCTGGGACTGGCCGACGTACTCCCAGCCCCACACGTTCTCCAGGATCTGCTGCCTGCTGAGCATCCGGCCCTGGTTGCGTATGAGGTAAGCGAGCAGCCGGAACTCGGTCGGCGAGAGCTCCACCGGGGTGCCCGCCCGGCGAACGGTCCAGTGCTCCTCGTCGAGTTCCAGGTCACCGGCGCGCAGCATGCCCGCGCCGTCCTGGCTCCCGCCGGCCCGCGCGGTGCGCCTGAGCACCGCCCTGACGCGTGCCACCAGGGCTTCCACCGAGAACGGCTTCGTGACGTAGTCGTCGCCGCCGAGCGCGAGGCCCGTCACCGTGTCGGACGTCGTGTCCCTGGCGGTGAGGAAGATGACCGGCACGTCGTTGCCGGCCGCCCGCAGCCGCCGGCACACCTCGAACCCGTCGATGTCCGGCAGCAGCACGTCGAGCACGACGAGGTCCGGCTGCCCGGTCTCGGCCAGCCGCAGTGCGTCCCGTCCGCATGAGCCGGTGGTCACCGAGCAGCCGTGAAACTTGAGCGCCACCTGGACAAGCTCACGGATGTTCGGCTCGTCGTCGACGACCAGTACCTTCGGTATGCGGTCACCGTCTGTCATGGATCTCCACGCCGTAGAGCCTTGCGTGCAGCTTATTGCGCGGCAGCTACCTTGGTGGACGTCCTGATGACGATCAGCCTCGCGTCCCGGGCGCCGTTGACCACCGGGCCGCCCACGAACACCAGCTGGCCGGCCGACAGCGCGCTGACCGCGGTCTTCCGGCCCCTGTCGCGGATCACCGAGTCGCTGACGATTTCCCAGGTCCACGTGGTGCCGTCGGTGGCGCGCACCACCACGTCCCCGCTCGCCGCCGACTGGATCGTGCCGCGCTCGAACGCGATCGTGCGCGGGCCGGCCTTGGTCTCGAAGGTGAACTGGCCGTCGATCCCGCCGAGCAGGCGCAGCCTGGCCAGCGCGCCGCGGGCGCGGTGGCCCGGGCCGGGCGTGGCGGCCCCGGACGTGCTGCCGCCGGGCGTGGTGCCGCCGGATGTCGCTGTCGCGGAGCTGAGCGCGGAGTTCAGCAGCGCCGCCTGCCCGGTGGGGCCGGCGGCCGGGGCGACGGCCGGGGCAGCCCCCGGGGGAGCGCCGCCCGCCAGCGTCACCGCCGTGAACGCCGCGCCGCCGGCCAGCACGCTCGCGAGGGCGATCCCGGTGACCAGGCGTCCCCGGCGGTTCTCTTTGCAGGGAGAAAACGGCGCGGCCGGCGCTCCGTCGCCGCCCGGCCGGTAACCCTGGTACGCGTTGTTCATGCAGGTGAGCCTGCCCGCCCGAGCTGGGACATCATGAAGCTGATCTTGGGAGCTGCCTGAGAACCCGCCGGTAATTCGCCGCAAGGCCACGCTCGGCGGTTGCCCCGGCGGGACGCGCCGGGTTTGGGTGCATTTTGCGTCGGTATAGCAGCACGGATCGCACCCAGATACCCGGAGTGCATTCCGCCAGCGGCGGCCGGGCTGCCGCGGCCGCCAGGTCGGCAGCCCGGCTGCGGGCGGCGGGCGGCGGGATCACGGCGCATGGCAGGATCGACGGGTGGCTACGATCCTGCTGCTGTCCACGGCCGACACCGAACTGCTCGCCGCGCTGGCGTCCGGCGCGGGCTACCGCACCGCCAACCCGGCCCGGCTCGCGCCGGGCGAGCTCGGCGGCCTGCTGGCGGGTGCGGACATCGTGGTGCTCCGGCTGCTCGGCGGCCGCCAGGCGTGGCCGGAAGGCGTGGCCACGCTGGCCGGGGCCGGGCTGACCGGGGCCACGCTGACCGGGGCCGGGCTGACCGGGGCCGGGCTGCCACTGGTCGCGCTCGGCGGCGAGACGGTGCCGGACGCCGAGCTGATGGCGCTGTCCACGGTTCCGGCCGGCGTTGCCGCCGAGGCGCTCGGCTACCTGCGCGAGGGCGGCCCGGAAAATCTCCGCGAGCTCGCCGGGTTCCTGTCCGACACGGTGCTGCTGACCGGCGAGGGCTTCGCCCCGCCGCGCCCGATGCCCGCCTACGGCGTGCACGCCTGGGCCGGCCCCGCCGCCACCGAAGCCCCGGTCGTCGCCGTCGTCTTCTACCGCGCGCACGAGCTAGCGGGCAACACCGCGTTCGTCGACACGCTCTGCGCGGCGATCGCGGAGCGCGGCGCGGAACCGCTGCCCGTCTACTGCGCCTCCCTTCGTTCCGCCGATCAGGGGCTGCTGGACCTGCTCCGCCCGGCCGGCGCCGTGATCACCACGGTGCTGGCCGCCGGCGGCTCGGCCGCCGCCGACGCCGGCGCCGAAGGCGACTGGGACGCCGGCGTCCTGGCGCGCCTCGGCGTCCCGGTCATCCAGGGCCTCTGCCTGACCAGCTCGCGCGCCGAGTGGGCGGAGTCGAACGCCGCGCTCGCGCCGATCGACGCGGCGATGCAGGTGGCGATCCCGGAGTTCGACGGCCGCCTGATAACCGTCCCCTTCTCGTTCAAGGAGCCGGGTCCGGGCGGCATCCCGGTGTACGCCGCCGACCCCGAGCGGGCGGCGCGGCTCGCCGGGATCGCGGTGCGGCACGCCCGCCTCGCTTCCGTCCCCGCCGCCGCGAAACGCGTGGCCATCATGCTTTCCTCGTATCCCACCAAGCACGCGCGGATCGGCAACGCCGTGGGCCTGGACACCCCGGCGTCGGCGGTCCGGCTTCTCGCCGCGATGGAACAAGGTGGGTACGACCTCGGCGGCGGCTTCCCCCGCGACGGCGACGAGCTCATCCACACGCTCATCGCGGCCGGCGGCCATGACACGGAATGGCTCACGGAAGAACAGCTCCGCACCGCTCAGGCGCGCGTCCCGCTCGCCACTTACCGTTCCTGGTTTTCGGGTATACCGAACGAGATGCGTCGTCGCGTGGCGGCGCACTGGGGGGAGCCTCCGGGGTCGCTGTACGTGGACGGCTCCGATATCGTTCTCGCCGCCCTGCGGTTCGGCAACGTGGTGCTGATGATCCAGCCGCCGCGCGGGTTCGGCGAGAACCCGGTGGCGATCTATCACGACCCGGACCTTCCGCCGTCCCACCACTACCTGGCGGCGTACCGCTGGCTGGAGGAGGAGTTCGGCGCCGACGCGATCGTGCACCTCGGCAAGCACGGAACGCTGGAATGGCTGCCCGGCAAGGGCCTTGGCCTGTCCGCGTCGTGCGCGCCGGATCTGGTGCTGCGCGACCTGCCGCTGGTGTACCCGTTCATCGTCAACGACCCGGGGGAGGGGACGCAGGCCAAGCGCCGCGGGCACGCGACGATCGTGGACCACCTCGTCCCGCCGATGGCCCGCGCCGACTCCTACGGAGACCTGGCGAAGCTGGAGCAGCTCCTGGACGAGTACGCGACCGTCGCCGCGCTCGACCCAGACAAGCTGCCGGCGATCCGGGCCCGGATCTGGGCGCTGATCCGGGCGGCGTCGTTGCACCATGACCTGGGCGTCGCCGCGGAGCCCGGCGCGGCCGAGTTCGACGACTTCGTCCTGCACGTCGACGGGTACCTGTGCGAGGTCAAGGACGCGGCGATCCGCGACGGCCTGCACGTTCTCGGCCAGGCGCCGGCCGGCGAGGCGCTGGTCAACCTGGTCCTGGTGATCCTGCGTTCCCCGCAGCTGTGGAGCGCCCGCTGGGGCGCCCTCCCCGGCCTCCGCTCCGCCCTCGGCCACGCCGAAGGCGGAGCCTCACCCGCTGCCTTCCCTTCACCCGCGACCCCGCCTTCGCCCCCTCCCGCTTCGCTCCCTGCGGTCACACCGGCCCGAGCCGACGCTTCGCCCCCTCTTGCCTCCGCTTCGCTCACTGCCGTCACACCAGCCCAAGCCGACGCTTCGCCCCCTCCCGCTTCCGCTTCGCCCCCTCCCGCTTCCGCTCCGCCCCCTCCCGCTTCCGCTTCGCCCGCTGCCGTCACACCGGCCCGAGCCGACGCTTCGCCTCCCACCGCTTCTATTGCGTCCCTTCTCGTCACACCGGCCTCGGAGGACGCTTCGCCCCCTCCCGCCTCCGCGCGAGCGGAGACGGACGCGTACGAGGGCGCCGCGCGCGCCCTCGTACAGGCGATGGCGGACGCGGACTGGGATAGGACTCGCGCGGCCGAAGTGGCCGCGCGAGTCCTCGCGGCCTCCCACACCCCACCACCCCCGGGAACCCCCGTACCCCCATCCGTCGCCCCACGCGGTACGCCTTCTCCGCCCCCCGGTGCCGCTGCCCCGCCCCCTGGCGCCGCTTCTCCTCCCGCTCCGCCCCCTGACGCCGCTTCTCCTCCCGCACCGCCCTCTGGCGCCGCTGCCCCGCCCCCTGGCGCCGCTTCTCCTCCCGCACCGCCCTCCGTGAGCGATTTGTCTGCGGTTTCGGTCGCTATAACGACCCAAACTGCAGACAAATCCGGCGCCGCACCGCCCACGGGCGAATCTGGCGCGGCGGCGCCGGGCGACGAGCACGTGGCGCTCGTCGCGCGGGTGCTGGAGTTCGCCTGCGCGGAGGTCGTTCCGCGGCTGCGCGCCACCGGAGGCGAGATCTCCGCCGTGCTGCACGCGCTCGACGGCGGTTATGTGCCGGCCGGCCCGTCGGGGTCGCCAACCCGGGGGCTGGTCAACGTGCTGCCCACCGGGCGCAACTTCTACTCCGTCGACCCCAAGGCGATCCCGTCGCTCACGTCGTGGGAGACCGGGCAGGCGCTCGCGGCGTCGCTGGTCGCCAGGCACCTGCGCGACGAGGGCGCCTACCCCCGCTGCGTCGGGCTCACCGTCTGGGGCACGTCCGCGATGCGGACGCAGGGCGACGACATCGCGGAGGTCCTCGCGCTGATCGGCTGCCGCCCGGAATGGGATGAGTCGTCCCGCCGGGTCACCGGGTTCGCGGTGACGCCCCTGGCGGAGCTCGGGCGCCCGCGCATCGACGTGACGCTGCGCATCTCCGGGTTCTTCCGCGACGCGTTTCCGCACGTCATCGCCCTGCTCGACGACGCCATCGGCACCGTTGCCGGACTGGATGAGCCGCCGGAGAGCAACTACGTTCGCGCGCACGCCCTCGCCGACGCCGGCCGCCACGGAGACTGGCGGCGCGCGACGACCCGCATTTTCGGCTCGAAGCCGGGCGCCTACGGCGCGGGGCTGCTGCCGCTGATCGACGCGCGCAACTGGCGGGACGACGCTGACCTCGCCGAGGTGTACGCGGTCTGGGGGGGCTACGCCTACGGCCGGGCGCTCGACGGCGCGCCGGCCCGCCGGGACATGGAGAGCGCGTTCCGGCGGATCGCGGTCGCCGCGAAGAACACCGACACCCGTGAGCACGACATCGCCGATTCCGACGACTATTTCCAGTATCACGGCGGAATGGTTGCCATGGTGCGCGCGCTGACCGGGCGGAATCCGGCCGCCTACATCGGAGACTCGGCGGTGCCCGACGCGGTGCGGACGCGCACGCTCGCCGAGGAGACCCGCCGGGTGTTCCGCTCGCGCGTGGTGAACCCGAGGTGGATCGCCGCGATGCGGCGGCATGGGTACAAGGGGGCGTTCGAGCTCGCCGCGACCGTTGACTACCTGTTCGGCTACGACGCGACGGCGGGGGTGGTGGCGGACTGGATGTACGAGCAGCTCGCCGCCGCTTACGTTTTCGACGCGGAGACCCGGTCGTTTATGGAGCGATCCAACCCCTGGGCGCTGCGCGGGATGGCCGAGCGGCTGCTCGAGGCCGCCCAGCGCGGCATGTGGGCCGAGCCGGACCCGAAGACGCTCGACCAGCTCCGCCAGGCCTTTCTCGACACAGAAGGCGACCTGGAAGGCGGCGCGCAGGCTTAACCCGTCCAGATCCGGAGGCCGGGTTCCGAACCGGGCATGACCTGGATAAACACGCGGATCTTCGCCGCACAATGGACGTCGGCGTTCGTGATTCGCACGTTGCGTGCCAGACTATGGAGTGACCGCACACGACCCCGGAGGCCCGCGAATGCCCGAGGCACCCCATGTCCCCGAAGGCGTGGACATCAGCATGCCGACCCCTGCCAGAATCTACGACTACATGCTCCGCGGCCACAATTATTTCGATGCCGACGCGCACGCGGCCGAGCAGATCCTGAGCGTCGCGCCGGAGATAAGGGACGCGGCCTGGTCGAACCGGGGATTCCACCAGCGGGCGGCAGCGTGGATTGCCCGGCAGGGGATCAGGCAGTTCATCGACATAGGATCGGGGCTGCCGACGGTGGGGAACACGCACGAGGTCGTCCAGCGGATTCATCCCGATGCCCGGGTGGTCTATGTCGACAACGACCCGATGGTCGAACTGCACAGCCGCGCGCTGCTGGAGAGCGGCGGAACAATCAGTGTGATCTGCGCCGACCTGCGTGAACCGGACACGATTCTGGACAATTCCGATCTTCGCGCGCTTATCGATCTGAGCCAGCCGACGGGGCTGCTGCTGACGGGCGTGATGATGTTCGTCTCGGACGCGTCCGACCCACGGGGTCTCGTGTCACGCTACATACACGCGCTGGTGCCCGGAAGCTATCTGTCGCTGTCGCATCTCACCGACGACTTCAAGCCGCCCGCCGCCGCGGAGGGCTTCCGCGCCGTTTTCGACACCGCCACCGAGCACATGTACTTCCGCTCCAAGGCGGAGGTCGCGCGGTTCTTCGACGGGCTGGAGCTCGTGCCGCCGTACGACGGCGCCAAGCCGGAGCTCACCTTCACCGGCGTGTGGGGCGCGGAGGACCCGGAGCTGGCGGACAGCGAGGGCTCCCGCTGGCTGTACTGCGGCGTCGCCAGGATTCCATGACGGAGCCGTCTCGCGCGAAGCCGGCGGTCGGGGAGCTGGGCATCGACCCCGGGGCGCAGGCGTGGCAGCGCTCGGGAGAGGGCAGCGGCACCATCGAGATCGCCTTCCCGGCCGGTGATGCGTGGGCACGCGGCGACTGGGTGCTCATGCGTGTGGCCGGGGACCCGGAGGGCCGCATCCTGGTTTTCGACCGCCACGAGTGGGAGTGCTTCCTGGACGGCGTGCGCAACGGCGAGTTCGATGACGCGGCCGACGGCTAGTCGCTGACCGTCACCTCCACTTCCCGGTCACGCCATCGGCCATCGAGAGTCAGTTATTCCAACCTCTTGTTTTGCGATTCACAATTTGGGTACTGTTATGACGCACCTGAGCTTCTGTCAAGGAGTTGCGCGCTGCCGGGAAGGCCGGCAAGGCCGGCAAGGCCGGGAGGGAGGGCCGAGATGAGCGACGACGCCTACGGCGCGACGGTCGCGAAACGACGGCTGTCCCGGCGCCTGATGGAGCTGCGTGTCAACACGGGTTACACCGCCAACCACGTCTGCGACATCCTGAACTGGGGTCGCGGCAAGGTCGGCCGCTTCGAGGCCAATCAGTGGAAGCGGCCGGAGATGAGCGACATCAGGGACCTCATCCGCATCTACGAGGTGACAGGCAGCGAACGGGACGAGATCGAGGAGCTGGCGGTTCGCGCTCGCCAGCGGCCGTGGTGGCGCGAATACGGCGAGATCTTCGACAACGACTTCCCCGGCTACGAGAGCGACGCCACGTCCATCCGGGTCTTCATGCCGCTGGTGCTGCCGGGACTACTGCAGACTCCCGCGTACGTAGAGGCGCTGCTCAGGACCGGTCCGCGGCCACCGGCCTGGCGCCGTAAGGCGGTCGAGGCCCGGCTGCGGCGGCAGGAGATCCTGGACCGGGCCGACGAGACGGCGCCCAAGGTGAGCGTGGTGATCACCGAGGCGTCCCTGCTGTACCGGTGGGGGAGGCACGAGGACCGCCGGGAACAGATCGAGCACCTCGCGGACCTGAGCCGCCGCCGCAACATCGAGCTGCGCATCCAGCGGTTCGATGACGGGCCGCCGACCGGCATGGTCTCCATGGTGAACATCTTCGGCTTTTCGGGGGGCGAGCCGCCCATCGTCTTCGTCGAGACGGACTACGTGATCGAGGAGGTGAGCAAGCCGGAGTCCGTGAACGGATACCTCCAGTCCTTCGACCGTGCCTGCGACGCCGCTCTCGAGCCTCGCGACACCACGGTCTACCTGGAGCAACTCGCCAAGCGAATGGAGTGATCGATGACCGACCTGTCTCGGGCTGCCTGGCGGAAGGCCCGCCGAAGTGCACACAACGGGGGCTGCGTGGAAATCGCGGCCAATCTCCCTGGCGTGACCGCCGTCAGGGACAGCAAGCGCCCGGAAGGCGGCGCCCACGTGATCGACCGGGCCGCCTTCGCGAGGTTCCTTGCTGACGTGAAGGGGGGGCGCTACGACATATAGAAATGTCGCGGCGCACGACGGAAGGCCCCCCGGGCGGCATCCCGGGGGGCCTTCCGTTTTCCGTGGCCCTGTCTCGTGGCCCGGCGGACAGCCCTCCGGCTGGCACGCCATTGTGAATGTACACGGGGTACGGGCGGCTGGCTAGGGGCCTGTCCTCGCCATTTCACGAGACCGTAAAACCGCTCGTGTGCGGCTTATGCCGATATTACTGGCGGCTGATTACCTCCTCCAGACGGCTCCCGGCCTCCTGCCCGCGTGACGGGATGCGAGCAATCAGCAACCAGCCACAAGCGACGCGTAGCGATTCGCTTCCGTCTGATTGCGATGGGGTGTAATGTGAACTGACAGCCATGACTCATAACGTGTGCTTCACAGATTCGAATTCGAAGGGTGGCGAGCCGTGGGAGCCGGGACTGTCTCTCAGCAGGCAACGCCACGACCGTGAGACGGCCAGACGGTGAGACTTCCGGAGGCGGCATACATGGACTGGTCTCGGGCTGTCGAGCCCGGGGAGTGCGCCGCCTGGCCGCTTCCCGCCGACCCGTCCTGCGCGGGCGTTGCCAGGCGCCTGTACCGCGAGGCGGTCGCGGATCTGGCGATGGCCCCGGGGCTCGTCGAGGACGGATTGACGATGGTCAGCGAGCTGGCCGCCAACACGCTGCACACGCGGCGCGCCGGCCCGGGCGCCGGCCCGGGCGCCGGCGCCGGCCGCCCGGCGGTCCCCGGGTGCCCCGAGCTGTGGCTCTACCTGCGTGGTCAGGGCGCGAAGCGCGAGCTCGTGTGCAAGGTCTTCGACTGCTGTCCCGGGTGGAAGCACGGACAAGCGCCGGCGCCCGGCGGCTTCATGGCCGCGGCGGACGCGGTCAGCGGCCGTGGCCTGCAGGTTGTCCACGAGCTGTCCGGCGGCCGATGGGGTCACCACCTCACCCGCGCCCGGCTGGGCGGATGGGGAGTCCGCGGCAAGGCGGTCTGGTTCGCCCAGCCGGCCGCGCTCACCGAGGATGGCGTGCCGCGGCGGCGCGCCTCCGCGACCCGAGCCAGCTCCCGCGACTTCACGCTGAGCGGCGTGGAAGGACTGAGCAGCCTGAGCGAAGTGCCGCTGGACCGCCCCTTCGTGCGGGAGGGCTCGCCCGAAGGCCGCCGGGCACCTGGCTTCGCGGCAGGCGAGAGCCCGGGGCAGAGCCCGGAGCTGAGCGCCGGCCAGGCGATCAAGGAGCTGGAATCGGCGCTGACGGCACGCGGGTTCGGTGGCAGGCTGGTGCGCGCCGCCGATCCCGCCGCCGACATGGCGGTGCTCTCGGTATGCGGCGGCCTCACCGTCTGGTGCCACGCCGGCCTCGTCTGGCTGCGAGAGCCGCGCGGGGACTACGGGTCCCGCCGCCAGTGGACCTACGCCGACCTTGTTGAGGTGGCCGAGCAGACGGTCCAGGCCTACGAGTACGTGGGCGCGGACGACGGCGACGCCGCCCAGGACGGAGCCACCGGCTGCGAGGCCCGGTGACCCGCCGCCGCGGCGGTCACCGCATCGCGGCGGCGACCTGGGAGTAGGTGCCGAGCACCAGGTCCCAGAACGCGCCGGTGTCGATCTCCATCGCGACCAGCGCGTTCGGCTCGGCACCGGCGAAGTCCGTCACGGTCATGCCGGACGTCCACTGACCCCGCGTCTCCACCGAGACTCGCGCCGGTACCAGCCCGAACAGCCCCGGCTCCGCCACGTACGCCACCGCGCAGACGTCATGCACGGCGGGATCGCCCTCCACCGACTTGTACTGCCCGAGCGCCGGCAGCAGCAGATCCGACCCCAGCGCGCCGAGCTCCCTCATCCGCGACAGCACCGGCGCCTCCGGCCGTGTCCGCAGCGTCACGTCGAGCCCGATCATCGTGACCTGCCAGCCCGCGCCGAACACCACCGCCGCGGCCTCCGGGTCGGCCCAGATATTGAACTCGGCGGCCGGCGTCGTGTTGCCCCGCCCGGCCGAGCCGCCCATGATCACGAAATCCCGCACCCAGCCGGCCAGCCGTGGCTCACGGCGCAGGGCGAGCGCGATGTTCGTCAGCGGCCCGGTCGCCACCAGGGTGATCTCCCCCGGAGCGGCGGCGAGCGTGCCGATGATGAAGTCGACGGCGTGCCCGCTCGCGGGGCCGGCCTGCGGTTCGGGCAGCACCGCGCCGCCGAGGCCCGATTCCCCGTGCACGTCGCGCGCGTCGAGAGCCGGGCGCAGCAGCGGCGCGGGGCACCCGGCGGTCACCGGCGTGCCGGCCGCACCGATGAAGGACGCGACGGCCAGCGCGTTCGCGGTCGTCTTGTCCAGCCCGACGTTGCCGGCCACCGTCGTGATCCCGGCGAGCTCGATGCCCGGGTGCCCGTGCGCGAACGTGATCGCCAGCGCGTCGTCCACCCCGGGGTCGCAGTCGAGGATGATCCGGGTCGTCTGGGTCATGAAGATCAAGGTACTGAACGGGACGGGCTTCGCGCCCAGCTAGCAGCCTCGCCGACGGGGTGTAGCCTCATGGCTGTGTCTCCCGCTCGCCGCCGGCGCCCTCCGGCTCGCTTACAGGAGGTCAGTCACCATGCACCAGCCGCCCATCCCCGAGATCGAGTCGGCGGACCCGGAGATCGCGGATCTCATAACCGACGAGGCGCGCCGGCAGTTCGAGAAGATCCGGCTCATCCCGTCCGAGAACTATGTGTCGCTCGCCGTGCTGGAGGCGGCGGGCACGGTGCTGACCAACAAGTACTCCGAGGGGTACCCGGGCCGCCGCTACTACGAGGGCCAGCAGTTCATCGACCAGATCGAGACGATCGCGATGGACCGGGCGAAGGCCCTGTTCGGCGTCGACCACGCCAACGTCCAGCCGTACTCGGGGTCGCCGGCCAACCTCGCGGTCTACCTGGCGTTCGCCCAGCCCGGCGACACGATCATGGGCATGTCGCTGCCGATGGGCGGCCACCTCACCCACGGCTGGCCGGTGTCGGCGACCGGCAAGTGGTTCCGTGCCGTCCAGTACGGCGTGCGCCGCGACACCGGCCGGGTCGACCTGGACGAGGTACGTGATCTCGCGCTTCGCGAGCGGCCGAAGGTGATTTTCTGCGGCGGCACGGCGATCCCGCGCACCATCGACTTTCCCGCCTTCGCGTCGATCGCGGCGGAGGCGGGCGCGATCCTCGTCGCGGACATCGCGCACATCGCGGGCCTGATCGCGGGCGGCGCCCACCCGTCACCGGCCGGCCACGCACCCGTGATCACCACGACGACGCACAAGACGCTGCGCGGCCCTCGCGGCGCGATGATCATGTCCACGGCCGAGCATGCGTCGGCGCTGGACCGTGCGGTGTTCCCCGGCCTGCAGGGCGGCCCGCACAACCACACCACCGCGGCGATCGCCGTGGCCCTGCGGGAGGCGGCGCAGCCGGAGTTCCGCGACTACGCCCGCCAGGTGGTCGCCAACGGCAAGGCGCTGGCCGGCGCGCTGCTGGCGCGCGGCTACGACCTGGTCTCCGGCGGCACCGACAACCACCTGATCCTGGTGGACCTGACCTCCAAGGGGATCGGCGGCAAGCCCGCCGCCAAGGCGCTGGACCGGGCCGGAATCGAGGTCAACTACAACACGGTGCCGTTCGACACCCGCAAGCCGTTCGACCCGTCCGGGATCAGGATCGGCACCCCGGCGATCACCACCCGCGGCCTGCGCGAGGAGCACATGGCGCCGATCGCGGCCTGGATCGACGAGGCGATCGCCGCCGCCATCAAGGAAGACGAGCCCGCCATCGAGCGCATCGCCGCCGACGTTCGCGAGTTCCTCGCCGCCTTCCCCATGCCAGGCTGGTCCCCCCAGCCCTGACCCGCTCCATAGCCCGCTGGCACCTCCCAGGGACCCTATGCGTCACTGGTTCCCCATCCCCGCACGCCCGCCCCGCCGGCAACTCCCACGTACCCGTCCCCGTGCGTATCGTATCCTATCGTCTCGAATAGTGATACAGATTCGTCTAGTTATGTGAGACGTGCCTATGGTCGTCCGCATGGCCGGTGGTCGCCGCAGGTGGGGGGTACTCGGGCTTGGGATGGCGGCTCAGGCCGCCAGCTGCGTGTTCCTGTACGGGCTGCCGTACCTGCTGCCCGAGCTTCGGCGGGACCTCGGCCTGTCGCTGACGTCCGCGAGCACGCTCGTCGCCTGCCCGCTGGCCGGCGTCGTCCTGGCGCCGATCGCCTGGGGCGCGGCGGCGGATCGTTACGGCGAGCGGCTGGTCATCACCGCCGGGCTGGTGATCGCCGCGGCGGCGCTCGCCGCCGCGGCCAATGCCGCAAGCGCGCTGCCCATGGGCATTCTGCTCGCCGTCGCCGGCTCACCCGGGTCGACCCTCCCCGCTGGCTCACCCGGGTCGACCCTCCTCGCTGGCTCACCCGGGTCGACCCTCCCCGCTGGCGCAACGTTGGAAATCTGAGCCGGTTATAGGCGGCTCAGATTTCCAACGTGCCGGTTGTTCCCGCGGGGCCTGGTCCGGCGAAGCCTGGTCCCGGGGGGCCTGGCGATGGGGCCAGGCAGACCGCTCAGCCGCTGGGCACCATGCTCGCCGCCGTCCTCCTGCCGGCCGCCGCCACGGCGGCGGCCGGGCGCCGCGGGAGCGGCGGCATCATCGGGGCGGCGCCGTACGTCCGCGCCGCGCTGTGCCTGGTCACCGGCCTTGCCGTCGCGTCCTTCGCCAGTGACCCCCCGCGGCCGCCGCGGGCGGCCGCGGTTCCCGCGCCGAATCCGTACCGCGTGCCCACGCTGTGGCGGATCCACGGCGCGAGCGCGCTGCTGGTGGTGCCGCAGTTCGTCGTTACCGGGTTCGCGCTCGAACACCTCGTCAACCAGCGCGGCTGGGTCATCCTGGCGGCGGGCCGGGCGATCGCGGCCGCGAACCTGGCCGGCGCGCTCACCCCGCTGGCGGCCGGACGTGGTCCGGCCGCCAGCGGAGCAGGCTGCGCCCCATGCGGCAGCTCGCCGCCGTGATAGCGACGATCATGGGCCTGGCCGCCGCCGGCGCCTGGCTGCGGTCGCCGCTCGGCGCGGGCGCGCTGCTCGCCGCCGCCGCGCTGACCGTGAGCACCAACGGCCTCGCGTTCACCGCCGTGGCCGAGCTCGCGGGCATGCCCTGGGCCGGCCGCGAGCTCGGGGTGCAGAACACGGCGCAGAACGTCGCCGCCGCGGCCACTCCGCCCGTGACGGCACGGGCCATCGAGTTCCTGGGATACCCCGCCACGTTCGGTATCACTGCATTGTTTCCCGTCGCCGTTTCCCGTGTTTCCCGTCGCCGCGGTGTTCGCTGTCCCGGCGGGGATGGTTCACGGCGCGGCCGGCCGCTGGGTGCGGCGGCTTGCGGGCCGTAGCGTCCAGGACACCACGGTCACAGCGGCCAGCGCGGCCAGTGGTCCCAGCTCGCCGACGGCGTAGCCCGTGGTCAGGTGGGAGACGACGGCCCCGGTATAGGTGAAGAAGGCGCCCGCATAGGCCCATTCTTTGAGCAGGGCGTGACGCGGAACGAGCAGGGCGGCCGCCCCCAGCACCTTCCAGGTGCCCAGCAGCACCAGGAAGTAGGCCGGATAGCCCAGGTGCGTCACGAGGTCGCGGACGTACGGAATGCGAGCGATGTCCCAGACGCCGCCGACTCCCAGTTCGCCGGCCACCGCCGCGGTGGCCAGCCAGTAAGCGGCCGGCCGCCATCGCAGGGGCCGGTAACGGCTGGCGACCGCCGATTCGGTCAAGGTATCCATGCCGGTGTCCTCTCCCGTCGTGCCTGATGTCCCGGTTACGGCCCCTCGCCGCGGACGGGGGCCGCCCGCTGAGTAGAATCACTACATGTAGTATTACTACTCATTGATCGGAAGAGTAGCATGGCTACATATGAAAGCGGAAGCGCTGAAGGGTCACCTGGACGGCATCCTGCTCGCGGTGCTCGAGGCAGGACCGCGCCACGGTTACGCGATCATGGAGGCGCTGCGAGTGCGCAGCGGCGGCCAGGTGGACCTGCCGACCGGGACCGTGTACCCGGCCCTGCACCGCCTGGAACGGGCTGGCCTGGTTCGGGCGAGCTGGTCAGAGGCCGGCGGACGCCGCCGCCGCGTCTACGAGCTGACCACAGCGGGACGGCGTGCCCTGGACACCGAGCGCGGCACCTGGCAGGACTTCTCCGCCGCCGTCACCGCCCTGCTGCGGCCCGCATCGCCCGCGGCGAGCTTGCCATGAGCGTGCAAGGGCCTCTCGGCCCGGCCGCCGGGCCGGCGGTGGAGCGCTATCTCGCCGAAGTCACGGCCCGGCTGCCCGGGCCGGCCCGGGCTCACTCCGGCATCGTGGCCGAGCTGCGCTCCGGGCTGCTGGACGCCACGGACGCGCGGCGGTCGGCCGGCCTGTCAGCCGCCCAGGCAGCCCGGGCGGCGGTCGGCGAATTCGGCGACCCAGCGCTGGTCGCCGAGGGCTTCAGGGCCGAGATCGCCGCGGGCCAGGCGCGCCGCGCGGCGGCCGCCCTGACGGTGACGGGCCCGCTGGTCGGCCTGCTGTGGATCGCCGCGGCCGCGACCAGCCACCTCCGCGTAGGCCTTGCCCCGCCCTGGCAGCAGGCAGGCCTGCCACCCGTCGTTCGCGTCGGCATCTACCCGGTCGCCGTCGCGGCCGTGCTCACCGCGTGTGCCGCTCTTGTCGTTGTCGCCACCACCGGCCGGCTCACTCGCTGGCTGCCCGCCAGGCCGCGGCGGGGCCCCACCGCCGCGGCGGTCGCTGGGTTCGGCGCGGTGTGCGCCGAGGGGCTCGGCCTCGCGCTGCTCGCCGCTCAGCTCGTCGTCGCACCGGGAAAGCTGTCCCTGCTCCCGGCCGCCGCGGCGGCGGCGGCCGCCACCGTCCGGCTGGTGTTCGCCAGGCGCGCCGCCCGCCGTTGCCTGGCCATCCGCGCCGCGCTGACCTGACCGGCGTCGCCGGCCGCGCAGCACAACCTCAGTGCCCCCCGCGGGTGGTGTCGTCCGCCAAGTTCTCTGACTAAAGTCAGAGAATGGACGCCACCATGATCAGCCAGATGCGGCGGTTCAACCGGACCGTGACCCAGCGGATCGGCGCGCTCGACGACACGTTTCTCTCCCGCGGCAGGCCGCTCGGGCAGGCGCGCGTGCTGTGGGAGATCGGCACCGGCGGGATTCAGGTAAGGACACTGCGCTCCCGGCTGGGCCTGGACTCCGGTTACCTGAGCCGTCTGCTGCGGGCGCTCGAAGCCGGCGGGCTCGTCGTGGTCGGCGCGGATCCCGGCGACGGCCGCATCCGGACGGTGCGGCTGACCCAGGCGGGCCTGGCCGAGCGCGCCGAGCTGGACCGGCTGTCCGACGAGCGGGCGGCCTCCATCCTGCGCCCGCTCAGCGGTCGGCAGCGCGGGCGCCTCGCCGCTGCCATGGCCGAGGTCGAGCGGCTGCTCACCGCGTCGATGGTCAGCATCGCCGCCGCTGACCCGCGCCACCCCGATGCGCGGCACTGCGTCCGGGAGTACTTCGCGGAGCTGGCGGGCCGTTTCGACGGCGGCTTCGACCCAGCGCGCAGCATCTCCGCCGACGACGACGAGCTCACCCCTCCCGCGGGCCTGCTGCTGGTGGCGACCCTGCGCGGCGACCCGGTCGGCTGCGGTGCGCTGAAGTTCCACGGCGGCGCGCCCACGGAGGTCAAGCGGATGTGGGTCTCGCCCGCGATCCGGGGGCTGGGGCTGGGCCGGCGCCTGCTCGCCGAGCTGGAGGCCCGGGCGGCGGAGCGCGGCGCGCACACGCTGCGCCTCGAGACCAACGAGACGCTCACCGAGGCGATCGCGCTCTACCGGGCCGCCGGATACCGGGAGGTGGACGCCTTCAACTCCGAGCCCTACGCCCACCACTGGTTCCAGAAGACCCTTACCTGACCCCGGCCGCCTGCCCGGCCGTGGCCAAGACCACATGGCCGCGCCTGCGCGCGCCGGCCCGCTCATCCTGGAGCCCGCGGCCCCGCCGGAGGCACGGGGTTGGTTACCGCCGCGGTGGGGGTGCCAGGTCGCCGCGGCCGGTCAGCACGAACCAGGTGATCAGCCCGGTGATCACGGCGGGGGCGGCGGGCTGGCCGGGGATCAGCGCCAGCACGCCGAGCGACAGCAGCGCGGCGGCCAGGGCGCGGGTGAGCAGGCGCAGCGGGCGGCCGTGCCAGATCCGCGCGGGGAGGCAGCCGATGGCGGCGGTCAGCCGGGCGGCCTGCATGGGTGGCGGCAGGGGGCCGCCGGGGATGACCGGCAGCGGTTCGGTGCCGGGTCCTTCGGGGCTGGTCAGGTCGGCGTAGGCTTCGCTGCGGCCCCAGGGGGTGCGCAGCTCGGCGTAGGCGGCCGAGGCCTGGGCGTAGCGGGCGGGGTCGCCGCCGTCGGGCCGGTCGGGGTGGGTGGCGGCGGCGATCCGGCGCCAGGCGGCGCGGACCTGTTCGTCGGTCAGGTCGGGGCGGGCGGGCAGGCCAAGGGCGTCGAAGGGGTTCATAGCGGGGCTCCGGGGCCGAAGACGTCATCCAGGCTGGGCGGGACGGGGTCCGGAACAGCGTCGGTGCGGCGCGCGGGCACCGGCATGGCCGGGCAGGCGGGGATGGGTGCGGGGGTGAGGGTGAGGGGGGAGGGTCTGGGCCTGGCGACCTGGACGAAGGTGGCGGCGCCGCGGCGGATGTAGCAGGCCTGCCCGACGTCCATGCGGCGGATCACATCCGGGTCGGCGGTCCAGGCGCGCTGTTGCCGGGTGGTGCCCTCATTGCCCCAGGTGGCGCCGATGAATTTGTGCGCGGTCTCCAGGACCCGCCGGGTTCCGGCGAGCGCGGCCAGGGGTTCGGGGTGCGGGGTTTGCAGCACCCAGATGCCGCCGTCGGCGGTGGCGGCGATCCGGTACCGTTCGTCCTCGCTGCCGCCAAGGCCGTGCCAGGACTGGGCGGAGACCTGCACCCCGATGCCGAGGGAGCGGCCGCGTTCATACAGGTTGGAGAGGGGGACGCGGCGGGAGACGGCGGAATAGTCGTCGGCGGCGAGCAGCATGGCGCGCGGCGCTCCGAACGGGTCGGTGGCGGTGTGCGCGGCCAGTTCGGTGATCGCCATGGCCTGGGCTTCGGCGACCGACGGTTCGCGGGTGCCTTCCAGGATGAAGTACCAGGCGTCGGCATCCGCGAGCGTGCCGGGGCCGTCCAGCGCCGGGCCGAGGCGCCCGAGCAGGGTGCTGAACCGGAGCTGGATGTCGGGCAGGTGCCGGGCGGCGGCACGGGCCCGGGCCGCCTGCCCCGGGTGCCTGGCCCACGCGCCTTCCAGCCAGCGGGCATCCAGCCGGTCCAGGAATTCGGCCGCGTTGTGGGGTGGGCCGGTGGGGGCGGTGATGGCCAGGGTGAGGACGGCTTGCATGATGTCGGCGTAGTAGGCGGCGGCGCCGTCCCCGGTTTCCACCATCTGGTACAGCAGCACGGCCAGGTCGTCCGGCGGCAGGTCCCACAGGGTCAGCCGGGCCTCATCGGGCCAGATGGCGACCCGCCGGGCCCCGGCGCCGTGCAGCAGGCGGCGGGTGCGGTCGGCTTTGCGGCGGGCGTCCCGGCCGCCCTTGCAGTCCAGCACCACCAGCAGCGGGTTCTGCCCGGCGTGGGCGGCGGCGGTGAACCACCCCGCCCACAGCCGGATCATCAGGTTCGTCTTCCCGGATCCGGTGGCGCCGACGATGACCATGTGCCGCCCGCACATCTGGTGCGGCACGGTGAACACCGGGTGCCAGCGATGGCCGACGGTGCGGATCGTGCCGCCGACCGGGATCCGCCCGCCGGAGGCCAGCAGCGGGACCGCGCCGGGGGCGGCGACCCGGCCCCGCGCGGTGCGAGCCTGCCGCCGCCATTGCCGGGCGTCGAAGACCATCGGCGCGGAGGCCAGCCGCCCGCCGATCCCGGTGGTGATCGCGTAGATCCGCCACGCCCACAGCAAGGCGGCCAGCCCGAGACCGGCCGGGACCGCGGCCGGGGCCAGCAGCAGGAACGTCCGTACCAGGCTGAGCGCGCTCAGCTGCCGCCAGCCGCGCTCCCACTGTGCGGTCAGCGGCGGAGCCTGCCAGCGGTGATCGCGCAGCACCAGGGCGGCGAGCCAGACCGCGGTCACCGGCAGCGCCCACGCGGCGGCGCGGCCGAGCCGGACCGGCGGCCAGCCGCGCAGCCACGCCGCCACATACCCGGCGGCCGCTGTTAAAGTCACCGGCCACGCCGCGACCGCCAGCGCGGCCAGCAGCAGCCGCCCGGCCAGCCTGGCCGCCTTGCGCAGCAGCCACAACACCACGGTCACCTTGAGCACCGACCACACCGTCATGACGCGGACTCCGGGGCGAACGCGGAGGCGGGCAGTTTCCGGATGATGACCCGCGGCTGTTCGGCCGCCCGGAGCGAGGCGGCGGCACGGGTCACCACCGGCAGCGCGGCCGGGGCCGTCAGGTAGACCACCAGCGCGTACCGCACCGGCGACAGCAGCCCCGCCATGATTCTCATCGTCCGCTCGGCCGGTTTCGGGGTCAGCTCCACCTCCACCGCCCACACCTGCCCGCCATACGGGCTGCCCGGCAGGCTGGGCCAGTGGATCTCCGCATCGGCCACGTGCCCGGCCCGCCCGGCCGCGGGCTGGTCGGCGCGCAGCCGCCGCTCCGAATGCCACCACGCCCGCCCATCGGCCCACGCCTGCCCGCTGGCCAGCCACAGCCGGGCGGCGAGCACCGCGCGGATGTGCGCCAGCCGGCCCAGCGACGGCTGGGAACCCCAGCCCGGCCGCCCGCATCCCCTCCCGGGTCAGCCAGCACCACGCCGGGCCCGGCCCCAGCCGCCCGGCCGCGGCGTACCCGGCGCGCCGCCACCGGGCCACGATCGCCGCCACCCTCGCGGGCTGCACCCGCAGCGCGGACGCCAGCAGGTCATACGGGGCGCCGTAGTGCTCGCCGCACAGCAGCAGCCCGTCGATGTCCCGCTGGGACAGCCGTATTAACCCCGCATCCGCACGGCGCGGCGGCCTGCTCGCGGTGGCGGTGGAGTGCCCTTGTGCTCTCATGCCTGTCCCAGCCTTCCCCGCAGTCCCAACTACCCCGGACGCTAAATGTATTCACACGTGTACGAGATGTGACGATTGTTCCGCCGGGCAGGGACGCGTCACCGGAAAGCGCGGCCATCGTAAGCGGATCGTCATAAAGGGGCGTTGCGCCGTCCGGCAGCACCGACCCGCCAGCCGCCATCCGGCCCGGCACCACTCACCAACAGCAACGCCAGTAACGCGGGCACCGGCCTACGCCAATGGCTGGATGCCGATGGCACTGCCTTCTTTCGTCATCGGGAACTCCCGGGGAACGCTTTGGGTGTCTCACGGGTCGTGCCGTCATGCCTTTCCGGCGTTGTGGCTTGGCCGCGGTCAGCGACGACGTACCCGGCGGTTGCGGGGAGCTGGTGCAGGTACCCCGCCCGCACGAGCACCGCCAGGCCCTTGCGCACGGTGCCCTTGCCCCGCCCGGTCACCGCGGCGGTGCCGGCGACGCGGACGCGGGCACCCGGTTTGAGCGTGCCGTCTTCGATCTGGTGCCGGAGCGTCCATGCGACCTGCATGTAGCCGAGCAGGCTGAGGATGGGATCATCGAACGGGTCATCCGCCGTGAAGGCCTGGGTCTTGGCAAGCGCGCCCTCCAGGTAGCCGGTCAGCGATGTGCGGGGCACCGCGAAGCCGTTATCCCAGCGGACCTCGAGGTCGGCAGCCTGGATCAGCCGCCAGAGCGCCTGGGTTGACAGCCGCAGGATCGACGCCACTTCATGCACAGGCAGGAGAATGTCACTCTCGCCGGTCATCTGTCCGCCTTCCGTTCATAGCCGCAGTGCCAGCAGGGACCTGCCTGGTCAGCCGGCGGTGTCATCCGGTCTCTCCGGAGCGGCGGGCAGCGCGGCCCAGACGACTTTGCCCGGCCAGCCGTCCACGCTTGTCCAGCCCCATTTGTCCGTCATCGCGTCGATAAGCTGCAGCCCCCGGCCGTTCTCGTCATCTGGTTCGGCATGCATCGGCACGGGCGCGGCGGGGCTTGTGTCCCAGACCTCCAGGAGTAGCCGGGCATGGTCAGCGAGCATCCGCACGTACACCATGGCCAGGGTGCCGCCCCGGTACAGCGGATGCCCGTCGGCATCGGTGGATGCCAGGACGGCGTTGGTGACCAGTTCGCTGGCGACAAGCTCGGCCGTGTCCGCGAGGCTGGCCATGTTCCATTCGGCCAGGACGAGGCGGACGTGCGCCCTGACGCACGCCGGGGCCGTAGGCAGGACACCCAGGGGCAGCACAGTCGAATGAGGCCAGCGAGGTGCCGCGTGCCGCTCGTCCGCCAGGGTTGGCACCGTGCAGGCGCTGGTGGTCACGGCGTTGCCCCCCGGGGGACGGGGTTCGCCAGGTAGTTGGCGCGGACCAGTGCGCGCAGGGCCCCGGGGGACTCGGCCTCGAGGATCACGGCGGGGTCGTCCTTACGCCGCGCGCTGTAGGGGTTGACCGCGCCGGGGGTGCGGGTGATCAGGTAGGCGCTGCCCCAGTCGTCGCGCAGCATTCCGTAGGCGTCCATTTCGCTGATGCCCGGCATCGTCTCTCCTGGGATGTCTTCCTGCGCCCCCGGCCCGCCGGGTGACTTGCGGGCCGGGGCGCGCCCGGGGCGTGAAACCCAGGGTCCCGGGCGCGCATGACAAGCATCATCCGGCGGCGTACCGTTCACACCAGGTCGCGGGCGTTAGGTGACGGCTCGTGACGATGTGTGACAGGACTCCCTTCGGCGAGAGAGGGCGTGACATGGCTCCTTCCGGGCGTGACGATCCCGACCGTGCGCTGTTCGCGGATGAGTTGCGGGCGATGCGCAAGCACGCAGGGCTGTCCCGCGACGAGCTGGGCGAGCGGATCGGCTACAGCGGTTCGGTCATCGGCAACATCGAGGCGCAGCACCGCAGCCCGACGAAGGACCAGGCCAGGCGGCTGGATGAGGCGTTCAGCCTGCCGGGCACGTTCGCCCGGCTTGAGGAGCGGCTACGGGGGGTGCCTTTCTCCGCTGGCTTCCGCCCGTTCCACCCGTACGAGGCCGAGGCGCGGACGCTGCGAACGTTCCAGCACGTCCTAATCCCCGGGCTGTTGCAAACGGAGGATTACGCACGGGCTCTCTCGCTGGCGTACCCGGACACCACCGACGAGGAGGTTGAGGAGCGGGTTACGGCGCGGCTGGCACGGCAGGCCATCCTTACCCGGGAGGAGCCGCCCCCGCCGAAGCTGTGGGTGCTGCTGGATGAGGCGGTCTTGCACCGCGAGGTCGGCAGCGCGAAGGTCATGCACAATCAGTTGATGCACCTGGAGAGGATGGCGCGGCGGCCGAACATCACTGTCCAGGTGATCCCGCGCACGCTGCCCCATCCCGGCCTGCTGGGTGCGTTCGTGATCGCGGAACCGGACGATTCGGGCGCTATCGTGTACCTGGAGAACGCAGACGGCGGACAGACCGTGGAGAAGGCCGACACGGTGTCTCGCGTGACGCTAATGTTCGACGCGCTGCGCACGGAGGCGCTGCCAGGGAGCGCTTCCCTGAGTTTGATAGAGGATGTGGCAGACAAGCAATGGAAGGAAATAGCGCCGTAACCTGGCGTAAATCAAGCTACAGCGGCGGCAACGGCGGTGACTGCGTGGAAGTCGGCGCCGCTGGCTGCGAGATTGCCGTCCGTGACAGCAAAGACCCGGACGGCCCCCGCCTCGCGTTCGGGCGCGGGTCATGGCGGGCGTTCGCCGCGACGCTGAAGACCAGTGTTAACGAGGCGTGAGCTGACCGGAAGTGTTCCCGCACGCTGACGCGTGCGGGGCCGTTTCGCGCTGCGTGTTGTGCGGGGTCTGCGGGGGCCCGCAGGCCCCCGGGACTGCGAGTGTCGTTGACAGGTGCCGGGCGGCGGGGCAGGCTCCGGCCTCCGGCATCCCGCGCGTCCGCGCCCCGGAAATGTGTCCAGCTTCGGTGACCGCGGACCGGCCAGTGGCCCGTGCCGCCGGTCGCCTTCCGCGTCCGCCGTATGCGCTGGGCTTGGCGCATGCCGTGCGAAGCGCGGCGTCCCCGGTGCACCTTCCTCGGCGCTGGGTGGTGGTTGTGCTTGCGCCTTCCCCGGTCATCGGTGCGGACGGTGATCACGTCCCCGGGTGGGGTAGAGGCAGGTAGGGGCACAGCGCCCGTTCTTCCCATGGCTCGGCGGATGAGCCGGCTAGCGCGCCACGCGGTAGCGGAGGTAGACGACTCTCGAGCTGAAGGTGCGGGTCTCGACGAGTTCGAGATCCACCCGGCGCTCGCGCTGGGGAAAGAACGGGATGCCACCGCCAGCCAGCACCGGGTAGACCCTGGCCCGGTACTCGTCGATCAGGCCCAGCGCGGCAGCCTCGCCGGCGAGAGTCGCGCCGCCGATCGCGATATCGCCCTCTTCCGGTTCGGCTCGCAACCGCTCGATCTCCTCCGCCACGCCGCCGGAGGCCAGGCGGGCATTGCCCTGCACCGCCGACAGCGTGGTGGAGAACACCACCTTTGGGAGCGGCTTCCAGATCGTGGCCCACTCGAGCATTGAGTTGTCGAGCGATGGATCCTAGTCGGCGGTCTCCCAGTACAGCATCGTCTCGTACAGCCGTCGTCCCAGCAGGTGGACGCCGACCTGTCGTATCTCGTCGGTGACGAAGCGAAAGACCTCCTCGTCGGGCGCCGTCCAGTCGAAGTCGCCGTCCGGCCCGGCGATGTAGCCGTCAAGTGAGACGCCCATCGAATACGTCACGCTGCGCATCAGAAGTCCTCCTCAGTGACGGGTTCGACAGTACGACCGCCGGACGCCGCAGGACTCATCGCGGCTCGCGGGACAGGGCAAACGTTGCCGGTTACGGCACTAGCAATGGGCGTGGTGTATCCATCGTGTTCTGACTCCCTCCGGCCCCGAACCCAGCCCAGCCGTTCCGCCGAACCGGGGATTGGGTGCGATCCGTGTCGCTACAGCAGCACGAACTGCACCCAAACCGGCCAGCCACGCCCCCGCACCCGCGGCCTCCCGCCGCCACAGGCCTGGTCAGAGCTGTATCGTCCCTTCTCCGCTGGGGTCCGGGCGAAGCCCCCGGCCGCCGCGCAGCTCGGCCCCGGCCGGGTACGAGAGTGTCCCCGGTCATGCGGGAGCGTGGCCAGGCTCCCGGGTTTGGGAGTCCGGGCCGGCCCGGCGTTCCATCGTCATGACGGCTGCGGCCCGCTCTCCCACTCACGCGCCGGTGACCTCAGCCAGGCGGCGGGACAGGTAGCGGCGCTCGGTTTCGGTTCCGGCCAGCTCCAGGGCCTCGCGGTAGGCGTCCGCGGCCTCGCCGCGGCGGCCGAGGCGCCGGAGCATGTCGGCGCGGGTGGCCGCCAGCAGGTGATATCCGGCCAGCGTTCCGCTCGCCGCCAGGGCATCGGCCAGGGCGAGGCCGGCCGCCGGCCCTTCAGCCATGCCCACCGCCACGGCCCTGTTGAGCTGTACCACCGGAGTCGGAACCAGCCGGGCGAGCTCCTCATACAGCCTGGCGATCGACCGCCAGTCGGTGCCGGCGGCCGTGGGGGCGCTGGCGTGGTACGCCGCGATGGCGGCCTGCACCTGGTAGGGGCCTGGCTTTCCGCTGCTCAGCGCGGATTCCAGCACCTGCCGCCCTTCGCCGATCTCGGCGTGGTTCCACCGGGTACGGTCCTGGTCTTCCAGCGTGACCAGTTCGCCGGCGTCGTCGAGCCGTGCCGCGCGGCGCGAGTCCTGCAGCAGCATCAGCGCGAGCAGGCCCCGCGCCTCCGGCTCGCCAGGCATCAGCCCGGCGAGCAGCCGCGCCATGCGGATGCCCTCGGCGCACAGGTCCGGCCGCAGCAGGTCCGTTCCCGCCGTCGCGCTGTATCCCTCGTTGAACAGCAGGTACAGCACGCCCAGGACGCCGCCGAGGCGTTCGGGCAGCAGGTGCGCGGGCGGCACCCGGTAGGGGATCGCGGCGTTGCGTATCTTGCGTTTGGCACGCACGAGGCGCTGGGCCATGGTGGGCTCGGAGACGAGGAACGCCCGCGCGATCTCCGTCGTGGTGAGGCCGGCCAGCGTGCGCAGGGTCAGCGTCACCCGCGCCTCGAGCGGCAGCGCCGGGTGGCAGCAGGTGAAGATAAGGCGCAGCCGGTCGTCGGCTATACCGCTGTCGTCCGCATCGGCCGGCTCACCGGCAGGCGGCTCCACGGGCGCGAGCAGCGCCGCCTCGTGCAGTTTCGCGGCCTCGTTCGCCCGGCGGCGCAGCAGGTCGATGGCCCGGTTGCGGGCGGTCGTGGTCAGCCACGCGCCCGGCCGTGGCGGGATCCCGTCGCGCTGCCAGGTTCGCAGGGCACGGGTGAAGGCGTCCTGCGCGCATTCTTCGGCCAGATCCCAGTCGCCGGTCATCCCGATCAGGGTGGCGACGATCCGGCCCCACTCCTCGCGGAACACGCCGTCTACCGCCGCCTGGACCTCCGGGGTGACACCCGTGCCGGTCTCCGCGCTCAGTCCTCCCAGAGCGGCCTCACCTCGATCACGCCGCCCGCCGCCGCCGGGTGCTTCGCGGCGATCTCGATCGCCTCGTCCAGGTTCGCGCACTCGATCGGGTCGAAGCCGCATGGCTGCTCCTTGCTGGTGCCCGCAAAGAATTTACTCCGATTGTTCCGGTGCCGATGATTGTCGATCCGGCCGCCAGTCATTCCTAGTGAGGATGAAGCGGGACATCGCCCGCCATAACCGGAGGAGAATCCGATGTACGTCTCATACCAGATGATGAGGGCACAGCACGAGGAGACGCTGCGGCGCGCGGCGCGCGACCAGGTGGCGGCGCAGGCACGCCGGGCACGCCGGGAGGCCTCGGCGATGCGGCGGCAGGGCCGCCAGGACCAGCCCGCGATGTCGAGCGGCCATCGCCTGGCACGCGTGCTGTTCCCCCGCGCCGCCGCGTGACCCGCGGCATGAGCGGCCGGGGGCGGCGAGGCCAGCCGCGGCTGGGCCAGCCACGGCTAGGGCGATGCGCCCTGGGCCTCGCCGCGCAGGTGCGCGATGTACCGCGACGCCGAGCGCTCCACGGCCTGCTTCGCCCCGCTGCGGAGCACCGGCGTCCACCAGCCGCCGTAGATGCGGTCGAACTCGTAGGACCGCACTGCGGCGGCGACGCCGGTCACGGCCGCCTCCGGCAGCGGCAGCCGGTTCGGCGCGGACCACACGAACGTCACCCGGTCCTCGCCCGGCGTCACGAAGATCGTGTCGCCGCTCAGCAGCACGCCCCGGCCCCCGGCGCCGGGACCCCAGTGCACGACGGCGCTGCCGGGGAAGTGCCCGCCGCACTGGATCAGCGTCACCCCGGGCAGCACACTCAGCGCGTCCGACCAGGTTCTGACCTGCAGACCGCCGGCGGCCGCGGTCAGCCAGCCGGCGTCCGCGGCGGGCAGCAGTACCTCGGCGCCGAGCGCCCGGCCCCACTCCGCGATCGCGCCGTAGAAGTGCGGGTGGCTCGCGGTCACGAAACGGGCACCGCCCGCCTCGCGCGCCGCCGAGATGGCGGCATCGTCGACGAAGCCTGACGGATCCCACAGCAGGTTGCCGTCGGCCGTTCGCACCAGCAGGGACCGCTGGCCGATCGCGAACGGCGGCTCCGTCCCGATCCCGAGCAGGCCCGGTTCCACCTCCCGTACATCCGCCCGGTGCCCGTTCGCCGCCAGCTCCGCGAGCGTCGTCCAGCGCTGGCCGCCCGGCGGCACCCACTGTCGTTCGTCCGTGCAGATGAGGCACACGGCCGGCGGCGCATCGGCCGCAGGGTAGTGGTTTCCGCAGGTGGCGCAGATCCAGGGCGGCATCGTCAGGACGCCGCCGTTAGCCGGACGCCGGCGTGCGCCAGTTCACGGTCGGCCGGAGCGCCTCCGGGCGGACCCGGTGCGCGTACCGCTTGGTGATCTCGAACAGCGACTCGATGAGCGTGTCCGAAAGCAGGTGCGGCTCCAGGCCGAGCTCGACCAGTTTGGTGTGCCTGACGTTGTAGTAGTGCTCGGGGGCCTCCACGCGGGGGTTTTCCAGGTTCTCGATCGTGACGTCCCCGGGGAAGGCGCGGGCGACGGTGTCGGCGATCTCCCGCACCGACATGGACTCGGTCATCTGGTTGAAGACGCGGAACTCGCCGCGGTTGGCCGGGTTCTCGCAGGCGATCTGGATGCAGCGCACGGTGTCCCTGATGTCGATCAGGCCCCGGGTCTGGCCGCCGCTGCCGTACACGGTGAGCGGGTGGCCGATCACCGCCTGGATGACGAACCTGTTCAGCACGGTGCCGAAAACCGCGTCGTAGTCGAACCGGGTCGCCAGCCGCTCGTCGCGCGAGGTTTCCGGCGTCTGCTGGCCGTACACGACGCCCTGGTTCAGGTCGGTCGCCCGCAGGTCCCAGATGCGGCAGGCGAACTCGATGTTGTGGGTGTCGTGCACCTTGGACAGGTGGTAGAAGGAGCCTGGCCGCTTCGGGTACATCACCCGGTCCCGGCGGCCGTTGTGCTCGATGTCCAGCCAGCCCTCTTCGATGTCGATGTTCGGCGTGCCGTACTCGCCCATCGTGCCCAGCTTGACCAGGTGGACCGACGGGTCGATCTCGGCGATCGCGTACAGCAGGTTGAGCGTGCCGAGCACGTTGTTGTGCTGGGTGTACACGGCATGGCCGCGGTCGATCATGGAGTACGGGGCCGCGCGCTGCTCGGCGAAGTGCACCACCGCGTCGGGGCGGAAATCACCGATCATGCGGTACGTGAACAGCGCGTCGGTCAGGTCGCCGATGTAGCAGCCGATTCGGGAGCCGGTGAGCTCCTTCCAGACGGCGATCCTCGCCCGCAGCGGCTCGATCGGGACGAGGCTCTCCACGCCCAGTTCGTCGTCGTAGTGCCTGCGCGCGAAGTTGTCGGCGACCGCCACCTCATGACCGTGCTCCGACAAGTGCAGGGCTGTCGGCCAGCCCAGGTACCCGTCTCCGCCCAGGACCAAGATCTTCATCGGCCGCTCCTTCGACGTCCGGCGTTCGATGGATCTATGGTGCCACCGCTTGGGCGGTGGCGCGGTGAACCGGCGGGTCTCGCAGCGAACCGCCCCTGGCAGGCGGTAGCGTGCTATGGGTGCGGGTGCCGAAAACACCCCAACGGGCCCATGCCGGGCGCGGGCTCGCCCAGGTGACCTCCTGGCCTGCGGTTTCCGTACTTATAGATGCGTACTGTATAGATGTTCGCTCAGCATTGTCGGCCGGCTACTCGAGGAAATCTATGGCGCTGTCGCAGAATTGGCTGTTCACGGGGCTGTGGCGGAAGCTCCGCAGCAAGGTGGGCGTACGCTTCACGCGCTTCGTGATGGTCGCTGGCGCTGCGCTGCTGACGACCGAGATCACTCTCACGGTATGCAACGGGCTGTTCCACATGACGTCCACCCCGGCGGCGCTCGTGAGCTGGTTCACCGGCGCCGTCGTCAGCTACGTGCTCAGCCGCTGGGCGTGGGAACGCAAGGGCCGCCCGGATGTGCTGCGGGAGACCGTGCCGTTCTGGGTGATCTCCGCGCTCGTGATCGTGATCCTCACCCTGGCGAACAAGTTCGCCTATCACGCGGCCTCCTGGATGAACCTGCATCACGCCAAGCAGGTGCTCTTCGTCGACTTCATCTGGCTGGTCGCCAACTTCTTCACGTTCCTGCTGCGGTTCGTGATCTTCCATTACATCTTGTTCGCCGAGCCAACGACCGCTGCCCGGGCGGCGGCCACCGGCCCGGACGCGGTCCCGCCCGGCCACCGGGGCAACGTCGCGCCGGACGCCGCGCCGCCCTCCGCGGCGCCTGCCGCCACCGCCGAGGCAGCCTCTGCCCCGCAAGCCACCGCGGCACCGCAGGCACCCGCCTCCCCCGAGGCCAAGACCTCCCGCGAGGCGAGGACCTCCCGCGAGGCGAAGACCTCCCCCGAAGCCAGGTCTGCCGCGAAGCCCAAGCGCGCTCGCACGGTCCCCGCGGACGCCCGCCACATGCCGGCGGACGGCACCGGCCTCGCCGAATAGCCGTCAGGCTCACCAGCCGAAAGACCTGACCAAACGAAAGATCGTGGGTCAGAAGACACCGTATCCGGTGCCCTTTGACCCACGATCATCGTCACGCCGGCCACGGCCGCTGCCGCCGGCCGGCCACGACCGTCGGCTACGACCGCCGGCGGCGCTCCCGCCACCAGGTGCCCATGACCACCCGCGTGAACCGCACGCCGTAGAAGACGTTGTTCACCCCGGGCAGGTGCAGGTTGTAGAAGGGGTTCTGGCCCTTCTTGCTCTCGCCGACCCTCCGCTTGTGGATGGTGGCGGGCACCTCGCGCACCCGGTAGCCGTGCGTGATGACGCCGATCAGCAGCTCCGACGCCTGGTACTGCGGCTGCTCCAGGCGGACGGCGCCGGTCACCTCGGCGCGCATCGCGCGCAGCCCGAACGTCGTGTCGCTGATCCGCTGGCCGGTCAGCGTGCTCACCAGCAGGGCGAAGAAGCGCACGCCCGCCCGGCGGATGGGGTCCTTCGTCTCCTCGCTGCCCATCCGCCGGGAGCCGGTGACGAAGTCGGCCTCGCCGGCCACCACGGGCGCCAGCAGCCCCTCGATTTCCAGCGGGTTGTACTGGCCGTCCGCGTCCGTCGTGACGATGTACTCCGCGCCGCCCTCCCGGGCGATCCGGTAACCGAGCCGCAGCGCGGCACCCTGGCCGCGGTTGACGGGCACGTCGCAGACCACGGCGCCCGCCGCGTCCGCCTCCTTGGCGGTGGCGTCGGCGCAGCCGTCGGCGACCACGATTGTCTCGGTGGCCAGCCCGCACACGGTCTTGGGAAGCGCCTCCACGACGGGCCCGATCGCGCCTTCCTCGTTGTACGCGGCGATCACCAGGGCCACCGGCGGAAGCTTCGTGGCCCGCTCACCGTAGACGTCGGCGAGCGTCTCCAGCGCCGAGGCGTCGATCTTCGCGTCGGCTGAATCGGAATAGAACACCGCTACGCCTCCGCCGCCCGCGCCGGGTCGAACTCGGGCCACACCGTGGCCAGGCCGGCGTCGAGGTCGTACGACGGCTGGTAGCCGAGCGCGCGGGCCGAGCCGATGTCCACGATCACCGCGGGCATCTCGCCCGCCGCGACGGGCACGTGCTCGACGGGGATGGGTGCCCCGGTGACCCGGCGGGCCGCCGCGACCATATCGTTCACCGCCACCGACGTCCCGGACGCCAGGATCAGCGGCCCGGTGTGCCCGGACCGCCAGGCGACGAGAATGCCCTGCACCACGTCGTCCACGTGCACCACGTCACGCTTCATGGACCCGTCGCCGCGCACCTGGACGCCCTCGCCGTCGCGGGCCGCGCGCATCAGGCGCGGGATGAAGCTGTCCTTCTCGGCCATCCCGGGCCCGTACACGTTGGAGAACCGGAGCGCGGCACCACGCAGCCCGTAGGCGGAGGTGTAGGCGCTCAGCAGCATCTCGGCCGCCGCCTTGGTGGCACCGTAGGGGGTCAGCGGGCGAAGCACCGTCCGTTCGGAGATAGTCGCATTTCCCACATTGCCGGTGACGGCGTTGGTCGAGGCGAGCAGGAAGCTCTCGACCGAATGCTCGCGCGCCAGTTCAAGCAGCCGTGCGGTGGCGTCCACGTTGAGCCGGTACGTGCTGACCGGATCGTCCACCGAGCGCAGCACCGATGTCACCGCGGCCAGGTGAATGATCGTCCCGGTGTCCTCGGTCACCGCGCGGGCGGCGACATCCGGATCGCACAGGTCCCCGGTGACGGAGCGGACCTCGGCGCCCGGGTACGCCCGGTGATCGACGACGGTGACGTCGTACCCCTCCGCGAGCAGGGCGCCGACCACGCGGCGCCCGATAAAGCCAGCGCCGCCCGTCACGAGCACGCGGTGGGCTCCGGGCGGTCGCCCCCCCGGGCTAGCAGAGTCCCGGGAACGCGGTTCGTTCGCCATGCATGCTCCGTTCAGCTCGGCAGGCCCGGCAGCCCGCGTGCTCCCCGCGGAAAGCTACCCGGCCTGGCTGAGAGATTCCTGAGATGTATCAGCACAATGTGTAACCGCCCGCAGGCGGGAGCGGGCACCGGCGATGGTCCCGCGCGCGCCGCCAGTGTACCGGCCCGCCGTGTCTTATTCAGAAGTTCGCCTTATGCAAGGACCCGCCCGGCTCGCTGCCCGTGCGGCCTGCACCGGCAGCTCGCGCGGGCCAGAAGGCCTGCGGCCGCAGCCGGTTCGCGTAACGCCCGTTAGGCCGGTTGGCGTCTTCTCGGCCGGATGTGCGATGCTGTCAGCTGGCGGTACCTGCGGAGGAACACCGGTGAGAATCCGGGGCTGACCCGCAACTGTAACCGGGGAGTGACCCCTGACGAGCGCCACTGCCGGAGCCTGCCGGCCCGGGGACCACCCCGGGACGCCAGGGCCGGGCGGGAAGGCCAGGGCGAGCGCCGATCCGGGAGCCAGGAGACTCCGGGCACCGCGTGACTCCGACTTCGGGCGCGGAAACCCGGGAAGGATGCGGCTCAATGGTGCTCCAGCGTACGGCGGTGGGCGGGACGGTCTCGTACCCGTTCGCCGCGATCGTCGGGATGCCGGATCTGAAGCTTGCGCTGCTGCTCAACGCGGTGTCGCCGGCGATCGGCGGCGTCCTGGTACGCGGCGAGAAGGGCACCGCGAAGTCGACCGTGGTCCGCGGCCTGGCCGCGCTGCTGCCCCCCGTCTGGGTGGTGGAAGGATGCCGCTTCGCGTGTGACCCGGCGGACCCCGATCCGGCGTGCCCGGACGGCCCGCACCCAGGAGCCCCGGGCGCCCCGCCCGGGAACGGCGATTCCGCGGCCGGCGTTCCCGCGGCCGGCGCCCCGTCCGGCGCTGCCGCGGTACGGCGCCCGGTGACGCTCGCCGAACTTCCGGTCGGCGCCACGGAGGACCGGCTCACCGGCTCGCTGGACATCGAGCGCGTGCTGTCCGCGGGCGTGACGGCGTTCCAGCCCGGCCTGCTCGCCGCCGCGCATCGCGGCCTGCTCTACGTCGACGAGGTGAACCTGCTGCACGATCACCTGGTGGACCTGCTGCTCGACGCCGCCGCGCTGGGCGTCAACTACGTCGAGCGCGAGGGCGTGTCGGTGCGGCACGCGGCCCGGTTCCTGCTGGTCGGCACGATGAACCCGGAGGAAGGCGAGCTCCGGCCGCAGCTGCTGGACAGGTTCGGGCTGACCGTGCAGGTGGCGGCGAGCCAGGATCCGGCCGAACGAGCCGAGGTGGTCCGCCGCAGGCTCGCCTTCGAGGCGGATCCGGTGGCGTTCGCGGCGCGGTTCGACGCCGGCACGGCCGATCTCGCCGCGCGGGTGGCGGCCGCCCGCGACCGGCTCCCCGGCGTGCGGCTGCCCGACGGCGTGCTGCGCCAGATCTGCGCGGTATGCGGCGCGTTCGGCGTGGACGGAATGCGCGCAGACCTGGTGACGGCGCGCACCGCGATCGCGCTCGCCGCCTGGCACGGGCGCCCCGAGGTGGCCGAGGAGGACATCCGCGTGGCGGCGCGGCTCGCCCTGCCGCACCGGCGGCGCCGGGACCCGTTCGATGCCCCCGGCCTGGACGAGGCCGCCCTCGAGGAGGCTTTGAAAGAGTCTTCTTCCAAACGGGCGGTGGCGTCTCCCCAGGGCAGCGCCTCACCGCACCCCGACGACGACCCGGACGGTGCTCCGCCAGACGGGCACGGCGGCCCCCCCGGCGGCCCGCCTCCCCACGGCGGCCCGTCCCCCCACGACGGTCCCCCCGAGGGCCCGCCTCCCCACGGCGGCCTCCCCGGCGGCCCGTCCCCCCACGGCGGCCCACGCCCCAACGGCGGCGCCCCGCAGTCCGATGGCAGCTCCCCCCAGCCCGGTGACAGCGCCGCCCAATCCGGGGACCGCTCCCTCCAGTCCAGTGACAGCGCCACCCCGGCCCAGCCCGACCACTCCAACCACATCAGCAACTCCAGCACCACCCACAACCCTGAAGGACAGCCGGCCGCGCCCTCGGCGCCCTTCCGTGCCCGCCTGCTGACCGTGCCAGGCGTCGGCGCCGGCGCCCCTGGCCGCCGCTCGCTCGCTCGCGGCGCCCACGGCCGCACCGTAGGCGCCCGCCTCCCCGCCGGCCGCGTGGAGGCCCTGCACCTCCCCGCCACGATCCGCGCCGCCGCCTCCCGTCACCCGCGCGACCTCCCCGCTGCTGCCTCCCCCCATCCGCGTGACCTCCCCGCCGCGCCAGCGCCCGTAGGTGCGTCTGCGCTGGTCCGCATCACGTCATCCGACCTGCGGGAGGCGGTCCGCGAGGGGCGCGAGGGGAACCTGGTGCTGTTCGCGGTGGATGCCAGCGGGTCGATGGCGGCCAGGCAGCGCATGCGCGCGGTCAAGGGTGCCGTGCTCTCCCTGCTGCTCGACGCCTATCAGCGCCGGGACAAGGTCGGGCTGATCACGTTCCGCGGCAGCGGCGCCGAAGTCGCGCTGCCGCCGACGTCGTCGGTGGAGGCCGGCGCGCGCCGGCTCGCCGATCTCGCGACCGGCGGCCGGACGCCGCTGGCGGCGGGCCTCGCGCTGGCCGCCCGCGTGCTGGCGGCCGAACGCATCCGCGATCCCGCCCGCCGCCCCCTGCTCGTGATCGTCACCGACGGCCGTGCTACCAGCGGCAGCGGTGCCGACCTGGCGCGGGCCGTCGGAGGGCTCGCGGACGTGGCGAGCGTGGTGATCGACTGCGAGGTGGGTCCGGTCAGGCTTGGGCTGGCCGGCCGCCTGGCGCGGCAGCTTGGTGGCGCCGTGATCAGCGTCGGCGAGCTCGCGGCGGCCCCGCTGCGCGACGTTGTGCACGCCGCGCGCGGCATGCACAACCCGGCACGCGCCGCGTACGGCGGCAACAACCCGGCGCGCGCCGGTGACGGCGGCGGGAGGGCGGCCTGATGCCCGAGGGACGGCCGGCCCACGTGCCCGACGATGGCCTGACCACGCGGCAGCGCCGCGTCCGTCCTCTCGTGATCGTGCACACCGGTGCTGGCAAGGGCAAGTCCACGGCCGCGTTCGGCCTGGCCCTGCGGGCCTGGAACCAGGGATGGCCCATCGGCGTGTTCCAGTTCGTCAAGTCGGCCAAGTGGCGGGTCGGCGAGGAACGCGCGCTGCGGACGCTCGGCGCGAGCGGCGAAGGCGGCCCGGTGACCTGGCACAAGATGGGCGAGGGCTGGTCCTGGATCCAGCGCGATCCCGGCAGCCAGGCCGCGCAGGCAGCCGAGGGCTGGGCGCAGATCGCCAGGGACCTCGCGGCGCAGACCTACCGGCTGTACGTGCTCGACGAGTTCACCTACCCGGTCAAGTGGGGCTGGGTCGACGTCGACGAGGTCGTCTCCGTGCTAGCCGCCCGGCCCGGGAGCCAGCACGTGGTCATCACCGGCCGGGACGCGCACCCGAAGCTCGTCGCCCGCGCCGATCTGGTGACGGAAATGACCAAGGTGAAGCACCCCATGGATTCCGGCCAGAAGGGGCAGAAAGGGATCGAATGGTAGCGGTCCCGCGCCTCGTGATCGCCGCCCCCGCGTCGGGTTGCGGAAAGACCACGGTGGCCTGCGGCCTGATGGCGGCCTTCCGCTCACGGGGGCTCGACGTGTCGGGGCACAAGGTCGGCCCCGATTACATCGATCCCGGCTATCACGAGCGCGCGACCGGGCGGCCACGCCGGAACCTGGACCCGTTTCTGTGCGGCCCCGGGCTGATCGCTCCGCTGTTCCTGCACGGCGCCGAAGGCGCGGACGTCGCCGTCATCGAGGGAGTGATGGGCCTTTTCGACGGCGTGGATCCCGCCCTCGGCGCCGCCGATCCTGGGTTCGGCTCGACGGCGCACGTCGCGCGGCTGCTGGATGCCCCTGTGGTGCTCGTGCTCGACGCGGCCCGAGCCGGCCGCTCGGTGGCCGCCGTGGCGGCGGGCTTCTCCAGTTTTGACCCGCGGACCCGGATAGCGGGCGTGATCCTCAATCAGGTGGCATCCGACCGTCATGAGCGGCTGCTCAGGGATGCACTCGGGTCGGCGGGCATCCCCGTTTACGGAGCGATCAGGCGCACCGGCGACCTGGTCACCCCGTCCCGCCACCTCGGCCTCGTCCCGGCCGCCGAGCGTCAGGCCGCCGCCGGTGACGCGATCGCCCGCATGGGCGCGCTGATCGCCGCGTCGTGCGACCTCGACGGCCTGCTGACGCTCGCCCGCCGCGCTCCAGCCCTGCCTGAGGCCGCCTGGGACCCCGCCGCAGCCCTCACGAGTACTCTTTCCGCCCCCACCACCGCTCGGGCCTCAAGCCCACCGGTCACACCTGCCTCTGCGACCACTCCAGTCTCCACCGTAACCCCCGCCCTGCTCCCCAAGCCCGGCTCCGCCGGGCTTGACCATGATCACGGAAATCAGGGGTCGTATGCGACACCCCAACTTCCGCGATCATGGAACGCGGCGCGTGGAGGCGTCGTGTCGCCCACGGCTGGAGGTGTCGTGGCTGTTGCTGGTGGTGCGGCGTTCACGTTCGGGTACACGGAACAAGTGGAGTTGCTCACCGCGGCCGGGCTGCGCGTGGCACCGTTCGACCCGCTGCGCGATGAGGACCTGCCGGAGGACGCGAGCGGCCTGCTGCTCGGCGGCGGGTTCCCGGAAATGTACGCCGCTGACCTGTCCGCCAACGAGCGGCTCAGGAAGCAGGTGGCCGTGTTCGCGGCGAGCGGGGCACCCGTCGTCGCCGAATGCGCCGGGCTCCTCTACCTGTCCCGGACGCTGGACGGCCACCCGATGTGCGGGGTGCTCGGCGTGCGCGCCTCGATGACCGGAAAGCTGACGCTCGGCTACCGCCGCGCGACCGCGACCGCGGACTGGCTGCTCGCGTCCGCGGGGGAGCGGGTGCACGGCCACGAGTTCCACCGCACGGCCACCGATCCCGCGCACGGCGACCCGCCCGCCTGGCGGTTCACATCCGGGCCGCGAGAGGGGCACGTCAAAGGCCCCGTCATCGCCTCCTACCTGCACGTGCACTGGGCAGGCTACCCGGCACTCGCCGCCAGGTTCGCGCGCGCCTGCGCCGCCCGTTACCCCGCGGAGCACGCGGCATGCTGAGCAGGCAGCGAACATGGACGCCGCGGGCGCCGGGCCGCCGCGCCTCTTGGCGCGCCTCCGGCACGACCATGCGAGAACCCGGAGGGCCGCGGCGGTGTCCCGGCGCCGAGGACCCGCCTCCCGCTCCGTTTGACCGCGCGCCTTCGGCACGCCTTGACCGCGCGCCCTCGGCACGACCAAGCGAAGCGCCCGCGAGGGAGGCGGTGAAACCGGCCAGGCTCATTGGAGTCGGGGTCGGCCCCGGGGACCCGGAGCTCATCACGATGAAGGCCGTCCGGGTGCTGCGCGACGCCGACCTGGTCGTCGTTCCCGTGCTCGCCGTTCCCGGCGGCAGCGAGCCCGCGCCGGAGCCGGGACGCGCGGAGACGATCATCGGTGAGTACGTGGCCGCCGGCAAGATCCGCCGGCTCGCGTTCGCGCTCAACGACACCGGAGGCGTCACACCGCGGCGTGCCGCCGCGTGGCAGGACGCCGCCGCCGCGGTGGCGCGGGAGTTCGCCGCCGGGGCCTCCACCGTGGCGTTCGGCACGATTGGCGACCCGAACCTCTACTCGACGTTCAGCTACCTGGCTCAGACCGTCCGCGAGCTGGTACCCGGGGTCCACGTCGAGACCGTTCCCGGCATCACCGCGATGCAGGACCTGGCCGCGCGGGCGGGTATCTCGCTGGCGGAGGGCACCGAGCCGGTCACGCTCGTCCCGCTCAACGCGGGCGCCGGCGCGCTTGACGAAGCACTCGAAATGGGCGGCGCCGTCGTGGGGTACAAGCTCGGGGCCGCGGCCAGCCCGGCGCCGGACGTGCTGCGGGACCACCTGGCCGGGGCCGGGCGGCTGGACGGCGCGGTCGTCGGCGCCCGGCTCGGCCTGCCGGGGGAGACCATCGGCCCTGCCGCGCGACTGGCCGGTATGCCGGACATCCCGTATCTGTCCACGCTGATCGTCCCCGCTCGCCGGCCACCCCGCACGGGCAGCGGCCTGCGAACCGTACCTCAGGAAACAGGTCACGCCCCGTCCAAGCAGACGCCCGCCGTCGAAAGCGCCTCCCCCGGCGAGAGCAGACCCGCCGTCGAGAGCGCCTATCCCGGCGAAAGCGCCTTCCCCCGCGAGAACGGCTTCCCCGGCGAGAGCAGACCCGCCCGCGAAAGCGCCTCCCCCCGCGAAAGCGCCTCCCCGGCCAGCGGCAAGGTCTGGTTCGTCGGCGCCGGACCCGGCGCGCCCGACCTGCTGACGCTGCGCGGCGCGGCCGCGGTGGCAGCCGCCGACATCGTCATCTGGGCCTCCAGCCTGGTCCACCCCGGGGTCCTCAGCCATGCCGGGCCCAACGCCGAGACGGTCGACTCCGCGCGGCTGCCGATGGAAGGCGTGCTGCCTTATTACCGGCGCGCCGCACAAGAAGGACTGCGCGTCGCCAGGATCCACTCCGGCGACCCCGCGCTGTGGGGGGCCGTCCAGGAGCAGCTCGACCAGTGCGCGGCGCTGGGCCTCCCGACCGAGGTCGTGCCCGGTGTGTCCAGCTTCACCGCGGTGGCCGCGCGGATCGGCCGCGAGCTCACGATCCCCGAGGTGGCGCAGTCGGTGATCCTGACGAGGCTCGGCGGCGGCAAGACCCCGATGCCGCCCGGCGAGCGGGTGTCCGAATTCGCCAGGCACGGGACGACGATGGCGCTCTTCCTGTCCGCGGCGAGGTCGGGCCAGCTGCAGGAGGAGCTGCTGGCCGGCGGGTACCCGCCGCGGACCCCCTGCGTGGTGGCCTACCAGGTCAGCTGGGACGACGAGCTGATCGTCCGCTGCGAGCTGGCCGAGCTCGCGGCCACGATCAGGTCGCGCAAACTGTGGAAGCACACGCTGGTGCTCGTCGGCCCGGGGCTCGCCGCCGGCGGGACCCGGTCCCACCTGTACCACCCGGGGCACTTTCACGAGTATCGCAAGGCCGACCGGCAGGCCAGGCGCGAGCTCCGGCGGGAAGACAGCACCAAGGGCGGCGGCACGTGACCGGGCCCGAGCTGCGCGAGCCGGACCTGCCGCGGACGGCCAGGGTCAGGAAGCGGGCGCTGCGCACCGGCTGGACCACGGGAAGCTGCGCGGCGGCCGCCGCCAAGGCCGCCGTGACAGCGCTGGACGCCGGCCAGCTCCAGCGATCCGTCGAGATCGGGCTCCCGGCAGGGCAGCGGGTCCGGTTCGCCGTCGACAGCTGCACCCTGGAGGGCGAAACCGCCGAGGCGGTGGTGGTCAAGGACGCGGGCGACGACCCGGACGTCACCCACGGCGCGCGCCTCACCGCGACGGTGCGCTGGCGTCCGGCCCCCGGCATCGAGCTGGACGGCGGCGTCGGGGTCGGCGTGGTCACCAAGCCGGGCCTCGGGCTGGAGCCCGGCGCGCCGGCGATCAACCCGGTGCCGCGCCAGATGATCACGGCGGCGGTCGGCGAGGCCGTCGACCTGGCCAGCCGCGGCGTCCGCGTGATCATCTCCGTTCCCGGCGGCGAGCTGATGGCCCGCAAGACCACGAACGCGCGGCTCGGCATCATCGGCGGGATCTCGATCCTCGGCACGACCGGCATCGTTCGCCCGTTCTCCACCGCGTCCTGGCGGGCGAGCGTCGAGCAGGCCGTCGCCGTGCTTGCCGCCCAGGGCGAGTCGACGCTCGTGCTCTGCACCGGCGGCCGCACCGAGAAGGGCGCCATGGAGCTGCTGCCCGGCCTGCCCGAGGTGTGCTTCGTCGAGGTGGGCGACTTCACCGGCGCCGCGCTGCGCAGGGCGGCCGAGCACGGGCTGGCGCGGGTGACCTTCGTGGGGATGGCCGGGAAGCTGACCAAGCTCGCGGCCGGCGTCCTGATGACGCACTACACCAGGTCGAAGGTCTCGACCAGCCTGCTCGGCGATATCACGCTCGCGGCCGGCGGCGACCCGGAACTCGCGGCCGCGGTCGCCGCGGCGAACACCGCGCGGCACGCCGCCGAGCTATGGGCCGACGCCGGGTTGCTGGAGCGGGCGGGGGAGGAGCTGTGCACGCGCGCGGCCCGCGTACTCAGCCGTTTCGCGGCCCAGGCAGCGGCCGAGACGGCGGCCCGGGCCTCTCGCCCCGCCCCCGCCCCCGCCGCGCCGCCATCGGTGCAGGTCATCATGGTGGACTTTACCGGCCACCGAAGGATCGCGGCGTCGCCCGCAATCGTTCCATCCGGAGAGCAGGCCAATCTCCCGTCGCCGGAGGAACAACAGTGACTGAGCACGTGACCGTCATCGGCTGCGACGGCCGCCCGCTTTCCCCCGAGGCCACCGCCGTCCTCGGCAAGGCCGCCAGGGTCGCCGGCGCGGCCCGGCACCTGGACGCCGCCGGCGCGGACCTGCCGCCCACCACCGAACGCATCGTGATCAAACGCCTCGACGACGCCCTCGACCAGATCGGCGCCGGCCCCGGCCCGGTGGCGATCCTCGCCTCCGGCGATCCCGGGTTCTTCGGCATCGTGCGGGCGCTGCGCGCCAGGGGAATCCAGCCCGCGGTGATCCCGGCGGCGTCCTCGGTGGCGCTCGCGTTCGCCCGCCTCGGCCTGGACTGGGACGACGCGCTGGTCCTGTCCGCGCACGGGCGCGAGCCGCGGCAGGTTCTCGCCGCCGCGCTGGCCCACCCCAAGGTCGCGATCCTGACCGGGCCCGGTGAGGCCGGTCCGGAGCGGCTGGGCACGGAGCTGCTCTCCGCTGGCCGGAAGGTCTACGTCGCCGAGCGGCTCGGCACCGGCGACGAGAGCGTCACCGACCTCGCCACCCGCCCGGCGGCCCGCTTCGGCGAGCCGAACATCCTGGTCGCCTTCGACCCGGCCGCGCCCAGCGCGGTCAGGTGGCTGGCCGGGCATCCGGGCGCGCCACACGGCTGGGCGCTTCCCGAGGAGGCGTTCGAGCACCGCGACTCGATGATCACCAAAAGCGAGGTCCGCGCGCTGGTGCTGTCGAGGCTCGGCCCGGCTCCCGGGCGGACCATCTGGGACATCGGCGCCGGCTCCGGCTCGGTCGCCGTCGAGTGCGCGCGGTTCGGCGCCTGGGTGATCGCCGTCGACTCCGATCCCGCGCAGTGTGCCCGCATCCGCCGCAACGCCGCGAGCCACGGCGTCTACCTGCGGGTCAGGGAGGGCCGCGCCCCGGCGGTCCTCGCGGACCTGCCGCCGGCCGACGCCGTGTTCGCCGGGGGCGGCGACAACGAGGTGCTCGCCGCGGCGGCGCGGCGGGCGAGACCCGAGCGCCTGGTCGTGACGTGCGCGTCCGTTGACCGGGTGAGGGCCGTCCGTGACCTGCTGGCAGAGCACGGCTACCATGCCGACGGCACCCAGCTCCAGGCGTCCAGGCTGACCGCGCTGCCGGGCGGCTCGCTCCGGCTGGCCGCCGCCAACCCGGTCTTCGTGCTGTGGGGGGAGCGTCGCGAATGAACCGGTCACGGACGACCGAGCCACCGATGACCGCGCCGCCGATCACGGGGGAGCGCACGTGATCGGGCTGGTCGCCGTGACGAGGGCGGGCCGCGCCGCGGCCGCGCGCCTCGCCGCCGCGTGGCCCGATGCCAGGCACTACGAGGGGAGCGCCGCGGCGGCGCTGCCGCGCGCGTTCGCCGAGTGCGACGGGATCGTGTGCTTCCTGGCGGCCGGCGCGACGGTGCGGCTGATCGCGCCGCTGCTGCGCGGCAAGCAAGCCGACCCCGGCGTCGTCTGCGTCGACGAGGCGCTGCGGTACGCGGTACCGGTGCTCGGCGGCCACGCCGGCGGCGCCAACGACCTGGCGCGCCGCGCCGCGCTCGCGCTCGGCGCCGAGCCGGTGATCACCACGGCCAGCGACGCGGCTGGCGCCCCGGCGCTCGACGAGATCGCCGCCGCGCTCGGCTTCGCCGTCGAGCCCGGCAGCGATCTGCCAGGCGTCGGCGCGGCGATCCTCGACGGCGAACGGGTGACCCTGACCATGGACGACCAGTGGCCGCTGCCCGCGCTGCCCCCGAACGTGGTTCCCGCACCCGCGCCCGAGCCGGGCACCGCCGCGATCATCGTGACCGACCGCGCCCATGACGAACACGTGTCTACCAAACGGACCGTGGTATTCCGCCCGCCATCGCTCGTCGTCGGCGCGGGTTCGAGCCGGGGAGTCGCCGCCGCCGAGGCCGGCCGCCTGATTGACGAAGCGCTGCGTGAAGCCGGGGTATCGCCACTATCCGTTCGGTATCTCGCTACGGCGGACCTGAAGGCGGACGAGCACGGCCTGCAGGCGGCCGCATACGAGCGGGGCTGGGGTTTCATGACCTTCGGCGCGGCGGCCCTGGCCGAAATCGCGGTCCCCAACCCGAGCGAGGTCGTGCGCGCCGTAACCGGCACCCCCAGCGTCGCCGAGGCCGCCGCGCTGCTCGGCGCCTCCGCCAGCATCGCCGATGACCTCCCCGCGCCCGGCCGCGCCGCGCCGGCCGGCCGCCCGTCGCGGGATGCTTCCCCGGCCAGGGGTGCTGCGCCGGCCGGCCGCCCCTCCCCGAATGCATTCCCGGCCAGCGCCCCGGCCGCGGGTGCTTCGCCAGGTAGCGCCCCGAACGGGGATGCTGCGCCGGCCGGCCGCCCTTCCCCGGCTGCTTCGCCGGCCGGCAGCGCGGCCGGGGATGCTTCGCCAGGCAGTGCCCTGAACGGCCGCGCCGCGCCGGCCGGCGGACCCTCCCCGGCTGCTTCGCCGGGCGGCGCTCCGGCCGGGGGTGCTTCGCCGGGCAGGCCGCGGGGCGGGGCCGCGCTCGTGCTGCCGAAGCGGGCGAGCGCCCATGCCACGGTCGCGATCGCGCGGGCGAGGCCGCGCGGGCGGCTCGCGGTGGTCGGCACTGGGCCGGGCGCGCGGGACCTGATGACGCCGCGGGCGGTGGCGGAACTACGCAGGGCGTCCGTGGTCGTCGGGCTCGACCAGTACGTCGAGCAGGTCGCCGGGCTGCTCCGGCCGGGCACCCGGGTGCTCGCCAGCGGGCTCGGCAGCGAGCGGGAGCGCGCGGCGGCGGCGGTGGCGGAGGCGCGGGCCGGCCGGGCGGTCGCGCTGATCGGTTCCGGGGATGCGGGCATCTACGCGATGGCCAGCCCTGCGCTGGACATGGCGGACGGGTCCTTCGACGTGGCCGGCGTCCCAGGCGTCACGGCCGCGCTCGCCGCGGCCGCGGTGCTGGGCGCGCCGCTCGGGCATGATCATGCGGTGATCTCGCTGTCCGACCTGCACACTCCGTGGCCGGTGATCGAGCGCCGTATCGTGGCCGCCGCGCAGGCCGATCTCGTGGCGTGCTTCTACAACCCCGCCAGCGCGCGGCGCGGCTGGCAGCTGCCGCGGGCGCTGGAGCTTTTGGCGAAGTGCCGCCCGCCGTCGACGCCGGTCGGCTGGGTGCGGGACGCGGCCCGGCCCGGCCAGGCGCACGGCATCGCCTCGCTCGAGTCGTTCGACCCGTCCGTGGCCGACATGCGCACGATGGTGATCGTCGGGTCGTCCCGCACCCGTATCGTGGCGGGCCGGATGGTGACGCCGCGCGAGTACACCTGGGCCGCGGAAACTCCGGCCGGCAGGGCCGCTCCGTGACGGCGGTGATCGGCGCCGGCTGCCGGGGCTGCGGCGCGTGCCTGCTGACCTGCCCGGAGCACGCGGTACGCCCCGGCGGCCCGCTTCTGGTCCTGGCGGACCTGTGCAACGACTGCGGGGAGTGCGTGGAGATCTGCCCCGCCGACACTATCGAGGTGATCGATGACTGAGCCGCATCCCACAGGCCTCCCCAGCCCCAACCGCACCAAAGATACCGCCTATACCTTTAGCCCCTCCAACCCCAGCGATCCCTCCGGCGATCCGTCGGATCCCGGCGACATCCCCAATCCAATCGAGGCGGAGTCGTACCGCATCCTGCGGTCGCGGATCGACCTGAGCCGGCTGCCGCCGCTGTCCCGCGCGGTCACCGAACGCGTCATCCACGCGACCGCCGACTTCGACTACGCCACCGACCTGGTCTGCGACGAGGCCGCGCTCGCGGCGGGCGTCGCCGCGCTGAGGCGCGGCGCGCCGGTGGTGGCCGACGTCGGGATGGTGGCGTCTGGCATCACGCGGTACGAGGTGATCTGCAAGGCGGGCGACTCGCTGGCGGCGCGCCTGGCCAGGACGGCGGGGATCACGAGCACCGCGGCGGGGGTACGCCTGGCTTTCGGCCAGGCCGGCCCGGGTGCGGTGTGGCTCGTGGGATGCGCGCCGACCGCGCTCGAGGAGATCATCCGGCGGGAGGTCGAGCCCGCGCTGGTGATCGGGGTACCGGTCGGCTTCGTCGGCGCTGCGGCGTCGAAGGACGCGCTGCGCGCCAGCGGCCTGCCCGCGCTCACGAACGTCTCCGAGAAGGGCGGCTCCGCGGTCGCGGTCGCCGCGTTCAACGCCCTCCTCCGCGTGGCCCGCCCCGGCGCCGCCGTTCCCGGCGGCAGACCGTGAGAGACCGCGAGGCAGGCAGCCATGCCGGGGGCGCCGAGTCGCGGAGCACTTCCGCGCGCCTCGGGTACGACCTCGCGCCAGCGGTTTCCCGGCCGCCGCTGCTGCTGGCCGCGCACGGCACCCGCGACCCCGCGGGCGTCGCCGCGTTCACGGCGCTGGCGGACCGGGTCGCCACGCTCGCCGCGCCGCGCGGAACCGCGGTCGCCGGGGGTTTCATCGAGCTTTCCGAACCCCCCGTGCGCTCCGCCGTCGCCGCGCTGGCCGGCGCGTCCGGTAAGCGAATCGTGGCGGTGCCGCTCATGCTTTCGGCCGCCGGGCACGCCAAGGGCGACATTCCCGCCGCGCTGGCCAGAGAACACGCCCGGCACTCCGGCCTTACCTGGCACTACGGCCGGCCGCTGGGACCGCACCCGGTGCTGCAGGAACTGCTCGCCGTGAGGATCGCGGCGGTGACCGGCGACTTGCCGGCGCCGCCGGCGGTGCTCGTCGTGGGCCGCGGCTCCACGGACCCGGACGCCAACGCGGACGTCGTGAAAACCGCCCGGCTGTTGTGGGAGGGCAGGGACTTCCCGCTGGCCGAGACCGCCTTCGTCTCGCTCGCGCGCCCAGGCGTCGCCGAAGGCCTGGAGCGCTGCCGTCTGCTCGGCGCCCGCCAGATCGTCGTCGCCCGCTACTTCCTCTTCCCCGGTGTGCTGCCCGACCGGGTCGCGCGGCAGGCCGCCGGCTACGCGCGCGAGCACCCCGAACTGGATATACGCTGCACCGGCGTGCTAGGCGACTGCGACGAGATCGCCACCCTCGTCTACGAGCGCTACCACGAGGCGCTGTCCGGGGACATCCGCATGAACTGCGACATGTGCGTCTACCGGGCGCCGATGCCCGGTTTCGAGCACCGGGTGGGCGCCCCCCAGCACCCCCACGACCACCCCCACGACCCCGCCGCGCACCCCCACGACCCCGCGCACCCCCGCGCGCACGCCCATGCCGACTAACCCGCGCGTCGCCCACGCGCTGGGCGAACCCGCGCAAACCGGGCATTTCGCCCCGGGGAGACGGCGCACGACGCCGGCCTCAGTAGCAGTGCCCAGCCCAGCGCCGGTTTGGGCGCAATCCGCGCTGCTATGGCAGCCCGGATTGCACCCAAAGGCGAACCCGCCGGGAGAGCAGCGGCACGTGAGGGTCGAAGCGAACGGAGGGGCTCATGAGTGAGAACGCGGCGCGGGCGCCGGGGTTTGCTTATGCGGAGCGGGAGGCCGTGTACCGGGCGATCGCGGAGCGGCGGGACGTGCGCCGCGGGTTCCTGCCGGACCCGGTGCCCGAGGAGGTGCTGCGGCGGGTGCTCGGCGCCGCGCACCAGGCGCCGTCCGTCGGGCTCTCGCAGCCGTGGGACTTCATCGTGATCACCGACAGGCCGCACCGCGAGCGGATCGCGGCGCTGGCGCGGCGAAACCGCGACGAGTACGCGAAGGACCTGCCGAACGCGAGGGCGCGCGCGTTCCGCGACCTGAAGATCGAGTCGATCCTCGACACGCCGCTCAACATCGTCGTCACCTGCGATCCGACCCGCGGCGGACGGCATACGCTGGGACGTCGTACCCAGCCGCGCACCGCTGACTTCTCCAGCGTGCTCGCCGTCTCCAACCTGTGGCTGGCGGCCCGCGCCGAAGGCCTCGGGGTCGGCTGGGTCAGCTTCTTCGACGCGCGCGAGCTCGCCGCCGAACTCGGGCTGCCGCCGCACCTCGAGGTGATCGCCTACCTGTGCGTGGGCTACGTCAGCGAGTTCGCGGCGGAGCCGGAGCTCGCCAGCGCCGGATGGGCGAACAGGAGACCGGTTGCCTGGGCCGTGCACCACGGCTCGTTCGGCAGCCGGGGGTTTTCAGGGGAGGACGTGGTGAACCCGGTTGCCGAGGTGCTGGCCGCCATCGCGCCGCCGGACGCCGCCGCGATGGCGGCGGCGCGGGAGCGCCAGGAACGAATGACGAAGCCGAGCGGGTCGCTCGGCGCGCTCGAGGACGTGTCGGTGCGCCTGGCCGGGCTGACCGGGGAGTGCCCGCCGCCGCTGCCGGAGCCGGCCGCCGTCGCCGTGTTCGCGGGCGACCACGGCGTGCACGCGCAGGGAGTGACACCCTGGCCGCAGGAGGTGACCGCGCAGATGGTCGCGAACTTCCTGGGCGGAGGAGCGGTCGTCAACGCGTTCGCCGCGCAGGCCGGCGCGGAGGTCACCGTGGTCGACGTCGGCGTCGCCGCTGACCTCGACCCGGCGCCGGGGCTGCTGCCCCGCAAGGTCGCGAAGGGCACGGCGGATTTCACGGCGGGACCGGCGATGACGAGGCAGCAGGCCGAAGCGGCGCTCACCGCCGGTATCGAGGTCGCGCGTGACCTGGCGGGCGCCGGCAACCGGTGCCTGGTCACCGGCGACATGGGCATCGCGAACACGACCGCCTCGGCCGCGCTGATCTGCGCGTTCACCGGCGCCGACCCGGCGGAGGCCACCGGGCGCGGCACGGGGATCGACGCGGCGACCTACGCCAGGAAGATCGACGTGGTGTGCCGCGGGCTGGGCAGGCACCGGCCCGATCCGGCGGACCCGGTGGGCGTGCTCGGCGCGTTCGGCGGGTTCGAGCACGCGGCGCTCGCCGGGTTCATCCTGGGCGCCGCCGCGCTGCGGGTGCCGGTCGTCCTCGACGGCGTGATCGCCGGAGCCGCGGCGCTGGCCGCCGTGGCGCTCGCGCCGGACGCCGTCGCGGCGTGCTTCGCCGGCCACCGGAGCGCCGAGCCCGGTCACGCCGTCGCCCTCGAGCACCTGGGCCTGAAGCCCCTGGTCGACCTGGGCCTGCGGCTGGGGGAGGGCACCGGCGCGGTCCTCGCCCTGCCGCTGATTCAGAGCGCGGCGCGGGCGCTGCGCGACGTCGCCACGTTCGACTCCGCGGGCGTCACGGAGAAGCACTGACGGGGAAGCACTGACGGGGAAGCGCTGATGGGCAAGCGCTGACCCGGGAGCGCTGACCCCCGGGTGCTGACTGGGAAGCCCCGGGTGCTGACTGGGAAGCACTGACAAGGACTGACGGACGATCGCTGAGGGAGGGCGCTGATGGCTGCCGCGGACGACCAGCCGTATCTGCTCGGGCTGCGCCTGCGCGGGCGCCTGGTCATGGTGGCCGGCGGGGGAGCGGTGGCGTCCCGCCGGGTACCCGCGCTGCTCGCGGCCGGCGCCGTGGTGCGCGTCGTGTCGCCGGAGGTCACCGCCTCGCTCGAGGACCTCGCGACGGCGGGGCAGATCCGCTGGCTGGCGCGCGGCTACGCGCCCGGGGACTGCGCCGGTGCGTGGCTGGCCTGCGCGTGCGGGCCCGCCGAGGTGAACGCGGCGGTCGCCGACGAGGCGGAGTCGCTGCGGATCTGGTGCGTCCGCGCCGACGACGCCGCCGCGTCGGCCGCGTGGACGCCGGCGTCCGGGAGCGCCGGCGAGGTGCGGGTCGGCGTGCTCAGCGGTGACCCACGGCGCAGCGCGCGGATCAGGGACGCGATCGTCGGCGGACTGCGGTCGGGAACGCTCGGCGCGCGTCACACCAGGCGGCGGCGCACGGGCGTGGTGCTGATCGGCGGCGGCCCCGGCGATCCCGGGCTCATCACGGTCCGCGGCCGGCAGCTTCTGGCCGAGGCCGACGTGGTGATAACCGACCGGCTTGCGCCCCGGTCGCTCCTGGACGAGCTGCCCCCGGACGTGCAGATCATCGACGCCGCCAAGATTCCCTACGGCCGCTCCATGGCCCAGGAGGCGATCAACGAGGCGCTCGTCGCGCACGCCCGGGCGGGACGGTTCGTGGTGCGGCTGAAGGGCGGGGACCCGTTCGTGTTCGGGCGCGGCGCCGAGGAGATGCTCGCCTGCCTGCGGGCCGGCGTCCCGGTGACGGTCGTGCCCGGCGTGAGCAGCGCGGTGGGCGTTCCGACGGCCGCGGGGATACCGGTGACGCACCGCGGGGCCGCCCAGGAATTTCATGTTGTGTCCGTACATGTACCGCCGGGCGACGAGCGGTCTACTGTTGACTGGGAATCACTCGGGCGCGGTACCGGGACGCTGGTGCTGCTGATGGCCGTCGACCGCATCGGTGCGGTCGCCGAAGCCCTGATGCGGTACTTCAGGCCCGCAAGTACTCCCGTTTCCGTGATCGCGGACGGTACCATGCCCACGCAGCGCACAATCTACTCAACGCTGGAAAACGTCGAGAGGCGAGTGGCCGAGGAGGGCATCCGGCCTCCGGCCGTGGTGGTCGTGGGCGACGTCGTGACCATCGCGGCCGAGCTGGCCGGGCTTGCGCGGGAGGCAGGGCTCGCGGATCCGGGACGTCTAGATCCCGCGAACCCGGCTCCGAGAGGCCCCGGCACGCCGCTTTCCCCTCGCGAACAATAGACCAGGCGGGAACGATGGAACCAAAGGGCGTGGCGGCTTCGCCGCTGCCCGGACAGAACGTTGCCAATGCCGCAGCCGCGACAGATATGGTCAATTCCGTGACAGCGTCTGGTGGCGATTCAGTGCCGGACCGTGGTGCCGGCATCCCTCACGGAGGGAATGTAGAGGACGTGGCCGACGTCCCCCCGAGCGAGGTTGCTGACGACGAAGCAGGCGCCGCGGAAAACGCGGCAACTGAAGAAGACGGTGGTAACGGCGATCCGGATGGCGGCGCTGAAGTAGAGGCGCGGCCCGCCGAACCCGGGCCGGGACCGGTAGCCGAACCCGGGCCGGGACCGGTAGCGGCACCGCCGAGGGCGGTGCCACGGGTCCGGGTCGACGCGCGGCTGCTGGAGGCGACTCTGCTCAACCTGCGCAAGCGGATCGCCGCCATCCCGCTCGTTTTCGAGCTGCCCGGCGCCGATGAGGTGACAGCCGAGCGGGCCAAGCTGCTCAGCCAGATCGACGATTACCTGCTGCCGCGGGTGCGCCAGTCGGCGGCGCCGGTGCTGGTGGCGCTCGTCGGCTCCACGGGCGCCGGAAAGTCGACGCTGGTGAACAGCATCGTCGGCAGCCAGGTGAGCGTGACCGGCGTGCGCCGGCCGACGACCAACTCGCCGGTGCTCGCCTGCCATCCCGAAGACATCGAATGGTTCGCCGAGAACATGTTCCTGCCCACGCTGCCGCGGGTGCGCCAGGAGGGCCTGGCCCGGCCGGGACGGGACGGGCTGCTCGTCCTCGCGGCGAGCGAGGGGATGCCCAAGGGCATCGCGCTGCTCGACACGCCGGACATCGACTCGGTGGTCCGCGCGCACCACGAGTTCGCCTACCAGTTCCTCGACGCGTCCGACCTGTGGCTGTTCATGACCAGCGCGGGCCGCTACGCGGACGCGCCCGTCTGGGAGATCCTGCAGCACGCGCGGGAACGCGGCGCGGCGCTGGGCGTCGTGCTGTCGCGAGTGCCGCCAAGCCACCGGACGGAACTGGTCGATCACTTCACGGCCATGCTGGACGCCAACGGGATCTCCGCCACGGACCGTTTCGTGATCCAGGAGACCGGGATCGTGGACGGCATGCTGCCGACCGAGGTATTCGAGCCGATCCGCGACTGGCTCGCGGACACAGCGCAGCGCACCGACCGCCGCGTCGCGGTGCTCACCCAGACGATGTCCGGCGTCCTCGACACGTTCAAGATCAGGGTGCCGAAGCTGGCGGCTCACGTCGACGCGCAGGTCGCGCTGCGCGCGAAGCTCCGGCGAGACGCCGAGGACGCGTACCGGCGGGCGCTCGCCGACTTCGACGGCGGAACACGGAAGGGTTCGCTGCTCAGCGGCGAGATCACCGCCCGCTGGCAGGACTACGCGGTCAGCGGCGAACTCGGCGCCGCGCTGCGTTCCCGGCGGGTGCCCCGTAAGGGAAGGCGCGCCCGCCGCGGCCAGGTCATGCGGGGACAGGGCGTGACCCGCACCGCGGCGCTCGACTCGTCGGTGCGCTCTGCCCTGGAATCGCTCGTGGTGTCGGTCGCGGACCGTGCCGCGGAACAGGTTGCCGCCCGCTGGCGCGCGGACCCGGCCGGCGCGGCCCTCCTGATACACGCCGCGGCCGTGCGCGCCGAGGGGGAGCGCGCGGAGCAGGTCTTCGAATCGGCCTTCGGCCCCGACAGCCACGCCGCGCAGGCGCGGGCGGCGGAACAGCACGGCGCGAACATTGACCGCTCGTCGCCCGACTTGCCGCCCCGCGTCGCCCGGGCGGTCAGCGCGTGGCAGGATCACCTGATGCGGCTTGTACAGGCGGAGAACACGGCGAAACGGGGCGGCGGCCGCCCTGATTACGAAAGCGAACCGCTGAGCCTGGTCACGCTCATCGCGATGCTCGGCGAGGGGACGGAGCGGACGGAGCGGACTGAGGGGACCGGGGGGACGGAACGGTCCCAGCCCGCGGCGGAGACCGGTGGCGCGCCCGACTCCGACATCATCACCGTGCCCCACGATCTGCTGACCTCCGTGTTCGGCACGGTCGAGCTGGCGGAGATCACCGCGCGGGCCCGCGCGGACCTGCTGGAACGCGTCCGGCTGCTGCTGGACGAGGAACTGCTCCGCTTCGTGGAGGTGATCGATTCCGCCGGGCCGGTCGACGAGGTCGCGGCGGTCCGCCTCTACCAGGCCGAGTACTCGCTGGAGGCGGCGCGGTGACCACGGAAGCGATGAGTACGCCCGCGGCGGTGGCCCCGCACCCCCTGCCCGGGGCGGGCATGCCCCAGATGAACCTGCCCGCCCGGCTCGACGCGCTCGCCCAGATCGTGCGCATCGGCAGCACCAGAATCACCCGCGATGGGCGCACCGGCGGGTTCAGCCCCGAGCTGATCAGCGACTCGGAGGCGCTGCTGCGACGGGCCGGCGAGCGGCTCCGGCTGTCCGCGTCGCACACCGTGGTCGCGCTGGCCGGCGGGACGGGCAGCGGCAAGTCGTCGCTGTTCAACGCCCTCTCCGGGGCGAACTTCTCCCCGGCGGGCGTGACCAGGCCGACCACCCGGCACGTGCACGCTTGCGTGTGGGGCATGCAGGGCGCGGCGCCGCTGCTCGACTGGCTCGGCGTCCAGCGCCGCCACCGGTACGGCCGGGCGAGCGCGCTCGACGCGGGCGAGGCGGCGCTGACCGGGCTGCTCCTGCTCGATCTCCCCGACCACGACTCGGTGGTCACGGCGTCGATGGCGGCGGTTGACCGGCTGAGCAAGCTCGCCGACATGCTGATCTGGGTCCTTGACCCGCAGAAATACGCCGACGCTGCCGTGCACCGCCGCTACCTGATCCCGCTGGCCGGGCACGCCAGCGTGATCACCGTGGTGCTCAACCAGATCGACCTGCTCTCCCCGGACCAGATATCCGACTGCGAGTCGGACCTGCGCAGGCTGCTGGATTCCGAGGGTCTCGCCGACACCCACCTGCTCCCGGTGTCCGCGCGGACCGGCGCCGGGCTCGACGAACTGCGGGCGGTGCTCGTCAAGGCGGTCTCCGCCCGCCAGGCCGCGAGCGAGCGGATCGCGGCCGACATCGACGCGGTGCTCGGCGGCTTCGCCGTACACGCCGCCCGGCCGGCGGCTCCCGGCCGGGAGCAGGCCGAGGCGGTCACCCCGGATCCCGGCATGTTCCCCGCGCCGGCCGGCCGTGACGGTCACGCCGCCGCCGCCGACGGCGCGGACGCCGCCGACTCCGCGGACTCCGCGGACGGCGAGATCCCCGGCGCGGTCGCGGGCTCGATGACCGGTGTGGCGGCTGCCGGGCACGCCGCGGAACAGGATCCGGCACCTGCGAGCCCGCCGTGGGAGTCGGCGCGCCCGCCGTGGGAAGATGCGGCCCTCGACGGTACCGGCGGCGCCGACGGGACCGACGCCATCGATGGTGCTGGCGGTGCCGGCGACAGCGCCGGCGGGGACGGCGAGCCAGCCGAGGCCTGGGCCGGTGACCGGGGCGGCGACGCCGTGTGGGAGACGGCGCAGGATCACCGCGCTTCCGCCCCGTCGCGGCCGCCGTGGGATGACGCCACCCTGGACGGCGGGCACCAGGACACCGCCGAGCCGGACCCGGTGGCCAGCGTTCCCCCGGGCCCGGCGGCCAAGCTCACCGAGGCGTTCGCGCGGGCGGCCGGGCTGTCCGCGGTGACCGACGCCCTGCAGGCGATGCGGGAGGCGCAGGCGGTCCGCTATGTTGAGTGGCCGCTGGCCAGGCTGGCCCGCTGGCGGCATGGCCGTGACCCGGTGCGGGGACTGCGTGCGTCCGGCGCGGATCGTGACGCCCGGTCCATCGCGGCCGCGGTCGCCGGGCAGGCCCAGCAGTCCGATATCGACAACGCGATCACTGTCTTCGCCGACGAGGTGGGCGGCCCGCTGCCGGAGCCCTGGTCGCGTACGGTACGGGATGCCGCCAGGTCCGGTACGGCCGACGCCAGGGCCGCGCTTGGCGCGGCGGTACGCGAAGCCCTGCCGTCGGGTGCCGGCATGACCGGCTGGTGGCGGCTGATCCGGTTCTGGCAGTGGCTGCTCATCGCCCTGGCCGTCGCCGGGCTCGCGTGGATCGGCGTGATCGCGGCGCTCGCCGGGCACAAGCACTCGTCGGCGCTGGTGAGCGACTCCTCGCTGATTCCGTGGCTGGCGGTCATGGTGGTGGCGATCCTGCTACTCGGCTGGCTGACCTCGTCCGGCTGCCAGAACATGGTGCTCCTGGCGGCCGACCGGGAGCGGGACAAGGCCGATCAGCTGATGCAGGCCAGGGTCGGCGAGGTCGCGCGCGACCTCGTGCTGCTTCCGGCCGGCCGGGAGATCGCCGAATACGAGCGGTTCCGGCGCGAACTCGCCATCGCCCGCGGCGGCAACCACCCGGCCTGAACCGGCCTGAGAACGGCTACCTGTAGAGGCTGACGGCCCCGTTCGCGCTAATGGTCTCCATCGCCGCGAGCACCTGCGAGATGTTCTCGTAGTTGGACGGCGTGCGCGTCCACACGATGCCCAGCGTGTTGATGTCCAGGTGCTGGAGCTTCTGCATGACGGTGGTCTCGCCGAGCGATCCGGACGACGTGATCGCCCAGTCGATCTCCAGCCCCGCGTCCCAGCCTTCCTGGCTGTTGTCGAGCTGGTTGGCGCTCGTGTACCCGGCGGCCTTCATGCCGGCGAAGTAGGCCCGGAGCCCCGCGGCGGTCGCCTTTTCCTCCGCCGATGTGCCCTGCGACGCCGCGGCGAGCCAGTCCTGCATCGAGCCGAGGACGTAGATGTTGTGCATCACCGGCGCCCCGCCCGCCGCCGCGATGAAGCTCGGCAGCTCACACGCCGAGCACTCGCTGATCGGGATGTCCGGGCTTTGCGCGCGGATCGAGCGGATCGCGGTGATCGAGTCGGTCCCGGGCACCAGGCCGAACAGGATGATCTGCGGCCTGGCCGCGAGCAGCGCGAGCACCTGCGGGGTGACGTCCGTGGCGCCGACCTGGTCGGTCTGCGTGGAGACCAGCTTGAAGCCGTACTGCTTCGCGAGCGCCTGTACGGTGCCCTGGTTGGCGAGGCAGACCGCGCCGCAGTTGTCCTCGAGCAGCGCCACCCGCGTGTAGTGCCGCGGCACGATGAGTTTCTGCACGGAGGCGAGCTGGTCCTCGTAGAAGACGTCGTAGAACCCGGGGAATCCCCAGGAGTTCAGCTCGCTGGCCGGGTAGCCGTTGGTCTGCCAGCCGGAGGACAGGCTGATCAGGATCGTGTGGTAGGCGATGGCGGTCGGCAGCGCCGCCTCGGTGTCCGCGCCGGACTCAGGCCCGACGATGAACTGGGCGTGATCGGACAGGATGCACTTGCGCGCGATCAGCTCGGACTCGGAGGCGGAGGACTGGTTGTTCTGCACCGTGTAACTGACCTTGTGGCCGAGGATGCCGCCAGTCGCGTTGACGTGGTCGAAGTACGCCGTGGCGCCCCAGTTGTCCGTCTCGCCGATCTGCGCGTACGGACCGGACAGCGCCAGATCGCCGCACACGACGATAGGCGCCTTCGCGGACGCCCCCGGGCCGGCACCCGGGCCGCCGGAGGCAGAGCTGCAGCCCGCCAGGATGCCGGCCGTGACCACGGCGGCGGCGAGGGCGAACGGTATGAGTGGCTGTCTTCGTAGCAAGGTTTCTCAACCCCCTTGGACGAGGAGCGAACTGACGATGGGGGAGGCACGGAAGTCGCCGGGGGCGCCGTCGAAGATGAGGCGGCCACCGGAGAGCACGAAGATCCGGTGACTGACCTGCGCAACAAGGTCCAGATCGTGCTCCACGAGCAGAACGCACGTCATCTCGCCGAGTTCCCGCAGCAGCTCCGCGAGCCGCTGGCGCTGGCGCTCGCTGAGCCCCGAGGCCGGCTCGTCGAGCAGCAGCAGCCGCGGCCCGGGGGCGATGGCACGGGCGAGTTCGACCATCCGCTGGTTCTCCAGCGTCAGCGACGACACGTCGCGGCCGCTCATCGCGGCCATCCCGAGCCCGCGCAGCGTCTGCGCCGCGCGGTCCCTCGCGTCGGCGAGCCGGCTGCGCGCGACGCGCGAGACGATGCTGGCGTGGTGCGAGGACAGGCAGGAGACCGCCACGTTGTCCAGCACGGAGCGGCCGCGGACCAGGTGCACCGCCTGGAACGTCCGGCCGACCCCGAGGTGGAAACGCTGCTGTGGCGGCAGCCGTGTCACGTCGGCGCCGTCCAGCAGGACCCGCCCGCGGGACGGTGCCACGCTGCCGCCGATGATGCCGAGCAGCGTGGACTTGCCCGCGCCGTTCGGCCCGCACAGCCCGAACAGCCCCCGCGCAGGCACCCCCAGCGCGACGCCGTCCAGCACCGTGAGCCCCCCGTA
>JAFAZE010000127.1 GCA_019239975.1 Streptosporangiaceae bacterium
TCCCGCGCTGAGGCGGCCGTCGAAGGTGATGTCGAAGGCGTTCAGGGCGGCCTTCCACCGGTTGGTCCACCGCTGGCGGCCGCGGCCGGTGGGGTCCAGGCTCATGATCGCCAGGTACAGGCACTTCAGGGCGGCCTGCTCGGTCGGTGAGCTCGCGCAGGACTTGCTCATCGCCCGCCGACAGCTCCGCCCCGGCCTGGTCCCGGTCCTGTGTCACGTCGGTCATCTGCTGTCTCCTCCGTCTCGGGAGTTACACCGTTGAAATTACAGTCCCGAATCCTGAGCGCCGTCGAACAGATGGACGTCCTCGAGGACCTGCGTGACGACTTCGACATCGCATGCGCGGGTGACGGCGCCGACGACAAGCAGCGCGCGTTCTTCCAGCGGCTCAGCGAGTTCTGCACCTACATCGGCCGCAACAGCGAGGAGATCCCGAACTACGGCGAGCGCCACCGCTGCGGCGAGCCGATCTCCACCGCCACTGCCGAGGCGACCGTCAACCGGGTCATCAGCCGCCGCATGGTCAAGAAGCAGCAGATGCGATGGTCGCCCCGCGGCGCCCACCTGCTCCTGCAGGTCCGCACCCGCGTCCTCAACGACGACCTCGCCGGCGACTTCGCCCGCTGGTACCCGGGGGTTCGCCATCCCAGACCAGCGGCAGCTAGCCGACGCTGCTTGACTCGGCGGTCTGCGTAGCCGTGCCCGCGCCCCTGTCCCGGGCCGGGACCGGAACCGTGCGGGGCAGGGTCACCCCCAGGCTGTTAAGGATGCCCTCGATGATCTGGCCTTCCGGCAGCGGATCGCCCGCGTTGAGCTCCCACTCGATCGTGAGGTCGTATCGGCTGCCCCACTGGGCCACTGCGTCCTCTACGACGCCGTCGATGAGCTCGCTCACGTCCGGACCGCTGTCCTCGGTGCCGACGCTGTCGCCTTGCAGGCCCCACTCCGCGTGCCAGGCCACAGGCTCCTCCTCATCCTCGGCATCGAAGAACCGGGTCAGCGTCACCTCGAGAACTCTTTGCCGCCTCGGCGCCGCGGCAGCGGGCGATGCATGCCTGGGTCCGGGCGTCTCCGGCGGAAGGGACCGCTTTGCTGCCTTAGCCTCCGCGCGCTCCCGTGCCCGTCGCGCCTGTCGTGATTCCGCCATGCTTGCTATTGTCCGCCCCCGGCGGCTGACGGTCCGGGCCGCGACACGGCCCCGCACTCGCCTTTTCGTGTACACCAGTAGACACCAGGTATCATCGGTGTCATGAAAGCTGAACCAGCTGAGATGAGCGTCCGCGAGCTCCGGGCCGACCTCGCCGACGTGATCAACGCGGCCGCCACCCGCGACCAGGTCACGTTCGTGACCAGCCGGGGCCGCCGGGTCGCCGGCGTGGTCTCCGTCGCCGCCGCCGAGCAGGCCGCCGGGCCGGACGGCCAGGCGGACGACGACGCCGGCACCGCGGTGATGTTCGCCGTCAACCTCCAGATGCTCATGGACCGCGGCGGTACCCCGGACCTGACCCCGGCCGAGTGCTTCGAGGACTACGCGAACGCCCTTCTGCGCGAATTCGGCAGCGCCGACCGGGCACTGACCGCCGCGCGGGCGGTCGTCGCCGAATCGGCCGATAAGGTCGGGTACCCGATGCTGTGGCGGCAGGCCGCGCTCGCCGTCGAACTGTGCCAGCGGGCCGTCGAGATCACTGGCCGGGTTCTGCCCGGATCCCACAGGCCCGGCAGCCTGGCGGGCGGCGCCGCCCGGCGGTGACTACACCGACGACAGCGCCCGCTAACCGGCGACGCCGTGTGACCTCCCACGGTTTATCCCGGTCTCGGTCTCATAGCACTCCCGCCGAATGGCTCCCATCATGCCGGCGAGGCCGCGGCACGGCCATGGGCCTAGGCCTACCATTCACCCGGTGCGCGGGTGCGCGGGCCCCGGGGTCAGGTGGTGCGCGGGCCCCCGGGGTCAGGGCTCGGCCGTCTGGCGCCCGCCTCCGACCACATCCGCGACGTCCGTCGCATTTCGCAACGCTAGCCCCGGCCGCAACGGCCCACGCCAGCCGCATCCGCCACATCAGCACCACACCCTATGATCGCGGAAACGCGGGTGCCGCCTGCGACCCGGCGTTTCCCCGATCATGATGGCTGTCCGTTTTGTACCGGTTGTGCGGGGGGCCCGGCTGGCAAGTTTGTGCCAGTTGTGCGGGAGGTCCGGCTGGCAAGTTTCGTGCCGGTTGCGCGAGGGGGCCCGGCTGGCAAGTTTCGTGCCGGTTGTGCGAGGGGGTCCGGCTGGCAAGTTTGTGCCGGTTGCGCGGGGGGCCCGGCTGGCAAGCCGGAACGGCGGAGAGGCCCACGGCCGCGCGGGCGAAATCAGGGGCGGGCCACCTGGCCGAGAAAGAGCGGCAGGCCGGTCGCGGTGTCGGTGATCGCGAACAGGAACGGGCGGTCGACGATCATCGTGACCACCGGGTCCGGCGGCCGTATCAGGCTCAGCGTCTGCATGACGACGGCGGTCGCGGCGGCCGCCTCGGTGCCCTGCTCGTCGACGTCGATGTACGCCTTGTGCACGACCGCCTTGATGCGCAGCAGCTTGGCCTCGGTGATGCCGCTGAAGTCAGCCCGGCCGGTGTCGTCGAAAGCCAGCACGACGCCGAGCGCTTTCAGCGTGTCGTCCAGCCGGAAGCCGGCTGTGAGGCGGAACTTCGGCAGGTCCAGGCGCATCCGCACCCGCGGCGCGGCGCGCAGGCCGTCCAGCACACCGCGCAGGCCTTCGCGGGTAAGCGGGGTCTCGAGCGACGCCAGGGGGCCGTCGGGCAGCACGATCGCCATCGCGAGGTCGCTGCCGCGGTAGGGCAGCAGGACGGCGGCGTAGCCGTCGCCCCGCCGGTAGCTCAGCGAGGCCTCGAGATGCATCATCGGGACACGCGAAGTACCGTTCCGTTCGGTATAAAAATCACTGTCCCTGGTGCCTGCGGCGGGAAAGGGGCTCGCCCACGGAGCCTTCAGATAGACGGCGTTGACCAGCACCAGCCGGGTCCAGTAGTCAATCAGGCCACGCGGGAGGAGGTCTGTGATCTTCCCTTCCGTCTGATCGCTGACGGTGTCGTTGATCCGCTCCCTCGCGCCCTCGGCATCGCGCATGAAGTCCGCGGTTTCCGCGGAGACCGTCGCCGCGAGAGAGGCGAGGAACTCCTGCCGGAGGGGGAAGCCCGACTGCACCCACATCGTGTTCGGCGCGCGGAAGGTGACGTCGTCCCCGGCGCGGATCGAGCCCATCGCCGCGAGGCCCTCCGGGGCTTCCTCCGGGCCGTTCAGGTGCAGGGCGGCGGCGAGCTCGGCGGCCGTCTCGCCGCGGGCGCCGCACAGCGCCATCCGCAGCGCGGCGGCGATGCTCGCCGGGGAGAACACCACGTTGCCGGCGCCCGCCGACAGCCGCCGGTACAGGTCGGTGCCGAACGCGGCGTCCGCCGCGATCGCGGCGGTCAGCTGGCCGCCGCCCGCTCGTGCCATGAGGCCTCCCAGGCTCACCCGGCGATCACGGACAGCCTGCCGAGTGCCTCCTCCAGTATCTCCCTGCGCTTGCAGAAGGCGAAGCGCACCTGGGTGCGGCCCGCCTCCTTGTCGTCGTAGAAGACCGCGCTGGGTATCGCCACCACGCGCGCGCGATCCGGCAGGCTCATGCAGAACGCGATGCCGTCCTTCTCCCCGAGCGGCTCGATGTCGGTGGTGATGAAGTACGTGCCGTCCGGCGGGTACACCGTGAATCCGATGTCGCGCAGGCCCGCGGCGAGCAGGTCGCGCTTGGCCTTCAGGTCCGCGGCGAGGGCCGCGAAGTAGCTGCCGGGCAGGCCGAGCGCCGTCGCGACCGCGTACTGGAACGGGCCGCCGCTCACATAGGTGAGGAACTGCTTGGCGGTGCGCACCGCGGAGACGAGCTCGGGGGTGCCGGTGACCCAGCCGATCTTCCAGCCGGTGAACGAGAACGTCTTGCCCGCCGAGCTGATTGACACGGTGCGCTCCCGCATGCCCGGGAACAGCGCGATCGGGACGTGCTCGCCCGCGTAGACGAGGTGCTCGTACACCTCGTCGGTGACGACCAGCAGGTCACGCTCGATGGCCAGGCCCGCGATGACCCGCAGCTCCTCGCGGGTGAAGACGGAGCCGGTGGGGTTGTGCGGCGTGTTGAGCAGGATGAGCCTGGTGCGGTCGGTGATCGCGCTGGCGAGCTCGTCCAGGTTGGGACGGAAATCCGGGGCGCGCAGCGTCACCGGCACCCGGACGCCGCCGGCCATCGCGATGTTGGCCGCGTAGGAGTCGTAGTAGGGCTCGAACGCGATCACCTCGTCGCCCGGCTCGACGAGCGCGAGCAGCGCCGCGGCGACCGCCTCGGTCGCGCCGGCGGTGACGAGCACCTCCGTGGCCGGGTCGTAGCCGAATCCGTAGAACCTGTGCTGATGGCTGGCGATGGCCTCGCGCAGTGCCGGAATGCCGGGGCCGGGCGGGTACTGGTTGCCGTCGCCGTTCAGCACCGCGTCGGCCGCGGCGCGGGCGATCTCCGGCGGGCCGTCGGTGTCCGGGAATCCCTGGCCGAGGTTGACCGACCCGGTGGCGAGCGCGCGGGCGGACATCTCGGCGAAGATCGTGGTGCCGAGGCCCTCCAGCCGCCGGTTCAGCAGTGGTCGTCTCACCGGACAATGACATCACGTCCCGACCGGTTATCGTGACGGTATGCGTGTCGCACTGTGCCAGATCCCGGTGAGCTCAAAGCCTCTGGTCAACCTCGAGCGAGTGCGCTCGGCACTGCACGAGGCGGCCGGCTCAGGCGCGGACCTCGCCGTGTTTCCCGAGGCCACGCAGGTTCGCTTTGGCTCCGACCTGCTCGCCGGCGCCGAGCCGCTCGACGGCGAGTTCTGTACCGAGCTGGCGGCCGCGGCCGCCGCCGCCCGCGTCAGCGTGGTCGCCGGTGTCTTCGAGCCCGCTCCGGGCGGCCGGGTCTACAACACCGCGGTCGCCTACGGCGCCGACGGCGCCCTGGTGGCCTCCTACCGCAAGCTGCACCTGTTCGACGCCCTGGGGCAGCGCGAGTCCGAACTGGTGGCGCCCGGGCCGGAGACGGTGCTGGCGGACCTCGCCGGAGTCCGGGCGGGCCTGCAGATCTGCTACGACATCCGGTTCCCCGAACTGTCCCGCGCCCTCGCGGTGGCTGGCGCGTCGCTGCTGGTGGTCAGCGCGGCCTGGGCGGCGGGGCCGCTCAAGGAGGAGCACTGGATCACGATGCTGCGCGCCCGCGCCATAGAGAACACGGTGTGGGTCGCCGCGGCCGGGCAGGTGCCGGATCCGGACGAGCCGCCCACCCGCGCGCCGACCGGCATCGGGCGCAGCATGCTCATCGACCCGATGGGCGTGGTCCGGGCCGACCTCGGGCCTTCCGCCGGGGTCACGGTCGCGGAGGCCGACATCGGGATGACCGGCCCGGTGCGCGCCGCCCTGCCGTGCCTGGAGAACCGCAGGGAGGACGTCTTCGGCCCCGCCCTCTACTACCAGCCGCAGGCCCGGCACTAGCCGCGGCAGCCCGGCAGCCCGGCAGCCCCCGGATTCAGGCGCGGTAGACCTGGAACGGCGCGAAGCTCTGCGCGGTGGGCATGAGCTCGATCGTGTTGATGTTGACGTGCGCCGGCAGCGTCGCCGCCCAGTGCACCGACTCCGCCACGTCGTCCGCGGTCAGCGGCTGCATGCCCGCGTAGACCGCGCCGGCCTTGGCGCTGTCGCCGCTGAACCGCACGGTGGAGAACTCCGTGTCGGCCATCCCGGGCTCGACGCAGGTGACGCGAACGCCCGTGCCGTGCAGGTCGCTGCGCAGGCTGAGGCTGAACTGGTGGACGAACGCCTTGGTGGCGCCGTAGACGTTCCCGCCTGGGTAGGGGTAGGTGCCGGCCACCGAGCCGAGGTTGATCACGTGCCCGCGGCCGCGGGCGACCATACCCGGCAGGATCGCCCTCGTGCAGTAGACCAGGCCGCTGCAGTTCGTGTCGATCATCCGCTGCCAGTCGTCAAGGCTGACCTCCTGGGCGGGCTCAAGGCCCAGGGCGAGGCCGGCGTTGTTGACCAGCAGGTCGATGTCGGCGAACTCGGCGGGCAGCGCGGCGATCGTGTCCGCCACCGCCGCCCGGTCCCGCACGTCCAGGCCGACGGGGAGGACGCTGGGGCCCGTCTCCTTGGCGAGGCCGTCGAGCCTGTCCGCCCTGCGGGCGGCGGCGATCACGCGGGCGCCGTCCGCCGCGAAACGCCGGGCGATCGCGGCACCGAAGCCGCTGCTCGCGCCGGTGACGAACACGGTGCTGGGCTGGACGGTACCGGGCTGGGTGGTCACGACGGCAAGGTTAGCCGCGGATGGGCGACTGCCAGAGGGTGGGCTGCTCGCCGGCCGGCGTCGCCACGAAGCCGGCCCCGGTGAGCGTGCTGCCGACCTCGGTCAGGGCGGTGAGCGCCTGGATGCCGGGACCGGCCAGCCCCCGCCCGGCCGGCGTGGCCGCGCTCCAGGAGGTGCCGTGCGCCAGCATCCAGATCACCACGTCCTGGTGACCTGGCGTGGCGCCGAACGTCCCGGTAGCCGTGAAGCCGCCGCCCGCCGCGGTCAGCGCGGTGACCGTGGCGGCACCCGACGGGACCGGGAGCGCCGACTCCTGCCAAGTGGCCCCGCCGTTGGCGGACACCGCGGCGAACGGCAGCCGGCTGCCCGCCGCGGTGATCTGCGTGCCGAGCGCGGCGATCGTCTGCCCGTTGGCGGCCACGTGCTGCAGCACGGCGCGCACGGCCGAGGCCGGCAGCGGAAGGGGCTTCAGGCTCCAGGTCCGTCCGTCCGGCGACAGCCAGACCGCCGGGCTGGTGCCGTCGGATCCGGCCGCGGCGAAACCCGCACCCGCCGCGGTGACCGCGTCCATCTGGCCGCCCGGCCCGGCGAGGGCGTTCGCGGGACCCGCTCGCCGCCAGCCGGTCAGCCGGGCCGACCACCAGGCGGCGGCGGTCGTGCGGCCGCGGGTCACCTGCCGGCCGACGATCACGTACCCGGACCGGCCCGCGGCCGCCTGCACGGTGAACAGGCCGCCGCCGGCGAAGGCGGGCTCCCGGTCGGCCGCGGCCCACCTTCTGCCGTTCGCCGAAACGACCACCACGGGATGCTGCGCCGCGGCGGCGGTCACCCCGCCCACCGCGAGCCAGCCGGACCGGCCGTGCGTGACGCCGGTCAGCGACTGAACCCCGGCCCGGCTGAGGACCGCCGGCGTCTGGCCCGCCGCCCGGGTCCACACGGTTCCCCCGTCACCGGAGGCCCAGATCGCGGGGAAGCCGTCGGCGCTGCCGACCGCGACCTGCGTGGCGCCCGCAGCCGCTATCGCGCCGACCGCGAGCTGGGGCTGCACGGTCCCGGGGATGGCGCCGATGTCGACGCGGGCGGGTCCGCCCTGGGTCCCGATCAGGCTCAGCAGCGGCCGGCGCCGGCTGGCCTCGTTCGCGCTCGTCCCGGTCGTCACAGCGAAGCCGGCCGGGGTGAGCGCCACACCGGAGACCCTCTCCGCGGCGGCCGCGGCGAACGGGAGCGTGCCGTTCCACCGCACGCCGTTCGGGGAGAGGAACGCGACGAGGAGCCCGTTCGCCTCCGCGGTGACCACGGCGCCGTTTGGTCCCCCGTTCACCATGCCGATGGCCAGCGGCGTGCCGGTCCCGGTGGCGAGCACCGCCGAGCGCCGCCACGCCGCGCCGTCGGCCGAGACGTACGCGATCGCCTCCGCGTTGCCGCCGATCACGGCGGGGCGGATCGCCACGAAGCCCGCGCCGAGCGGCGCCAGGCCCGCGATCGAGTTCCGGGCTCCGCCGCCTCCCGGAACAATGACCGGCGTCCACGCCGTCCCGCCGTTGACGCTGCGCCACACCCCAGTGCCGCCGGTGGACACCTGGGCCGACAGCACTGTCGCGTTCGCGTTCGCCGCGGCGAACGTGACGCCGAGCGCGTGCCCTGCCGTGCCCGCCGGGAGCGGGAGCTGCGCGCCGCCGAGCCGCTGCCAGCTCGCCCCGTTCGCGGACAGCCAGATCACGGGCGTCGCCGCGGCCGCCCCGGCACCGGCGGGGATGTTCTGCCCCGCGGCCAGGAAGCCGTTCGCGGTGCGCTCCAGCACGTTGATCCTGTCTCCCGGTGCCACCGGGAGACCCGTGGCGGACGTGAGCGTCCAGGCCGCGCCGTTCGGGCTGGTCCATACGGAGTTCGGGCCGAGCGCGACCCAGCCGCCGGGGCCGCCCGCCACCAGCACCGCTCCGTGCCCCGGCGGCGGCTCCCCGCCGCCGGCAACCTGGACCGTGCCGAGCTGCCAGGACCGCCCGGCGTTGTCCGACACGAAGAACTGCGCGCGCGAGATGTGCGCCCCTGACTGCGACCCGACGGCGACGATCTCGGTGCCGAACGTGGCCACACGCCCGAGCGTCTGGCTGATGCCCCGGCCGGCCAGCGCCCGGGTGCCGGTGAAGTCCGCCTGTGCGCTGGTCGCGGGCGGGAACCCGAGCGACAGCGAGGACGGCGCCGGGCCAGCGTTGCCGCTGTTCGCGCCGACCACGACGACTACCGCGATGCCGACCGCGATCATCGACACGATCGGGATGCCGACACGGACCACCCAGCCGCGCAGCTTCAGCGCGGCCATGATCTCCGCGCCGAGGCGCCTGGCTCCGCTCTCCCCTTCCGCCCCCGCCGGGGCATCCCGCCCGGCCCCCGCGTCCCGCTCGCCTTGGCGGAACGCGGACGGCATGAAGGCGGCGAGCTTCTCCGAGAGCACCCGGCCCGGTGACAGGCGGCTTCGTGGTGGGGCGTCGCCTGGCCGGGGCGCCGCGGCGCGGCCGGGGGCGCCGCGTGCGGCAGCGGTCCAGGCCGCGGCGGTGGACCCGCGTGCGGCGGTGGCTTCGCGGTTCGCGGTGGCTTCGCGTGCGGGGGTGGTTTCGCGTGCGGCGGTGGCTTCGCGTGCGGGGGCATGGCCGCGTGTGGGGGCGCCTCGTGTGGGGGCGCGTGTGGCAGCGCCCCGTGTGGAGCCAGCACCGCGTGTCGGGACAGGACCGCGCCCGGAAGCCGGGCCGCGTGCGCCGCCGGGCGCGCGGACGGCGGTGCCGGGAGCGGCGGATCCGCGTACGGCGGTGTCGCTCATCCCGGCGGTAAGCGCGCCGGTGCCACCGGAAAACTCGTAACCAGGCGTCTCGCCGCCACGCCACCGCCCGGCGCTGGGCGCGGACGGGTCCGTGTCTTCCGGGAAGAGCGCGTCCTCCGGATCGTCCAGCCACTCCCCGACGTCCGCCGCATCCCGGACCGACGGGAACTCCGGGCCCCGCCCGGCCACGGTCGGCGTGTACCGGATTTCCCGCGGAGCGGACGTGCGACCGTCCCCGAACGCGGGCGCCACGCCGTCCCGCAGCGCCCGCCCGCGGCCATCCCCGAACGCGGACGCTGAGCTGTCCCCGAGCGCCTGCCCGCCGCCATTCCCGAACTCATAGCCCGGCGAGCCGGCCGGCGGGAGCGCGAGGCGCGGCGCCTGAGGTCCGCCGCGCGGTGGCTGGGCACGTTGCGGTTGCGGCTGTGGTTGCGGCTGTGCGCGCCGTTCCTGTGGGTGCCGCGCCTGGGGCTGGGCCGACGGGGACTGAGCCGACGGGGGCTGGGCACGCCGCGCCCGTGCCGGGACCGCTCCGAACCCGCCGGTATCCCGTACCGCGCGCAATCCGCCAGTATCGCGAAACCCCCCCGTATCGGAGGGCCCGCGGAAGCCTTCCGCATCACGTGGCGCGCGGAAGCCCCCGGTATCGGAGGACGAGCGGAACCCTCCGGAATCACGGGGCGCGGGGAAGCCTCCGGTATCGGCGGGCGGGCGGAACCCTCCAGTATCGGCAGGCGGGCGGACCCCTCCAGTATCGGCGGGCGCACGGAAGCCCCCGGTATCGGCGGACGGGCGGACCCCTCCAGTATCGGCGGGCGGGCGGAACCCTTCCGTATCATGGGCCGCGCGGAACCCTCGTGGATCAGCGGGCGCGCGGAACCCTCCGGAATCACGGGGCGCGCGGAAGCCAGTATCCCGGGCCGCTGGAAATCCCCCGCTGACCCTCGCCGAGCGGGACCCACCGGCATCATCAGCCACCGGGAACGCGCCCGTATCCCGGCCCGTCGGACGAGCACCGGGATCACGTGATCCGCGGGAACCACCACGACTCGAGACGGCGGGGAAACCGCCGCTGTCACGCGGCCCGCCCGTGCCGCCGCGACTCGAGACGGCGGGGAAACCGCCGCTGTCACGGGGCGCGCGAGAACCACCACGACTCCGGGCGGCGGGGAAACCGCCGCCGTCGGGGAGCCTGGGAGAACCGCCGGAACCGCGGGAGGCGGGGAAACCGCCGCTATCACGGACGGCCTCGAAGTCGCCGGTATCACGGACGGCGCCGAAGCCGCCGGTATCACGTGCCGCGCGGAACGCGCCAGTATCCCGGGCCGCTGGAAACCCTCCGCTGCGCGCGGCCCGAAACCCGCCGGTATCACGTCCCCCGCGAGCACCGCCGCCACGCGGCCCACGAGAGCCACCCGGTTCCCGGGCGGCGGGGGCACCACCGGTGTCGCGGGCGGGCCGGAAGCCTCCTGAGTCACGCACCGCGTCGAAACCGCCCGTGTTCCTGGCAGGACGGGCCGGCGGGGAAGGACGGGCCGGAGGGCCGGCCGGCCCTCCGTAGCGGCGGCCGCCGTCCGCATCACGCTGGCCCTGGAAATCCAGAGCGCGATCGGTGCGCGGAACGTCGTACTCATACCCCGGGTCCCGGCCGGGCGCCTGAGGAAGCGCGGGGACTGGCCCGCTGGGGCGGCCCGGTTCCCCCGGCTGGCGTGCGCCGGGCCGCGAACCGGGGCGGGGAGCGCGCAGCGGCTGGCCACGGTCGGCTCTAGTGCGCGGCGCCTGGGCGCGCGGGTAACGTGGGCGCCCTGCGCCCTCGTCCCCGCGATCGCCAGTCGTACCCCTACTCACCTGTCTGCCCGTGCCATCGCTAGGGTCCTGACAAGGCATTTGGCCCGGATGACCAAGATGCGCTTCCTGGCTGATCGTACTAGCGGGAACCCCCATCAGACCGGGAAACGCAAGCAGCCCGGGCAAGCGGCCCGGACCCCCGAGGCTGGTTCTCATGATCACGGGTCAAAATGCGCGCTATACGGTACATTTCGGCCCACGATCATGGCCGACGGCTGACGTCGGCTGGGAAGCGGCCCCGGCGTCTGGGCGGGAGGCGGGGCCGCTGGCGCAATCGGCCCCACTGGGCGGGGCTATATGCGCCAACGGCCCCGTGAGCCCGGGCCGTGACCACGTGAGCCCGGGGCCGTGGCCACGTGATTGATGCCACACCAGGCCCATAGAGCCCTCTGATGTCTTCCCGCCACTGCCCTCGGTGGCTCCAGGTAGCCTGATAGCTGGGAGTCAGTAAACACGTTCAAACTTCGGAAGAGGGCGATGTCCGCCATGTCTTCTGAGCCGCCGCGTGCCGCCGCGGATCTCAGTGAGCCATCATCCAGTCACCCCGCGTCAGGCCACCCTGGGCCGGGCCCGCAGGGCCCGGACTCCGGGGAGGACGCGCCGGCCGGCGCCGCCGACCGGGCCGCGTCCCACGGGACGCAGGGAGAGCCGCATCAGGCCACCGCGAGCGGGGCCGATTTCGGCGCCAACGAGTGGCTCGTCGAGGAGCTGTACCAGCGGTACCTGGCGGATCCCGGCTCGGTTGACAGGGCGTGGTGGAGCTTCTTCGCCGACTACAAGCCAGCGCTCGCCAACGGGGACCGGACACGCGCCGCCGGTTTCGGGGAGGCCGCGGGCACCGAGGAAGCCACGGGTTTCGGGGAGGCCGCAAGACCGGCCGCCGCGGGACCGGCTGCCACGGGGTCAGCCCCGACGGCGCCGGCCCGGCCGGCGCCCGCCGGGCCGCCCTCGCCGGAACCAGAGGCACCCGAACCAGAGGCACCAGCAGCGGAGGCACCGGCAGCGGAGGCACCGGCAGCGGAGGCACCGGGAACAGGAACGCCATCAGGAACAGCCCCGGCACCAGCGGCGCCAGCACCCGCCGCACCCGCACCCTCGGCACCGGCCGCCGCACCCGCACCGGCAGCACCCGCACCCGCACCGCCGGCACCCGCCGCACCCGCACCCGCGGC
>JAFAZE010000092.1 GCA_019239975.1 Streptosporangiaceae bacterium
GGACAGGGTGGAGTCGCCGTTGTAGTCATGCCAGGCGCAGAACCCCTGGGTCAGCCAGCCGTCGGGGTTGGTGCCGGTGGGGGAGGCGATCACGTACTGCGCGTTCCGGTTCGCCGCCGCCGTGGTGTTCCCGAAATGCGCCGCGGCTTTCACCGCCTCGGCGCCGAGCTGGTGCCCGGAGGCCGAGCCCGGCGACGCGGAGCTCTCGTCCACCCAGACGCCGGACAGCGCGCCGCCGGAGGGGTAGGCGACGTGCTTGGTGTTGCTGGCCGGGCAGCTTTGCGCGCCGGTGGCGACGCCGTCGCAGTACTGGGTCATGACCCCGGACCACAGTTCGTTGTTCGTGCCCAGTCCCTTGATGAGCTGCTGGAGGTAGGGTGCTTCGCCGCTGGGGTCGCCGGACAGGGTGACGTCGCCGCTGCTGTCGGTGCCCTGGCTGCCCCACTGGGAGCCGTAGAAGACCAGGTACACCTTCTCGTGACCGGTGGTGACGCCGATCCCGTCGATCCCCCCGCCGTAGCTCAGGTCGTTGCGCGACGCTGGCCGGAGCCGCGGAGCGCCCGCCCAATGCCGCATCCTGTTCAACTGCGGAATTGTTGGTACGACGCCTTTTCGGTAGGGATGCTGATAGGCGGGCGAGTACGGATTTGCTGTCGTAGCGGGACCGCTGCTGCCCGCCGAGCTGGCGGCGTGGGCGCTGCCGCCGGCGAATTGCACGCCGATTGCGAGCGCGGCAAACGCGACCGAAGCGCTGCGTAGAGCCATTCGGCGAGCAGGGGTAAGCGGATTCATCCTGTTCCCTCCACGTGCACATTTGTCGTTGCTGGCTGGTTGGCTGGCTCAATTTGGCCGCCGGGTCGGCGCGCCTGATGACACGGGATCGAAGTGCCAGGACAAAGGTAACTATGCTGACAACGTGAGTCAATACCGTTCAGTAGCGCGAAGTTTCCGGAAATGGGACAGTAGCGACAGGTTGCGACATCTGAGTCAACGGCACTTCCCCGCTTCTTGCTTACTGTGCGCTATATCGGCAGTGAGTTCGGCGGGTGAAAGGACGCGTGTGCGGAACCTGCTGTGGCTGGTGCGCCGCACCGCCTCGTCCGGCGCGCGGAACCGCCGCCGCCGGGGGGACGTCCAAGTTTCGCGGTACCCGGCAGGGTCCCGCCTCCCTGACGGAGGTCCGGGAGGCGGCCAGCAAACGCGAGCGTTCCCGGGGAAGGAGAGCATGTCGAAGGTACAGGTTCCGGTCGTCTTCGCCGCTGTCGCCTGCACGCTGGTGGCGGCGACGGCATGCGGACAGCAGCGCGCCGGCTCGCCGGCCCATGCGACGGCGACGGCGGCGCCGCCATCATCATCACCGGCCGCCGCCTGCGGGGCGGCGGCGCCGCAGGCGGGCCGGACGGTCACCATCACGGCCAGCGACAACGAGAAGAGTTTGTGCGTCAAGACGGGAACCGAGGTACTGGTATTTCTCCGTGGCACGCTGCGGAGCAAGTGGGCGCCCATCCACTCCAGTTCGGCCGCCCTGGCGCCGAAGCCGTACGGCGGCCTGACGCTTCAGGTCGGGGTGACGGGAGCCGCCTTTGAGGCGGCCCGCCCCGGGATCGCGACCATCACCTCAGCGAGGAACCCGTGCGGCCCGGCCGCATCGCATTCTCCCAGGCTGGAATGCGGGGTGATCATGGAGTATCGCGTCACCCTGGTGATCACCGGCTGAGCGGCTCCCGGGCGCACACCTCATGCGCGATGGCGGGCGCTCGACGCGCGGCGAAGGTCAGGTGGCGGGTGCCGCCGGGCCCGTGCCGAGGTAGCGCAGCACCGCCAGCACCCGGCGGTGCCCCGTGTCGCCCGGGTGCAGGCCGAGCTTCGCGAAGATCGAGTTGATGTGCTTGCTCACGGCGCTGTCGGTGATCACCAGGGCGGCGGCGATCTCCGTGTTCGAGCGGCCCTCGGCCATGAGCGCCAGCACGTCGCTTTCTCGCTGGGTCAGCGCCCCCAGCGGATCCCCGCCCCTGCGCACGAGAAGCTGGGCCACCACCTCCGGGTCCAGCGCGGTGCCGCCGGCCGCCACCCGGCGCAGGGCGTCGAGGAACTCGGCCACGTCGGCGACGCGGTCCTTCAGCAGGTAGCCGACGCTGCTGGTGTTCGCCGACAGCAGGTCGGCCGCGTACCGTTCCTCGACGTACTGCGACAGCACGAGGATCGCGATGTCCGGCCACTGGCCGCGGATGGCCAGCGCGGCGCGGACGCCCTCGTCGGTGTGGGTGGGGGGCATCCGGACGTCGGCGATGACCACGTCGGGCTGTTCGCGCTCGACGGCGGCAAGGAGGGCGCTGGCATCGCCCGCGGTGGCGGCGACCTCGAACCCGGCGCTTTCCAGCAGCTTGGTGAGGCCCGCCAGCAGCAGCACCGAGTCCTCGCCGATCACGACCCGGAGCCTGCCAGGCCCCGTCGCCGCCGGCTCGCCCGTCACGGATCCCACGCTACGGCACCGCGCCGTGCCGCGACTGCTTCACCCGCCACCGCGTTACGCCGGGTCACTCGGCGCGCAGCGCCGCGGCGGGGCGGGCACGGGCGGCCCAGCTCGCGGGCGGGAAAGCCCCGGCGACCGCGATGACCAGCGCCGCCAGGGACAGCAGCGCCAGCCGGGCCGGGCCGAACACCTGGGTGAAGCTGGCCGGCACGCCGGTGTGCGCGGTGCCGGCCATGGCGTGCACGGTGGCCGTGTTCAGCGCGGCCGCCGCGGGCGCGGCCACCGCCGCCGCCACCACGGCGGGACCGGCGACCCAGCACGCCACCATCGTGAGCATCTGGCCCGGCCGCATGCCGAGCGCCTTGAAGATCCCCAGGTCGTGCACCCGGTCCCGGGTGGTCATCAAGACGGTGTTGAGCACGCCGAGGCCGGCGGCGACCGCGACCATCAGCGCCAGCAGGCCCACCAGGCCGGTGGCGATCGAATAGAAGTTGCTGATGTCCGGGGTGGTCGCCCCCCACGGGCTGCGGGTGCCCAGCGCGCTGTTCACCGCCTGGATGTATGCCGCGGCGCTGGTGCCCGGGCGGAGCCCCACGTCGTAGTGGTCCAGGTTCTTGCCCCTGGCGACGCCCGGCAGGGTCTGGGTGCTGCCATACAGCTGGGGCTCGCTGGATGGCTGGAAAACCTCGCCGGCGATACGCACCGTGACCTGGGCGGTTCGCGTGTTCACCGTCACCGTGTCGCCGACGGCCAAGCCGCTGGCGTTCAGGAACGCGGTGTTGACGTCGACCTCACCGGGCGCGCCGTACCAGCGGCCGCTGACGATGCCGTAGCCGGTCCAGGAGGCGTCGCCGGCGAACGCCTGCGCCAGCACGTCCTGCGTGATTCCGGGGACCTTGACCCCGCCACTGTAGACCGTCACGTAGTGCAGGGCGCCGGGCTGGGCGCGCAGCGCGGCCGTCACCGCGGCGTCCTGTGCCGCGGTGGGTGCCTGCCCCGGACCGCCGCCGGGGCCGGACTGCTGGATCTGCACCGGAACTGTGGCGGAGAGGCTGTCGCTGGCCGCGGCGCGGCTGAGCGAGGAATGCAGCCCGAACGCGAAGATCACCGCGCAGGAGCCGAACGCCACCGCGGCGAGCGTCACCATGGCGCGCGCGGGCCTGGCGAACGGCGCCGCGAGGCCGAGGCCGGCCGGACGCGGCAGGCGCAGCCGCGCGGCGTACCCGCGGCCGGTGCGCGGGGCGCGGCCGGCGGCGATCGCCTGGACGGCGGAAAGCCGGCCCGCGCGCAGCGCCGGCCCGAGCGCGGCGAGCAGGGTCAGGGTGAGCATCCCGGCCGGCGCGGCGACCGAGGCCCACCACGGGACCTGCTGGCTGCCCACGCCGTAGGCGCCCGCCGACTGGCGCAGTACCGGGATGGCCAGCAGGTTGCCCGCCACCGCGCCGGCCAGGCACCCGGCCGCGGCGGGCCAGCCCACCCGGCTCAGGTACGCGGCCACCACCTGGGCAGGGGTGAGGCCGATGCTCTTCAGCACGCCGATCCGGCGGTATCCGGCGATCACCGCGCCGCTGACCACGTTGCCCACGATGAGGACCGCCATCACGAGGCCGATCAGCGCGAACGCGACCACGAACGGCTCCATGATCGCCCCGTTGCCCGACGCCTCGCTCTCCGCCGCGAGCCAGGAGCCCGCCCCGGCGACCGCCCCGGCGGGCAGCGCCCGGCTGACCTCGGCCACGTCGGCGCGGACCTGGGCGTAGCTGCCCGCCCTGGCGAAGGAGTACAGCATCTGCTCGCTGGCCGGCGCGCCGGCCGCCCGAAGGGTGGTGATCTCGCCGGGGGTGACCCACCCGTCGGCGGTACCCGTGATCGAGTTGGCGAAGCCGACCACTTCCAGAGGCGGCGTTCGGGGCACGCCACCGACGGTCAGGACGCTGCCGAGCCGCGCGCCGTTGCCAGGCCCGGCGCCGGGCCTGCCGTTCAGCACTATCTGGCCCGGGCCGTTCGGCCAGTGCCCGGCGTTCAGCACCAGGTCGTCGACCGGGCCGCCCGGCGAGGATCGCCCGGCCAGCACGCGCTGCCCGAACGGCTGGCCCGTGAGCTGAACCTGGACCGTGGCCTCGGAGAACGGCCCGGACGCCGCGGTGACCCCGCCCAGGGCGCGGGTGGCGGCCAGTTCGGCGGAACTGGCTCGCGCCGCGTTCACGGTGATGGTTACGTCCGCGCCATGCTGAGCGGCGAACGCGCGGGTGAACGGCGTGTCGCCGGCCGCCAGAAGAGCCAGGCCGAGCGTGGCCGAGGCGGTGGAAGTGAGCAGCACCATGCCCAGGACGACCGCCTGCACCTTGTGCCGCAGCATCCCGCCGGTGGCGGTCCTGATCACGCCGAACCATGTCATGCCGGGACCCCCGCACCCGCCAGGGCCATCCGCCCGTCCACGATCCGCACGGTGCGGGCCGCATACCGCTGGGCCAGGGCCGGGTCGTGGGTGACCAGCACGAGGGTCTGCCCGGCGGCGTTGAGCTCGCGCAGCAGCCGGCCGATCTCCTGGACGGTGGCGGTGTCCAGCGCCCCGGTCGGCTCGTCGGCCAGCAGCAGCTCCGGGGAGTTCACCAGCGCCCGGGCGATCGCGACGCGCTGCCGCTGCCCGCCGGACAGCCGGGCCGGGTATTCGTCGCGGTGCTGTTCGATGCCCATGCGTTCGAGCAACTCGCGGGCCCGCGCCCCGGCCTGCCGCCGGGAAGCCCCGGCGAGCTGGGCGGGCAGCAGCACGTTGTCTTCCACGGTGAGGTCATCGAGCAGGTTGAAGAACTGGAAGATGATCCCGACGTGGCGGGCGCGGAACCTGGCCAGCGCGGCCTCGCCAAGGGTGTCGATCCGCCGCCCGGCCACGGTGACCGTGCCGGCGGTGGGCCGGTCCAGCCCGGCGATCAGGTTGAGCAGCGTGGACTTCCCGCTGCCCGACGGGCCCATGACGGCCACCACCTCCCCGGCCGCCACGTTCATGCTGACGTCCGCCAGCGCGGGCGGGCCGCCCGCCTGGTAAGCCTTTGTCACGCCGTCCAGCCAGATCACGTCGCTGGGCGCGCCGGGCACGCTCTGGTGTCTCATCGAATCCCCTCGGCTGCGATGTGCTGACCCCCTGGCCAGACGGCCCGGGAACTCCGAAAGCCCGGCCGTGGGCGCCAGAATGGCACCCGCGGCCGGCCGCGCGCAGTAGCCCGGAATCCCGAATCCGGGGTGTACCTGGCTTCACCCTGGGTCGTGAACCCTGCCGGATGGGCGTGCCCGGCCTGGGCGCATACGGTGGGCCCATGGTCACTTTGGTCCCCCCGCGTGCGGCGGCCGCCCGGCGCCATCCGCGGGTACCGTGGTCGCCGCGTGCATGGGGCCAGGCGCTCTACCTGACGGGAGGAATCCCGGCTCAGCTCGCTGGGCCGCTTGTCGTTGCCGCTCTGGTCCGGTTGACCCATCGGTGGGCGTTCTGGTCATGGCCGCTGTGGCCGCTGTGGCTGCTCGGAGTTGCGGTCGTGTTCCTCGCGGTCCCGCTCCTCACCGGCATCCAGCGCCAGCGTCTGCGGGTCACGGCCGGGGTGGAGATACCGCCCCAGCCAGCGATACCGAACCGGCTGAGCCCGTCGGGGATCGCCGCGGCTGCCCGTTCGCGGGCGACCTGGCGCCAGCTCGGCTACCACCTCCTCGCCGCTCCGGCGCTTGCCGCCGCGGCGATGGCGGCCTTCGGGATGTGGCTGGCCGGCGTCCTTTACGCGCTGGAGTACGCCTACGCGTGGAGGCTGGCCCCCGGGAGCATGCTCCGGCGCGGCACCTACCCATCCCCGGTTAACAGCCTCCCGCGGCTGCTCGGCCTCCAGGTGGACGTGTACCTGACCCTCGCCGGGATCGTGCTGCTGCTCGCCGCGCCGTGGGTCACCGCCGGTGTCGCCGCGCTGGACGCCCGGGCCGCTCAGGCGCTGCTGGGACCCAGCCGCGCCGAGGAGCTGGAACACCGGGTGGAGCACCTCGCCGAGACGCGGGCCGGCGTGGTCGACGCCGCCGACGCCGAGCGCCGCCGGCTGGAGCGGGACCTGCACGATGGCACCCAGCAGCGGCTCGTCTCGCTGGCCATGAACCTTGGTATGGCCAGAGCCCAGACCGCCACGGTGGAGGAGGCGCATCAGGCCATCGCGGAAGCCCACGAGGAGGCCAAGGCCGCGCTGACCGAGTTGCGGAACCTGATCCGCGGCCTGCACCCGGCGGTGCTCGAGGACCGTGGCCTGGACGCGGCGCTTTCCGGCGTGGCGGCCCGGATGCCGGTTCCGGTGCGGCTGACCGTGGACCTGCCCCGCCGCCCGGCGCCCGTGATCGAGGCGGTCGCCTACTTCGTGGTGTCCGAGGGCCTGGCAAACGTCGCGAAGCACGCCCGGGCCAGCCAGGCGGAGGTGTTCGTGCAGCGCGCCGGCGACCGGCTGCACATCATCGTCAGCGACGACGGCGTGGGCGGGGCTGACCCGGCCCTCGGCACCGGCCTGGCGGGGCTGGCCAAGCGCGCCTCCTCCGTCGACGGGACGTTCGAGGTCACCAGCCCGCCCGGCGGCCCGACCCTGCTCACCGTGGATCTGCCGTGCACACGGTAACGGCGCCCGGCCGCTGGGGCTGGCGCATAAGCGGCCTGGTCACCGCGACGGCGCTCGCCATACCCGGTGCCTGGCTCATCGCCCGGGCCGGGATTCCCGCGAACGGGCGGACGCCGGGCATCGTGACCCGGACCGTCACCGTGACCCAGCCGGTCACCAGCGTGAGCGTGCGAAGTTATGGCGCGCCGGTGCGGGTGACGGGCGGCCCTGGCCGTCACGTCCGGGTCACCGAGACGCTGACGTACAACCCGCGAAACGGGGCGCCCGCCGTGACGCAATCGGTGTCCGGCGGCCGCCTCACGCTCGCCGATCCGGCATGCGACGTCTCCGTCTGCAGCGTCAGCTTCGCTCTGACCGTGCCCCGCGACGTCGCCATCACCGCGGCAAGCGAAGGCGGCGCGATAGACGTCTCTGGAATCGCGGCGGCGAACCTGGACTCCGGCGGTGCCGTGGTGCGCGCCACGCGAATCGACGGTCCGCTCGACGTCACCACCGAAGACGGCCCGCTGATCCTGAACGGCCTGACCGGGCCGCTGCACGCCGACACCAACGGCGGCACGCTGCGCGCGCGAGACGTCGCCGCCGCGACGGTCATGGTCATCACCGGCGGTGGCGGGGCGAGAATCGCGTTCACCACGGCACCGGACTCCGTGATCGTCAGCACCGACGGCGGTGCCGCAAGCCTCACCGTGCCCGGCGGCCCGTACGCACTGACCGCCGACAGCGGGGCCGGGCATGAACTGGTGGGAATCGCCACGAACCCCGCCGCGCGCCGCTCGATCACCGTGAGCAGTGGCGGGGGACCGTTGTGGATCCAGCCGGCCACCGCCGGCATGCCCGCGCTTCCCGCGAATCCGCCGGGCCCGCCGTTTCCGCCGGCGCCTTGACCGGCACCGGCCTCCTTGCCGCCGCGCGCGATGTAATGTGGTGCGCGCCCTCACCCACCGACCTTGTGTCCGGAGCAGGAGTCGCGGAATGCGGATCATGAACGCCGGCAAGAGTGCGTGCGCCCGCGCGGTGACGGCGGCGCTGCTGCTCGCAGCGGGTACTGGAATTCTTCCGGCGACGACGGCTCAGGCGATCGTTGGCGGCCAGACGGCGAGCACCAGGACCTATCCATGGGCGGTGGCGCTCACCGCGCCGGTGATTCCCTTCGCATTCTGCGGCGGCGCGCTGATCGCGCCCGCGAAAGTGCTCACCGCCGCGCACTGCGCCGCCCCGCTCCAGTCGGCGCCGGGGCTACTGCACGTGGTGGCCGGGCGGGACAACATGGCCGGCTCGGGCGGCACCGATGTGACCGTCAGCAAGATCTGGATCGACCCCGCCTATTCCACGTTCACGTTCGACGGCACCACCGGTTACCGCAATGACGTGGCGGTGCTCACCCTGAGCAAGCCGCTGCGGTACGCCACCATAGGCTTCGCGCAGCCGGGCGACGGCGGCCTTTACCGGGCGGGTAACCAGGCCCGGATTCTCGGCTGGGGAACCACGTCCGAAGGCGGCCTGATCGGCGGCGTGCTGCGGACGGCCGTGGTCCCGGTGGTGGCGGACTCGCTGTGCGCCAGCAAGGCGTCCTACGGGTCCTCGTACAACGCCGCGCAGTACACGTGCGCCGGCAACTACGATCACGGAGGCGTCGACACCTGCGATTACGACAGCGGCACGCCGCTGGTGATCGACGGCATCGTCGCGGGCATCACGTCATGGGGCGTCGGCTGCGCCCGGCCGCACTATCCCGGCCTCTACACCAGAGTCACCACCTTCTCCAAAGAGATCGCCGCGCACCTGTAGCCGCGGCACCGGCGCCTGGGCCGGTCCAGCACGCGATCGCGGAGCACTTCAACGGCGCCCGGCGCCTGCCCGGCGCTTGCCCGGGGCTTGACGATTGCGTCAGTCATCACTAACGTTAGCGATAGTCAACGTTAGTGCGATGTGACGAAGGAGCCGAGATGGGGCAGCCAGTTGCGTGGTTCGAGGTGACGAGCCAGAACGCCGAGCGTGCGCAGAAGTTCTACGCGGAGCTGTTCGGCTGGCAGGTGTCCGCCGACCCCGCCATGGGCGGCTACGGGATCGTGGACACCGGCGCGGGTGAGGGAGCCGTCGGCGGCGGCATAGGGCCGTCGGCCGGGCCGGACGACAAGCCCGGCGTCAAGATCTACATGCGCGTCGATGACCTCGGCGCCTACCTGGACCGGGCCGAGAAGCTCGGCGGCAGGCGGCTCGTGCCGCCCACGGACCTGCCGGGCGACTTCGGCAGGTTCGCGATCTTCACGGACCCGGACGGCAACCCCGTCGGCCTGTGGGCCTGACGGAGCCCTGGATGGAACGCGGCCCGCGGGATGACCGGGCGGAAGCGGCGACCGACGAGGCGCTCCGGGCGCTCGCCGAGCCGCGCCGCCGGGCCATCCTGCGGCTCGTCGCGCGGCGCGAGTTGGCGGCCGGCGAGATAGCTGCCGAGTTCGAGGTGACGCGGACCGCCGTAAGCCAGCATCTGACCGTGCTCAAGACCGCTGGATTGATTACCGAACGGAGGGAGGGTACCCGCCGCCTGTACCGTGCCCGCCCGGAGGGGCTGGACGGGCTGCGTCAGTTTCTTGACGACATGTGGGCTTCCTCCCTCGACACCGCCCGCCGCCTCGCCGAAGCCGAACGCGGCCTCACCGGCGACGGGCTCCCGGCCACGGGGTGAGGCGGCCGCGGACGGCCGCCCGCCCTGAACAGGGACCCGCCGGTCAGGCCGTTTCCTCCAGTACCCGCCGCAGCACGCGGGCGAACTCCTCCGGCTGGGCCAGGAAACCGCCGTGGTCGCCGGGAAACTCGGTCACGGGCGTGCCGAGCCGCTCCGCCAGCGCCACGGCGCCGCGGTTGGCGAGCTGCCCCTTCGTGGTGGCCCCGGCGCCGACCACGATGCGCGCCGGCGCCGCCCGCAGCGCCCCGATGTCGGGCCGGTAATGCGTGGTCGGGCGGAGCAGGTGGCCGAGGAACTGGCCGGTGGTGGCCTGCATCCGGGCCATCTGTTCCGGCGTGGGTTGCCAGCGCGGCGCGTCCGCGTCCCCGGCGGCCGCCCCGGCAAGGCCGGCGTGGGCCATGAACTTGCCCATCGCCTTCTCGGCGCCGTCGGCCCGGTAGGTCTCGTAGATGTCCTCGATCTGGGCACGCACCTCCGCGCTGTCGGGCAGCAGCTCGATCACCGGTGGTTCGTGGGCGACCAGCGTGCGGACGTCGCCGGGGTGGGCCGTGACCAGCGCGAGCCCGACGACGGCCCCGCCGCTGCTGCCGAAGATGTCCACCGGCTGGCTGCCGAGCGCGGACACCAGGCGGTGCACATCGCCGGCCTGCTGCTCGGGTGTCACGTCGGCGCCGGCGTCCTCACGGGTGCTGTTGCCGATGCCCCGCGGGTCGTAGGTCACCACGGTGTGGTCGCCGGCGAGCGCGCCGGCCAGCCCGGTGAAGCCGGTGCTGTCCATCGGCGAGCCGATGAGCAGCAGCAGCGGGCCGCTGCCCCGCCGCTCGTAGTACAGGCGTGCGCCGGGCACGCCGAGGGTGCGGGTCACCGGTTGTGTATCAGGCATCGCAGGGCTCCTTCCCTCGCGTCCGCGCGGCGGGCGCTAACGGTAGGACGGGCGCCGGGTCGCGGACTCATCGGCGGATGTTCCCGGGCCGGGGAGTGACCACCGCTCGTTCGGCATAAAAACTGGTTTTGACCGAGGCATTAAATTGCTTCCGTGCTGCTGACGATTACGGCGACCTGCCGGCCCGCGACCGACCTGGGGTATCTGCTGCACAAGCACCCTGACCGGCTGCAGTCGTTCGGCATGGCGGCCGGGACGGCGCACGTCTTCTACCCGGAGGCTACCGCGGAGCGCTGCACGGCCGCGCTGCTGCTCGAGGTGGACCCGGTCGCGCTGGTTCGCGGCAGGTCCGGCGGCGAGCTCACCCAGTACGTGAACGACCGGCCCTACGCGGCGTCGAGCATGCTCGCGGTGGCGCTGAAGGAGACGTTCCGTACCGCGCTGAACGGCCGCTGCGACGCCAGGCCGGAGCTCGCCGCCACGCCCATCGCGCTGCTGATCCGGGTGCCCGCGCTGCGCTGCCGGGGAGCGGACGGCCGGGACGGCGCGGACCTCGCGCGCCGCGTCTTCGGGCCGCTGGGCTGGGCCGTGGACGCGGCCCCGGTGCGGCTCGACCCGGCCGAGTGGGGCGACTCGCCCTACCTCGACCTGAGGCTGTCCGGCACGCTCAGGCTGGCGGACGCGCTCAGCCATCTGTACGTGCTGCTGCCCGCCCTCGACGACGCCAAGCACTACTGGGTGGCCGCCGACGAGGTGGACAAGCTGATCAGGGCCGGCGGCGGCTGGCTGGCCGGGCACCCGGAGAAGGCCCTGATCACCCGGCGCTACCTGGCGCACCGCCGCGAGCTGACCGAGTCCGCCCTGGCGCGGCTGGCGGACAGCGACGACGCCGAGCCCGGGGAACTCGACAACGCGGTCACCGAGGACGAGGCGGAGGCCGAGGCGGCCAGGCCGCTGTCGGCGCGGCGCCGCGAGGCGGTCATCGCGGTGCTCCGCGAGGCCGGCGCCCGGTCGGTCGGCGACCTCGGCTGCGGGGCCGGCGCGCTCACCGGGGATCTGCTGGCGGTCAAGGAGATCGGCCTGGTCGTGGCGGCCGACGTGTCGGCGCGGGCGCTGCGGCTCGCCGCGCGCCGGCTGCGCCTGGACCGCCTCCCCGACCGGCAGAAGGAGCGGCTGAAGATCTTCCAGTCCGCGCTGACCTACCGCGACGGCCGGCTGGCCGGCCTCGACGCCGTGGTGCTGATGGAGGTCATCGAGCACGTCGACCCGCCACGGCTGCCCGCCCTCGAGCGTACGGTGTTCGGCTTCGCGGCGCCGGGAACCGTCGTGGTCACGACCCCGAACGCGGAGTACAACAAGCACTTCGAGGGGCTGCCGGCGGGCGCGATGCGGCACCGGGACCACCGGTTCGAGTGGACCAGGGCCGAGTTCCGCGCCTGGGCGGGGCGGGTCGCCGGCCGCTACGGGTACCGGGCGAGCTTTCGCCCGGTGGGCGCGGAGCATCCCGATGACGGGCCGCCCACGCAGCTCGCCGTGTTCACCCGGGAGGCGGCGTGAAGCTGACGGTTCCCGAGCTGAGCCTGGTGGTCCTCGTCGGCGTGTCCGGGTCGGGCAAGTCGGCGTTCGCCCGGGCGCATTTCAGGCCGACCGAGGTGATCTCCTCGGACTTCTGCCGCGGCCTGGTCGCGGACGACGAGAACGACCAGTCGGCCACCCCCGCGGCCTTCGACCTGCTGAACTACATCGCGGGAAAGCGGCTGGCGGGCGGCCGCCTGACCGTGATCGACGCGACGAACGTGCAGAAGGAAGCGCGCGCCGCCCTGGTCGCCCTGGCCCGCGAGCACGACGTGCTCCCGGTGGCGATCGTGCTCGACGTGCCGGAAAGCGTGTGCGCCGCGCGGAACGCGTCCCGGCCCGGCCGGGACTTCGGGCCGCACGTGATCCGCCGCCAGCGCGACCAGCTCAGGCGCGGCATCAAGGGCCTGCAGCGCGAGGGCTTCCGCCACGTGCACGTGCTCCGCGGGGTGGCGGAGATCTCCGGGGCCGAGGTGGTGCGCACGCGGCTGTTCAGCGATCTGCGCGACCAGGCCGGCCCGTTCGACGTCATCGGCGACGTGCACGGCTGCCGGGAGGAGCTCGAGCTCCTGCTCGGCGGCGAGCTCGGCTACGTGCTCGAGCGCGACGAGGCCGGGCGCCCCGCCGGCGCGCGTCACCCGGCCGGCCGCCGCGCCATCTTCCTCGGTGACCTGGTCGACCGCGGGCCCGACACGCCCGGCGTGCTGCGCCTGGTGATGGGCATGGTCGCCGCGGGCACGGCGCTGTGCGTGGCGGGCAACCACGAGGTCAAGCTGCTGCGCGCGCTGCGCGGACGCAACGTGAAGGTCAACCACGGCCTGGCGGAGTCCCTCGAGCAGCTCGCGCGCGAGCCCGCGCCGTTCGGGGCCGAGGTGGAGAAGTTCCTCGACGGCCTGCTCGGCCACTACGTGCTGGACGGCGGCCGCCTGGTGGTCGCGCACGCCGGGCTGATCGAGCGCTACCACGGCCGGGCGTCGGGCCGGGTCCGGGACTTCTGCCTGTACGGGCAGACGACCGGCGAGACCGATTCCTACGGCCTGCCGGTCCGCTACCCGTGGGCGGAGGAGTACCGGGGAAAGGCGATGGTGCTCTACGGCCACACCCCGGTGCCGGCCGCGGAGTGGCTGAACAACACCCTGTGCCTGGATACGGGCTGTGTGTTCGGCGGGCGCCTGAGCGCTCTTCATTATCCGGAACGCGGCGTGGTGTCAGTGGACGCCCTCGCCGTTCACTACGCACCGGCGAAGCCGTTCCCGGCGGCCTCCGCGGCTTCCGCGGTTTCCGGCCGTGATCCGGGCGTGCTCGATATCGGCGACGTCACCGGGTCGCGCGTCATCGAGACGTCGTACCTCGGGCGGGTGGGAGTCCGCGAGGCGCACGCCGCGGCGGCGCTGGAGGTGATGAGCCGGTTCGCGATCGACCCGCGCTGGCTGCTGTACCTGCCGCCGACGATGGCCCCGGTGGCCACCGCCGCCCCCGGTGGTGAGCTGCTCGAGCACCCGGCCGGGGCCTTCTCGGCGTTCCGCGCCGAGGGCGTCCAGGCCGTGGTGTGCGAGGAGAAGCACATGGGCTCCCGGGCCGTGCTGCTCGTCTGCCGCTCCGCGGCGGACGCGGAGGCGCGGTTCGGCGTGCCGTCCTCCGGCGGCTCGGGTGGCTCCGGCGGCTCGGGTGGCTCGGGTGGCTCCGGTGGCTCCGGTGGCTTCGGCGGCTCCGGTGCCGGCGGCGCGCTGTGGACGCGGACCGGCCGGGCGTTCTTCGGCGGGGACCTGACCGGTCTGCTGGTCTCGCGGGCACGGGCGGCGGCCGAACGGGCCGGGCTGTTCGATGAGCTGGGGACGTCGTGGCTGCTGCTGGACGCCGAGCTCCTGCCGTGGAACGTGAAGGCCGCGCAGCTGCTTCGCGACCAGTACGCCGCGGTCGGCGCCGCCGCCCGCGCCGCGCTGCCCGCCGCGGTGTCGGCGCTCGAGCAGGCCGTCGCCCGCGGGGTGGGCGCCGGCGTGGCGGGTGCGGCCGGCGCCCCCGGCGTGGCCGGCGTTCCGGGTATGGCCGGCGCCCCCGGCGTGGCCGGGGCCGCCGGCGGCGAGGATGGGGTGGCGCTGCTCGGCCGGGTACGGGCCCGGTCGGTGAACGCGGACGCGTTCACCGCCGCGTACCTCCGTTACTGCTGGCCGACCGACGGCCTTGACGGCGTTCGCGTGGCACCGTTTCAGGTGCTGGCCTCCGAGGGCGCCGTGTACCACGAGCGGCCGCACCTGTGGCACCTCGAAGTCGCGGACCGGCTCGCCGCCGCGGATCCTTCGCTGTTCGCCGCGACCCGGCGGTTCGCCGTGGACACCGGCGACCCGGACTCGGCGGCCGCGGCCGCCGGGTGGTGGGAGGAGCTGACCGCCGCCGGGGGAGAGGGCATGGTGGTCAAGCCCGCGGCCGGGCTGGCCCGCGGTCCCCGCGGGATCGTCCAGCCCGGCCTGAAGGTCCGCGGCCGTGAGTACCTGCGCATCATCTACGGCCCGGACTACACCGAGCCGGCGAACCTGTCCCGGCTCCGCAACCGCGCCGTCGGCCACAAGCGCTCCCTCGCGCTGCGCGAATACGCCCTGGGCCTGGAGGCCCTCGACCGAGTGGCCCGCGGCGAGCCGCTGTGGCGCGTCCACGAGTGCGTCTTCGCCGTCCTCGCCCTGGAATCGGAGCCCATAGACCCGCGCCTGTGAGGCGCGGTGGGTTGGCGGACGGTGGGCGCGGTGGGTTGGCGGACGGTGAGGCGTGATGGGTGCGGAACCGTGGGTGGCGGACGGTGGGCGCGGTGGGTGGCGGGACCGTGGGGTGAACGGTGCTGGCTCCTGGGGCCGTATTCGGCCCCTACTTTCCGAAACGGAGACCGTGAACGGTGTGGTGGAAACTAGAGCGTCGAATACGACCCCGCGTTTCCGTGATCATGAAAGGCGCGCGCCGGCGAGGGCGGGGCGGCCGAGTAGACGGCCCGGTGATCGTCTAAGCTCTATCGGCTAAGAGGAAGGGACGATGAATGGCGCAGAAGGTAGAGATCCTGTTCACCGACGATCTCGATGGCGGCGAGGCCGAAGGGACGGTGTCCTTTGGCCTGGACGGCGCAACGTATGAGATCGACCTGAGCACCGCGAACGCGGCGAAACTCCGCACGGTGCTGGGACCGTACGTGGCGGCGGGCCGGAAGGTTGGCGGTTCGGCACGGCGTGCGGGCCAGGGGCGTGCCCGGCGGGCCGGTTCTGGCGGCGTTAACCCGACCGAGGTCCGGGAATGGGCGAAGGCGAACAACGTCGAGGTCAATGACCGGGGCCGGGTCCCGGCATCGGTAATCGCCCAGTACCGCGAGGCGACGGGGGCCTAGCCAGGCCCCCGCCCCGGCGGCCGCGAAACCGTCGGCGCGTGATGGCGGTGGCTGGCGATGCGATTACAGTCATCGCGTTCCGGTTGGCGAGCGCGGACATGTGGTCTAGCCTGCTGTGACTGTGGCCGGTGTAGATGCTTCCCGTAACCCGGCGTGCGGGCATCCCGTGCGGCCGGGGACACGGGTCTGCCCGGTTTGCGGGCAGCCGGTCACCGCCGCCAGCAGCGCTGCGCGGCCTCAGCCGCCGACGGCACCGCGGCCGGCGTTTCCCGCTCCGCCGCCGTCCGCGTTTCCGCCTCCGGGGTCACCCACGGTGTCTTCGCCTCCCACGGTGTCTTCGCCGCCTCCGGCGTCGCCGCCTTGGGACTCCTGGTACGCATCTCCGCTCGCGCCGCCCTCGTCGTCCGGGCCGCCGGCCGCGTCCCCGCCCGAGCCGTGGCCCGCACCGCCGGGCGCCCCGCGGCCGTGGCCGGGGCCATCGGGCACCGCACCCCAGCCATCACCCGCGGCCCCGGGAACGCGGCCGGCCGCGCCGGCCGCGTTCCCGTCGCCACGGCCGCCAGGCGGTGCGCAGCCGCCGCCCGCCGATCTGAACATGACGCGCGTGGACGGCCTCGATGTGACGCGGCTGGGCGGCATGGACGCGACGCGGCTGGACGCCCTCGGCCCGGCTCCGTACGGCGACCCGCCCACGGCGGTACTCGGTGACCTGCGGGCGGCGGCGCCGGCTGCCGGCCAGCGGCGTTCCCGCCGCCGGCTGGTCCCGGCGGTCGCCGCCGCCGTGCTACTTGCGGCCGTGGCCGCGGTGGTCGTGTTCCGGGCGCACTCGAACAACCCCGCCGCCGGCGGCGGTAGGAGAACGGGCACCACGCCGCCGGCCTCGTCGCAGGCCGCGCTGCGGCAGGCGGCGGTGCGGCTGTCGGGGCTGCTGGCGCAGAGCGTCACCGACCGCGCCGCCGTCATCGACGCGGTCACGGACGTGCGCGGCTGCGGCCCGTCCCTGCGCCAGGACGCACGGACCTTCGCCAGGGCGGCCGGCTCCCGGCAGCTTCTGCTGTCCAGGCTCGGCAGCATGCCCGGCCGTTCCCTGCTGCCCGCCGCGATGCTGCAGGACCTGACCGGCGCCTGGCAGGCGTCGGCACAGGTGGATACCGATCTTGCCAGGTGGGCGGGCGACGAGATCGCCCGTGGCTGCCACCGGAACAGCGGATCGGACGCCAGCCTGCGGGCCTCCTACGCCCCCGACGGCCAGGCGAGCGCCGGCAAGCAGGCGTTCGCCAGCCTCTGGGACCCGGTTGCCACACGATACGGCCTCACCGTCTACCAGTGGAACCAGCTCTAGGCGGGTTTCGTCCGTTTTCGTGCCTGACCGGCCACCGCCTGCGGAGCGACGGTTGTCACCGTCTGCCGCGCCTTCGGCCACCGAGCGGAGTGCTGAGACTCAGCCAGCCGCGCCGCCCGGCCTTCATGCCGGCCGAGCCCCAAACCCGGCCACGGCCGAGCGGCTCGCTGAGCCGGAAGCGGAACGGGCCAACCCGGAACGACTCGCTGATCCTGGTCCTGCGCCGAATCCTCACCACTGCCGCCTTCCAGAATTGCCGTGTCAATGACGTCCGGGCTGCCCCGATCAGGACGTGCACCCGGTGCTTGCTCGTTCGTTTCCTGGATTCCCTGCACGCCGAAGATCATTCTTACCGGCCACGTTATAACCGTCGGCCTCAAGGGGCGGCACAAGGAACTGACCCCGGCGGGCGTGGCGTGCCCTTCTGGCCGTTAACTGCCGAGCGGCAGCCGGAACTTGCCGATGGTGCTTGCCGCACCAGCCACGTGCGGGGAGATCTCGGTAATCAGCTTCCCGAAGGTGATGTGCGTTCCCGCGATGCGCGAGACGGACAGCGCATACACGGTGAAGACGTAATGGTGCACCTGGCTGTCCGGCGGCGGGCACGGACCCCCGTATCCGACGGTGCCGTAGTCGTTGGTTCCCTCGCCGAACGGGTTGCTGCCGTGCCCATGCAGCGTGGTGACCTTACGCGGGATGTTGTACACGATCCAGTGGTGGAAGCCATCTGCCACCGGGGCGTCCACATCGGTGATGGTGAACGCGAAGCTCCTGGTCCCGGCGGGCACGTTGTACCAGTGCAGCGCCGGCGCCAGGTTCTTGCCGCTGCATCCGGAGCCCGCCGACCCCGGACCGCCGAACTCGGCACTGACCGGCAAGAAGGTGTCCTCCCGGAAGTCGGGGCTGACGATTGTGAACGGATGGAAGTGCGCTTGCGAGGCGATCGCGGCCGTATCAGCCGCGGTGGCGGTCTTGGCGCTGAGGGCGGCGGCTGTTCCAGTCAGGGACAGCGCCACCAGTGCGGAGCTACCGATCGCCAAACTGCGCAAAGAGATCGTCATGGTCTCGTCCTCCTGCGGGCAAGCTGAGCGCTACCTCATCGTGAGCGCACGCGGCCGGCCTTGTCCAGGTGTGCTCGATCTGCATGTCCCCTTGCCGTCACTTCCTCGCGATCTGTCACCGTTATGCGGCGTCTGATCAAGCCATGGGAGTGGGACTCCGGCTGCCAGGTGCGATGGGCAGCCGGTTTGTGAGACCAGCGGCCGGGCTTACCGTTTCTGCGCGACGCCCACCCACTGAACCGTCGGGAACTTCGCCTCGAACTCCGAGTCCGGCCGCCACGCCGGCAGCTTCACCACGCCGGGTTCGACGAGATCGACGCCGTCGAAAAAGCGGCAGAGCTCGGGATAGCTGCGGAACTTTGCCTTCTCCGCCGCCAGCTCGTTGTAACGCCGGGCGAACTCCGCCATCGCCTCAGGCTCTATATCGTCCGCCGGATGGGAGATCACCAGGAAGCTTCCCGGCGCGCAGGTGCGCATCAGTTCGGCGACAATGGCGTAAGGATTTTCCTCATCGGGGATGAACTGAAGTATTCCCACCAAAAGGATGGCGACCGGCCGAGCGAAGTCAAGTGTCTTGGCTGCTTCGGTCAAGATCTTGCCGGGGTCGCGCAGGTCCGCGTCGATGAAGGCGGTCACGCCCTCACGTTTGCTTTTCAGCAGGGCCCGAGCGTGCAAGAGCACCATCGGGTCGTTGTCGACGTAGACGATGCGGCACTCTGGCGCCACAGACTGCGCT
>JAFAZE010000030.1 GCA_019239975.1 Streptosporangiaceae bacterium
GCGCTTGCTCTTGGCCAGGTTGCGGTACGCCAAGACGGTCACGTATTCGTCCGGTGCAACAGCCATATATTCAGTATGGCACTGAACAAGGCCGGACAGCACCAAACCACCCCAAGCCCAAGCCGCAACGGGACCTATCTAGTTACCCCTGCGCGAGCAGTGCGCCAAAGTCAGTGTCAGCAGAGACTATGACCTGATTTCTGATTGAGCAATCAGCATGATTTCAGCATCCGGCGTGCGCGCGCCCTTACCTCACGAACGTGCGTCGCGTCGTATCCTGCCTGGGACAAAAGCTCAGCGACTCGTGGCGAGAGGTTCTCGTCGACGAGAAACTTCACGCTGGTTCACGGAGTTTGTAGAAGTGGACGTTAGTTGAGTCCGCCGCGTACTCGAGAGCTTGCTTGATGTCATCACGCTCTAGGTCGGGGTAGTTCACAAGGATCTCGTCGAAGGACCAGCCAGCAGCCACTAGCCGGACCACGGTTTCGACGGAGATCCGCAGTCCTCGAATTGATGGTCTGCCCTCGAGCTTGGCTGGATCTATGGTGATCCGATCGAAATCCACGAATCCTCCCTGGGAGGAGTGCGATCACTGCAGTGGTCGGGGTGGCCGGATTTGAACCGGCGGCCTCTTCGTCCCGAACGAAGCGCGCTGCCAAGCTGCGCTACACCCCGCCGCCCGCACCAGCCACGGCGCATCGCGAAACCGTGGAGTGCCGAGCGGGTCCCCGACAGTCTAGCGGATAACCGGGACCGGCATGAGCACGGTGACACGCACCACACCGACGGCCGCCGGGGACGGCCGGTTACCGGCTCACCAGTTCGGGGCTTACCGGCTCACGAGCGTGAGCAGGGTCGCTTCGGGGCGGCACGCGAACCGGAACGGCGCCCATGGCGACGTCCCCAGGCCCGCGGACACGTGCAGCCACGCGCCGCCGGATCCGGCCGGGTGGCGGTGCAGGCCGCGTGCCCGCGCCCGGTCGATGCCGCAGTTGGTGACCAGCGTGCCGTACCCCGGCAGGCACACCTGGCCGCCGTGGGTATGCCCGGCGAGCAGCAGGTCGTAGCCGTCGGCGGCGAACCTGTCCAGCAGCCGGGGCTCCGGTGAGTGCATGATGCCCAGCCGCAGGTCCGCAGCCGGATCCGCTTGCCCGGCCACCAGGTCGTACCGGTCCCGCCGTACGTGAGAGTCATGGACGCCGGCCACCGCGATGTTCAGGCCGCCCGCGAAGACCTCGCCGCGCCGGTTGTCGGCGTCCAGCCAGCCGGCGGTGATCATGCCGTCGCGCAGCTTCTCCCACGGCAGGTTGGGGATGTGCCGGCGGTGGTCGTTCGTGCTGGTCCGCCACAGGTAGCGCGCCGGGTTCCTCGGCTTGGGCGCGTACAGGTCGTTGGCGCCGAGTACGAACGCTCCCGGCCGTTCCAGCAGCGGCCCGAGCGAGTCAAGGAGATACGGAACGGCGTTCCGGTGCGCCAGCGAGTCACCCGTGTTCACCACGAGATCCGGGTCGAGCGCGTCCAGCGTCCGTATCCAGGACATGAGCCGGTGCCGTCCCGGCGTCAGGTGCGCGTCGGATATGTGCAGCACGCGCACCGGCGGTTTCCCGGGCGGCAGCACCGGCACGTCGGCTTGCCTGAGCGCGAACCAGTTCCGCTCGATGACCGTCGTATAGCCGAGTGCCGCCGCGCCTCCGGCGGCACCGAGAGTGAGGAGCGTTCGCGTTCGCACCCACTCATGGTGCCATGCCGCCCGCTGTGCCTCGTCCCGCGCCGCGCTGCGGCAGGATTGGTGCGTGACCGAACTCAAGGAACAACTGCGCGCTGACCTGAACTCCGCGATGCGGGCACGGGATCAGGTGCGGATGCGCACCCTCAGGATGGCGCTCACCTCGATCACCAACGAGGAGGTCTCCGGCGACACCGCCCGCGAGCTCTCCGACGACGAGATCGTCAGGGTGCTGATCCGCGAGGCGAAAAAGCGCCGGGAAGCCGCGGACGCGTTCGAGGGCGCCGGGCGGCCGGACCAGGCGGCGGCCGAGCGCGCGGAGGGTGACGTGCTCGCCACATACCTCCCGGCGCAGCTCACCGACGAGGAGCTCGGGCAACTGGTCGCCGCCGCGGTCGCCGAGACGGGCGCGTCCGGCATGGGCGGCATGGGACAGGTGATGAAGACGGTGACACCACGGGTGGCTGGCCGTGCTGACGGCGCCCGCGTCGCCGCCGAGGTCCGCCGCCAGCTCACGAGCGGCGGGTAAGGGTGCGTAACGGCTGGGACAAGCGGGATGTTCGGGGCGGATGTGCGCCGAACCGCCGCCGTGTGAGACCCGCCATTTCCACGACGTGCCAGCGCCAAACCGCTTGGTGGATGTTTAGGTGCCGTATGCGACACCACGTTTCCGTGATCATGGAGCAGCCCGCGCTGAGGGCGCGGGCTGCTCCCGCGGCGGTGTGAAAGCTGGGGCTGTGGGGGAGGTGCGGGCGGGGTGAGGGCGGAGCGCAAGCTGGGGTCCCGCGCCAAGGGCGCGGGCTAGAAGCGGCCGCCGGAGAAGGGTTAGAAGCGGCCGCCGGAGACGCGGCGGTCGCGGTGGGTCTGGCCCCGGGCGCCGTAGGGGTAATCCGGGGCGCCGGGATCGCTCGCCTCGTCGAGCAGGCGGGTCTCCTCGTCGCTCAGCCGCAGGTCCGCGGCGGCGAGGTTGTCCTCGAGCTGCTCGAGGGTTCGCGCGCCGAGGATGACCGAGCTCACCGCCGGCCTGCCGAGCACCCATGCGATCGCCACCTGCCCCATCGGCACGCCGCGGTCGTCCGCGACCTTGCGCACGGCGTCGAGCACCTGCCAGTTGCGCTCGAGGTGACCTCGCTCGTTCCAGATGCGCATGCCCTGGTCGGCCTGCTCCGCCAGCCTGGTGTGAGCGCCCGGCGCCTCGCCCCGGCGGTACTTGCCGGTCAGCCAGCCGCTGGCCAGCGGAGACCAGGGCAGCAGGCCGAGTCCTTCGGCCTGGCAGGCGGGCATGATCTCCCACTCGATGGCCCGTGCCAGCAGGTTGTACTGCGGCTGCACGGTGACCGGCCGGGAGGCGAGGCCGCCCGCGCCGGCGATGTCCACGTACTTCTGTATCTGGTAGGCGAGGAAGTTGGACAGGCCCACATAGAGGATCTTCCCGGCGCGCACGGCGTCGTCCAGGAACCGCAGTGTCTCCTCGACCGGGGTCAGCGGATCCCACCCGTGCAGCTGGTACAGGTCGATGGTGTCGACGCCGAGCCGGCGCAGCGACGCGTCGAGCGCGGCGGAGAGGTGCCGGCGCGAAAGCCCGTGGCCGTTCGGTGTCTCATCGACGGGGAAGCGCCCCTTGGTGGCGATGACGGCCTGGTTCCGGGCATCCCCCCGCCGGGCCAGCCAGCGGCCGATGATCGACTCTGAGCGGCCGTCGGCGTACACGTCCGCCGTGTCGATCAGCGTGCCGCCGGTGTCCAGGAACCGGTCGAGCTGTGCGAAAGATCCCGTCTCGTCCGTCTCGTTACCGAACGTGAGCGAGCCGAGCGCCATCGCCGAAACGGCGCATCCGCTCGCACCGAGCAGCCGGTACTCCATCAGACCTCCGTCCTCACGGGTGGCCTGGGCCTGGGCCGCCCCCGTTACCGCCGCCGCCCTTGTGGCCCTTGCCGGGCTGGACGACGGTCTGGCCGTCGCCCTGGCTCCAGAGCTCGCTGCCGCCCGGAACGGGCATGAAGCCGAGCGCCGGGCCGAGGCTCGCGTGATCGAAGGTCATGTGCCAGGTCGATCCGGGCGCCATGGCGCCGAACATCTCGCTCGGGCAGGAGACCCCGCCGAACTCCAGCCGGTAGCAGGCGGTCGTGCCCGCCATCGTGTCCGTGGTCGGCGAAGCCGGGTTGAACACCGAGGTGTAGCTGGCCAGGGTTGGCGTGTAGCCGCCGAAGGCGGCGTACGGCGTGCCGTTGCCGCTGGTCACGTTCGAGGTACCGGTCTTGCCCGCCGCCGGGCGGTCAATGGGGCCCGGCCCCTGAGGCTGCGCCGCCGTGGCGCCGTTCGTGAACACGCCCGACAGGATGTAGCTCACGGCGTCCGCCACCTCGGCCGATATTGCCCGGTGGCAGCGGGCCGACGGCACCGCGATGGAGCGGTTGCCCGGAGCCGTGATCCTGCTGATCGCCACCGGCGAGCAGTAGACGCCCCGCGCGGCCATGGTCGCGTACGCGGCCGCCATGGACATGGGCGACACGTTGATCACGCCGAGGGTGAAGGCCGGGAAATCATCGGCGGGGTACACCGTCCCGGCGCGGGTGTGTTCGGTTGACAGCAGCGATGATCCGTCCGCTCTGGTCAGGCCGAGCGTCATCGCGGTACGCACGACGTTGCACAGGCCGACCTTCTTCTCCAGCTCGGCGAAGAAGACGTTGATCGAGTGCGTGGTCCCGGTGTACAGCGAGTCCGTGGTGGTGCCCGGTCCCTCGGAGTTCGTCACGTTGAACGGGCTGACCGGATCCCCCGCGCAGTTCGCGTAGCCGTTGATGGTGGTCGAGCCGGGTACCGTCTGGGTGTAGCCGAAGGGCACGCCCTGCTCCAGGGCCGTGACCAGAGTGAACAGCTTGGACGAGGAACCCGTCTGCACGCCGGAGCTGCCGCCGTCGGCGGTGTTCACCGCGTAGTCGACCTCTGTCTGGCCCCTGCCGGTGCCGTACGGCCTGTCCTCGGCGATCGCGCGGATCCTGCCCGTGCCGGGCTGCACCAGGACCTCGGTGTCCGCGTTGTGCGCCGGGTTGACGTTGTTGTCGTGCGCCGGCATGACCCAGTTGACCGCCCTTGTCGCGGCCCGCTGGTCCCGGGGATCGAACGTCGTGTAGACGTGCAGCCCGCCGGTGGCGAGCAGCCTCGCGCGGGCCTGGGTGGTCTTGCCGAGGGTCTTGTCCAGCAGCAGCGTGTGCATCACGAAGTCACAGTCGAAGGCGTAGTCGCCCACGGTGGGAGCGCCGCAGCCGCTCTGCACCGCGCCCGGGCTGAGGCCCAGCGGCTCGCTCTCGGCCTTGGCCGCGACCCTGGGGCCGATCCAGTGGGTCTGCTCCATCCTCGCGAGCACGGTGTTGCGCCGCTCGACGGACACGGCCGGGTTCGCGATCGGGTCGTATTCCGACGGGTTCTCGACGACGCCGGCCAGCGTCGCGGCCTGGGTCAGGTCCAGGCTCGCCGCCGTGGTGCCGAAGTACGTCTCCGCGGCCGCCTCGATGCCCCAGGCGCCGTTGCCGAAATACGCGTCGTTCAGGTACCCGGCGAGGATCTGCTGCTTGGACATCTGGTGCTCGAGCGCCACCGCCATCCGCAGCTCGTTCAGCTTGCGGTACAGCGTCCTGGCCTGGGCGGCGGCGATCGCGGCCTGGTTGCTGCCCGCCTGGAGAATGAGCACGTCCTTCACGTACTGCTGCGCGATCGTCGAGCCGCCCTGGATCGGCTGGTGCCTGAGGTCGTTCACCAGCGCGCGGATCGTTCCCTTCAGGTCGATCGCGCCGTGCTGCCAGTAACGCGAGTCCTCGATCGCCACGATCGCCTGCTGCATCTGCGGGGAGATCTGGTTGTAGCCGACCGGCTGCCGGTCGATCCCCGCGTACGTCATGCCCGGGCCGAGGTCCACGCCGTAGACGTACGTGATGAGGCGGCCGTTCCGGTCGTAGATCGCCGACCGCTGCGGCAGGCCGCTGGTGGCGTCGAAGGAGATCGAGGTGAACTTGTCCGCCTCGTTGCGCACCAGGATGCCCGTCGCCGCGACCACGGGCACCACCATGGCGGCGGCGAGCAGTCCCCCGGCCGCCGCCAGCGTGATAAGGCGCCCGACGGCGCTCGTCTTGCTCGATGTCAAGTCAGCGAGCTGCACGGGTCATAGAGTACGCGTGGGCGGAAGGTGCTACTGCAGCACAGGGGAGACCTACGGCGGCACGCAGCCACTTTGTCACGCTGAGGGTGCATTCGCAGCCGAACCGTGACTAGTGCCGGGCTGTATATAGTCCATCAGGACTATTTGCGAAATGACCATGCCGGGGTCTTGGCATCCGGGCCCTGTTTTCCGTAAGTTGCTTTGTCACGAGTAGATAACCGTGGCCGGGTGGCCGCACACCCCCCGCGGTGAGTAACCCGTCGAACCGACCGCCCGGGCGCAGACCTGCGCCCGGCGATCAATGAGGAGTTGGGCACATGTGGATCACTGACTGGACCACACGCGCCGCATGCAAGGGAACTGACCCGGACGAGCTGTTCGTTCAGGGCGCAGCGCAGAACCGCGCCAAGCTGATCTGCCGGGGCTGCCCGGTTCGCACCGAGTGCCTTGCGGACGCGCTCGACAACGGGATCGAGTTTGGCGTGTGGGGCGGAATGACCGAGCGGGAGCGCCGTGCGCTCCTCCGCCGCCGGCCCGACGTCACGTCGTGGCGGGACCTGCTCGAGCGTGCCCGGGACCGCTACGAGCGCCAGGGCATCGATGAACTGGTGGCCAGCTAGCGCAAAGGTGCGCGGCTGCCCGCCTGGGACTGGTTAGCCAGCGACTCGCCGATGTAACGGAGCCCGGCGAGATCGTGAACATCTACCGGCAGCGCGACCACCTCAGCGACGGGAACGGTCGGGTGAGCCGACGTGAAAGCGCCGGCCACCCGCTGTTCTCGTCCGCTGAGGTTCATGCGCTCCGCATGCAGCCGCAGCGCCGCCGCCGCGAGCGTGTAGCGGGGAGCCCCGTCGGCAGCGCCCGTCCCGTTCGGCATGACCTCGAGAGTTTCAGCGGCGGCCAGCGAACGTGCGGCGGACAGCCGTGCGGCCGGTGACCTGTGCACCCGGTTGAGGATGAGGCCGGCCAGCGGCATCCGCTCCTCGTCCAGCCGCTCGACGAAGTACGACGCCTCGCGCAGCGCGTCCGGCTCGGGCGCCGCGACGACAAGGAACGAAGTGCCCGGTGCCTGCAGCAGCCGGTACGTCGACTCGGCGCGCTCGCGGAAGCCGCCGAACATCGTGTCGAACGCCGTGATGAACGTCTGCGCGTCCTTGAGCACCTGGGCGCCGAGCAGTTTCGTCAGCGCGCCCGTCATCATCGAGAGCCCGGCGTTGAGCATCTTCATGTACGGCCTGCCCGCCTTGACCGGGCTGGCGAGCACCCGGATCAGCCTGCCGTCCAGGAACCGGCCGAGCCGCTGCGGCGCGTCGAGGAAGTCCAGCGCGTTGCGGCTCGGCGGGGTGTCCACGACGATCAGGTCCCACTCCTCGGCGCGCCGGAGCTGGCCGAGCTTCTCCATCGCCATGTACTCCTGGGTGCCGGCGAAGCTGGACGACAGCGACTGGTAGAACGGGTTGGCCAGGATCTGCGCGGCCCGGTCGGGGTCCGCGTGCGCTTCCACGATCTCGTCGAAGGTGCGCTTCATGTCCAGCATCATCGCGTGCAGGCTGCCGCCGCTCGTCCCGTCGACGCCATCGACCGGGCGCGGCGTGTTGTCCAGCGACGTCAGCCCCATGGACTGCGCCAGCCGCCTCGCCGGGTCGACGGTGAGCACACAGGTCTGCCTGCCTCGTTCGGCTGCCCGGAGGCCGATCGCGGCCGCGGCGGTGGTCTTGCCGACGCCGCCGGAGCCGCAGCAGACGATGATGCGGGTACGGCGGTCGTCGATGATCCGGTCCATCTCCAGCCTCGGCGTCGTCACGCCGTGCCTCCCGCTCGCGTGGCTCACGCGGCCCCCTGGTTCCTCAGCTCGGCGGCCAGCCGGTACAGGCCGGCCAGGTCGATCCCGTCGGTGATCATCGGCAGCTCGTAGCTGGGCTGCCCGGCCGCGGTGAGCTCGCAGCGCTCGCGGTCCTGCAGCTCGACGTGGCGCGCGTGCCCGGCGAGCTCGGCGGCGAGATCCCGGGGCAGCGCGCTGTCGCCGTTGACGCCGGCCGCCTTCAGCGCGGTGGCCAGCTCCGCCTCGTCCGTGGCGGCCTGGAGGTCATCGGGGCCGAGCATGGCCGGGCGGACCATGTTGATCATGATTCCGCCCACCTGGATCTCGGTCATCGCGCGCAGCTCGGCGATCCCGTCCAGCGTTTCCTGGACCGGCATCTCCTCCAGCGTGGCGACGAAGTGCACGGCGGTCTGCGGCGACCTGATGACCCTGGCCACGGTGTCGGCGTGGGTACGGATCGGCCCCACCTTCGCCAGCCCGGACACCTCCGTGGACACGTTGAGGAACCTGCTGATGCGGCCGGTGGGCGGGGCGTCCATGACCACGTTGTCGTACACGTGCACCCCTTTCTGCCTGCGGCGGGTGGCCTCGGTCGCCTTGCCGGTCACCAGCACGTCGGACAGGCCGGGCGCGATCGTCGTGGCGAAATCGACGACGCCGAGCCTGGTCAGCGCCTTCCCGGTGCGCCGCAGGTTGTAGAACATCTCGAGGTAGTCGAGCAGCGCGCCCTCGGGGTCGACGGCGAGCGCGTACACGTCGCCGCCGGGGCCGCCGGAGACGCGCGGCCCCTCGGGGCCGCCCAGGCCGATGGCGATCTTCCGCTCCTCGTAGGGCAGCGGCGGGGAGTCGAAGAGCCTGGCGATGCCCTGCCGGCCCTCGACCTCGATCAGCAGGACCTTGCGCCCGCGGCCCGCCAGGGCCAGTGCCAGCGCCGCGGCCACGGTGGTCTTCCCGGTTCCGCCCTTCCCGGTCACCACGTGCAGCCGCACGCCGTCCCAGTCGGTATCCCTCGCGGTCATGCCTGATTCCCTGGTCGTTACTTTTCCGTACGTTCTTACGGAGGCTATCGCCGCCCGGCGACCTGATCGTTCCGGTCCTTGTGTCGCGGCTATCCGCGTTTCTGCGGTGGACCAGGCGGACTACGCTGAGCAGCAGGGGGCCCCAACAGGCCCGCATTGGTCCGCTTGCGGGCGCGAAAGGAGGCGATCGGGATGGCGGCTCTCATCACCGTCCTCGTGATCCTGGTCATAGCAGGGCTGATAGCTGTCGGGCGGTCGATCCGGGTCGTCCAGCAGTACGAGAAGGGCATCATCTACCGGTTCGGCCGTGTCATGCCCGAGATAAGGGGACCTGGGCTGCACATCATCAGGCCGGTCGGCGACCGCATGGCGAAGGTGAACATGCAGATCGTCGCCATGGCCGTGCCCGCGCAGGAGGGCATCACCCGGGATAACGTGAGCGTCCGGGTGGACGCGGTGGTGTACTTCCGCGTTGTCGACCCCATCAAGGCGACCGTCAACGTGCAGAACTACATGTTCGCGATCTCGCAGCAGGCGCAGACCTCGCTGCGGTCGATCATCGGCCAGTCCGAGATGGACCAGCTGCTCGCCGAGCGGGAGACCGTCAACCGGGAGCTGCGCCGCATCATCGACGAGCCCACCGAGGGACCGTGGGGTATCAGGGTCGAGCGGGTCGAGATCAAGGACGTGTCGCTGCCCGAGGGCATGAAGCGCTCCATGTCCCGGCAGGCCGAGGCCGAGCGCGAGCGCCGCGCCAGGATCATCACGGCCGACGGCGAGTACCAGGCGTCCAAGCGGCTCGCCGCGGCGGCCAACGTGATGGCGCGCGACCCGGCCGCGCTGCAGCTGCGGCTGCTGCAGACCGTCGTCGAGGTGGCGGGCGAGAAGAACAGCACGCTGGTCATGCCGGTCCCCGTCGAGCTGCTCCGGTTCTTCGAGAAGATGGCGCCCGCGCCGGGCCGGGTGGACGTGGCGCCGCCGCCCGAAGACACCGGCGACGCCGAGGTGGCGCAGGCGGAGGCGGCGATCGAGAAGACCGGACTGCCCGGGATCGCGGTGCCCGAGGTGCCGCCCGTGCCCGAGGTGGAGCAGGCGGGCGTGCCGGAGATCACGGCTGACACCGCCCTCGCCGGCACCGCCCTCGCCGGCGCGGCCGACGGCGCCCTCGCCGGCGCGGCTGACAGCGATCTCGCCGGCGCGGCTGACGGTGCGGTCGCGGGAGACGGTGCGGTCGCGGGAGACGGCATGACGGAGGCCTCCGAGGCCGCCCCCGTCCCCGCTCCGGCCGCGCCGCGGCCCAGGGCAAGGTCGCGCGGCAGGGCGTCCGCGGCCACCGGCACGGGCACCGGCGGTGAGGCCGGCGGCAAGCCCGAATAGGCGCTTGCCCGGCCGCCGCCCGGACCCGCGGCGCATGGTGCACTAGGGTCTTGCCATGCAGAAGTGGGAGTACGCGACGGTACCGCTGCTGGTGCACGCCACCAAGCAGATCCTGGACAACTGGGGCGATGATGGATGGGAGCTGGTCGCGGTCATCCCCGGCCCGAATCCCGAGCAGCTCGTCGCCTACATGAAAAGAGAAAAATCTTTATGTGTCTGAACGCGGCGTGGTTCCCCCCCACCACTGCGGATCGTGATGAGCGGCGCTGAGGAGCGCCTCGCGGCGCTCGGCCTGACGCTGCCTCCGGTGACGCCTCCGGCGGCCGCGTACGTCCCGGCCGTCCGCACGGGCAACCACGTGTACGTGTCCGGGCAGCTCCCCATGGTGGACGGAAAGCTGCAGGCAACCGGCAAGGTGGGCGATACCGTCAGCCCCGCCGACGCGGCGAAGCTGGCGCGCATCTGCGCGCTGAACGCGCTGGCCGCGGCGGCGGAGGCGGCGGGCGGCCTGGCGTCGGTGAAGCGGATCGTCAAGGTCCTCGGGTTCGTGGCCAGCGCGCCCGGGTTCACCGGGCAGGCTCAGGTCGTGAACGGCGCGAGCGAGCTGCTGATCGAGGTGCTCGGTGACGCCGGGCGGCATGCCCGCAGCGCCGTCGGGATGGCGGTGCTCCCGCTGGACTCGCCCGTGGAGGTCGAGCTGATAGCCGAGGTCACCGGCGGCTGAGCCGGGGTCACCGGCGGCCTGAGGCGGGTCGCGGGGGCCTGGCCAGCCGCTGGGGAGGAACCACCGGGAGGAACATGAGTGGCGCGACGACTGCTCTGGCGTTACGGGGTCATAGGCGAGCGGGCCGGTGACGCCGCGGCGGGGCCGTCCGTTCCGGCCGTGCCCCGCGACGCCGCGACGGTGATGCTGCTGCGGCCGGCGCAGCCGGGTGGCGTCGAGGTGTTCATGCTCCGCCGCGTCCGCGCGATGGCGTTCGCGCCCGGCGCGCACGTCTTTCCCGGCGGGTCGGTCGACGCGGGTGACGCGGATCCGGCGGTCGGCTGGACGGGACCGCCGGCGGCCGAGTTCGGCAGGTGGCTCGGCACCTCCGCTGACGACGCGCGCGCCCTGGTGTGCGCGGCGGTACGGGAGACGTTCGAGGAATCCGGTGTCCTGCTCGCCGCGCACCCGGGCGGCGCCCCGGTGGTGCCGGACGGCGATGACTGGGACCGGGACCGGGCTGACCTGGCGCGGGGCGCGGTCTCGCTGGCCGGGATGCTGCGCCGCCGCGGCCTGCTGCTGCACGCCGGCCTGCTGACCCCCTGGGCGCGCTGGATCACGCCCGAGGCCGAGCCGCGGCGTTTCGACGCCAGGTTCTTCGCCGCGGCCGTCCCGCCCGGCCAGCGGGCGGCCAGCACCGGGGCGGGCGAGGCCGACCGGGGGGTCTGGCTGCGCCCGGCGGCGGCCATCGAGTCCGCCCGGGCCGGGGAGATGACGCTGCTGCCGCCGACGGCCGTCACGCTGCACGAGTTCGCCTCCTACGGCGGCGTCGCCCAGATACTGGGCCAGCGGCGGAAGATCGTCCCTATTATGCCCGGGATGACCGTCGAGGGCGGCCAGGCGTGGCTGACGCTCCCCGAGGACGTGGAGTTCCCGCTGTGACCGCCGACGGCTCCGGCGCACGGCAGCCCATTGACGGCTCGGGTACCGAGCGCGCACGCTGCGTGCTGGCGCCCAATCCCTCGCCGCTGACCCTGGACGGCACGAACACGTGGATCATCGCGGACCGGGGTTCACCGACGGTCGTGATAGTGGACCCGGGACCGGACGACGAGGGGCACCTGCGCCGCGTGCTCGCGCTGGCGGCGGCGGGCGACCGCCGGGTGGAACTGATCGTGCTGACCCACGGGCACCTCGACCACTCGGCCGGGGCGGCACGGCTGGCCGCGATGAGCGGCGCGCCGGTCGCGGCGCTCGACCCGGCGCGCCGGCTGGGCGCCGAAGGGCTGGCGCACGGGGACGTGCTGGCCGCCGGAGGCTGTGAGCTGCGGGTGGTGGCGACGCCCGGCCATTCGGCCGACTCGGTGAGCCTGCTGCTGGCCGGCGACGGCGCCCTGCTGACCGGCGACACGGTGCTCGGGCGCGGTACGACCGTCATCGCACCGGACGGCGCGCTCGGTGACTACCTCCGGACCCTCGGCGAGCTGCGTGAGCTGGCGGACGCGGCGGGGCTGCGCGTGCTGCTGCCCGGGCACGGCCCGGTGCTGCCCGATCCGGCGGGGGTTCTGGACTACTACATCGCGCATCGCAGGGAGCGGCTCGACCAGGTGCGGGCGGCACTCGCCGCGGGAGCCCGCACCCCCGCCGAGATCGCCGCCATCGTCTACAACGACGTCGATCCGGCGGTGCTGAGCGCCGCCGAATGGTCCATCCGCGCCCAGCTCGAGTACCTGGGCGAGGGCTGAGCCGAAGTGAGGCGGCCTGACCGGAACTGAGGCGGACTGAGCGAAGTGAGGCGGGCTGACCGGAAGTGAGGCGGGCTACGGCGGGTAGCGCGGAGTGGGCCGCGGATGCGGCTCACTTTCCGCGATCGCGCGGTCCGTGAGGGGCCCTTGGGTCCCTCCGGCCGTGTGATGATACGGCGAGCACCGCAGCGGGGGGGCGTGCCCCCCCGGACTAGCAGAGCTTCCCCCCGGAATAACCGAGCGCGGCGGCGCAGGCGCTCGGCGTCCAGGATGAGCACGGAACGAGCGGATATCTGCAGCCAGCCGCGCGCCGCGAAGTCGGCGAGCGCCTTGTTGACGGTCTCCCGCGACGCCCCCACGAGCTGGGCGAGTTCCTCCTGGGTGAGGTCATGATGGACGTGCAGCCCGTCCGGCTCCTGACGGCCGAAGCGTTCGGCGAGATCCAGCAGGTTCTTCGCCACCCGCCCTGGAACATCGGTGAAAACGAGGTCCGCCGTCACATCGTTGGCGCGGCGGAGCCGTTTGGCGAGAGCCCGGAGCATGTGCATCGACACTTCTGGCCGGTCGCGGAGCAGCGGCAGGAGCGCCTCGTCCCGGAGCGACGCGAGCACGGCGTCGGTGACGGCGCTCGCGGTCGAGGTCCGCGGCCGCGGGTCGAACAGCGAGAGCTCGCCGAACATCTCCCCGGGCCCGATGACGCTCAGCAGGTTCTCCCTGCCGTCCGCCGCCGCGCGGGTGAGCTTCATCTTGCCGTCGAGGACGACGTAGAGGCGGTCCCCGGCGTCGCCTTCCATGAACAGGTGCTCGCCGCGGGACAGCTTCACTTCCGTCATCTGGCGCCGGAGTGCCTTCGCGTCCTCATCATCGAGTGCATCGAACAGCGGTGCCCGCCTGAGCACTCCTTCGGCGTCCTCCACGGGTCCTCCTTGCTGATGACCTTGCCATTACCAAGTGTGAATCATGCGACGGTGTGGCGTGTGCCCGGGATCACAGTATGGCCGTCCGCCGCGCCGGCCGGTGGTCCGCGCAGTTGGCTGGCCACGGCCCGGGCTCATGATGGCGCGGGGCCGCTGGCGCATTTGGCCCCGCCCAGTGGGGCCGCTGGCGCATTTGGCCCCGCGCAGGGGGGTGGCGGCAGGGGCCTGAGTGAGACGGCAGGGGGCTGAGTGACTGTGGTGGCTGGGCTGGTCAGTAGCCGGCTTCCATGGCACGCTTGCGGGACGCGAGGACCTCTGCCTCGGCGGCGGCGCGATCGGCCCAGTTGGCGGCCTCGACGAACTTGCCGGGCTCGAGTGCCTTGTAGACCTCGAAGAAGTGCTGGATCTCCAGCCGGTCGAACTCGGGCACGTCGTCGACGTTCTGCAGGTATTCCATCCGCAGATCGTGGGCCGGGACGCAGAGCACCTTGTCGTCGGCGCCCTTCTCGTCGCGCATCCGGAACATCCCGATCACCCTGCAGGTGATCAGGCAGCCCGGGAAGGTGGGCTCCTCGAGCAGCACGAGGGCGTCGAGCGGGTCGCCGTCGTCGGCGAGCGTGCCGTCGATGAAGCCGTAGTCGGACGGATAGGTCGTCGACGTGAACAGCATGCGGTCCAGCCTGATCCGGCCCGTCTCGTGGTCCATCTCGTACTTGTTGCGCTGGCCCTTGGGGATCTCGATGGTGACCTCGACGTCCACGGTTCGCTCCAGGCTGTGGTTGCTGATTTACTCCATTGTCCAGGAGGCAGCATCGGGCCGGACGGCGGCCCGCTGGCGCGCCAGAGAGGGGAGCTGTGCGCCGCACCCGGGTGGCGACCCTGGCCACGCTGGCCACGCTGAACGTGTTCGCGCTCGCGGCCAGCGTGGCGGTCGCGCGCATGCTGCCGTCACGGCTGGCCGCGCTGCGGGTGCCCGTCGTCGCCTACCGTGCGCCCGTCGGCCCGGGAACCGTCCTGCCGCCGGCCGGCGGCACCCGGGATACGGCGGGCGCGCTGCCCACCGCGGCCGGGCTGGGCTCCGCCCTCGGCCGCGCGCTGACCAGGGCCGTCGGGCCGCGGCCCGGCGTCGTGGTCGCGGACGCGAGGACCGGGCGCCTGCTGTACTCCCGCGATGGCGGCTCGCCGGTCACGCCCGCGTCCACCACCAAGGTGGCGACCGCCGTCGCCGCGCTCGCGGCCCTCGGCCCCGAGGCCCGGTTCAGCACCCGGGTGGCCGAGAGCCCCGGCGGCATCGTGCTGGTGGGGGGCGGCGACCCGACCCTCGCCGTGAACCGCTTCCCGTCCGCCGACTACCCGCAGCCCGCGACGCTCGCCGCGCTCGCCCGCGCGACGGCACGGGCGCTGAAGGCGTCGGGCCGCAGGTCGGTGGCGCTCGGCTACGACACCTCGCTGTACACCGGCCCGGCCATGGCCCCGGGCTGGTCATACTCTGACATCCGGAGCGGCAACGTCACCCCCATCGTCTCCCTGGAGGTCGACCAGGGCCGGCTGACCACGGCCGGCGCCCCCGAGGACTGGGACAACGCCGGCAACTTCACCCCGCGCACGACCGACCCGGCCGGCATGGCGGCCGACGCCTTCGCGGCCCTGCTGCGGGACGACGGCATCAGGGTCACCGGCACGCGGGCGAACGCCGCCGCGCCCGCCGGGGCCGTGACGCTGGCCAGCGTGAGCTCGCCGCCGCTGGCGGCCATGGTGCAGCAGATGCTCCAGGAGAGCAACAACGTGATCGCGGAGAACCTGGCCCGGCATCTCGCGCTCGCGGTGGATCAGCCGGCCTCGTTCAGCGGCGCGGCGGCGGCGGTCACCACCGAGTTGCGCCGGCTCGGCGTGACCACCGAGGTGAGGCTGGTGGACGCCAGCGGCCTGTCGCCGGACGACGGGATCACGCCGGCGGCGCTGGTCCGGATCCTCGAGTTCGCGGCCGGCCCGCGCGGAACGCGTGAGCGCGCCGCGGTCACCGGCCTGCCGGTGGCCGGCTTCAGCGGGACCCTGTCGGCGGGCCAGAGCGTGTTCGGCGGGATCGGCGGGTCCGCCCTCGGCGTGGTGCGGGCCAAAACGGGAAACCTGATCACGGTCGCGACGCTGGCCGGCCTGGTGCAGGACCGCAACGGCGCGCTGCTGGCCTTCGCGATCATGGCGGATCAGATTCCGGGGGCCGTGATGCTCAAGCCGGCCGCCCACGACATCGACTCCGCCGCCGCGGCGCTCGCCGCCTGCGGATGCCAGTGACGGCGTGGTCCATGTGGCCGTAGTGAGCCCAGTGATCTCCGTGAGGTTTGATTAATACGGCCGGCCGGCCGGGGAATGGGGGGTCCGGTCGCGGCAGGACGTACGGTGGAGGGGTGAGCAGCGCACAGATGATCGACTGGGACCTGGCCATCTCCACGGGCGTCCGGTGGGCGCGGCCGGGACCGCAGGTGAGCATTGCCGACGCCCGCCAGACGGTCGCCGAGCTCCGTGACCTTGCCACGGCGGTCCAGGGACCGGTCCAGGAGGTCACCGGGCTGGTGAGCGACGGGCCGCCGGGCATGGTGGCGGTCGTGGACCGGCCGGGCTGGATCCGTGCCAACGTCGGCGGGTTCCGCGTCGTGCTCGAGCCGCTGGCCGAGCGGCTTCAGGAACGCAGCGACAACATGCCGCAGATGGTCGCCGCCGTGGGGTCGCGGGTCACCGGGGTACAGGCAGGGCTCATCCTGGCCTACCTGTCCGGCCGGGTGCTCGGCCAGTACGAGCTCTTCCTGCCGCCGGGCGACGGGGCGGGCAGCAACGTGGGGCGGCTGACGCTGGTCGCGCCGAACATCGTTCTCGTCGAGCGCGAGCTGGACGTCAACTCCCATGACTTCCGCCGGTGGGTGTGCCTGCACGAGGAGACGCACCGGGTGCAGTTCACCGCCGTACCGTGGATGCGCGGCTACGTACAGGGCCTGATGACGGAGTTCCTGCTGGCGTCCGACCTGGACCCCGGCGCGATACTCGGCCGGCTGCGGGCCGCCGCCGGAGCGGTGGCCGGCGCGGTGCGCGGCGGCGACGGGGAGAGCCTCGTCGAGGCGATGCAGACCCCCGAGCAACGGGAGATCCTGGACAAGCTCACCGCCGTGATGACGCTCGTCGAAGGACACGGCGACTACGTCATGGACGCGGTGGGCCCGCAGGTGGTGCCGTCGGTCGAGAAGATCAGAGAGCGGTTCAACGCCAGGCGCGGTTCGGCGGGCCGGGCCGAGCAGATCCTGCGGCGCATCCTCGGCATCGATCTGAAGATGAAACAGTACGCGGAGGGCGCCAAGTTCGTCCGCACGATCGTGGACGAGGCCGGGATGACGGTGTTCAACAAGGTATGGACGTCGCCGGAGACGCTGCCCACGAGGCCCGAGCTGGCCCGGCCGGCGGACTGGCTGGCCAGGGTCGGCTAAGTGGGCCCAACCCCGGCTGTCGCGGCGGTCCGCCGGGCGGTGCGCGGCTGCGTCGGCGACCTCGGCGCCGGCGCGCTGGTGCTTACCGCCTGCTCCGGAGGCGCGGACTCGCTGGCGCTGGCCGCGGCGGTCGCGTTCGTCGCGCCGCGCCGCGGGCTGCGGGCGGGAGGCGTCACCGTCGATCACGGCCTGCAGCCGGGGTCCGCCGAGCGTGCGGCCGCGGTGGCGGCCGAGCTCACGCGGCTGGGCATGGATCCGGTGCTCAGCGTTCCGGTAGCGGTGGGATCCGCCGGCGGCCCGGAGGCGGCGGCCCGTGCCGCCAGGTACCGGGCGCTGGCCACCGTGGCCGCGGATACCCGCGCGGCGGCGGTGCTGCTCGGCCACACGCTGGATGATCAGGCCGAGACGGTGCTGCTCGGGCTGGCCCGCGGCTCCGGGCCGCGCTCGCTGGCCGGGATGCCGGCCAGCCGGGGCGTGTTCCGGCGCCCTCTGCTCGGCCTGCGGCGGCCGGTGACCCGCGCCGCCTGTGCCGATCAGGGTCTGCGGCCATGGGAGGATCCGCACAACCGCGACCGCCGCTTCGCCCGCGCGCGGGTCAGGCACGAGGCGCTGCCCGCGCTCGAGGCGGCGCTCGGCCCCGGCGTCGCCGAGGCGCTGGCCCGCACCGCCGCCCAGCTTCACGCCGACGCCGAGTTCCTGGAGAGCATCTCCGCCGGCTGCCGGGCCGGTTCCGGCCCGCTGGCCGTGGCGTCCCTGTCCGGGCTGCCCGCGGCCATCAGGACCCGCGTGCTGCGTGACGCCGCCATCGCGGCAGGATGCCCGCCCGGTGCGCTCACCGCGCGGCACGTCGGGTGGCTCGAGGAGCTGATCACCGGATACCGCGGCCAGCGGTGGATCGACCTGCCCGGAGGGGTCCGGGCGGCGCGCCGGGGAGGCGAGGTGTGCTTCGCCGCCGCGCAGAGCGAGCATCGTCCGCCAGCGGCCTGCGCGCATTCGGCGGCGGGCGATGCGAGCCTTGACGATGCGAGCCCTATGGAAGCGCCGGTTCGTGACGAGAGGGGTGCGGATGGACGCGGAGGACATGGGATCGGCGCTCAAAGAGGTGCTGATCACCGAGGAACAGCTGCGGGCGCGGACAGGTGAGCTGGCGGCGCAGATAGACCGCGATTACGCCGGTCGCGAACTGCTCCTCGTCGGGGTGCTCAAGGGCGCGGTCATGGTCATGGCCGACCTCGCCAGGGCCATGCACCTGCCGGCCGAGATGGACTGGATGGCGGTCTCGTCGTACGGGTCGGGCACGAAGTCCTCGGGCGTGGTCCGAATCCTCAAGGACCTCGACGCCGACATCACCGGAAGGCACGTGCTGATAGTCGAGGACATCGTGGACTCGGGCCTCACGCTGTCCTGGCTGGTGGGCAACCTCCGGTCACGGAACCCCGCGTCCGTCGCCGTCTGCGCGATGTTGCGCAAGCCCTCGTCGGCGCTGCTGGACGTGGAGGTCGCGTACACCGGGTTCGACATCGGTGACGAGTTCGTGGTCGGCTACGGCCTGGACTACGCGCAGCGCTACCGCAACCTCCCCTTCATCGGCACCCTCGCCCCCAGCGTCTACGAGGGGCGCTGAGTTCCTGGGGGCTTCGCCCCGGGGGCAGCACGGCGGGGAACAGTTTCCGCGACGGGAAGCGTTGACTGGTGCAAGGAGACATGCGGACAGCGCGGTGCCGGGCCCGCCGGAGCGGCGGGGCCGGTGCTGGCGCTAGCGCTGCGGTAAGCCGGGCGACCGGTGTACCGTCAGATATTCCCCGCGCGCGGCCGGTAAGGAGAAAACCGGACGTAAGGGGTGAGCAGGCATGGCCGTCCCGCCGGTGGTCGGCGGGTCGTGAGGCTGGTCAGGAGGGAACGGTCCCGAGCCGACGGGGTCGCTCGCAATGGAGTTGAAGCGCTATTTCCGCGGGCCGCTGCTGCTGGTACTGGTCGCGGTCCTGCTGATGTTCATCGTGCTCGATTACGCGAACTCGGGGAGCACGTACCAGCAGAAGGACACCGGGCAGGTCGTCCAGCTCATCGAGCAAGGCCAGGTGAAGTCCGCGCTGCTCACCGACAAGAATCAGACGATTCAGATCACCACCAAGAGCGGCCAGCAGTACCAGGCGGACTTCATCACCGGTCAGGGACAGGCCCTCCAGCAGGAACTGCAGACGCTGCAGGACCACGGGAAGCTGCCCGGCGGCTACAACGTCCAGATCCCCAAGACCAGCGCGCTGCTCAGCATCCTGGGCACGTTCCTGCCCTACCTGCTGATCGCGCTGTTCTTCTTCTTCCTCCTCAGCCAGATGCAGGGCGGCGGGTCCCGGGTGATGAACTTCGGGAAGTCCCGCGCCAAGCTGATCACCAAGGACACGCCGAAGACCACCTTCGCCGACGTGGCGGGCGCCGATGAGGCGATCGAGGAACTCCAGGAGATCAAGGAGTTCCTGCAGAACCCGGCCAAGTTCCAGGCCATCGGGGCGAAGATCCCCAAGGGCGTGCTGCTCTACGGCCCCCCGGGCACGGGCAAGACCCTGCTCGCCCGGGCCGTGGCGGGCGAGGCCGGCGTGCCGTTCTACTCGATCTCGGGATCCGACTTCGTCGAGATGTTCGTCGGTGTCGGCGCGTCCCGGGTGCGCGACCTGTTCGAGCAGGCCAAGGCCAACGCCCCCGCGATCGTGTTCGTCGACGAGATCGACGCGGTCGGGCGGCACCGCGGCGCGGGCCTCGGCGGCGGTCACGACGAGCGTGAGCAGACGCTGAACCAGATGCTGGTCGAGCTCGACGGGTTCGACACCAAGGGCGGGGTCATCGTGATCGCGGCCACCAACCGGCCGGACATCCTGGACCCGGCGCTGCTGCGGCCGGGCCGTTTCGACCGGCAGATCGTCGTGGCGCAGCCGGACCTGGCGGGCCGCAAGGGCATCCTGCGGGTGCACGCGCGCGGCAAGCCGATCGCGCCCGATGCCGAGCTCGACATCATCGCGCGCCGCACGCCCGGCTTCACCGGCGCCGACCTGGCGAACGTGATCAACGAGGCGGCGCTGCTGACCGCGCGGACCAACGGCAAGCAGATCTCGATGGCATCGCTCGAGGAGGCCATCGACCGGGTGATGGCGGGACCGGAGCGCAAGAGCGTGCTGCTGTCCGAGGCGGAGCGCAAGCTGATCGCCTACCACGAGGGCGGTCACGCCCTGGTCGGGCACGCCATGCCGCACGCCGACCCGGTGCACAAGGTGACGATCATCCCGCGCGGCAGGGCGCTCGGTTACACCCAGGCGCTGCCGACCGAGGACAAGTTCCTGGTGACGCGCGCCGAGATGCAGGACCAGCTCGCCATGCTGCTCGGCGGCCGTACCGCCGAGGAGCTGATCTTCCACGAGCCGACGAGCGGGGCGGCCAACGACATCGAGAAGGCCACCCAGATCGCGCGCGGCATGGTCACCGAGTACGGGATGAGCGAGCGGCTCGGCGCGCGCAAGTTCGGCAGCGGCGACGGCGAGCCGTTCCTCGGCCGGGACATGTCGCACAGCAGGGACTACTCCGAGGAGATCGCCTCCGCGATCGACGAGGAGATCCGGCGGCTGATCGAGTCCGCGCACGACGAGGCGTGGGAGGTGCTCGTCGAATACCGTGACGTCCTCGACGCACTTGTGCTGCGGCTGCTGGACAAGGAGACCGTGTCCAGGAAAGAGGTCCTGGAGCTCTTCGCGCCGGTGCAGAAGCGGCCGACCAGGGGCTCGTACACGGGCTACGGCAAGCGGCTGCCGTCTGACCGGCCGCCGGTCCTGTCGCCGAAGGAGCTCGCGCTCAGCGCCGCGGCGGCCGCCTCGGGTTCGGTGGCGGGTGACGGCGGGAACTCGATGCCCGCCAGCGGCGCCAACGGCCAGTCCCTGGGCTTCGAGGGCTTCGGCAACGATGGCGGTCCTGGCACGGGCAGCGACAGCGACGGCTGAGCGTGACGGTGACTGACGGTGCGGGGCCGGATCTTCCCGGGAACGGGCCCGAAGTCCCCGACCTGCCACGGATAGAGCGCGCGATCAGGGAGATCCTGCTCGCCATCGGTGAGGACCCGGACCGGGACGGGCTGGCCGACACGCCCGCGCGGGTCGCGAGGATGTACGCCGAGCAGTTCGCCGGGCTGCGCCAGCAGCCCGAGGACGTGCTCACCACGGTTTTCGACGCCGAGCACGACGAAATTGTCCTGGTGCGCGACATCGAAATGTACAGCATGTGCGAGCATCACCTGATCCCCTTCATCGGCAAGGCGCACATCGGGTACATTCCAAACGAAAAGGGCGAGATCACAGGACTGTCCAAGCTCGCCAGGGTGGTGGACGTCTACGCCAGGCGGCCGCAGGTGCAAGAGCGCATGACCTGCCAGATCGCCGACGCGCTGACGCGGATCCTGGAGCCCCGCGGCGTCATCGTGGTGATCGAGGCGGAGCATCTGTGCATGTCGATGCGCGGGGTGCGCAAGCCGGGCGCGAAGACCGTGACGTCCGCCGTCCGCGGCGTCATCCGCGACGACACGCGCACCCGGGCGGAAGCCATGAGCCTGATGTTCGGGCACTCCGGGCTCCACTGAACCCGGGACCCCTCCCGGTACGTGTCCCAGGATGGACGCGGGGTTTTCTGCGGCCTGCCAGGGTAGCTCATCCGGTATGGCGGATTTCAGATCGAATCTAATCCGGGGCAACCAAATGGGGCCCTTCCTGTGTCTAACTTAATGGCTGTTTCATCTTCGCCGCTCGTTAGGCCGGCCGCTGGCAGTTGGAGGTACGGTGATGAGTGGACGTGTGGCGAGTACGCTGCTACTCCGTGATCCGGGGCCTGATAAGAGATTCGAGATGAGCGAAAGCAAGTCAGCCGATCACGCCCGCCGCGGTGCGGTGGCGAGCGCGACACCCGCCGTCGGCCCAGCGAACGATCCCGCCGGGCAGGCGCCCGGCCGCAGGAGCCGGCGGAACTGGGTTCCCAGCGTCGCGGCGCTGGTCTGTGTGCTCATCGGACTGTCCAACATCGTCGCCATCTTCCAGCCGCAGTGGCACGCGAAGATGCACAACATCAACGTGTTCGTGCCCGGCACGCTGACCAACGCCGCGCGGAGCGCGGAGGTGATCATCGGGCTGATGCTGCTGATGCTGTCGCACGGGCTGCGGCGCCGGAAGCGGCGGGCCTGGCAGGCCGTGGTGGCCCTGCTCGCCTTCAACATCGTCACTCACCTGCTGCACCGGCACCCTGAGCACAGCTACTCGGCGATGGTGGCCGTCGGCCTGCTTGCCGCGCTGCTGTACTTCCACGACGACTTCTACGCGGTCGGTGACCCGCGGACGAGGTGGAACGCGCTGTGGGTGTTCGGCGGGCTGGTCGCCGCGGACCTGGCGATCGGGCTGACCTACCTCGCCACGGGCGGCCTGGCGGGCGACTATTCACCGTTCGAACGGGTCGCGGACGTCGTCGTCGAAAGCGTCGGGGTCTCCGGGCCCGTGCTGTTCACCTCCGACGTCCGTGCGGATACCTACCACCTGATGACCAGCGCGCTCGGCCTCTTCACGCTGATCGTCACCGTGTACCTCTTCCTTCGGCCGGCGCAGCCGAGGGCCCGGCTGGGCCAGGCCGACGCGGCCAGGATCAGGGAGCTGCTTGCAAAGTACGGCGACCGGGATTCGCTCGGTTATTTCGCGCTGCGCAACGACAAGAGGGTCATCTGGTCGCCGACCGGGAAGGCGTGCGTCTGCTACCGCGTGGTCTCCGGCGTGATGCTCGCGGCCGGCGATCCGATCGGCGACCCGGAGGCGTGGCCCGGCGTCATCGGGGAGTTCCTGAACGAGGCGGCGCGCCACGCGTGGCGGCCCGCGGTCATGGGCTGCAGCGAGCTCGGCGCGGAGGTCTGGTGCCGGGAGGGGGGCCTCACCGCGCTGGAACTCGGGGACGAGGCCATCGTCAACGTCGCCGACTTCAGCCTGTCCGGCCGGGCGATGCGGAACGTGCGGCAGATGGTGGCGCGGGTGGCGCGGCACGGGTACGTCGCGCAGGTCCGGCGGGTGGGCGACATCCCGCGCGCCGAGCTGGCTGAGGTCGTCACGGTCGCGGATACGTGGCGGGGAAGCCATACCGAGCGCGGCTTCTCCATGGCGCTCGGCAGGCTGGGCGTGCCCGGCGACGAGGACTGCGTGCTCGTGACGGCCACGGAGAACGACGTGCTGCGCGCCGTGCTGCACTTCGTGCCCTGGGGCAGCGACGGCCTGTCGCTTGACCTGATGCGCCGCGACAGGTCCGCTCAGCCGGGGCTCAACGACTTCCTCATAGTCGAGGCCATCAAGGCAGCCTCCTCGCTCGGCATCAAGCGCATCTCGCTGAACTTCGCCATGTTCCGGGCGGCGCTGGAGCGCGGCGAGCGCATCGGGGCAGGCCCGGTGCTGCGGGCCTGGCGATCGCTGCTGCTGTTCATGTCCAAGTGGTTCCAGATCGAGTCGCTGTACAAGTTCAACGCGAAGTTCTCACCCACCTGGGAGCCCCGGTTCGTCGTCTTCCCCAGCAGCAAGGACGCGCCGCGCATCGCGCTTGCCGCGCTGGAGGCCGAAGCCTTCCTCGTCTGGCCGCGCCTGGAGATCAGCCGGTACGCGCGGCGCTTCGCGCGCAAGCTCGGGCTGGGCAGGCTGCGCCGCCGCATGCTGCGCCGGGAACCACCCCGATACGCCTCGCAGGGCTGAGCCGGGTGCCTCCCGTTGCACTGCCTGGCCTGCCGGCCGCCGATCGGTGCCTGGTCATGGGCGTGGTCAACGTCACGCCCGACTCGTTCTCCGACGGCGGCGAATGGTACGGGGCGGAGGCGGCGATCCAGCACGGCCTCGAGCTCGTGGCCCAGGGCGCGGACATCATCGACGTCGGCGGCGAGTCCACGAGGCCGGGCGCACAGCGGATAACCGCGGACGAGGAGCTGCGCCGGGTGGGGCCGGTCATCACCGGGCTGGTCCGGGCCGGCGTGCCGGTCAGCATCGACACGATGCGGGCGCGGGTCGCCGAATTCGCCCTCGAGGCAGGCGTTCACCTGGTGAACGACGTGAGCGGCGGCCTCGCCGATCCGTACATGCCCAGGCTGGTCGCCAAGGCCTCGGTGCCCTACGTGGTCATGCACTGGCGGGGGCACAGCCACAGCATGGACACCCGCGCGGTCTACGCGGACGTGGCCAGGGAGGTGCACGACGAGCTGGCCCTCCGGGTGGAGGCGGTGACCCGCGAGGGCGTCGATCCCTCGCTGATAGTGCTCGATCCCGGGCTCGGTTTCAGCAAGCTGGCCGGCCACAACTGGGAGCTGCTGACCCGGCTGGGGGAGGTGAGCCGGATCGGCGGCCGGGAGTTCCCGGCGCTGGTGGGAGCCTCCCGCAAGCGCTTTCTGGGCAGGCTGCTTGCCGCGCCGGACGGTACTCCCCGGCCGTTCACCGGCAGCGATGACGCGACGGTCGCCGTGACCGCCCTGGCTGCGGCCGCGGGCGCCTGGTGCGTGCGGGTACACAAGGTCCCGGCGAACGCCGACGCGGTCCGGGTGGCCGCCGCGTGGCGCCACGCCGCCGACGGCGTGACCTGATGCCGCACGACGTCGTGCTCGCGCTGGGCAGTAATCTCGGAGACAGGCTGGGTATCTTGCAGGGATGCGTGGATGCCATCGCCGGAATGCCCGAGGTGGAGGTCATGGCTGTCTCACCGGTTTACGAGACCGTCCCGGTCGGAGGCCCGGATCAGCCGGACTACCTGAACGCCGTCCTGCTGGCGCGGACCCGCCTCGCGGCCCGGCCGCTGCTCGGCCGGCTGCAAGCGGTGGAGCAGGCGTTCGGCCGGGTGAGAGACGTCCGTTTCGGGCCGCGCACCCTCGACATCGACGTCATCGCCTATGGCCGCGACGTCAGCGGCGATCCCGTCCTCACCCTGCCGCATCCGCGTGCGCACGAGCGCGCGTTCGTGCTCGCGCCCTGGCATGACGTGGACCCGGACGCCACCCTGCCCGGCGGCGGCCGCGTCGCGGACCTCCTCGCCGCGGCGGAGAGGCGCAGCGAAGGGGTGCGGAGGACCGATGCCGTGCTCACGCTCGCCGCCAAGGGGGGCCCGGGGGGATGGGTTCCCCCGGGAGGAGCGGAGCGCTGATGGCTCCCACCCGGCTGCGGACCCTCGTGCTCACCGCCGTCGTATGCGCCGGCATCACGTGGGCTGTGCTTCACCCCGTCTACAACGGTCTGCCCCCGCTGCCGTGGACCTTCGTGCCGGCCCTGCTGATCGCCGCCGTCGCGGAGGCGTGGACCGGCCGCGACCTGCGGGCGCGCATTCACGGCAGGAAGGGGGCCAAGCCCGCGCCGCCCCTGTTCGTGGCCCGGATGGTCGTGCTGGCCAAGGCCAGCTCGCAGGCCGGCGCCTTCATCGCGGGAATCGCCGCGGGTTTCGTGTTCTACCTCTCCGGCCTGCTCAGCAGCCCTACCCCGCGGCACGACATGATCGCGGCGGCCGTGACCCTGGGGTCGTCCGTCGTGCTCATCGGCGCCGCGCTTTTCCTGGAGTACTGCTGCCGCGTCCCCAGGAGCCCGGGCCAGGAGCGCGACAGCGAGCCGGCCTCCCGGAGCTGACCGAAGGGCCCATCCCGCACCCCTATCATGATGCGCAGGCTATCCGCGGAAAGAAGGGGATGTCCGGTACCCGTGCGGACTGGAACGAGATGAGCCCTCATGCAGCATGAGCATCCCGCGCGGCTGCGCGTGGGCGTGATCGGCCCGGGCCGGGCCGGCACCGCGCTCGCCCGGGCGCTCGCCCGCGCCGGCCACGAGGTGGTCGCGGCGTCCGCCGTGTCCGAGGCCTCCGTCGGCCGCGTGCGGAGAGCGTTCCCGGCCGCCCGCATCGCCGAGCCCGCCGGGGTGCTGGACCTCGCCGACCTCGCGCTGCTGACCGTCCCCGATGACGCGCTTCCCGGCCTGGTGAGCGGGCTGGCGGCCACGGGGGCGCCGTATGCCGGCCGCCTGCTGGTGCACGCGAGCGGACGGTACGGCGTGGCGGTCCTCGACCCGGCGGCCCGCCTCGGCGCGCTGCCGCTCGCGCTGCACCCGGTGATGACGTTCACCGGCCGCGACGACGACGCGGACCGGCTCAAGGGCGTGTCCTTCGGCGTCACCGCGCCCGGCCCGCTGCGCACGGTCGCGGAGGCGCTGGTCATCGAGATGGGCGGCGACCCGGTGTTCGTGACCGAGGAGAACAGGGAGCTGTACCACGCGGCGCTCGCGAGCGCGGCCAACCATCTGGTGACGCTCGTCGCCGAGGCCGCGGACCTGCTGAGGAAGGCCGGCGTGGACAACCCCGCGCGGATGCTCGGCCCGCTCCTCTCGTCCGCCCTGGACAACGCCCTGCGGTTCGGTGACGCGGGCCTCACCGGGCCGGTCGCCCGGGGCGATTCCGGGACGGTGGCCGGCCACGTCGCGGCGCTCGGCACGGCGTCGCCCGGCGCCAGGGCCGCGTATCTCGCGCTGGCCCGGCTGACCGCTGACCGCGCTCTGGCCGCCGGGCTGCTCACGCCGGCCGACGCGGAGCGGCTGCTCGACGTCCTCGGGGAGACGGCCTGATGCCCGCGGTGCGGGCGCCGGATCTCGCCGTCAGCCGAGCCGAGTTCGCCGCGGCCCGCGGCACGCTCAGCGCGCCCGTGGTGCTCGTGCCGACGATGGGCGCGCTGCACTCCGGGCACCGCACGCTGCTGCGCCGTGCCAGGGAGCTGGCCCAGCCGGCCGGCGCGGTGGTGGTCTCGGTCTTCGTGAACCCACTCCAGTTCGGTCCCGGCGAAGACCTCGACCGGTACCCGCGCACCCTCGATGACGACCTGGCCGTCTGCGCCGGCGAGGGCGCGCGGCTGGTCTTCGCCCCCCCGGTGAGCGAGATGTACCCCGGCGAGCAGCTCGTGACCGTCGACCCCGGTCCTGCCGGGCGCGTCCTCGAGGGGGAGTTCCGGCCAGGGTTCTTCGGCGGGGTGCTCACGGTCGTGCTGAAGCTGTTCAGCCTCGTCCGCCCGGACGCCGCCGTCTTCGGCGAGAAAGACGCCCAGCAGCTCGCGCTGGTGCGCCGCATGGTGACCGACTTCGCCCTGGGCATCGACATCGAGTCCGTGCCCACCGCGCGGGACGATGACGGGCTCGCGATCTCGAGCAGGAACAGGTATCTTTCGCAGGCCGAACGGGCGGTGGCTCTCGCCGTGCCAAGGGCTCTCGCCGCGGGGCGCGATGCGGCCGGGAGGGGGGCGGCGGAGGTGCTGGCCGCGGGCTGGCGCGTGCTCGGCGGTTCCGGGCTGCGCGTGGACTATCTCGCACTTGTCGACCCGGCAACGTACCGTCCCGTTCGGAATAATTATTCTGGCCGTGCGCTGCTCGCGGTCGCTGCGCGAGCCGGCGGCACCCGCCTGATCGACAACGTCGCGGTGGACCTCGGGACGGAGCGCGATGCTGCTGACGATTGATATCGGGAACACCAACACGGTGCTCGGGATCTTCGACGGGGACATCGTGGTCGAGCACTGGCGCATCGCGACCGTGCCCGACCGGACGGCCGACGAGCTCTTCGTCGTGCTGCACGGCCTGCTCGCGCAGTCCACCAAGTTCAGGGAGCCGGATATCCGCGGGATCTCGCTGTGCTCGACGGTCCCGTCGGTGCTGCACGAGATGCGGGAAATGTGCCGGCGTTATTACGGCGACCGAACCACGGTGATCGTCGAGCCCGGGGTGCGCACCGGTGTTCCCGTGCGCACCGACAATCCCAAAGAGGTCGGCAGCGACCGCATCATGAACTCGCTCGCCGTCGTGCATCTGTATGGCGGCCCCGCGATCGTGGTCGACTTCGGCACGTCGACCAACTTTGACGCGGTGAGCGCGAAGGGGGAATTCGTCGGCGGCGCGCTCGCGCCCGGCATCGAGATCTCGGTGGACGCCCTGTCGCGGCGTGCCGCGCAGCTTCTCAAGGTCGAGCTGACCAGGCCGCCGCACGTCATAGGCAAGAACACGGTGGAGGCGCTGCAGTCCGGCATCGTCTACGGGTTCGCGGGTCAGGTCGAGGGCATCGCCAGGCGGATGGCGGCCGAGCTGTCCCCGGCCGACCCCGGCGCCGTGACGGTCATCGCGACCGGCGGCCTTGCGCCGCTCGTCATCAACGAGGTGTCCGTCATCCACGCGTACGAGCCGTGGCTCACGCTCATCGGGCTGCGGCTGGTCTACGAGCGCACCGCCAGCCTGGCAACCCGGAACCCGGTCACGCGATAAGCCGCGTGCCGGCCATGCTCCGCACCCGATAGCCTCGGGACGTGGCTGAAGAGAACGTCCCTGAGCAGATGCGGGTCCGGCTGGGCAAGCGCGCCCGGCTCATCGAATCGGGCGTCGACCCCTACCCGGTGGGCTTCCCGCGCACCGCGACGAACGCCGAGCTGCGCTCCCGTTACGCGGGCCTGCCGCCGGACACCAGGACCGGTGACGTCGCCGGCGTCGCCGGGCGGGTCATACTGTCCCGGACCGGCGGCAAGCTGTGCTTCGCGACGCTGCGCGACGGCACCGGGGACATCCAGGTCATGATCTCACTCGATCGGGTGGGCGAGGAGCGGCTGACCGCCTGGAAGCGGGACGTCGATCTCGGCGATCACGTCGGCGTGGAGGGTGAGGTCATCACGTCGCGCTCGGGCGAGCTTTCCGTGCTGGCCGGCCGGTTCGTGATCACCGCCAAGTCGCTGCGGCCGCTGCCGGAAAAGCACAAAGGCCTGACCGACGCCGAGTCACGGGTCCGGCAGCGCTACGTGGACCTGATCGTCAATCCCGAGGCGCGCCGTCTCGCCGGGCTGCGCGCCGTCGTGACCCAGTCGGTCCGCTCGCAGCTTCTCGCGCGCGGCTTCATGGAGGTCGAGACGCCGGTCCTGCAGGCGATTCACGGCGGCGCCAACGCGCGGCCGTTCATCACCCACGGGAACGCCTACGACACCGAGCTTTACCTGCGCATCGCGCTGGAACTCCACCTCAAGCGGCTGATCGTCGGCGGCGTCGAGGCGGTCTTCGAGATCGGCCGGATCTTCCGGAACGAGGGCGTGGACACCACGCACAATCCCGAATTCACGATGCTCGAGGCGTACCAGGCCTACGGGGACTACAACACGATCGGGGACCTGACCCGCGAGCTCGTCCAGGGGGCGGCGGCCGCCGCGTTCGGCTCCACGGTGATCACCCGGGCCGACGGCACGTCGTACGACATCGGCGGTCCCTGGCGGTCGGTCACCGTGCACGACGCGGTCTCCGCGGCGGCGGGCGAGCAGGTGACACCGGGCGCCGGCGCCGACGAGCTGCGCAAGCTCTGCGCGCGGCTGGGAGTGCCGGCCGAGCCCGGCTGGAACCGCGGCCAGATCGTGCTCGAGATGTACGAGCGGCTGGTCGAGAAGCAGACGGTCGAGCCGACCTTCTACCGGGACTTCCCGGTCGAGGTGTCGCCGCTGACCCGCGCCCACCGGGACGATCCCCGGCTGGCCGAGCGATGGGACCTCGTGGCGTTCGGCACAGAGCTCGGCACGGGATACTCCGAGCTGGTGGATCCCGTCGAGGAGCGGGAACGGCTGACCGCGCAGTCGCTGCTCGCGGCCGGCGGCGACCCCGAGGCCATGCAGCTCGACGAGGACTTCCTGCGCGCCCTGGAATACGGCATGCCGCCGACCGGCGGGATGGGCATGGGGATCGACCGCCTGGTGATGATGCTGACCGGCGAGAACATCCGGGAGACGATCCTGTTCCCGTTCGTACGCCCGGACTAGGGGGTGCCCGCCGCTCAGGCGATGCGGACGGCGCCCTCGTAGATGCCCCAGTCGACCGGCTGGACCTGGACGGGCTGGCCGTAGGTCGGCGCGTCGACCATCAGCCCGTTGCCGATCCAGATGCCCACGTGCCCCAGGTCCTGGTAGAAGAACACGAGGTCGCCGGGCTGAAGCTCGCTACGCGAGACGTGCATGCCCGAGTTCCACAGGTTTCCCGTGTAGTGCGGGAGGGAGATTCCCTCCTGGGCGAAGGACCAGACGACCAGGCCGGAGCAGTCGAAGGCGCGCGGGCCGGCCGCTCCCCAGACGTACGGGTAGCCGCGCCTGGACAGGGCGTAGCGCAGGGCAACCGCGCCCACGGTATTGGCCATGGGGAGCGTCACCTGCGGGTACTGGCCGGTCTGCTGGAAGATCTGCATCGCCTGCTGCATGGCGGCGCTGTTGATCACGTCTATCTTGGCCTGGATCGCCCGCGCCTTGGCGTTCATCTGCCGCTGCAGAGCCTTCACCGAGGTGATCTGCTGGAGCGCGGTCTCCCGTGCCCGCGTCGCCGCCGTCTGGGCCGCCTGGAGCGCGCTGAACCGCTCGCCTGCGCGGGAATCGAGCTCCTGCACGGTGGACGCCTGGTTCAGGAACTGTGCCGGGTCGCCGCTGGTGAGCAGCTCGAGAGTGGGGTCGAGGCCCTCGTTCATGTACCCCTGCTCGGCGAGCTGGGCGACCGCTTGCCGGCTCCCGGCGAGGGCGGCGGTGTCCCGTTTGGCCGCCAGTTCGGCCAGCCGCGCCTCGGCGCGGGCGTGCGACATCTGAATCCGCAGCGCGTCGAACTGCTGGCCGAGCGCGTCGATCTGATTGGAGAGCCTGCGTGCCTCGGCCACCAGTGCGCTGAGCGAGGGACGCGGCTGGGACGCGGCCGCGGCGGAGGACAGCCGGGCCGGCTGGACCGTCCGCGCGTCGCTGATACCACTGGGCAGGATGACCGTCAGAGCGGCGGCGGTCGCCGCCAGTACCGCAACTCCCCGGGCGCTATCCACAGCGAAGCACGATATTGGAATCGGCCGCCGCCGCTCAACCAACTCGGCAGAAGTTTTATATTACGGCCGCCCGGCTGCTCTAGAGTGGACCCGCGATGGGGTACACGGTCAGGCAGGCGCGCACCAGGGACGTGCCAGGGATCCGGTCCCTGATCGACCAGAACGTCGCGTCCGGGCGTCTGCTCGGCAAGCCAACGGTCAACCTTTACGAAGACATCCAGGAATTCTGCGTAGCCGAACGGGATGCCGACGGTTCCGTAGCCGGCTGCGGTGCGCTGCATGTCATGTGGGAGGACCTCGCCGAGATCCGTACCGTCGCGGTGGACGCCGGCGCCCGTGGTTACGGCATCGGCCACCGGATAGTGGAGACTCTGCTTGACCGCGGCAGGCAGCTTGGAGTGGCACGGGTATTCGTACTGACCTTCGCGGTGCCGTTCTTCGCCAGTCACGGATTCACCGAAATCAGCGGAACGCCGGTAGCGCCGGAGGTGTACGCCGAGTTGCTCCGCTCTTACGACGAAGGGGTGGCCGAGTTCCTCGAGCTTGACAGGGTCAAGCCGAACACCCTCGGTAACACCCGGATGCTGCTGCGCCTGTGAAATAGGGCCGCGCGCGGGCTGCTAATGCGCCGGTGCGGAGCCGCCTGGCTCCTTGGCCGGCGGCGCGCGGTAGTGTTCCAGGTGAGGATGGCTGTCGTTGCGGCGGAGCGGCGGAGGGCGGAGCGGCGGTGCGAGCGGGCGGTCTGCCCCGGCGGAGAGCGGCCGGGCGCACGGTCACCCGGACGCCTGCCGGTTCCCCGGCCCCGGCCGGTGATCAAGGGTAGAGGTGAACGCCATGCTGCAGGATCTTGCGGCGCTCACTCCGCCGCTCGTTGTCTGCGCCGCCTTCCTCATCGGAGTGGGGTGGCTGCTGCGGCGTGAGATGGCGCCCAGGCGCCGGGCGCGGCGGAACGCCGCCGCGGACCCGGCCGATGGCGCGGCACGCCCGCGGCGTGAGCGCCGCGAACATACCTGATATTTCACGTACAACGGGTTTATCGGTCTGCCAGTATGTACGCTCGTTGGCGTTCAGTATCCACTACACGCCCTGATCGCTTCCGATCGTTAGGGCTGTCCGCGTTTCCCGGAGAAGTCGCCTCACCGAGAGTACGGGTTAGGTTAGCGGCGCCGCTGGCGGGAGCCGGAAGTTCAGCAGGCAGAATGCTAACAGTGTACAGAATGCCTGATTACCGAGAGTTACGGCCTCTGGAAGCTCAGAGATGGCGCCGCCGCGGATGCGTACTCATCATTCCGCTCTCCCTGAATTGTCAAAAGCAAGAAGGTGGGTATATCTTTGGCATCCGAAATAGGTTGCTCCGCAGAAGGGCTGATTCCATGGCACAGAAGGTGCAGGTGCTTCTCGTCGACGATCTCGATGGGAGCGAGGCGACCGAGACGGTGACGTTTGGTCTCGACGGCGCCTCCTATGAGATCGACCTGAGTTCTGGCAACGCCAGCAAGCTACGCAAAGAGCTCGCCCACTATGTGGAACATGCTCGCAAAGCGAACGCACCGGCGCGGCGCCGTCGCACACGGACCGGCCCCGGGCGTGAGCGCAGCGCGCAAATCCGCGAGTGGGCCAAGGCGCGCGGATTCAAGGTCAATGAGCGCGGGCGCATTCCGGCCAACATCGTCGCCGAGTACGAGGCCGCGCACTAGCGGTGTTAGCCGAGGGGGGCTGTGCTGGGCTCTGCTGGCCCAGGGGGGCTCTGCTGGCCCAGGGGGGCGACCCCCCTGGAACCCCCCGGTTGCCCGCTGGGGTGCTCGCCGTGGCATCGCGCGGCCGGAGGGCCGTGGGCCCTCGCGGACCGCGCGATCGCGGCATAAGCCGCGCGGTGGCGGCTTATGCCGCGCTTCTCGCCGTTGGTCCGGCTGCGGTGCTGGCGTACATCACGCGGCCGGAGGGGCCGGGAGGCCCCTCCGGCCGCGTGATGGGCGGCCTTGCCGCCCTGTGGTTCGGGCGGGGGCGGCTGTGGTTCGCCTTTTGGTCCCGTGGTTATCTCTTGTCACGCGTGACTCGGCGCTTTTCTTTTCTTCTCAGGCTTCTCAGGGGGTTCCCGGACGCTTCGCAGGGCGGTTCTCCGTCCTCACCGCCCTGCCCGGCGCGCCCGGGGCGGGGCGTTCGCTTGCGGCGTACTTGGAACACGGTTGCCTGTCTGCGCTGTTGGATGGGATGAAGGCGCAGTGTCCGGGGAAGTTCTTCTGTAGTTGACGCATAATCGCGTTAAGTGCAGCGTCGGGCACGCGGCTACCATGCGGAGCAGGTGGGCGTTGCCTGCCGGATCCCCGCTGTGAGGAGAGCGACGAGAGATGTTCGAGAGGTTCACCGACAGGGCGCGGCGGGTTGTTGTCCTGGCTCAGGAAGAGGCCAGGATGCTCAATCACAACTACATTGGCACCGAGCACATCCTGCTGGGCCTCATCCACGAGGGTGAGGGTGTCGCGGCCAAGGCGCTGGAGTCACTGGGCATCAGCCTGGAGGCCGTACGGCAGCAGGTTGAGGAGATCATCGGCCAGGGCCAGCAGGCGCCGTCGGGACATATTCCGTTCACGCCCAGGGCCAAGAAG
>JAFAZE010000058.1 GCA_019239975.1 Streptosporangiaceae bacterium
GGACAGGGTGGAGTCGCCGTTGTAGTCATGCCAGGCGCAGAACCCCTGGGTCAGCCAGCCGTCGGGGTTGGTGCCGGTGGGGGAGGCGATCACGTACTGCGCGTTCCGGTTCGCCGCCGCCGTGGTGTTCCCGAAATGCGCCGCGGCGGCGACCGCTTCCGTGCCGAGCTGGTTGCCGCTGGCCGAGCCCGGCGACGCGGAGCTCTCGTCCACCCAGACGCCGGACAGCGCGCCGCCGGAGGGGTAGGCGACGTGCGAGGTATTGCTGGCCGGGCAGCTTTGCGCGCCGGACGCCACTCCCTCGCAGTACTGGGTCATGACCCCGGACCACAGTTCGTTGTTCGTGCCCAGTCCCTTGATGAGTTCCTGCAGGTAGGGTGCTTCGCCGCTGGGGTCGCCGGACAGGGTGGTGTCGCCGCTGCCGTTGGTGCCCTGGCTGCCCCACTGGGAGCCGTAGAAGACCAGGTACACCTTCTCGTGACCGGTGGTGACGCCGATCCCGTCGATCCCCCCGCCATAGTTCAGGTCGTTGGCGGATGCCAGCGCGGCCCGGGGGTGCGTTCGCGCCCACTGCCGCATCTTGCTGGCGGTGCCGAGGGTGGGCACGGCACCGTGCCGGTAGGCGTGCCCGTAGGCGGGTGAGTACGGGTTGGTTACCGGTGAGGGATGCCCGGCCGAGGCGGAGGCGCTGCCGGCTGCCACGGCCATGCCGCCTGCCGCTGCCAGCGCGGCGAACGTAGCGATGGCGCCGCGTCTCACCCGCCGTACGGGGAGTTGGGAGTTCATCCTGGTCCCTTCACTGTGGCATCGTCCAGCGCGTCGCGGTCGACGTCGCTGAAAGCACCGAGAGTCACGGTACTAGCGCGTAACGTAGAGGACCCAGGTATTTTTCGTCAATAAGGAACATCTTGGCAAAAAATACAAAACTGCGGGGGCCGGCACCGCAAAACCTGCGCCGCGCCAGGTCGCCGCAGGTGAGCGTCCCGATCCACATAGTGCGCGCCGGTCCTTGCCGCCGTCAGCCGGGCGGGGTTCGCCGCGCCGCGGCCAGGCAAGACTGACCGAGCGTTTACAGGTTTGGCGCGGGCTTGATGAAGTCGCCTTTTGCGGGCAGGTCTGCCCGCAGTTGGCTGGCTTCGGCTAGCAGCGGGGCCGCCTGCTCCGGCTGGTGCTGGGCCTGCAGCACGTGCCCGAGCGTTTCCAGTGCCAGCGCGCGGAAGCGAGCCGAATCGTCGGCGGAGACGTGACGGACGGCGTATTCGAGCAGGGGCCGAGCCTGGTCGGGCTGGCCCATCTCCGCGTATGCCTGGCCAAGCCGGATTCGCGCGATCATGGCGGTCATCAGGTCGCCGGCCTGTGCGGCCGCGCGCATGGCGTCGGTCAGCAGCCGCGACGCGGTGGCGTACTCGCCCTGCCGCAGCCGAGTGGTTCCGAGCCGGTAGCGCGCCTCCGCCTGGCCCCTGGTGCTGCCTGCCCGCTGCTGGATCCGCAGCACACGCCGGAAGCAGTCGGCCGCGGCGGTGTAGTTGCCCTGATCGAGGACGCTGAGGCCGAGGGCGTGCAGGGCGCGGCTCACCGATGCCGCGTCCCCGGAGTCGCCAAGCAGTGCCAGCGCATGCTCGGCGTCCCGCTGGGCACGGACAGCGCTATCCGGCCCCCGGTCATTGATGAGCGCCCGCGTGGTCAGGCATACCGCAAGCGCCTGGACATCCGACCGGCTCACCAGCGCCGTGGCGCGGTCGATGGCCGCGGCCGCGTCACTAAACCTGCCCGCTTCGCCCAGCCGGTCCGCGAGCTGCAGCAGCGCGGTCGCCTCCCCGCGCTGGTCGCCTGCCGCACGAGCCGCGGCGACGGCTAGCTCGGCGCAGTCCTGCCAGTCATCGAGGTACCGCCTGGTGGAGAGGAACTGGCTCAGCGCGGAGGTGAGTTCCCAGGCGTAACTCGCCAGACCGAGCCGCGCCGCCTGGGCGGCGGCGCCGACGAGCGTGGTGCGCTCGGCCTCGAGCCATGCCAGCGGCTCCTCCCGGGCTCGCCGCAGCGTCCGGTCGTCAGGCGGGTGCCGCGGCGAGTCTCCGTAGAGCGGGGGGACGAACGGATTGCCCAGGGCGGCGTCGGCTTGTTCGGCCAGACGCAACGCGGCCCCGAGTACACGGCGCATCGCGCCGCGCCGCGCCGTAGCCGTGGCAGCAGCCGGCGTCTGCTCGCGGGCGAACAGCCGGGTCAGGTCGTGCAGACGGTAGCGAGACTGCCCAGCCACATCGATGCCGGCCGGCTCGAGCAGCCCCGCCGCCACGAGCTGATCAAGCAGGTCGTCCGCGGCACGCTCGGTTGTGTCCGCGAGCGCTGCCGCCGGCCACGCCGCGAAGTCTCGCGCATCGAGCATGCCAAGCTGGCGGAACAGCCCGGCGGCAGGCGCCGGAAGTTCCCGGTAGCTCAGCCCGATGCTGATCCGCACGCCCGACTGGCCGCCGCTGAGCTCGTGCAGCCGCCGTTGCTCGTCGCGGAGCCGCTCCGCAAGTTCGCCAGGGGTCAGAAACGCGCGGCCGGCAAGCTGCGCGGCCGCTATGCGCAGCGCCAGCGGCAGCCGGTCGCACAACGCGGCGATACGGTCCGCTGTTGCCGGGTCGATCGGCTTGCCGCATATGCGCGCCAGCAGCCGGGCCGCCTCGCCGCGCTCGAGCGCGTCCAGCCGGCAGACCCAGGCTCCGTCGTGGGCGATCAGGTCGTCGAGCCGGCCCCGGCTGGTGATGAGCACGAAGCAGGTGCCCGATCCCGGCAGGAGCGGACGTACCTGTTCAGAGGTCCGCGCGTTGTCGAGCACGATGAGCAGGCGACGGCCGGTCACCACGGTACGGAACAGCGCGGCGCGGTCGGCCGGCGGCGCCGGGATCTCGTGCGCGGGCACGCCGAGCGCCCGCAGGAACCAGCCGAGCACGGCAGCCGGTGCCAGCGGCTCCTGGTGCGCGTCATAACCGCGCAGATCGGCGAACAGCTGGCCGTCGGGAAACCGGCGCACCGCGCGATGGCTCCAGCGCACCGCGAGGCCGGTCTTTCCCACCCCCGCCATCCCGGCGATCACGGCGACCCGGGGCGGCCCGTCCGCGAGGCCACCGTCAGCTACGGCGCCGGCCGCCAGCGTGTCAAGGTCCTCGAGCTCAGCGGAGCGGCCGGTGAAGGCGGCGACGTCGGCCGGCAGCTGGGCGGGCACGTCGGCTCCGGTTCGGCCCGCCCGGTCAGGGACGGCCGTGGTCTCCACCGCTGGCCGTGGCGCGGCGAGGACCGGATCGGCCCGCAGGATTGCCTGCTGGAGCTGCCGGAGCCCGGCTCCGGGCTCCAGGCCGAGCGACTCGACCAGACGCTGGCGTCCGCTCCGGTACACCTCGAGCGCCTCGGCCGGCCTGCCGGACCGGTACAAGGCCAGCATGAGCTGCGCCCGGGATCGCTCCCGTAGCGGATCGGCGGAAACGAGCGCGAAAAGCTCCCCGGTCAGCTCCTCGTGCCGCCCGAGGTCAAGTTTCAGGTCGATGAGTTCGGCGGCGAGAGCCGACCGCCGTTCCTCCAGCCGGGTGGCCTCGATCTCGGCGAACGGCCTGCCGATGTCCGCCAGTGCCGGGCCGCGCCACAGCGACAAGGCAGCGTTCAGCAACTCGGCCGCGGCGGCCGGCCGCCCCGCGGACCGGGCGGCATGGGCCCGGCTGGCCAACTGCTCGGCGCGCAGCGCGTCAAGCACCCCGCCGCTCACGAGATAGCCAGGGTCGGACGTGGCGATGGCCGGCTCCGTGCCACCCGCAGCGGCCAGAGCGCCACGGATCCGGCTGATGCACATCGTGATCTGGCGCCGGGCTGTGCTTGGGGGTTCCTCGCCCCAGGTGGCGAGCACGAGGTCGTCGACGGGCACAACCTTGCCGTAACCGACGAGCAGCGCGGCCAGCACGATCCGCTCACGCCGCCGGGTCAGGGCGACCGGCCTGTCACCGCAGCGCACCTGGAGCGGGCCCAGGATGCCGAACTCCAGCTGGGTCATGCTGCCTGCCCTCGCGGATACCGGATGGATACCCGGTGGATGCAGTATCAGGGTGCCATGGCTGGCATGAGGATCGCAAAGGTGCTTCCCGCCGTGCTGTCCGTCGCCGCCCTTGCGGCCTGTACCGCCGCGGTCAGCACGCGGGCGGCCGCGGCGGCCGCGGCTCCCTCGGGGATGGCGCGTCTGACCGGGCAGCATCCGTGCCCCGGCACCACCGGGTTCACCTGCTCGACGCTGACCGTGCCGCTCGACCATACCGGCCACGTTGGCGGCACCCTTCGCCTGCAGGTCGCGGCCGCCGGCAACGTCAGGGCCCCACGCGGGACGCTGCTGCTGCTGACCGGGGGGCCCGGACAGCCCGGCGTCCCCTTCGTCTCGCGGCTTGCGTCCCGGCTGGCGCCGGTCCTGCACGCTTACCGGCTCGTCATGTTCGATCAGCGGGGTACCGGGCAGCTTGGCGCGATCAACTGTCCCGCTCTGCAAGCGGCGGTGGGCAGCTCAGACATCGCGGTGCCGCCGGCCAGCGCGGTCCGGGCATGTGCGGATCACATCGGGCCGGCCCGCCGGTTCTACTCTACCGCGGACACCGTCGCGGACATCGACATGCTCCGTGCCGCGCTCGGCGTATCTGCCATGGTGGTGGACGGTATCTCGTACGGGGCGTTCGTCGCCGAGCACTACGCCCTCGCGCATCCCGGCCGGGTGAGGAGGCTGGTTCTGGACTCGGTCCTGCCGCAGTCGGACCCTCAGCGCACCGACGCCTTCTACCTGGTAGGCCTGCGCGCTGTCGGCCGGGTTCTCCGGCTGGCATGCCGGGTGCCGCCGGCGTGCGGCTTCGATCCGGCGCAGGATGTCGCCTGGCTGGTACGCCATCGCGGTGACGGCGTGCGCATCTTCGACATGCTGGTCACGTACGAGTTCATCGACCCGACATACCGCAACCCACACCCGCCGCAGACACCGCCCGGCTTCGGCGACGTGGTCGGTGCTCTGCACGCGGCGCGGCACGGGCGGCCGGCGCACCTCGACCAGCTCATCAGCGGCCTCAGCCAGGCCGGCGGGTCGCCCAGCGAGTTCAGCTCGGGCCTGCATGCCGCCACTCTATGCACCGATATGCGATTTCCGTGGGGGTCTGACGCGGTGCCACCCGCCGAGCGGCGGCGCCCACTCGTGCGGGCGACGGCCAGGCTGACCGTGGCGCAGGTCTTCCCGTTCGACGCCAGGACCGCGGCGGACGACGGCATCATGCAGACCTGCCTGGCCTGGCCGGCCACCCGGCCGGCTCCCGAAACACCGCCAGGCGCCCTGCTGCCGCGGATACCGGTTCTGTTGCTGGCCGGCGACCGCGACCTGTCCACGCCATTGGAGTGGGCGCAGCAAGAGGCCCACCGCGCGCCGCTCGGCGAGCTGGTGATCGTGCGCGGCGCTTCCCATTCCATCCAGAACCGTGAACAAGGCCATCAAGGCCGCGACGCGCTGTTCGCCTTCCTGCTGCGATGAACCCGGTGGCGTGCGCTGGCCACCTTCACCTGGCGCGGCCACATTCCAGGCGCCAACGCCCTCCGCCAAGTCCAGCCCGACGGCTGGACCGCGACGGCGAACCCGGCCGGCCCGGCCGGCCCGTGCTGCACCGGCGACGTGGCGGCCAACGCCGTGGACGGTGACGCCAGCACCCGCTACTCGACCGGCACCGGCCAAGCTCCCGGCCAGTACCTCCAGGTCGACTTCGGCCAGGGCACCGGGCAGTTCACCACCGTCGGCCTGAACGGCGCCCCGGTCCGCTACGTCCGCATGCCCCTGACCGCGTCCAGCGGCAACTGGTGGAGCGTCGCCGACGTCCGCGCATACACCGCCGGTGAGGAGCGCTGAGCCACGGTCGTCCACACTCATGAACGTGCCGGTGACCTGCGGTTAGCATCGGCCGGCGTACGCTCCGCTGGTGTAGGTGGTCCAGGGAGCCCAGCTGGCGCCGTCGGCGGAGAGGATGACCGCCGCGCGTGCGTTACCGTACGGATCGTACGTGGACAGCCAGCCGTTGACCGGATTGATCTGCCAGTAGCCGCGTTCCCCCACGGGGCCGGTGGCGTACTGCTGGCCGGAGGATTCGGCCATGGCGACCGAGGCGGCGGTCACGGCGCCGGACGGCGAGCCGCCCGCGCGTTCCCACAGCGCCTCCAGGCCGGCGCAGCCGAGCGTGCCGCCGAGGGTCAGCCCGTCCGGCCGGGCGGAGGCGCCCTGGCTGGCGGAGGTGGCCGCGGCCGGGGAAATCGTCAGCACCTGACCTGGGTAGATCAGGTTCGGGTCGGCGATCCGGGACCGGTTCGCCTGGTAGAGCCACGCCCACCCGGCCGAAGGGCCGCCGAGGCGCTGCGCTATGGAGGACAGCGTGTCGCCGGGCCGGACCGTGTACGCGCGGGTGCCCGCCCGGATCGCCGCGGCCGGCGTGGCGCGCACGGGCTGGTTGATTATCAATTTGGTTATCAAGCGGCTGGTCGCGGGCTGATGGCCGCGGGCACGGTGACCGTCCCACCCCGCTTGCCGTCCCCTGTCATCCCGAACGTGCGGTGGCGCACCCCGTACGCGCCGCGCTTGCCCGTCAGCGGCCGGAACGCGGACATAGGCGTCGACGGCAGCGTCCGGCGGCAGCGCGGCGACGCTGACCACCTCGCCCGGTTCGGGTGCCTGTATCACCCGGCCCCCTCCGATGTACATCGCGACGTGCCCGAAGCCATTGCTGAACACCAGGTCGCCCGGCCGGAGCTGGCTGCGCCCGATCCGGGTTCCGGCGTCCGCCTGCTCGTATGACGTCCGCGGCAGCTGCACCCCGGCGACCGCCCATGCGCTCATCACCAGCCCGGAACAGTCGAACCCGCCGTTCCCCGTACCGCCCCACAGGTACGGGACGCCGGCCTGCCGCAGCGCCCAGTCAACCGCCTGCGCCCGCGTCCCCGCCTCCGGGTAGGGCGCGTAGGCGGTGGTCGTGTCGGCCACCGTGGCTGCCTCTCCGTCGGCCCGGTACGCCGCCAGCCGCCGGAGGTAAGCGAGATGTGCCAGGTGCCGCATATGCGCCTGGTGCGCAAGCTGCATCAGGTGCTCGGCGTGCCGGGCCGCCGCCACCTGACCGGCGGCCCGGTGCGACCACAGTTGCCGGATCCACGCGGTCGTGCCCGCGGTCTCCGCCCCCGCGGTCTCCCCCCTCGAGGTCTCCGCCCCCGCGGCCGGCCGGCTGTCGGCCGCCGCGGGCTGGCCCTGCCGGCCGAAGCCCAGTGCCATGACCGACACCACGACGCTGAATGCGACGGCCACCACGCCGATGAAGAACCCTCCGCCGCCCCGCCGCGCTGGACCTGCTGCCATACGACCGCCGGTCACGCGACGGCGCGACCGCGGCGATACGCGCGGGATTCGCGAGGACCGGCGCGAAAGCCGCGGGCGGGATTCCCCGATGAGCCACATTCTGGCGCCTCATTCTGAGTGGAAGCTAAGTTCGGTCGCCCCCATTCACGCGCCCTGCGAATTGCCCAGCAACACCCAGACCAGCCTGTTAATCAATGCCGGACAACCAGAGACAGCTTTCGGACGCCGGGCGTGGCGGAGGTTTCGGGTCTCATATGGCACCGAGGCTTCCACGACGCTGTTCGCCGCTGCCTCGTCGTGGAACCGCGGGGTCGTATGCGGGGCTCTGGCTTAAAATCCCGGGATGGTAACTAACCTCATCGATCGCTACCCGCCCTCCATGCCCACAGGTAACACCCCTGCTGCCGGCACCCGGCCCCTGCGCGGGGCCAAATGCGCCAGCGGCCCCACTGGGCGGGGCCAAATGCGCCAGCGGCCCCGCCGCCATCGTGAGCCCGGGCCGTGACCATCCAGCAATGCATGCCAGAGCCGTATGCGGCACTTTCTTTCCGCGATGCCGTCCATGGCCCGTGAGCCGCGGAAACGAAGGGCCGCATCCGGGCGCCATACGGCCGCGCGCCGGGGCCGGCTAACGTGACCACTGAGGCGCCGTTGCCCAATTCAAGGGATAAGCTGCTCCGGCGGTAGCGGTCGCTCGTCAATCACGACACTGAGGGACGCCGTGAAGCGCACACGGTTATGGGATCGATCCTGGGCGAGGCTGCGCCCACACCACCGGCAGCAAGCCGTTACGCTCACGCTATTTGAGACAGAATCGAGACCACTCCCGCGAACCATCAATACCCATTGATTGTCGCGACCGGAGTTCCGTCGCTTGGAGCCGAGGTGTTGCTCCCGCCGTTCCCGCTGCTGCCGCCGTTCCCGCTGCTGCCGCTGCTGCCGCCGTTCCCGCTGCTGCCGCCGTTCCCGCTGCTGCCGCCGTTCCCGCTGCTGCTGCCGTTCCCGCTGCTGCCGCCGTTCCCGCCGTTGCCGTTCCCGCCG
>JAFAZE010000083.1 GCA_019239975.1 Streptosporangiaceae bacterium
GGCCGGCGGCTGGACCGACTCCAGCGGCAACGAGACCGGCGACAAGTGCGCCTGGATCACCCCCGGCACCAGCGGCGGCTCCTTCGACCTGACCACCGCCACCGGCACCTTCGCCATGCAGACCACCTGGGCCAACGACGGCAACAGGGGCCGGGGAACGTGCGAAGCCAGCCACCCCATCGTCAGCAACGGCTGACCGCAAGCAGTCCATCGCGCCGTGCCCGCTGCCCGCATCACCGGGGCAGCGGGCACGGCGCGTCTTGCCGCCAGCGCCGCGCCGGTTTCCGGTGACAGCAACGCCGGGCATGAATGCGGGAAAGAGCCGGCCATGGCCGGCCCAACGGCGCATCCACCGGAGAGCGGCCCATGTCAGCACCACCGGTCCAGGCCACCACGGTTCAGGTCACTCACGACGACGGGCGGGTTGACCTCGCGGACCCGTCCGTCATAGCCGGCAGCCGGTACAGCAACGCGGAGCTCGCGCCCGTCCCGGTCCAGCGGCGGACCTGGACGACATACAACTTCGTGGCGCTGTGGATGGGAATGGCGCACAACATTCCCAGTTACCTGCTCGCCTCCGGGCTGATCGTGCTCGGCATGAACTGGCTGCAGGCCTTTCTCACGATCACGATCGCCAATCTGCTCGTACTGGTCCCCATGCTTCTCAACAGCCACGCTGGTACCAAGTACGGCATCCCCTTCCCCGTCTTCTCCCGCGCGTTCTACGGCGTGCGCGGCGCCAACCTCGCCGCCCTGCTGCGGGCATTCGTGGCATGCGGCTGGTTCGGCATCCAAACCTGGATCGGCGGCCAGGCCATCTACGTCATCATGGGGCGGCTCGCCGGGTCAGGCTGGTCCAACGCCACCACGTTCGCCGGGCAGCACTGGACGATGTGGCTGTCGTTCGCGGTGTTCTGGATCCTGCAGATGGCGCTGATCTGGCGCGGCATCAACGCGCTGCGGCGATTCGAGAACTGGGCCGCTCCTCTGGTCACACTGGCGTTCACCGCGCTGCTCGCCTGGATCCTGATCAAGGCGGGAGGGATCGGGCCGCTGCTGCATCAAAAGGGCACGCTCGGCTGGGGGCCGAAGTTCTGGCCTGTCTTCTGGCCCTCGCTCATGGCCATGATCGCGTTCTGGGCAACGCTGTCGCTGAACATGCCGGACTTCACCAGGTTCGGCCGCGGCCAGCGGCAGCAGGCGATCGGCCAGCTGCTCGGCCTGCCCACCACGATGTCGTACATCGCGATCGTGTCCATCCTGGTCACCTCCGGGACCGAGGTGGTGTACCACGCTCAGATCTGGGACCCGGTGACGCTCACCACCAAGTTCTCCAGCCCGGTCGTCGTGGTGATCGGCCTGCTGATGGTGGTCCTCGCGACCATGTGCGTGAACGTGGCCGCCAACGTGGTCAGCCCGTCCTACGACTTCTCCAACGCCTCACCGCGGCTGATCAGCTTCCGGTTCGGCGGCCTGATCACCGGGGTACTCGGCATCGCCATCCAGCCGTGGCGGCTGGTGTCCGATCCGCACCTGTACATCTTCGTCTGGCTCGACTTCTACGGCGGAATCCTCGGCGCGGTGGCCGGGGTGCTGATCGCCGGCTACTGGGTGCGCAGCCGGACCCGTCTCGGTCTGGCCGCCCTGTACGAGCCGGGCGGCCGCTACTGGTACAGCGGCGGCTGGAACTGGCGCGCGGTCGCCGCCACCGTCATCGGCGGCGTCCTCGCTGTCGGCGGCGCCTGGTCCGCGCCAGGCGCGGGCCCTTTCCCGGCCCAGGGGCTGATCCCGCTGCTCAAGCCGCTGTATTCGTACAGCTGGGTGGTTGGCCTCGGCGCCGGGTTCGTCATCTACCTGCTGCTGTCGCTGGTCGCCAGGCCCTCCGCACAGCATGCGGCGACCGCGCGAACGCTTGCCGCCGGCTGACTCAGGCCCAAAGCCGCTCTTGACATGCACCCTGCAGGCTGCATATATTTCATGCAGCCAAACGGCTGCATGTTAAGGATGGCGGAGATGGACGAGGTGTTCAGGGCGCTGGCCGACCCCAGCAGACGCCGCCTGCTGGACAGCCTGAACTCCCGGAGCGGGCAGAGCCTGCGTGAGCTGTGCGCCGGTCTGGACATGGCGCGGCAGTCGGTCAGCAAGCACCTGGCGGTGCTGGAGGAGGCCAACCTTGTCACCACGGTGTGGCGGGGGCGGGAGAAGCTGCACTACCTCAACGCCGAGCCGATCAACGCCATCGCCGACCGCTGGATCAGCCAGTACGACCGCGACCGGGTCCGCGCGCTCGCGGACCTGAAGACAGCATTGGAGTCCGAGCCGATGGGAAACCCCGAGTTCGTGTACACGACCTACATCAACACCACGCCGGAGCGGCTGTGGCAGGCGCTGACCGACCCGGTCTTCACGCAGCGTTACTGGGAAACGGCCTTCAAGACGGACTGGACGCCGGGATCCCCGATGACCTGGGACAACCATGGTGTGCTCATCACCGACCCCGAGCAGGTCGTCCTCGAAGCCGAGCCGGGCCGCCGGCTGTCCTACACCTGGCACACGATAACTCCCGAGCTGGCCCGGCGGTTCGGCTGGGATGACGAGCTCCTCGCCACGCTGACCAGCGAGCGCCGCTCGAAGGTGACCTTCGACATCGAGCCGGCCGGCCCGGGCGTCAAGCTGACCGTCGTCCACGACGGGTTCGACCCGGGCAGCACCGTCGCCGAGATGGTCAGTGCCGGCTGGCCGCAGGTCATCTCCAGCCTCAAGACCCTGCTCGAAACCGGCGACCCGCTTCCGGCCTAGAGTGCGGAACGCCCGCGTGGGGATGCTGTCCCCACCCGGGCGGCTGGGGCGCCCCGCCGATTCGATGCGGTGGCTGGCCACATTCACGCTCGCGCGGCAAGTCCCTAGCGTCATCTGCATGACAGCAAAACAGCACACCTTTGACGAGAGGCCCGCCGGTGACCAGGCACACGTCAGGCAGCGGCGGGCAGCGGCCGGCCAGGCGTCCGCCGGGCGGCGGTGGCCGGTGCCCCGCGTGCTCGCCGCCGGGATGGTGATGACCTGCGCGGCGGCGATCGCGGCCGCGACCGGAACAGCCACCGCGATCCGGGCAGCCGCCACGACCATTCCTGCCGGGAAGGCGGCCGGCGCTTATGCCGGTAATACGGCCGGCGCGGCTGGCGCCGGCCGCGGCGAGCTGGTGTCGGCGACGCCGCTGCGCACGCTGCCCGGTAAGGCGGCGGTCAAAACCGAGCTGGCCTCGGACGGGTTCAGCACCAGGTATGCCCGTTACGGAGTGCGGACCTACCGGCTGGTGTACCGGACAGTCGACGCCAAGGGCCGTCCCACGACCGCCAGCGGCTTGCTCGCCCTCCCCATCGGCGGGCCGCGCGTGCTGACCGCGGTTTCCTTCACCCATGGCACCGAAAACTACAGAGGCGACGCGCCGTCGATGCAGCCGAGCGGCTGGGAGCCGGCGCCCGTCTATACGTACGCCTCCGCGGGATTCGCCGCCGCCGCGCCCGATTACCTGGGCCTGGGTACCGGACCCGGGCTGCAGCCGTGGATGGACGTGCCGTCGGAGACGACCACGACCCTGGACATGCTGCGCGCGGCGCGCGGCTACCTGACCAGCCACGGCGGGGTGCTGCGCCGCCGGGTCATGGTTACCGGCTTCTCCCAGGGCGCCTCGGCTGCCCTTGGCCTGGCACGGGCGCTGGAAGACCGCGGCGACCGGTGGTTCCGGCTCGGCGCGCTCGCGCCGATCAGCGGCGCCTACGACTTCCAGGGCGCGGAACTGCCCGCACTGCTCAGCGGCGAGCTCGTCAAGCTGAACCCGAACCCGCGGCTGGGCGCCAAGATCAGCGTCATCTACGCCGCGTTCACGCTGGTCGGCTTCAACCGGGTGCACCACGTCTACAGCAGGCCCGGTGAGGTCTTCGCCCACGCCTACGCGGGAACCATCGAGCGGCTCTTCGACGGACACCATACCGGAGTCGACCTGTTCAACGGCACGCCAGCCACGCTGGACAAACTGCTCACCGCGCACGGCTTCGCCCTGCTGCGGCACCCGGCTGGCGGCCTGGCCACGGCGCTGAAGATCGCCGACGGCGTCTGCACGGGCTGGGCACCCAGCGCGCCGGCGCGACTGTACATGGCGACCCGCGACGAGCAGGCCGTCAACGCCAGCACCTGGCACTGCCGGGCACAGTTCAAGGCCAGCCACAGGCCCGTTCCGGTTATCAATCTCGGCACTCCCGACTACCAGGGATCACGTCACTACGGCTCGAACGTGGCCGGGACCGCCCAGATCGTCCGGTGGTTCCTCGAGCTCGCTCGCTGACCATGGCCCGGCCGTCACGGTGACGGCGCAGGCCAGGGCCGTGCCGCGAAGCCTTCAGAAAACCTGCAGGCCCTCACGCGACGATGAACGGAGGGCACCAAGGGAAGGAAATGCGGTGCCGGCAACGGCCCGCGTACCACCGGGCAGGTGTCCTCGATCAACGTGCTGACCTGGCAGACGGCCACCCACCGTGTGCTCGCGAGGCACGGCTGCCGCCCCGGGGGAATCCCCCCCGCCCCCGGGGCGGCCTCGGCCGGAGCCCTCCGGGATTCGCCCGAGGCTGTGTGCGGGTCTCGTCGTCGTACCGGCCTCCGGGCGCCTGCTTGCCGAGGGTGGGCCGCGCGCCAGGTGCTGACCAGAGCCGCGGCCACATCGGTGCTGCCGCCACTCGACGGGGCAGCACACCACGGTCTGGCAGCCTTCAGAAAACCTGCACGCCGCTTGGTGAGGATAAAAGCCGGGGCCTGCCCGGGCGCGCGAGCGCGTCCGGGTGGCCCCCCGATGACCACCTTCACGAAAGGGGACCTCGATGCATGTGGTCAAGAGATCGCTGACCGCGGCGGCCGTCGCGGTGGCGGGATTCACCGCGCTCTCCCTGCAGGGCAGCGCCAGCGCGGTGACCTGGCAGCTGATGTCGTCACCGACGATCGAGGCGCTGCCGGACTCGGCGACGAGCGCGTGGGGCCTGAGCGCGAGCACCGACGGCACGGTGTCCGCCGTGCACTGGAACGGGACGGCCTGGAGTTCTACCGCGCTGACACGCACGGCCACCGAGTCGGCCATCGCGGGCAGCGGGGCGGCCAACGCCTGGGTGGTGGGTTCGCGCCAGGTCGGCTACGACCGGCACCAGCCCTACTTCACGCACTTCAACGGCTCGGCATGGACCGAGTTCGCGCTACCGGATGACGGCGCCAGCGAGGCGCTGAGCAGCGTGGCGATGGTCAGCCCATCTGATGTCTGGGCCGCGGGCAGCAACCTGCTCGCGCACTGGAACGGCAGCCGGTGGTCGCGGGTGACGCGTCCCGCGCCGTCCGGCGCGGCCGGCAGCGAGATCCAGCTGGTCACCGCCAGCGGCAGCGGCCTGTGGGCTGCCGGCACCGCAGCGGTCGGCGGCTCGACGGTCGAGTTCGCCGCCCGCTGGGACGGCACGAGCTGGGCCGTGACGTCGACGCTCGCCGCGGCCGCGGGCCACTGGTGGGAGGTCTACAACATCGCGGCGTCGTCGCCTACGAACGCGTGGCTCTCGATCACGGATAACGACCAGAACTTCGATACCACCGCCCTCGCCGCGCACTGGAACGGGACGTCGTGGACGATCACCCCGATGCCGGCGGCCGGAACGATGCAGACCCTGACATGGATCGCCGCCAGCGGCAACGACGCCTATGCGGTGGGAACCTACGAGAACAATTCCGGGGACAATGCCTTCCGCGCGGTGGTCTACCACTGGAACGGAAGCGCCTGGGCACGGGTGCCGTTCCCGGTCACATCCGCCTACAGCGCCGCCGCACGGGTCGGCTACGTGCCCGGCACCGGGGCTGTATGGGTCAGTGGCGGCGAAACCACCGGCGATTTCGCCGCACGGACCGGCTGACCCGCGGCGGCGCGGATGTCCCGGCACCTCGGCGTGCCCCGCCCTGTACATGGTCACGGTGCCGGGATGATGCTTGGACCATGAAGTTCGAGCACATCCTCGTCGAGCGTTCCGGCGATTTCGCCGCTGTCACCATGAACCGGCCCCAGCGCCGCAACGCTCTGTCCCTCGAGCACATGCGGGAATTGATCGCGGCCTTCCGTGACCTCGGCGACAGCGACGCCCTGGGCATCGTCCTGGCGGGAAACGGCCCGGTGTTCAGCGCCGGGCATGACTTCGCCGATGTCGCCGGCGCCGGCCTGCCGGCGGTTCGCTCGCTGCTGCTGACCTGCACCGAGCTGATGACGCTGATCCAGCAGGTGCCGCAGCCGGTGGTGGCGCGGGTGCACGGGCTCGCAACGGCGGCCGGCTGCCAGCTGATCGCGAGCACTGACCTGGCGGTGGCCAGCGAAGACGCGGGCTTCGCGGCGCCAGGCGGCAAGGGCGGCTGGTTCTGCCACACGCCCATGGTGGCGATCGCGAGGAACGTCGGGCGCAAGCGCGCCATGGAGCTGGCCCTGTCCGGCGACGTCATCGACGCGCGCACCGCGCTCGACTGGGGCCTGGTCAACCGGGTCGTGCCGACCGCCCGGCTCGACGACGCCGTCCGCGATCTCCTCGAGCGCACGACGCGCGGTTCGGCCGTGAGCAAGGGCATCGGCAAGCAGGCGCTCTACGCCCAGATCGACCTGGACCAGCCAAAGGCTTACGCCTACGCCGTCGAGGTCATGGCCGCGACCAGCCAGCTCCCCGACGCGCAGGAGGGAATCCGCGCGTTCCTGGAAAAGCGCAAGCCGAACTGGCAGCACGGCCGGTAACCGCCGCACGGCAGGTAACCGCCGTGGGGACGGCAGCCGCCGGTGGGGACGCAATGGCCGGTGGGGACGCAATGCCGCATGGGGCCCTCGCCGGCACCCGGGCTCCCTCCAGCGCCAGTGACAGGAAAGGCATAAGACAATCACGATAAGTAAAACTTTCCTCCGCGAACGGTGACAGATACGACATAGTTAACTACTATGGGTAAATCCCCGGTAAACAGGCCAGGGTGCCCAAACCGTCTCAGACCCGGCGGACAGCCGGCCTGACAGTACCCGCGCGGAAAGGGAAGCGAATGGAAGACCCCGATCCGGGCGTGAGCTGGCGCCCGCACCTCAACCGCGCGAACGCCGCCACAACGGCGGGATTCACGGCCGGCATCGTGGCCATCCTGGTCGTGGTCAGCACGGGAGCGCCGGTTCCGGCTGGGTGGCTGTGGACCGCGGCCGGCCTGGTGATCGTCGCGGCCGTCGCCGATCTCGTGGACGGGACGCTGGCCCGCCACTACCACACCGACGGCCCGTTCGGTCACGGCCTGGACACCATCAGTGACGTTGTGTCCTTCGGCGTCGCTCCCGCCATCATCGCTTACTCCGCGGCGCTGTACAGGCACCCGGTGCCCGGCGCCGCCGCCGTGGTGGTGTGGTGCATCGCCGTGCAGTGGAGGCTGGCGCGGTACCTGGTGCGTGGTCACCAGAAGGCCTACACCGGCTGCCCGTGCCCGCTGGCCGCGGTGCTGCTGGCCATCCTCCTGGCCACGGGCGCCGGCCTGTACGCGGCAATGGCCGCCATGGTGGTGCTGAGCGCGCTCATGGTCAGTTCCGTGCCGGTTCCGGCCTGGCGGGATCTCATCCAGGCCGGAAAGGCCCGCGGGACAGCGGTGCTGCCGCTCGCCGTCCCGCGGAAGGGTCAGATGAGTTGAGAACCCCGTCGCACTGGGTCGTTACGCTCGCCGCCGCCCGGGCCGCCCGGCGCGGCGACCGGGGAGCGGCACGCGCCGCCGCCCTCGGCGCCGTCATCCCCGATCTCCCGTACTGGCTGCTCGCGGCGTCACTGGCCGTGCGCGGGCGGCCCCGCGGCCAGATAAGGACCCGGCTTGGCTATGACGGCTCCGAACTGAACTGGCCGCCGGACCTCGCCGCCCATTCGGTGCTCGCGCCCGCCGCGGTGGCCGCCGCCGCGGCGCTGCTGAGGTCCGGCCGGCTGGCCGCGCTCGCTGCCGGATGGGCTGGCCACATCCTTTGCGACCTTCCTGTGCACCACAGCGACGCGCGGCCGCACGGGTATCCGCTGTGGGCGCGGCGCTTCCGCAGCCCGCTGTCGGCCTGGGAACGGCACAGGCATGCACGGCCGGTAACAGCCGCCGAGTTCATGATTGTCGCGGCAGCCATCGCGTTCCTCATGAAGGTTTCCGGACACGGCGGCGACGGGCCCGCGTCACCGGCGGGTGTTTCGCGGTCCCGGCCGCTGCGGGAACGGCTCGCCGACGCGGCGGTGTTCCTGGGGGCGTTCGCCGCGCATCCCGCTCAGGTTGGCGCGGTGCTGCCGACCTCCCGCCGGACCGTGACGAACATGCTGAACCTGGCCGGGGAGGAGTTCGGCTGGCGGGACGCCAAGGTGATCGTCGAGCTGGGCGCCGGCACGGGTGTGTACACCGAGCAGATCCTCCGGCGTGCCGGGCCACGGACGGAGGTCCTTGCCTTCGAGCGGGATCCGGTGCTGGCGCGGCGGCTCACCGAGCGCCTCCAGCCGGCCCATCCAAACCTCAGGGTCATCGGCGGTGACGCGGCGCAGCTCGAGGACCGGCTCGACGGCCGGCTCACGCCGCTGGTGGTGTCGGCGCTTCCGTGGACGTCCATGAGGGCGGACGTGCGGAACCGGCTGCTGACGATGATCGGCCGGACCCTCGCGCCCGGCGGCGCGCTGCTCACCATCCAGTACTCCACCCACAGGGAACGTGAGTTCACGCGGTATTTTGGCCGGATCAGCCACGTCTGGTCGCGCGGGAACATCCCGCCCGCGGCCCTGTACGAGCTGCGCGAGCCCAGGGCCGCGGCCGGGGATGCCGGTGTGGACCGCGGGTAGCCTGCGGGTGGCCGCGCGCTACGTGCTGCCGCCGCTGCTGGCCGGGACCGGGCTGGCCGCCGCCGGGCGGCGGGGGGCGGCGGCGGCGGCCCTCGCCGCCGCGGCGGGGATCACGCTGTTCTTCCGTGACCCCGGCCGTTTCCCCGATCCTTGCGAGCCCGGTGTCGTCTACGCGGTGACCGACGGCAAGGTCGTGCTGGTCGGCGACGGCGTGCACGTCCCGTGGCTGCCGGGCGGCCCCTACCGGCAGGTCAGCGTGTTCCTCTCGCTGGCCGACGTGCACGTGGCGTGGTCCCCGGTATCCGGGAAGATGGTCTCCTGGACGTGGCTGGACGGGAAATGCCGGGCGGCGATGCTGCGCGCCGCCGAGGAGGGGAACCGGCAGAGCAGGATCACCATCGAGACCGGGACCGGGGGTGACATGATCGGCGTGGTGCTGGCCGCTGGCCTGATCGCCCGCCGGATCACGCAGTGGGCGCTCCCCGGCGTCCTGCTCCTCGGCCGGCGGCTGGCGATCATTCATTTCGGCAGCCGGTGCGTCATGTATGTTCCGCAGGCCCGGTATGAGCTGCTGGCCGCCAGGGGCGACCGGCTCACCGCCGGCGTCAGCCCGGTCGCCCGCCGGCTGACCGCATAGCGCGGCGCGGGCTCTGGCCGGTGAAGCGGCCTACGACCCGGCCGGGAAGGGCGCGCTCACCGCGGTGACCCGCCCGTGCGCGTAGTACCGCGCCCGGTACGTCCCCGCGCCCGCCGGCAGCCGGAAGGTGGCCGTGCCGGTGCTGGCCGTGGTGCCTGCGCGCCGGGCGGCGGCACACCAGGGGGCGTGCACGGCGCAGAGCGCGATCACGTCCGCGGCGGAGTGGCCTGGCGGAGCGGACCAGTTCACGCTGACCGCGGTGCCGGCGGCCGTCGCGTTGACCGTGGCCGGCACCCAGCCGTTCAGGACGAACGCGGGATCGGACCACTCGGCCGCCTGGGCGGCGGTGAGCTGGCGGGAGCACGCCAGCCGCTGGCCGGTGCCGACGGGCTGTCCCGCCAGGTTCACCGAGCCGTACTCCCAGAACCGCAGGCCGGCGCCCGCCGGACAGTCCGCGTTGTTCAGCAGCCAGCCTGCCGGGTTGATGTGCGCGTCCATCTTCGTGTCGATGTAGACGACCTGGCTGTACGGATACACGGTCGGGTCGATCCGTCCGAGGTAAACCGAGCCGTCGGCGACGCCGGGCGCGCGGGTGAGCGTGTCGTCGTAGAACACGTAACCGTTGCTGCCCGCGCCGTTGCGGACCTGCGTTACGTATCCCGCGTGCATGGACCTGAGCTCGTCGTGTGTCCAGAACACGGTGCCGACGCCCCAGGTGAAGTCCACGTCGCCCTGGATGTAGCTGTTCGTCACGTAACCGAGGCCCTGGAGCCGGATCGTGTCCTGGTAGGAGAGCAGGCTGACCCGGTTGAGCGTGATCCGGCCGGCGTTCCCGCGGAAGGCCTCGGCCTGGCTGCCGCCGTACGGGGTGGTGTTGATCAGTGTCAGGTTCTCCAGCGTGAAATCGCTGGCCTCCACGCTGAAGTTGGATCGCCAGCAGTTGTAGTTGTCATGCACCGGAATGGCCTGCCGCGCGCAGATATCGGTGGTGTTCGCCGAGTTGAGGCTGTTGTTGTTCGCGTACTCGATGACCGTGCCGCCGCGCGACGCCCCCTGAACGGTGATCCCCGGCTTGCCCGGTGCGACCCAGTCGAGTTCCGTGTAGGTGCCGTTGGCGACCCTGATGAGCCTCGGCACCGTGTTGTTCGCCGGGACCGCGTCGATCGCGCCCTGCACCGTGCAGAAGTCACCGTGGCCGCTGGCGGCGACGGTGATGACCCGCGCGTCCGGCCGCGGGCGGCGGTGCGTCGTGGTGAAGCGCCAGGCATACGGGTCACTGATGCCGGTGAAGCCGGTTCCGGTGAAGACCGTGGGATCGGTGGTCACATAGTAGGTGCGGCCGTACTCCAGCTCGTGGTGCAGGTAGATGGTCGCGGTGTCGCCGCTGATGATGACCGGGTAGTAGCGGAAGTAATGCAGCATGCCCGCGGCGTCGGCCGCGCCGCCGACGGTTTCCGTGAACGATGCCGGGTCGGCCAGATCGATGGTATCGGCGACGGAGCCGTCGGCGTTGTGCACGGTGATCGAGCCGGTGACGCCCAGGCCCGGCGGCGACGGGAACGTGATGGTCAGCGGGGTGTCCACGCAGGCGTGCGTGTCGCCGGAATCCGTCCCGGTGACGACGCCCGCCGGTTGCGTCCCCGCCGCGGCCCTGCCCGTCACGCACCCGGTCATCATGCCCGCCACCAGCGCCAGAACGCCCGCCGCCCGCAAGCCTGTCATCATCACCACCCGGAATCACGCAGAACCGATCGACTCTCCAGACATAACCCCGCAAATCGCGCCGGTTGTCAAGTCCCACGCTCGCGGCCCTGGCGGTACGGCCGGGGTGCCGCCAGGCCGCGGCTGCCACGACGGACAACCGGACGCATAATGGGCTCATGCGAGGCGGTAAGAACAATCGCCGCGCGCTCAGCGCCGAGGGCCTCCGGCTGGAGCAGCGCGTGCAGTTGTCCCGCGGGCACTGGCGGCGCGAGGACCTGGGCGGCGCCGTGCGCAGCGCTGGATGGTGGGAATCGGTGACCGTGACCTGGTCACCGGCGGCCGAGCCCGCGCACCGTCCCTCCCTGGCGCAGCGGGCGCTGGCGGGCGCGCTCGACGCGATCACTCCCGCGCTCGCCGAGGTCGCGGCCACCGCCACCCGGCGGCTGCTCGAACGCCGCCCGGTCATGCGTGTGATTCCGCCATCGCGCCGGCAGCTTCCCGCCCCGGCCAGGGCGCTGCCCAGGAACCAGAAGAACACCTGACACCGGATCGCGCCCGGTCGCGCGAAGCCGCCCGTCCCCGCCCCGGTCGCGCGAAGCCGCCGTCCCCGCCCCGCCTCCCGCCGGCCCGCCGTCGCCGGATGGCCACGGTCCGGCTCACATAGCGGGGCCGCTGGCGCATTCGGCCCCGCCCAGCGGGGCCGCTGGCGCATTTGGCCCCGCGCAGGGACCAGCCGCCGGCAGCAGGGGAGTTACCTGTGGGGCATATAGGGCCTGAAGCGAACAATGTGGTGGAAACGGAAGGCCGCCGGGCGGCCCGCCGGCGGCATCGGGCCTATCGGCGCTCAGGTTCGACCACGGCGGCGTCGCCGCCGCCGCGGCGGACGGGCTCGGCGGCGGCGAGGACCCGGTGGCGGCCAAGGAACTCCAGGCCGTTCGCGGCGCCGATGTCCGGGCTGATGATGATCGAGGGGTTCAGCGGCGACGTGTCGACGATCGCGAACCTCTGCCCCAGAGCCTTCAGGCCCGCGGTCACCGGCAGGGCGATGAAGGCCGGCTCGGCCTGAGTAACCGGGCTATTGCGCTGGGAGGCACGGGGAGCGGCGATGGCCTGCGGCAGCGTCATCCCGAAGTCGAGCCGGTTGAGCAGGATCTGCAGGACGGTCGTGATGATGGACGCGCCGCCGGGGGAGCCGACCGCGAGGAACGGGCGGCGGTCGCGCAGCACGATGGTCGGTGCCATGCTCGACCGCGGCCGCTTGCCTGCCGCGGGCAGGTTGGGGTCCGGCACGCCCGGCTGCAGCGGGGCGAAGTCGAAGTCCGTCAGCTCGTTGTTGAGCAGGAAGCCGCGGCCCGGCACGACGATCCCGCTGCCGCCGAGCTCCTCGATGGTGTTCGTGTAGCAGACCACGTCGCCCCACCGGTCGGAGACGACGAAGTTGTTGGTGCTGGCGCCGTCGCTGGGCTGGCCCGCCTCGGCCGACCCGGCCGGGACGCATCCGCCCGACCCTGAATAAGGGTCACCCGGCGGCACCGGGCTGGTCAGCGCCTTGTGCGGGTTGATCAGGCAGGCGCGCTGCCGGCCGAACGACTTGGAGAGAAGCCGCTTTGTGGGCACGTCGACGAAGGCCGGGTCGCCGATGTAACGGTTCCTGTCGGCGAAGGCGAGCCGGATTGCCTCCAGGTAGTGATGCAGCGCCTGCACCTGCGTCATGTCTCGCAGACGGAAGTTGGACAGGATGTTCAGGGACTCCCCGACGGTGATTCCGCCGCTGGACGGCGGCGCCATGCTGTACACGTCCAGGCCCTGGTACCTCACATGGGTCGGCGCGCGCAGCGGCGCCCGGTAGGCGGCGAGGTCGGAAAGCCGCATCAGGCCGGGCCGCGGCACCAGGGTGGCGCCCGGCGCGAGCGGCAGGTTGTGGACGGTGTTCACGACCTCGGCGCCGAGAGGGCCGCCGTAGAGGTCCGCGACGCCGTCGCGCCCTATCTCGGCGTAGGTCGCGGCCAGGTCGGGGTTCCGGAAGATGGAGCCGACGGCCGGCAGCCGGCCGCCGGGGAGGAACAGCGCGCTGGTGGACGAGAACTGGTCGAACCTGAACGCGTTCTCCCGCACCTGCTCACGGAACACGGCATCCACGGGAAAGCCGCGGCTGGCGACGTGCTCGGCCGGCCGCAGGGCATCGGCCAGGCCGATCGTGCCAAAGCTCCGCAGCGCCCGCTCCCAGGTCATGAGCGTGCCGGGTACCCCCACGGACAGGCCGCTCGTAACGGCGGTGGGGAACGGCAGCGGCTTGCCGGTGGCCGGGTCGATGAACAGGCCGGGCCCGGCCGTACCCGGCGCCGTCTCGCGGCCGTCGATCGTGTACACGTGCCTCGTGCGGGCGTCGTAGTACACGAGGAAGCCGCCACCGCCGATCCCGGCGACGAACGGGTCCGTCACGCCCAGCATGGCGGCGACCGCGACGGCGGCGTCCACGGCGTTGCCGCCCCGCCGCAGTACCCCGATCCCTGCCCGCGTCGCCTGCACATCGTCGGATGCGACGGCGCCGCCGGTACCCACGGCGACCGCCTGTTTCGGGGGCAGGACGCCCGCCGCGAGCGCCGTCCGGGCGTGCCCGGCCTCGGCGGCCCGGCTCACGGCGGCCGGGCCAGCGGCACTCCCGGCGACGGCAACGATCGCCGCGCCGAGCGCGAGGAACGATGTGGTCATGACGCGCCGGCCAGACCGGGAAGCCGTCATCGCGATCCCTCCGGTTCACTCTCGTCCGGTCTCTTCACGCTCTCACATACGCGCCGCGCATCAAAGCCCACGGACGTACTCCTGGATGGTGAGCGCCGATGAAGGTGAGCGCCGGTGGATGGTGAGCGCCGGTGGGTGGTGAGCGCCTGAGCGTACACGGCTATTGACGGATCGCCCCCGGCGAGTTAAGGTCAATTTATTAAGAAACTTTCCTATTAATATAGGGTGAGCGGCCCCCATTCGCGGGAGCGGCCCATTTGGGGGAGCGGCCCATTTGGGGGAGCGGTCCAAGGTCAGGGAGGACGCGTGCATTCCAGGCATTCCGGCTCACTCCGTCCAGGCCGCCGGCACCCCGTGCGGCGAACGCTCATCATGGTGGCGGCCGCCGCGCTGGCGGCAGCGTTCCTCCAGCCCATGACCGGGGCTCCCGCCATGGCACAGACCAGCCTCCTCGCCAACCCCGGTTTCGAGACCGGCTCGCTGTCCGGCTGGTCGTGCTCACCGCTGGACACGGTCGCGACGAGCCCGGTGCACTCCGGCTCGTACGCGCTGGCCGGCGCCGCGTCCGGCTCCGACGACGCGCAATGCTCCCAGGCGGTCCCGGTCCAGCCGTCGTCCAGCTACACGCTGACCGGCTGGGTCGAGGGCAGCTACGTCTTCATCGGGGACTCGGGCACCGGCGCCGCCGACACCAGCGACTGGACGCCGTCGGCCAGCTCGTGGACCCAGCTGTCGACGACGTTCACGACCGGCGCCTCCACCACCTCGGTCACCGTCTACGTGCACGGCTGGTACGCCGAGGGCACCTACCACGCCGACGACCTCGCGCTGACCGGACCCGGGGGCGGTGGCGGCGGCGGCGGAGCCCCCGCCGCGCCCGCCGGCCTGGCCGTCACCGGGACCACCTCGAGCAGCGTGTCGCTGTCGTGGACGGCCCCGCAGGGCAGTGTGACCGGCTACTACGTCTACGAAAACGGAGCGCGGGCGGCCACCGTCCCCGGCACGAGCGCCACCGTGACCGGCCTGGCCGCGTCGGCCACCTACACCTTCGCCGTGTCCGCGTACAACTCGGCGGACGAGGGCGCGCGGTCGGCGTCCGTGCAGGCGACCACCCAGGGGTCCGGCGGTGGCGGCGGAGGGGGAGGAAGCTTCGCGGTAGCCCCCTACGCCGACATGACCAACAACCAGGAGCCCATGCTGGACAACGCCGCCACCCAGGCCGGGCTCAAGGCGTTCACCGCCGCGTTCGTCATCGGCTCGGGATGCACGCCGATCTGGGGCGACACGCTGCCGGTCACGAACGACCCGACGGTGACCGGGGAGATCACCCGGGCCGAGTCGGAGGGCGCGACCCCCATCGTCTCGTTCGGCGGGGAGGCCGGGATCGAGCTCGCGCAGTCCTGCCCCAACCTGAGCAGCCTGGTGGCGGCCTATCAGTCCGTGATCAGCACCCTGCATGTCACCCACATCGATTTCGACATCGAGGGCGCGGCGATCGCCGACACGGCGACCAACAACCTCCGGTTCCAGGCCATCAGGCAACTGGAGGCGGCCAACCCAGGGCTGGCCGTGTCGCTCACGATCCCGGTGCTGCCGAGCGGGCCCGACAACAACGGCCAGGCCTTCCTGCGGCAGGCCGCCGCGGACGGCACGAATATCAGCGTGATCAACGTGATGGCGATGGACTACTACGGCTCGTGGGACACTTCGGGCGCGAATATGGACAGCTACGCCGTTCAGGCGGCCCAGAACACGCTGTCCTTCGTCCGGTCCGTCTGGCCCGGTGACAGCTACGCGAACATCGGGGTCACCCCGATGATCGGGCAGAACGACGACCCCGCGGAGGTGTTCACCGAGGCCAACGCGCAGACCCTGGTCAGCTTCGCGCGGGCCAACGGGCTGGGCAGGCTCGCGTTCTGGTCGGTTGACCGCGACCAGCCGTGCAGCGGATCGGCCAGCGGCCTTCCCGCCTGCTCCGAGATCAGCCAGCAGCCGCTCGACTTCACCAGGATCTTCGTCCAGTTCTGACGCCCAGCGAGGACAGGCCGCCGGCCGTTTCGGCGCTGGCGGCCTGTCCCGGTCTGAGAGCGCCGGCTGACCGCCCACGGGGCCGCTGGCGCATCTGGCCCCGCCCAGTGGGGCCGCTGGCGCATCTGGCCCCGCGCCGAGTGGGTGTTACACCGCTCCGGCGGGTGTTAAACGGCTCATGTGGGGTGCTGAACCGCTTCGGCGGGGTGCTGAACCGCTTCGGCGGGCACCGGCTTCGTGCCCGCGAGGAGGATGCGGTTCATGACGCGGCGCATCCCGTGGTAGTCGTTCACCGCCAGGTGCCATACCTGCCGGTTGTCCCAGAACGCGATCGAGCCGGGTTCCCACCGGAACCTGGTCACGAACTCCGGCTTGCTCCCGTGCTCGAAGAGGTAGCGCAGCAGCGGCAGGCTCTCCCGCCGCGTCCAGCCCTCGAAGCGGGTGGTGTACTCGGGGTTGACGTACAGGACGCTGCGGCCGGTTTCCGGGATCATGGTGACGACGGGGTGCAGCGGCCCCTCGGCCGCGTCGTACTCCGCGATCGACGGCTCCGGCGGCGAGGTCTGCTCGTAGCTGAGGCCGAGCTTGCGCACATTCGCGTGCACCGCACGCATGCCGGCCAGGGTGCTCCGCAGTCCCCCGGAAAGGTCCTCGAAGGCGGCCCCCATCCCGGCCCACAGAGTGTCCCCGCCGTACGGCGGGCATTCCTCCGCGAACAGCATCGTGGCGACCGGCGGCTCACCGAAGCAGGTCATGTCCACGTGCCAGCTCTCGCCGACGTTTTTGGTCTGCCCCGGCTCCTTGCGCAACTGCTGCATCGTCCTGATCTCGCCGAACCGCCGGGCGAACCCCTCCCGCTGCCCCGCCGTCAGGTGCTGGCCGCGAAAGAAGATGACCCCGTGCTCGGCCCACGCCTGCCGCACGGCCTGGTACGTCTCGTCCGGGTACTCGCGGGTCAGGTCCAGCCCGCGGATCTCGGCGCCGATCAGCCCGCCTGTCCTGCGCACTTCGGGCAACACCGTCATGGAGTCATCATCGGCACCGGGCGCCGCGACGGGTAGCACGCGGCGCGACAGTAAAACGGCGGCAGCGCCGTCCCGGCGCCACAAACCCCGCGGCAGGCGAGGGTGATCTGGGGAAATACCGCCCTCCGTTCGGAATCATTGAAAGAATGTACCGAACGGGCAGTGGCTCATCTGTCCGCAGCCTTGCACCGGCCATCGGCCATGCCGGCCTGACCCGCGATCGCGGCCGTCCGCGCAGCGGCGTCGGGCCGGTCGGGATGCTGCCGCTGGGCCTCGTCCTGCTGCCCGGCGCGCTGCTCGTCCGGGCGGCACGCGGATGGCCGAATTTACCGGGAACAGCCGCGCGTCTAAGCTCCTGACAAGAGTCTTTGCAGGGCGCGGCAGGTGTAGTGGTGTGAACGTTAACAACGGGAGGCCAGCGTGAGCGGTGATGACTCCGCGTTCTCGTGGAGCGATGCCGAGAAAGACCTCATGGGGGAAATTGACACGTCGGTTCCCGTGTCAGCCAGAATCTGGAACTACTGGCTGGGCGGCAAAGACTACTATGCCGTCGACAAAGCGGCCGGCGACCAGTTCGCCACGCTCTTTCCCGGCGTCTTCGACCTGGCGCGCGCGACCCGCTACTACATCGCCCGCGCGGTGCGTTACCTCGCCGGAGAAGCCGGTATCCGCCAGTTCCTGGACATCGGCACGGGCCTGCCCAGCCACGACAACACGCACGAGATCGCCCAGAGCGTCGCGCCGGACTCGCGCATCGTCTACGTCGACAACGACCCCCTGGTACTCGCGCACGCCCGCGCCCTGCTCACAAGCAGCCCGCCCGGCACCACCGACTACATCGACGCGGACCTGAACAACCCGGCCTCGATCCTCGCCGTCGCGCGGGAAAAGCTGGACTTCACCCGCCCGGTAGCGATCATGCTCATGGGCATCCTCGGGCACATCGGCGACCCCGGCGAAGACGACGACCGGTACACCCGGTCGATCGTGGACGAGCTCAAGGCCGCCCTGCCATCGGGCGGCTACCTCGCCCTGTGCGAAGCCACCGACGCGAACCCCCAGCAGAACCAGGCGGCCGAGCAGTACAACCAGAGCGGCGCCGATCCCTACCATCTGCGCCGCCCGGAGCAGATCGTCCGGTTCTTCGACGGGCTGGAAGTCGTTGAGCCGGGTGTGGTCCCCATCCAGGAGTGGCGTCCCGACCCCAGCCCGTTCGGCGCCACCGCGGTGCCCGCGCTGGGCGGGGTCGCGAGAAAACCGTGACGAGGCCCTGAGACGCCGGCTGGGTCGGCACCATTTCCCCGGGCGCGCGCCGCCCTGAAAACTCGGCATGAAATCTGGCGGCCGTGAGCATTTCCGGTTCGCCTCTTCAGCGCCTTTCACCTGGGCGTATCCCTTACGGTGGGCGCTCCCGGCGCCGGGACCGTTGACCGCGCCGGGGCGCGGGGTGATGTTAGCGCTAACACTTGACCCCGGCAGCCTGTGGCGCCTTATCCCCCGGCAGCCTGTGGCGCCCGCGCGGGCAAGCGACCGTCTCGCAGGGAGGATCTGGATGCATCTGTCTCGCTATCGGTTCCGGTGGCTGGGCGCCGCCGCGGTCGCGGCGGCACTACTCGCCGCCGGGGCGGTCAGCACCGCCTCGAGCAGCGCGGCCGCGGCCGGCTGTTCGGTCACCTACACCGTCAGCTCGCAGTGGCCGGGCGGGTTCAACGCCAACGTGGCGATCACGAACCTCGGCAGCCCGCTCAGCTCCTGGACGCTGACCTGGGATTTCGCCGCGGGTCAGCGGGTGACGCAGGGCTGGAGCGCCACGTATACCCAGACGGGCGCCCAGGTCACCGCCGCCAGCGCGAGCTGGGACGGCAATCTCGCCACCGGCGGATCCACGACGATCGGCTTCAACGGATCGTGGAACAACGTCAGCAACCCCGCTCCGGCGGACTTCGCCCTCAACGGGGTCTCCTGCACCGGCAGCGTCTCGGGCTCGCCCAGCCCCACGCCGTCGCCCTCTTCGCCCACGCCGTCGCCTTCTTCGCCCAGCCCGTCGCCGACGCCGACCCCGGCCGGCTCGCTGCCCAGCAGCTTCCAGTGGAGCTCCAGCGGCGTGCTGATCAGCCCGCACTCTGACTCACACAACATCATCGCGGTGAAGGACCCGTCGGTGGTGTACTACAACGGCCAGTGGTACGTGGCCGCCTCGACGGTGAACTCCTCGGGTTCCTATGGCATGGAGTTCATCCACTTCTCCGACTGGTCGCAGGCGAACGCCGCGACGCCGGTGTATGCGGACCAGACGGCGATCGGCGCCGGTTACAAGACCGCGCCGATGCTGTTCTACTTCACCCCGCAGAAGCTTTGGTACGTGGTCTACCAGACCGGAAGCAACGCCGGTTACTCCACCAACCCCGACATCACCAACCCCGCGGGATGGAGCGCGACCCAGTACTTCTACTCGGGGATGCCGCCGATCATCTCCCAGAACATCGGCTCCGGGTACTGGGTCGACATGTGGGTGATCTGCGACAGCGCCAACTGCTACCTGTTCTCCATGGACGACAACGGGCACCTGTACCGCTCGCAGACGTCCGTCGCCAGCTTCCCCAGCGGCATGAGCCAGCCGGTCATCGCCGCGTCGAATTCCACGCCGTCCAGCTTCTTCGAGGCCGACAACGTCTACAAGGTCGCGGGCAGCAACGAGTACCTGCTGATCGTCGAGGCGATCGGCTCCGACGGCCGCCGGTACTTCACGTCCTACACCTCGAATGCGATCGACGGCACCTGGACCTCGCTGGCCAGCACGCAAAGCAATCCCTTCGCCCGCTGGAGCAACACCACTTTCAGCGGCACCCCCTGGACCCAGGACATCAGCAGCGGCGAAATGATCCGCAGCGGCTATGACCAGACGCTCACCATCAGCCCCTGCAGGATCCAGTACCTCTACCAGGGCCATGACCCGTCCGCCTCCGGCAGCTACAACAGCCTGCCCTGGCGGCTGGGCCTGCTCACCCAGACCAACTCCACCTGCTGACCTCCGGCAGCCGTGCCGGCCGGCCCCGCGCCCGGCCGGCACGCCGGGGACGTGAGGCCGGAGGGCGGGGCCAAATGCGCCAGCGGCCCCACTGGGCGGGGCCATATGCGCCAGCGGCCCCGCCCTGGGGGCCGCCGGTCAGCCGAGGCTATCGCCGGTAGGTCCCGATGAGGCGTGCTTCGGCGAGGATGTGCCCGGCCACGGCCGTTTCGACGTCCTGGTAGCCGGGCAGGCCCTGCAGCCGGACCGGCTCGTCGACCGCGAGCAGCCGGAACACGTAGTGATGCGGGCTGTCGCCCGGCGGCGGCGCCGGTCCCAGGTAACCGGGCCCGCCGAAGCCGTTGGCGCCCGCCGCCGCCTCCGCCGGAACCTCGCCCTCCCCCACACCCCGGCGTGCCGGGTCCAGGTTGTACAGCACCCAGTGCACGAAGCTGCCCTGAACCGGAGCATCGGGGTCGTCGACGAGCAGTACCAGCCCGGCTGTGCCCTCGGGCACGCCGTCCCACGTGAGGGCCGGGGACAGATCTCCCCGCTCATGGTCGAAGCGGGCCGGGATCGGCGTTTCCGGCTCAAACGCGGGACTGCGCAGCGTGAGCGTCATGGGTTCATCGTGGCATATCAGGCGCTCGTGCCGTTCCTGAATACCTGCCCCGCTATTCTTACCCGGAGCTCTTCGAGCAGGCTGCTCTGGTGAGCCGCCCTCGAGATGAGCTCGTCGAGCCGCCCCGCGTCGAGCCGGCTGTCCCGCTCGGCCAGCATCCGGAGGGTCCGCCACCCGGCGCCCTTGCCTTCCACGCCGAGCCGGAGGAGTTCCGCCTCCTCGAGGCCGCTCAGCGGGGACCGCGCCAGCAGGTGACCGTTGAGCTTCAGGCGCCCGGCCTTCTCGCCCGCCCACGCGGCGTACACCTTGTAACGGCGGACCGGTGTTCGGAGACTGGCCATCATCTCCAGCAGCGCGGCCCGGTCCTCCGCGATATCGGCCGCGAGCTGTTTCAGTACGCTGCCGGAGGCCGGGACATGCTGGGCCGCGCCCGCCAGCCGGCGCGCCAGCTCGGTACCCGCGGTCGCGCCGGCGAGGTGGTCGTTGAGATAGACGCCGAGGAGGTCGCGCCCGGCGTGCCGTGCCGTTTTCGTTGCCATCACCTTCGCTTCCCCAGCGGGCGGGCTTCCTAACTCCCCGGGCGGGGCGAGCGCGCGGGCGGCCGGGCCAGCCGGTGTACGCCCGGTCCCCGGGTTCGCCGGGGCGCGAACCGCGGGCGCGGCGAACGCCGCGCCCTGACAGAGATGCGGCAGAGAACTGGCAGGGCCGCCGGCCATGCTGGCAACGCGCATGTGTTACCGCCCATGGACAGGGGATTCCACATGGTAAGTTACAAAGCTGCCGTATCGCTTGCGGCCGGCATCGTGATAATGGCCGGGACAGCGGCGCTTGCCGCACCGGCCTCCGCCGCTACCACAACGCCCGCACCGGCCTCCGCCGCTACCACGGTGCCGGGTGAGTGCTATTTCTACGACAATCTCTACAACGAGCCCGGTGCCTGTGAGGGTGAGGAAACGCACTATTCGGAGCAGGGCGTCAGCGTCTGGGACAACCCGTACAGCCCCTCCACGGTGGTGGCCGTCGGCTCCGCCGGGCAGCCTTTCGCCACCTCTCAGGAGTTCATATCCAATGGCGCGACTGTTACCTGCGATAACGGGGTCACGACCAGCTCGTGGTATCAGGGCGAGGACAAGGCCAGCAGAAATGAGGGCTGGGTGCCGGACTGCTATATCGACGGAGAGCCGAGCTTATCTGCCGGTGCGGCTCTGCCGGTGCGGCCCGGCGGCATTCTCGCGCGCTGCCCCCGTTAACGGAAGCCGAAGCCCGCAAGAGTCGATGCCTCGGTGAACAGGCCGACGGGCACGGCGGCGGCAAGCGCATGGTAGCCCGCCGGGTTGAGATGCAAATGGTCGCCGCTGTCGAATGCGGGCGTGATCTGCCGGGGATTTTGCGGATCACGCACCGCCTTGTCGAAATCGAGAACGGCGTCGAATTGGTGGCTGGTGCGGATCCATTCGTTGACGGCCTCGCGCGCAGCTTCGCGGTATCCCTGCGGGTCGTCGTACATAGCATTGCCGCCGAACGGGGTTATCGTCGCGCCGTAGACGCGGATACCCACCGCGTGCGCCCTGGTGATGATCTGCTGGTAGGCCGCGATCAGATCGGCCGTAACCTGCTTCTGGGCGGCTTCCGTCGGGTCCGCCGTGCCGATGTCGTTCACTCCTTCAAAGACAATCAGCCATCTGGCCCCGCTCTGTGCGAGCACGTCGCGGTCCAGGCGGGCGAGCACGTTGGGGCCGAGGCCATCGTGCAGCACCCGGTTCCCGCCGAGCGCCTGGTTCAGGATCGCCACGCCGGCCGTGTCCCTGCTGGACTGCAACCGCGTGAACAACTGGTCTGGCCAGCGGTCGTTCCCGTTCGTCGTGGATCCCCGGCCATCGGTCAGCGAGTCGCCGATCATGACCACGGCCGCGGCGTCCCCGGCAGACCATGCCTCGACGCCGCTGAGGAAATACCAGTGATCGGCGGCAGTTGCCCCGGGCAGGTCCTGATCGTCGACATGGTTCCCGGCAATCATGTACGAGGTGGTCCGGGAGCCGGGGTGCGACGTGATGTCGGCGGAGGCCTGGCCGGTGGCCAGGTACATCGTCACCGTGAGGTTGGACCCGGCGGCCACGGGGAAGTCCAGCGGATCGGAAACCATCAGCGCGCCCACCGGTATGTCGATCGAACGCCGGCCGTCGAAGGTCACCGGGCGGGAGGTACCTGGCTCGATCGCGCTCACCCCCGCCCGCCCTCCCATCGGGCGGCCCACTGAAACCATGGTGATGGGCAGGTCCGCGCCCCCGTACGCGTTGGAGATGCGCAGCCGTACATGGCGTCCGCCGATCGACACGTGAACGGTCTGCCGCAGCGTGCTGTTGGCGAACACCACATTGCCCTGGGTGAACGGCGGGGGCGGCATGTTGGCTGGTTCCGTCAGCTGCGGCGCGGCGGCCCAGGTGCCCACCCAGTGCCCGTTCATGTCGCGTGAGACGTTGCCGGCGGCCGGCAAGGGCCCGGCCGCCCTGCCTGCCGCCTTCACCACCCCGGTCGAGAACAAGGTCGCGACGATGGCCGCCGGAAGGGCTCCCGCCATGAAGACCCTGAGAACTGATGACGCTGGCAGATATCGTGAGGTGACAGGCTTCATCGCCGACCTTCCAATTCCAGATCACCGGCGGAGTCGGCACTGGCCGTTTCCCGTAAATGGCAGCGCGATTGCTCGCCGGAGGCATAATCGCAGACGCCTTTCGGCAGCCGGGCGTCCGGGCCTGGGCCGGGTTTATCTTCGAAATATTTCGATTGTTGCCGGAGTCTTCCAGAGCACAACATACCTCTGGCGTATCGGACCGTCAACGAGGTCTTGCCGGGCCGCTGCAGTTACCCGGAATCAGCGAATGCCCCGAAACATTTCTGCGTCCACTCGGCCCTGTTTCGCCGTGCCCAGCTCCGGGAGTGGCTGGCCGGGTTTTGGGTGCGATCCGTGCTGTGATGACAGCGTGGATCGCACCCAAAACCCCCGGTGCGGCGGAATGGCTGGGCTGGGTGCGGGATGTGGTCGTGATTCCGGCGTTACGGGGAAGGCTCCGCCGTGGCAACTACCTGACCGGTGCCTTATCGGATGGCCTGACCGGTTTCGGGGTCGAAGAAGTGCATCTGTGCGGTGTCGACCGCGAGGGTAATCGTGTCGCCGTTCCTGACCTGGGTCTTCGGGTCTACCCGGGCGATGAACTCGTTGCGACCCGCTCGCGCCTTCCGCTCGACCCGGGTGGCCTCGTCCTTGCCGAGGTCGGCCGCCAGCTCGAGAACCTCGTCGGTGATGACCGGCGGCGCGTTGACGCAGAAGTGCACGTTGGTCTCAGTGCCGAGGGCCTCCACCAGCTCGACCTTCGCCTCCACCTGGCAGCCGCGCCGCCGGGTGCCGGCCACCCCGACCTCGAAGTCCTGCGGACGGATGCCGATGATCAGCCGCTTGCCGGCATAGCCGCGCAGCGCCGGCCGCTCGCTCAGCGCCTCCGGATCGATCAGCAGCGGCTGCCCGGCGACGTCGGCGTACAGCGAGTCGCCGTCGGCGCGCAGGCTGGATTCGACGAGGTTGATCGACGGGCTGCCGATGAACTCGGCCACGAAGAGGTTCTTTGGCTTGTAGAACAGCTCGGTGGGCGCCCCGGCCTGCTGGAGCTGGCCCCTGCGGATGATCGCGATCCGGTCGCCCATCGTCATCGCCTCGGTCTGGTCGTGCGTGACGTAGATCGTGGTGACGTTCAGGTCACGCTGCAGCCTGGCGAGCTCGGCACGCATCGACACCCGCAGCTTGGCGTCGAGGTTCGACAGCGGTTCGTCCATCAGGTAGGCCTGCGGCTCGCGAACGATCGCCCGGCCCATCGCGACCCGCTGCCGCTGGCCACCGGACAGGGCGCGGGGCTTACGGTTCAGGTACTCATCCAGGCCGAGCATCCGGGCGGTCTCGCGAACCCGCTTGTCGCGGGTGGCCTTGTCGACCTTTGCCAGCTTGAGGCCGAAGGCCATGTTGTCGTAGACGGTCATGTGCGGGAACAGGGCGTAGTTCTGGAAGACGAAGGAGATGTTGCGGCCCTGCGGCGGCACGTCGTTGACGACCCGGCCGCCGATGCGCAGTTCGCCCTCCGTGATGTCCTCCAGGCCGGCGACCATGCGCAGGGCGGTGGTCTTGCCGCAGCCAGACGGGCCGACGAGCACCATGAACTCGCCGTCGGCGATCTTCAGGCTGAGGTCGCGCACCGCGGGCGCCTCGGCGCCCTCGTAGACCTTGTCGACGTGGGAGAGTTCTATATCAGCCATCTCGGTCCTCTGGTCAGGTGTTCTGCCTCTTATGCGAAGGTTCGCGTTAGCCTTTGACTCCGCCGGCGGTGATGCCGGTGACATAGAAGCGCTGGAGCGCGACGTACAGGACCGCGCACGGCACCATGGCTATCACCGCTCCCGCGATCAGGAACCCGTAATTGACCTGGCCGAATGTGCCGGTCTCGACGTTCAGCAGGGCGACGGGCAGCGTTAGCCGGTTGATGCTGGTGATAAACGTGAGCGCGCCGAGGAATTCCGTCCAGGCGAACAGGAACGCGTACAGCATCGTGGTGGCCACGCCGGGCATGACGAGCGGCAGCAGGACCGTGCGCAATGTGGTGAGAACCTTTGCGCCTTCGCAGTACGCCGCCTCCTCGAGCTCGCTAGGGGCCGCCATGAAGCTGTTGCGCATGACGAACACGCCGAACGGCAGGTTGAAAGTGCTGTAGAAGAGAATGAGCCCCAGCCAGTTGTCGAGCAGGTGCAGGAAGCTGAGCTCGAGGAAGAGCGGGGTCAGGATTGCCTGGAAGGGCACCATCAGGGTGACGAGAATGAGCGCGAACACCACGTTGGACCCGCGGAAGCGGAACCGGGTGCGCCCGAGGCCGTAGCCCGCGAGCGTGGCGAGCACGGCGGTGAGTACCGCCGTGCCCCCCGCCACCAGGACGCTGTTCCCCACGTAGCGCAGGATGTGGATGCTTCCCGTGATGAGCCCGCTGTAGTTCGCGACGGTCAGGTGGCCGAAAGCCCTGGCGCTCGGGGCCGCGGTGATGTCGCTCGGCTGCATGAATGAGCGGAGTACGGCCCAGACGAGCGGCAGGAGAAACAGGATGGACAGCACCGTGCCGGTGGACACGTAGATGATGGTGGAGCTGCGTGACCGGGCTTGCTTGCCCTGCGCTCCCCCGGCCGGAGCGGCGACGCTGGTCATGCCGTGACCTCCTCTCCCTCAGGTGTTGCTGCGGAGCAGCAGGAACTGCACGAAGCTGATCACGCCGACCACCGCGATGAGCACGACGGACATCGCGGCGGCCGCTCCCACGTGCAGCTGGACAAAGGCCGTCTGGTAGATCCACATGACGACCGTGAACGTGCTCGTCCCGGGGCCGCCCTGGGTCAGGATGAAGAACTGGTTGAACGCGAGGAACGAGCCGATGATCGAGATGATCAGGCTCAGCGCGATCGTCGGCCGGACCAGCGGCAGCGTGACGTACCGCTCCTTTTCCCACCATGAGGCGCCGAGCACGTCGGCCGACTCGTAGAGGTCATCCGAGATGCCCTGCATGGCGCCGAGGAGAAGCACCATGGTGAGGCCGGAGGCGAACCAGATGACCAGGACACAGGTGGCGGCGAGCGCGAGGTTGGTGTTGACCAGCCAGGCGGTTGCCCCGTTGGTGATATGCAGCCTGGCGAGCACCCAGTTCACGGCGCCGGAGTTCGGCTGAAGCTCGAGCAGGATGATGTAGCTCAGCGTGGGGAGCCCGATGACATACGGCAGGAAGAAGGCCGTTCTCAGGAACACCGACCCGCGCCGGTTCGACCGGATGAGCACGGCCAGCCCGTAGCCGACGACGAGGATCGGGACCGTGACGATCCCGGTGTACAGCAGCGTGAAGAGCACGGAATGGATGAAGCCGGGGTCTTTGCCGAGAGCCGCGTAGTTGTGCACGCCGCTGAAATGATACGCGCCGATCAGCGGCCAGTTCGTCAGCGACATGTAGATAGCGAAACCGAGCGGGAAAAGAACGAACACGGCAACGAAGACGAACGCGGGCATAACGAAGAGCATGCCGATTTTCGGCCGCCGCACTATCCCGGTCCGCCGCTTCCCTGGCCGGGTGGTGCCCCCCGTGCCGCGCCCCGCCCAGCGTTGTCCGGCGGCTGTCTGGATTGTTTCCTGCGTCATCGGGGTCTACCTCCCAGCGGCCACCGTTACGACTTTCCGAGGTCGATGGCGGTGTTGAAACCAGCCTGTCCGGCGCGGATCGCCGCCGCGATATCGCCGTCGAAGACGGCTGCGGTGAACATGTTCAGCCATGGGCCGCCCGGCTGGTTGAAGGTGATGTTGTAGACAATGGTCTTCGGCGCGTAGCCGCGCGACTGGCCCGCGAGCATGGCGGCGGCGAAGGGATATTGTGACCGGAACCGGGGGGTGAGGACGTCGCTGCGGACAGGCTCGAACCCGGCGCTCGGGGCCAGGCTCTGCTGCGCTTGCTGCAGTGCGAACTTGATGAATTCCCAGGCGCCGGAGGGGTTCCTGGAACCGAGGGGGATGCCGAAGTTCGCGCCGCCGTCGAAGGTGGCGGTGGCGCCGCCGCCGGGGGCGGGCAGCAGGGTCATCCCCAGCTGTGACCGGAAGCTGGCCGGGGCCGCGGCGATCGGGCCGTAGGCGAGGGGCATCATGCCGACCTTTCCGGCCACGAAGTCCTTTCCCCAGGTCGTTCCCGTTTCGACCTGCGATTCGGGGTCGGACAGGCCCTCCGTCCACAGCTGACGGTAGAGGGCCAGCGTCTGCCTGAGCGGCGCGTTTCCCTCGACGAACGCTGTCTCGTGACCCGGCTGCCCATACAGCAGGCGTTTGCCGGTGGCCCAGATGTCAGGCAGAAGCGTGAAGCCCAGGCAGCCCTCGCAGCGCCCGGGGAAGGCGAAGCCATAGATCCCGTGGCCGAGTGCCGTTATCTTCCTGGCATCACTCAGGATCTGGGCGTAGGAGGCCGGCGGTTTGCCCGGGTCAAGGCCGGCCCGGCGGAACAGCGTCCTGCTGTACCACAGCACCGACATGTCGGCCACGTACGGCGTCCCGTAGTAGCGGCCGTCCTCCGTGGTCAGGTTCAGTGCTGCCGGGCTGAGCTTGTCCTTCTCAGGAAGGGCGCTGACGAGGGGCGTCAGGTCGGTGAACACCTTGTGGTAGATGAACAGCTGGGAGTTGATGTCGTCGATGCCGACAAGGTCCGGGGCGTCACCCGCGCGGATGGCGGTGGCCAGCTTCGTCACGTACTGGGTGTCCTGTACCGGTGTCAGCACCACCTTGAGGTTCGTGTGCGTGGCGTTGAAGCGGTCCACGAGCAGCTTCCCGAAGGGCGACGTCGTGTTGCGGTCCCAGAACTGCACCACACCGGTGGCGTTGTCCCCGAAGCCGGACTCGTTCACGTCGACAGGCGGCGCCGGGGTCGCGCACCCAGCCAGGCCTGCCGCCGCTCCGAGCAGGGGAACGAGCAGGGGAACGAGCAGCAACGCACCGGTACGCGGTCGCGGTGAGCGGCGGTGTCCGATCGGGGCAGCAGGCATCATGGGCCACCACTTGAAGGACTAGGCAACCGTTTTCTTCGAAGTCTGTCCTCTAACCCGGCTGACCCCGGGTAAACCTCGGCCGGCAAGCTTGGAAAGTGTGAGCTACAGCCACGGCTTCGGTGGGTGGTGGTCCGGCCGCCGGGCGCCGCGACCGGCCTGCTGCTCGCACGGGCTGACGGAGAGACCAAGCCGCCATCGTCGGCAGGCAGGTGGCCGGGTGGGTTTCTTCCTCCACGTTGAGGACTTCGGCGCCGCCTGCGCGCGGATGGTATCGGCGGGAGTGCAGTTCCTCACGGCACCGCGCACCGAAGCATACGGCCGCGTCGCCGTGTTTGCCGACATCGCCGGCAACAAATGGGACCTTATCGGCCCCGCGTCGTAAGGACGGGATCGCGGGCTGGGCGTCCCTGGGGCCATTGTCAGTCCCGTTGCGCGGGCACAGAATGTCGTGGAGTGGCAGCTCAGCCGGGAGGTCTCGATGGGCAGGCATGGTTTTCGGTGGCTCGCAGCAGCGCTGGCGGCTGTTGTGGTGATGGGCGGCGCCGCGGCGGCCTCAGCGGGACGCGCCGGCTCGGCGCCGCTGTCGTTCCGGATTGCGTTTCCTTCGGCCTTGCGGCCGGGGCCGGTTACCGGGCGGTTGTTCGTGATCGTCGCGCCAACGGCGAGCCCGGAGCCGCGGCTGCAGGCTGACCTGGGCGGCGTTACCGACACGGTGCCGTTCTGGGGGACGGATGTGACCGGGATGCGCCCGGGGAGGCCGGTGACGCTCACCGACACCCCGGCGGTGTACGGTTACCCGTTTACCCGGCTGCGGCAGCTGCGCGCCGGGGACTACTGGGTGCAGGCACTGCTCAACGTCTATACGGTGTTCCACCGTTCCGACGGCTCGGTGGTGGCGCTGCATCTGCCGTGCGGCGACGGCAATGACCTGTTCGTCTCGCCGGGCAACCTGGTGAGCAGCCCGGTCCGGGTGCACCTGGATCCGGCTGCCGGCGGGACCATCGACCTGACCCTGACCCGGGCGTTGCCGCAGCTGCAGCCGGTGCCCCCTGGCGGCACCTGCCAGCAGGGCAACCCCCCGGACTCTGTGCACGTCAAGCACATCAAGATCCTCAGCCGGCTGCTGACCCGATTTTGGGGCCACAAGATGTACCTCGGCGCCGACGTGCTGCTGCCGGCGGGCTACGGCAACCCCGGGAACGCTGGCCTGCGATACCCGGTGATCTGGAACCAGACCCACTTCCCGTTTGCCAATCCTTTCGGGTTCACCGAGCACGGAACGGACGCTTTTTCCCGCTGGTGGCTGTCGCGTTCGGCGCCGCGGGTCATCATTGCCGAGATCCGGCATGAGAACCCGTATTTTGACGACTCCTACGCGGTGAACTCCGCGAACCTGGGCCCCTACGGTGACGCCATCACCAAAGAACTGATGCCGGCCGTCGGCAGGGCCTTCCGCATCATCAATGCCCGCTGGGCTCGCACCGTCACTGGTGGGTCCACCGGCGGCTGGGAGGCACTGGCCCAGCAGGTGTACTATCCGGCGCTGTACAGCGGGGCCTGGGTGTTCTATCCCGATCCGGTAGATTTCCATTACTTCCAGGTACCTGACATCTACGCCGACCCGAATGCGTACCTGAACCTGCACGCCTTCGTCCAGGTGCCACGGCCAGCTGCCAGGCTGACCTCCGGCGACACCATCTGGACGACGGCGCAGGAAAATCACTGGGAACTCGCGCTCGGCGACCATGGCCGGTCCGGGCTCGGCCAGTGGGACATCTGGCAGGCGGTCTACGGCCCGCAGGGCCCTGGCGGTTACCCGGCGCCGATCTGGGACAAGGTCACCGGCGCCATCCACCACACCGTGGCCCAGGCCTGGCTGCCCAAAGACATTGACCACTACCTGCACGCCAACTGGGCAAAGGCCGGTCCCCTGCTCACCGGCCGGATCCACTTCTTCGTCGGCACCGAGGACACCTTCTTCCTCAACGACGCCGTCCAGCTGCTGCAGCAGCAAACCGCCAGCCTCACCGGCCCCCGCGCCCGGTTCACCTTCCAGTACGGGCTGAACCAGCCGCACGGCTGGAGCCCCTACACTCCCCAGCAGCTGATCACCATCATGGCCCGCTACATGGCCGCGCACGCTTCCCACGGCGCCACATCAACCCAGTGGCTGCCCCCCGGGGCAGCACTGCCCGCCACTCCGGGCACGTACCAGCTCACCCCGCCCACCAAGCGATAGCAGGCGGAAGAGGAAGCAATATGCGTCATCGCCGCGCTCGCAGAACGCGCTCGCCCGCCGCGAGCTGCCACGTGGCGGAGTCCGGCGAGAGAAAGTCATAGACCTGCCGATTCGGGTGATAAGCCATATCCGCGGCGGGCGAGGTCAGGGCAGCTCGCGGCGCACGAGCCAGCGGGGCTTGCCGCCGCGCCGGCCGGCGGTCCGGCAGACGCGCCTGAATCCGTGCGCCTCGAAGAACCGGACGGTACCCACGTAACCGCTGATCTGGTCGATGCGCTCGCCGCCAGGGTCGACCGGGTAGCCTTCCAGCGCGGCCGCACCCGTCGCGTGCGCGTGCCCGACCGCGCCATCCAGCAACTGGTGCATAAGTCCGCGGCGCCGGAACCCCGGCCGCACAACGAAACAGATCACCGACCACGCACCCTCGTCCTGGACATGCGGGATCGTGCGGGAGTTGACCAGGGCGCGGTAGGTGGACTTCGGCGCGACCGAGCACCAGCCGGCCACCTCGCCATCGACGTACGCCAGCACGCCGGGGCCCGGTTCACTGGCGCACAGCGCGCGCATGTGCGCGATACGGCCGGGCATGTCGAGGCTGGAATTGCGGTACACGACGCAGACGCATCCGCGACCGCCCGGCTTGCGCGGCACCATGAACGATGCGAAGTCATCCCACCGCCCGGCGGCCGGCAGCACCTCGATCCCCACACACCGAGGATAGGCCCGCTGAACCGGCATCCACGCAAGCCTGAACCGAGCAGCCCCCAGCGGCAGCGCGGCGGGGCAGAAAAGCACCCAAGCCCCTGGTGAGCAGAGGTGCGCCCCGCTGCGGCCAGCGAGGATCATGAGCGGCGAATTCGGCTACGGGACCGGCACGATCGCTTCCGCGCCCGGCCAGGAGGCGTATGCCCGGATGAGGGGAGCGGCTGCGCGTCCACCTCGGCATCCTCGGTACTTGACATGTCACCTGTCGCGCGTGATGGTGTCTGTCATACTTTTGCCGGGCACAGAACCGGCCCGGGTAAGGAGCGCCATCATGCCCACGATCACCGCAGCTGGCACGACAGTGAGCTATACCTGCGCAGGACAGGGACCTGGGCTGGTGCTCGTCGCCGGGACCGGCCTTCCCGCACAGCTGAACTACGGCCACCTTGCCGACGCGTTCAGCGACCGCCGGACGGTCATCTTGCCCGATTACGCCGGCAGCGGACAGACTACCGACGCGGGAGGTCCGCTGACCGTTGAGCTGCTCGCCGGGCAGAGCAGGCCAGAGCTCGTCCGCCGGCTGGTGCTGGTCGCCGGGTGGCCTAGCCCGGACGACGCCCGTCACAAGCTCGCCATCGACTTGTGGCAGCGGCTCGAGCGGACCGATCACGACCTGTTCACCCGGTACCTCCAGCTCACCTGCTTCAGCGCGCCGTTCCTCAGCAACCTCGGTGAAGAAGGCGTGACCCAGCTGATCGCGGGCGCCCCGCCCATCATCCCCGGCATGCGCAAGCAGATCGAGCTTGACCGGCACGCCGACATCAGCAAGATGCTCCCTGCCATCACCGCCCCGACCCTGGTCATCGGGCTCACCCGCGATCAGGTCGTCCCGGTGGAACGAGTCCGGCTCCTGCACCGGGCCATTACCGGCAGCCAGTACGCCGAGATCGACAGCGGACACGTCGTGGTATTCGAGCAGCCGGCTGAGCTGGTCAGGGTCTGCCGGGACTTCCTGTTCGAGCAGACATACGACGACCCTGTCGAGCGGGAGCGGGCGAGCAGGCACAGCACCTAGCCAGATGGCGGCCGGTAAGCACCCCAGGCCGCTCGCGCCCGGCCAGGCTCGCTACCGCGTGACCGCTGCCGGTCCTAAGCCGCAGGCGGTTCCGTTGAGGGTGAACGCGGTGGGTGATGAGTCACTGGAAGTCCAGGTGCCCTGGAAGCCCAGGGACACGTTCGCGCCGGGGGCGATGGCGCCGTCGTAGCTGGCGTTGGTCGCGGTCACGGCCTGGCCGGACTGGGTTACAGTCGCGTTCCACGCGCTGGTGATCCGCTGATCGCCGGGGAAGGTGAACGTCAGCGTCCAGCCGCTGACCGCGCTGGTGCCGGTGTTGGTGATCGTGACGTTGGCGACGAACCCGCCCGCCCACTGACTTGACGTGGTGTAGGTGACCGTGCAGCCGCCGCCCGTGGTGGTGCCGGTGATGGTCCACGTGAACGACGCCTTGCCGGACGCCCCTGTCGAGTCGGTCGCGGTCACGGTCACGGTGTAGGTCCCGGCCGTGGCCGGCGTTCCGGAGATCAGGCCGGAGGAACTGATCGACAGCCCCGTGGGCAAACCCGTGGCCGAGTACGCCAGATTCTGGCCAGCGGCCGAATCGGACGCATGAACCTGCAGCCCGGCGATCGCCGTGCCGGCGGCGGCGGCCTGATTGCCCGGGTTCATCACGGTGACCGTGTTCCCGGGCGGGCTGCCTGCTGGAGTGATGACAAGGTGATAGCCATCCGCGGCGTTCATGCTGCTGACAGGGACCGTGATGGTTCCGTTCGCGATGGTGTAGTCGGCGGCGGTGGACTGGATCTGCGAGGCGGCGACGGCGGTGGTGCGGCCCTGCGAGACCACGTGGTCGAGGACCACGTGCGCGGTGCCGCCGAAGCCTGACAGAGCGCTGAGTCCGTTGACGGTAACGGCTGCCGGGCCGCTGCCGCCACCGAAGATGACGCTTACCTGGTTGCCCCCGGGGCTGACCGAGGCGGCGCCGTCAAGGCCGGTGCCCGGGGTCCCGGGAGGGACGACGGTGACCATGTTGCCGGTCATCTGGCCGTACCAGTCGTAGAGCCAGTAGGCGGCGTTGGGCTGTGCCCCGGTGTCGGTGAGCAGGTCGCCGAGGGTGCCGTAGTGGTTCCAGAACGCGAGCTCGGCATTGCTGATGCCCAGCCGCTCGAACTGCGCGATGTAGCCGGTCAGGTCACCGGGAATGCCGACCTGTGACGGCGCGGCGTACTCCTCGATCGCGACCGGGCGGGGCGTGATGCCCAGGCTCTTCTCGATGCCGGTGACCGTGGACACGTCACCCGCGATCTTTCCCGAGCTTTCCAGCTCGTGCCAGGAGATGATGTCCGGG
>JAFAZE010000126.1 GCA_019239975.1 Streptosporangiaceae bacterium
CCGGCGTTGTTGACCAGCACGTGCAGCGGCTCGTCCCGGGCCAGGAATGCTGCCGCGCAGGCGCGCACCGACTCCAGGTCGGCCAGGTCCAGCGGCAGGAACGCCGCTGACCCGGCTGGCGACGCGGCGCGCACCGCGACGGTCGCCGCCTCACCCTTGTCCCGTGACCGGGACGCCAGGTACACCCGGCCGCCGCGCTGCGCGAGCGCCAGGGCCGTCGCGCGCCCTATACCCGTGCTGGCCCCGGTCACCAGGAACGTCCGGCCGTCGAGATCGCCCATCACACGTCATCCAACCATCTGCTGCACGATGAAGGCGAGGCGGCGATCACTCCTGCCCGATGCCGCGCAGCGGGACCTTTGCCATCCCTGGCTGCCTGCCCGCCGCGGACCGCGCCATGGCGGCCCGCGGCGGCCGGACGCTACTCGACCGGGATCTCCTTGTTGATGAGGCCGAGGTCGATGCCCTGGCGGTTGCGGATGACGCGGGCGCCGACGTAGATGGCGATCGCCAGCACGTACATGGCGCCCATGTAGACCAGCGACCCCTTGTTGTTCACCGCGTAGCCGCTGTTGGACAGCCACTCGTAGAGGTTGAAGCCGAGCAGCCCGAGGGTGATCACGCCCGCCGCCGGAACGACCGGCACGCCGAGCAGCTTGATCCGGCTGGCCGGCGACGCCTGCCACAGATCCGGCTTGCGCCACGGCAGCACGACCACGGCGACGGCGCTGAACACGTAGGTCACCGCGATCACCAGGGTGGCGTCGAGGGTGTAGGTCGCGAACGTGGTGTTGTACGCGTACAGCGCGGCCAGTCCCACCGCCGGCGCCAGCATGAGCATCAGCGACCAGACCGGTACCCGGCGCTTCTCGGACACCTGGGCGGCCCCATCAGGAAGGATGCGGTCGAAGGCCGCCGCGAAGATGACCCTCGTCGAGGACAGGAACAGTGTTCCCACCCAGCCGAAGAACCACAGGCTCATCACCAGGATCAGGATGACCTGGAACGCGGTGCTGTTCACCAGCCAGCCGGCCAGCATGACCGGGTACGGCCATACCGGCAGGACTCCCTTGAAGTTCGCCGCCAGCGCGTTCCCGTTCTGGTAGAAGGCCCACCCGAAGGTCTTGGCGAACAGCAGCAGGAAGACCACGGCCAGGATGACCGTGGTCCACAGGCCGGCGAACATGCCGATGAAGACCCGCTTGAAGTCGCTCGCGCCGCGGATCTCGCCGTAGAGCGTGGTTCCCCAGTTCGGCCACAGCATGAAGAACATCATCAGCGGCACGAGCAGCATCGTCGGGCCGATCGGGCCGAGGCTCAGCGACGGCGCGGTGAACCCGAGCTTCGCGGCGCCCGCGTTCGTGGCGGCATACGCGTTGCTGATCCCGAATATCTTGTGCGCCTCGCTGTCGAACGACGACACGAAGGTCGCGTGGCTGGAGAACAGCAGAAGCCCCACGACCACCAGGAACCCGACCAGGCCGCCGTAGAAGCACCACTTCTGCACCTTGGCGTACCCGGCCATTCCGATGGACACCAGGAGGCCGGCGAGCACGATCGTGATCAGGGTGACGACAAAGACCCCGTTGTGCGTGCCGAACCAGGCCGCCTGGCCGGGATAGCCGAGCGTGGCCCACAGCGGCTGGAAGAACTCGACGGAAAGGATGTTCCCGTAAATCGGCGCCCAGAGCCAGAGGATGAACCACCATCCGGTGGCCGCCATCACGAAGCCGAGGCCGCTGCCGAGGATCCGGCTCTGCCAGACGTAGTCCCCGCCGGCCCGCGGGATCGTGACGACGAGACCCGCGTAGGCGATGACGAGAAACGATACCCAGATGCCCGAGATGATGACCGATGTCACCAGCTGGCCCTTGGGGAATGCCGACGAGAACGACATCTCATAGAGCCCGAGCGTGACCACGTTGGTGGACAAGCATGCGTAGATCATCGAGTCCCGGACCGACCAGCCGCGAACCAGGCCGGTCGCCTTCCGGAGGAAGAGAGTCGGTCTCTCCTCGCCGATAGCGCCCGTGGCCATGAGGCACCCTCCTACTTGTCTGCCTTGGGGAAATATGGCGGTTTGTTATTTTTTACTGAACGGAACGTGGTTCTCCCCCGCAGGAGTGTCTCGCCGCACGGGTGGCCCGCCCCCGGCGGGCGCTGGCCCGCCGGTCCGTTACACCGTCACGTGCCGGAGCGTCCGCTCCCGATCGCTCCGTGTAGGCGAAAATATCCATATTCAGGCACTTGGTCCGGTTCGCGCTGACAGTAGGTTATCGTCGTCCTTCGATGTCCAGCATGAACCTTAGCCAGTCAGCCGTTGACGAGAATATATTTTGCTACTTTTCCCTTTTTCTCGTTCAGGTCTATCACCGCTCCCTGGAGGACCCCGTCGCCGTAGGAACTGCCGGGGTTCATCGCGAGCGTGCGGCCCATCTTGGCCACGCCGCGGCTCTCGTGAATATGGCCGTGCACGGAAAGCGCCGGCTCGTAGCGGAGGATCGCGTCCCGTACCGCGGTCGACCCGACCGGCTTCATCACGGCACCGCCGTGCGTGGGCCGCAGGTTCTCGTCCAGCGCGGGCGCCTCGTCGAGCCCCGTCCCGTAGGGCGGCGCGTGGAAGTTGAAGATCGCCCGCCCCATGTCCGGGATCTGGCCCGCGACCGCGTTGATCTTGCCGGCCAGCACGTCCTCCGGAGCCTCGCGGAACGTGTTCCAGGGCGTCGGGTTGGTCCATCCCATCGACGCCATGTAGAAGCCGCCGAGGTTGAGGACCTTGCCCTCGGCGAAGCTCACGCACGGCGAGGACTCGATGATCTGGTCGATCTCCCAGATGTCATCGTTGCCACCGTTGAGAATGCACGGTATGTCGCCGCCGCGCAGCTTTCCGTCGGCCATGTCCAGCCAGCGGTCGAGGGAGCGGACCATCTCCACCGTGAACCGGCGGTCCACCGATCCGTCCGCCTCGTTGAGCGCGTCGAGCTCGTCCGGCGTGACCACGGCCGGGTAGGAGCCCCGGTCGCGGATCCGCCGCTCCACCTCCTCGAGCTCCTGCCGGGTCTCGAGGCGGAGCTGCTCGCCCCGCAGGGTGACGTGCCAGTAGCCCGGGTAGGAGACGATCGGCACCATGACCTTGCCGGTGACATCGCCGCCGAGCACCACCATGTCGGCCTTGTAGAAAGCCGCGGCGTTGAGGAACTTACGCCAGCAGATCTCCGAGCCGTGGATGTCGGTAGCGAAGAAAATCTTCATCTGTTGACTGCTTTCTTATGGAGCCCTGGTGGGACGCGCGTGGCGCGGCGCGCCCAATCAGTGATCTACCTCTTCGGGGAGTTCGTACCATTTGACGCGCTCGCCGACGTTGGCGCGCAGCTTCCACTTCAGTCCCTTCGGGACCGACTCGGCTACCCGCAGCAGCTCGCTGGCCTGCGCAAGCGGGTCATACCGCGGGTAGGGCGGCGCGAGCTTCGGGTTCTCGGCGAGCAGCGACGGGAGCTTCGCCAGGTTCCCGGTCACCGTCCGCCACCAGCCCCAGTCGGCGGCGAGCACCTCGCCGAACCGGCCGGGGTCGATCGACGGCCTCGCGTCCGAGCCGACGCGCAGCCCGGACAGCAGGTGGAAGATGTCGTGCGCGTCCTTGGCGTTGAGCTCGACGATCTGCAGCTTGGTAAGCAGCAGGTCAGCGGGGTCGAGTGTCAGCGACGCGTTGCGGAACGACGGCCGGAGGTCCAGCGTGTGGCACATGGTCAGCCGGTCGACCATCACGTCGATCGGCCGGCCCGATGGCGCGGTGAAGTACATCTGCCGGTCGCCGTTGAGGTTGTTGAACCGCCGGTCGGCTTCACAGCCGCTGCTTTCCAGGTACTGGGCGACGTCCTTGCGCCCCTTGGACGTGCAGGCGAAGTCCATGTCCTGGCCGGCGCGCAGGCGCGGCGGGAAATCCGGGCACAGGACGCGCACTCCGAGGCCGCCCAGCAGCCGCAGCGGAAGGCCGGCCTTCGTTGCACCCTGGACAAGCGCGACCGCCTCGGGAAGCGGATCGTCGACGACGGGTGTGGTCATGCCCAGCTTGCTCCTTTGGGTTCACGCGCAGTACCGATCATGGAGAGACCGGGCGCGCTCTGTCTAGACATTCAGCACGAAACAACCCATGGGTTCCACCATGTGGGCTCTCGCTGATACCACCGCTCGTTCGGTAAAATACCAACGAACATTTGCCTTCTCATGTCGCCCGCCTTTCAACGTACCTGGCTGGTGCGGGCCTGATTGTGGCGGTAGAACGGAATGGTTTCCGGCGGCAGCGGCGTGTTCCCCAGGATGAGGTCCGCGGCCTTCTCGGCGGCCATCATGACCGGCGCGTAGATGTTGCCGTTGGTGATGTAGGGCATGACCGACGCGTCCACGACGCGCAGGCCGTCCAGGCCGTGCACCCGCATGCTGGCCGGGTCGGTCACCGACATCGCGTCCGTGCCCATCTTGCACGTGCACGAGGGGTGCAGCGCGGTCTCCGCGTCGCGCGCCACCCAGGCGAGGATCTGCTCGCCGGTCTTGACCTCCGGTCCCGGCGACAGCTCGCCGGCGTTGAACGGGGCGAACGCCTCGGCGCCGAGTATCGCGCGCGCGATCCGCACGGCCTCGACCCATTCCCGCCGGTCGGTGGGGGTGGACAGGTAGTTGAAGCGGAGCGCCGGGTGCACCCGGGGATCCCGCGAGGTGATCTTGACGGTGCCGCGCGAGTCCGAGTACATCGGGCCGATGTGCACCTGGTAGCCGTGGCCGCCGGCCGGGGCGGACCCGTCGTAGCGGATCGCGATCGGCAGGAAGTGGAACATGAGGTTCGGGTAGGCCACGTCGTCGTTGCTGCGGACGAAGCCGCCCGCCTCGAAGTGGTTGGTGGCGCCCGGGCCGCTGCGCGCCAGCAGCCACTTCGCGCCGACCATCGGCCGGTTCCGCCACTTCATCGCCGGCGCGACCGAGACCGGCTGCTTCGACGCGTACTGGATGTAGACCTCGAGGTGGTCCTGCAGGTTCTCGCCGACGCCGGGCAGGTCGGCGACCACGGGGACGCCGAGCGCGGAAAGCTCCGCGCCGTTGCCGACGCCGGACAGCTGCAGCAGCTGCGGGGTGTTGATCGCGCCGCCGCAGAGGATGACCTCACCTCCGGCCACGCGGCGCGCGTGCCCCTGCCCGCCGAGGGTGAACTCGACGCCGGCCGCCCGCTTGGAGTCGAAGACGACCCGGGTCACGAACGCGCGGCAGACGACCTTCAGGTTCGGCCGCCCCATCACGGGATACAGGTAGGCGCGCGCCGCGCTGAGCCTGCGGCCGCGGTGGATGTTGCGGTCGAACGCGGCGAACCCCTCCTGGCGGTAGCCGTTCACGTCGTCGGTGAGCGGGTAGCCCGCCTGCCGCACGGCCTCGAAGAACGCGCGGAACAGCGGGCTGTCCGCCGGGCCGCGCTCGAGCACCAGCGGCCCGGTGCGGCCGCGGAACTCGCTGTCGCCGGCTTCCAGGCAGTTCTCCATCCGCTTGAAGTACGGCAGGCAGTGCGCGTAGTCCCAGTCCGCCATGCCTGGGCCGGCCGCCCACCGCTCGTAGTCGAGCGGGTTGCCGCGCTGGAAGATCATCCCGTTGATGCTGCTCGAGCCGCCGAGCACCTTGCCCCGGGCGTGGTAGATCCGCCGCCCGTTCAGGCAGGGCTCCGGCTCGCTGTGGTACTTCCAGTCGTAGAACCGGTTCCCGATCGGGAACGTGAGCGCGGCCGGCATGTGGATGAACGGGTCCCAGGCGTAGTCGGGGCGCCCCGCCTCGAGCACCAGCACGCGGGCCGTGCCGTCGGCGGACAGCCGGCTGGCCAGCGCGCTGCCCGCCGAGCCGCCGCCGACAATGATGTAGTCGAACGGTACTGGTGCCATGGGGTATCTCCTGGTCGGGGTCACCACGATAGCTCGCGTTCTGCCAGGTCACTCCTGGGTGGCGGCCTGGAGGTTCGCGCGAACCGTGTCGGTCATCGGATCGTCGGGCCCGAGGTACTGCTCGCAGTCGGCGAGCGCACGCTGGAGCACGGTGACCACGTCCATGAGCCGGCCCGCGGTGTAGTACGCGGTGGCCAGGTTGCACCGTGTGGTCAGCGTCTCCATGTCACCCGCGCCGAGCATCCGCTCGCTGTCCGCCACGGCCCGCTCGTACTGCGGTATGGCGTCGTGAAGGCGGCGGGCGAGCTGGTAGGCGGCGGCGAGGTTGCTGCGGGCGGTGAGCGTGTCGCGGTGGTCGGGTCCCTGCGCGCGCTCCCGGTCGATGAGCGTCCGCTCGTACACCGGGATCGCGTCCTTCAGCCGCCCGGCCTCGCGGTAGACGTAGGCGAGGTTGCCGCGCGCGGTGAGGGTGTCGGGATGGTCGGCGCCCTGGATGCGCTCGCGGTCGGCCAGGATCCGCTCGTACTGCGGGATCGCGTCCTTGGGCCGTTTGGCGACCCGGTAGGCGTTCGCGAGGCTGCCGCGCGCGGTGAGCGTGTCCGGGTGGTCGGCTCCCTGCGCCCGCTCCCGGTCCGCGACCGTGCGCTCATACGCCGCGATGGCCTGCCGCATCTTCCCCACCGCCTGGTAGGCGGCGGCGAGGCTGGCGCGCGCGGTGAGCGTGTCGCGGTGCACCGGGCCCACCGCCCGCTCGGACTCGGCGAGCGTCCGCTCGTAGAGCCGGATGCTCTCGTCTTCCCGGCCCGTCGCCTGGTAGGCGGACGCGAGGCTGGCGCGGACCGCGAGCGTGTCGCGGTGCGCGGTGCCGAGCAGCCGCTCGGAGTCGGAGAGGGTGCTCTCGTAGAGCCGGATGGCGTCGTCCTCGCGGGCCGCCGCCAGGTAGGAGTGCGCCAGGTTCACCCGCGCGGTGAGCGTGTCCGGGTGGTCGGCTCCCAGGTTGCGTTCCCGGTCGGCCAGCGCGGTCTCGAAGACGGTCATCGCGTCCGCGAGCCGGCCGGCCGTTTCGTACGCCGCGGCGAGCCGGTCTCGCGCCTGCACGGCCTGGGCGTGCCCGGGGCCGAGCAGCCGGGTGCTGGCGGCGGCGATGCCCTGCCAGTAGGTGATCGCCGAGTCGGCGAGCAGGGCGTCCTCGAGGGACCGCCCGGCGCGCAGCAGCACCGGATGGGCTTCCGGCTTCCACAGCACGTCGCCGGCGAAGTCGCGGAGGCTGGCCGCGCAGTCCCGCAGCGCCTGGTCGAGCTGCGGCCCGGCGTCCCGCTCGGGCCAGGCGTCCAGCAGCGCCGCTGCGGCGGCGTTCACCACCTGCTCGACGTCGGTGCGCGGCAGGTAGGCCCGGACGGCGGTCTGGGCGGCCGCGTGCATCCGCACGGTGCGCGCCGGGCTGACCGGGTCCACGGTGACCAGGCCGAGCCGGGCCAGGTTGCTGAACGCGGCGCGGACCAGGTCCTGGTCGCCCGAGCCGGCCGTCGACGGGCGCCCGGTGATGTAGCCGCAGGCCGAAGGGGAGGTGAGCGCCGCGGCGGGGATGCCGCTCACGTCCAGCATCGCCGCCAGCGCGAGCGCGGGCCAGGCGAGCCCGGCGGGCTGCAGCTCGTGGGCCCGCTCGACGGCCAGCGACCAGGTCGCGAGGATGGGACCCGGGCAGGCGTCCGTCGCCGCGCCCGAGGTGTGCTGCAGCCGTTCGGCGTACTGCACGCGGTACTCGCGGCAGCCCTGCCCGCGGTCGACGATCAGCGCCGCGGCCTGGGCCAGGCTGAGCGGAAGCCGGCCGAGGTCCTCGGCCAGGTCCAGCGCCTCGATCCGCTGGTCGGGATAGCCGGTCAGCCGGGCGTTGAGGTACCCGAGCGCCTCTCGCCTGCTGAACCCCTCGACCTGGACGACCTTGCGGTCCGGGCCGCGCAGCGCGGTGTCCGGCAGCCGGGTGGTGACGATGACCTGGCCGGTTTCGCCGTGCGGCCACAGTTCGTCCAGGTCGGCCTCGTCGGCGAGGTCGTCGAGTATCACCGCCCACCGGCGCCGGGTCCGGCTCAGCCAGGACAGGAACCTGCCCGCGGCGGCGTCCGCGTTCTCGCCCGGGAGGTGGGCGTCGACCTCGCCCGCCGCCTGGGCGAAGCTGGTCACTATCGTCTCCCTGTTCGTGGCGGGAACCCAGACGAGGAGGTCGACGACGCGGGCGTTCCATACCGCGTGCGCGAAGGCGACCGCGAGCTGCGTCTTGCCGGTCCCTCCGGCCTGCGCGCCGTCCGGGCCGGCGGCGGTCGCCCTGGCTCCGGCGTCCGATCCGTGGGTCAGCACGATGGTCTCGCCGGGCCGCAGGCCGTCGGCCAGGCCCAGCCCCGTCTCGGGGCGCGGGTGATACGAGTCGGCGAGCGGGGGCACCGCCCCAGAGAGCACTGGCGCGGCAGCAAGCTGGGCACCCACGATGCCAACCTCTTCCGTGACTGAGCTGCTTGTCGAGGTGCCCCGGGTCAGGGCACTCTTACTGGCATCCGTATCCGTATCCGCATCCGGCCGGTTCCGGCCGGTAGCTGGTTCCGGCGCTGAGCGGGTTTTCCAGGCAGGTCCCGGCGAGGTGCCGGCGCATCGCGTCCCCGGATGCTCTCGTCACCGAGGCATCCGAGGCATCCGTGCATGCGCCCGCCCCCGCGACGCGCGCCGCCGGCGCGCCAACGCCTATGCGGGCAGCGCGGACATGCTTGCGCACGTGCGCCGCCTGCGCTGTCATAGCTCCGGGTAGCCCTCCTGCCGCGCAGCCTGGTGTAGCCGAAATCCTAATGGTCATCGCCGCGCAGCGGCTACGAATCGTGTCAAGATTCGCGTTTAGGCAGGTTTCAATATTTGCTGTTAAGCAAGTGTTTCACCGGGATTTCGCGCGTGCGGCTCGCTTTGCGGACTCGCCGGGCAGCCCGTGCCGCAGATAACGGTGCAGGATTCGCTCCACGACCTGGCTGAGCGAACTTCCCTCGTCGGCAGCGGCGTCGTGGGCGGCCGACCGCAGCGTGCGGTCCACCCTGACGGTCAGGTGCGGCCGCCGGCCGTTGGCGGAGGGCGGCCGGCGGCGCGGGAAGACGGGGGGCGTCAGGGCAGCCCGCCCGCTGGGCCGCGGTGCGTCCCGGTGCGCGCGGACCGCGCGCCGGATGCGCGCCTGAACGGCCTGCTTGCTGATCCCGAGGGCCCGGGCCAGCGCGGCCAGCGGCCAGCCGCTGTCATGCAGCGCGGCCAGTGACGCCGAGAGCACCTCACTGCGTCCCGCCGCCCGCAGTTCGCGGAGCCGGGCGGCGAGGTTCTCGGGCAGCCCGAGATCGGCCAGCCGCCGCGCCCGGGCCGCGGGTGCCCGGCCGCCGGCGCGCTGCACGTACTGCCGGAGGCCGTGCGTCACCACCTCCGACAGCGTCCTTCCGTCGCTGGCCAGCCGCGCTTTCAGCGTCTGGCGCAGCTCGCTGTCCAGCCGGAACGTCAGCAGCGCCCGCCCCGCGGCGGGGACCGTGCCGGAGCCGCCGGCCCGTGCGGGCCTCTGCTCGCGGCCGCGGGGAGGCATGGCGGTCAGCCCGCCGACTCACGCGCCGCCGGCGTGCCGAGTTCGCGGAGGGCGCCGGTGCCGGCCTCGACCAGCTCCAGGTACCGCCGCACCTCGACGGCGCGCCGCCGGCGGCCCCAGCCCAGCAGGCCGCCCATGACCGAGGCGACCGCCGGTGCCGCCGCGGCACCGGAATCAGCGGCCTCGATGAACAGCCGTACCCGGCGGGCCAGCACGTCCTCGATGTGCAGCGCCCCCTCGTGGCTGACCGCATACGCGACCTCTGCGCGCAGGTAGGGGTGGCCGTCGGCCACGGGCAGCGCCAGCGAGGAGTCCGCCCTGGCGAGCTCGAGCACCTCCCCGCTGAGCGACCCGTACCGGCCGAGGAGGTGCTCGACCGTCTCCAGCGACACCCCGTGGTCTTCGGCGAGCCGTCCCGCGGCGGCGCGCACGGCGGGCAGCCCGTCCGCGCCCAGCAGCGGAAGCTGGCCGGTGACGGATTCCGGTACCGCGCGGCCAAAGTCCTGCACCGCCGCGTCGACCACGTCGCGCGCCATCAGCCGGTAGGTGGTGAACTTGCCGCCGGCGACGCTGGCGAGGCCGGGGATGGGCACGTCGACCACGTGCTCGCGGGACAGCTTCGTGGTCGGCTTGTCGTCCGACGCGGCGATCAGCGGCCGCAGGCCCGCGTACACGGCGATGACGTCGTCGCGGGTGAGCGGGCGGGCGAGGACGCGGTTGGCCGTGCCGAGGATGTAGTCGATGTCCTCGGCGGTCGCCACCGGCTCTGCGCGCTCGCCGGACCAGTCGGTGTCGGTGGTCCCCACGATCCAGCGCTCACCCCACGGGATGAAGAACAGCACGCTCTTCTCCGTACGCAGGATCATCCCGGTGCTGGCGCGAACCGCCTCCCGGGGCACGACGATGTGCACGCCCTTGGACATCCGCACCTGGTAGCCGGGCCGGACGCCGCCGAGGCCGTACACCAGGCCGGTCCACACTCCGGCGCAGACGACCACGCGCTGCGCGAGCACGTCGGTCTGCCGGCCGGTTTCCTCGTCCCGCACCCGCGCGCCGGTGACGCGGGAGCCGTCCGGCGAGCGGAGCAGCCCGGTGGCGCTGGCACGGGTGATCACCGTCGCGCCGTGCGCCGCCGCGGTCCTCGCCACCGTGATCGTGTGCCTGGCGTCGTCCACCTGCGCGTCGTAGTAGACCAGGGCGCCGGCCAGCCCGGGCCGCAGCGCGGGCGCGATCCGCAGCGCGCCGCGCGCGCTGAGGTGCCGGTGATGCGGAACCGGCCGCCTGGTGCCCTCCATCGCGTCATAGATCGCCAGCCCGGCGCCCACGTACGGCCGCTCCACCACCTTCCGGTACAGCGGGTACAGGAACGACACGGGTTTTACCAGGTGCGGAGCGAGCTTCGTGACGAGGAGGTCGCGTTCGCGCAGCGCCTCCCAGACCAGCTTGAAATCGCGCTGTTCCAGGTACCGGAGGCCGCCGTGGATCAGCTTGCTGGACCGGCTGGACGTGCCGGCGGCCAGGTCCCTGGACTCGATGAGGGCGACGCGCAGCCCGCGCGACGCCGCGTCGAGCGCGGCGCCGGCGCCGGTGATGCCGCCGCCGATGACGAGCACATCGACCTGGTTCGCGGCAAGCCTGCGCAGCGCTTTCTCCCGGTTGCGCGCGTCGAGCGCGCCGTTGCCGGCCATCAGCGGTCTCCTCCCCGCGTGCCCCCTCTGCCTCTGTCTCCATGGTATGTACATCGTCAACCACAGCGCGGACAGAGGGTGACGGCGGCGGGTCGCGGACATGGCGATACGGTGAAATCACCCCGGCCCCCGGAAAGAACGATGACCACGAGCCCGGGCCACCGTCCCGCGCCCCCGCGCAAGGCCACCGTCACGGACCTGCGGCGAATCTTCATGAGAAGGTTCAGCTGAGTCCCGGCGCAGCAGGTCATAGCCGCCCTCGCCGGTGCGGGCGCCGGCCGTGCGGCGATCATCCGCGCCAGGTTCATGATCTTCGGACGTGACCGACGCGAGCCGGACCGCGCATAGGACAGCGTTGTCTCGGGTACGGTGCCGACGATGCGAAGGTGCGGCGGGCGGACGGGGCAGGGCGGAGGGTGGCTGAGATGGCGCAGGTGCATGCCGGGCATGCGATCGAGCCGGCCGGCGACGTGGTCGCCCTCCTCGGCGAGGGGCCGTACTGGGATGAGGCGGACACCAGTCTGCTCTGGGTGGACATCCCGGCGGGCCTGCTGCACCGCACGGCGGTCGGCTCGGGCGAGACGGTCACCGTCGACGTGGGCGCGCCGCTGTCCGCCGCGCTCCCCGCCACCGGGGGCGACGTGCTGCTCGCCAGGCGGAACCAGCTGGTGCTCCGGACGGCCGCGGCGGACGGCGGCTGGTCCGAGCGGGTGGTCGCGCAGACCGCCGACCGGGCAGAAGTCCGGTTCAACGACGCCTCGGTGGACCCGGCGGGCCGGGTATGGGTGGGCTCGATGCACACCGCCGAGACCGCCGCGGTCGGCGAGCTGTACCGGCTCGACCCGGGCGGCGCGCTGACCGCGCTGCTGACCGGGGTGACCGTCTCCAACGGCCTGGGCTGGAGCCCCGACGGGTCGCGGATGTACTACGTGGACTCGACCACCCGGCGGATCGACATGTTCGAGTACTACCCCGCGGTCGGCGGCCTGGCGCACCGCCAGGTGTTCGCCGACCTGCGGGACGCGGGCGGCATGCCCGACGGCCTCACCGTCGACGCCGACGGATGCGTGTGGGTCGCGATATGGGGCGGCTCCGCGCTGCGCCGGTACACGCCCGCCGGCGATCTCGACGCCATCGTCGACCTGCCGGTGTCCAACCCGACGAGCTGCGCCTTCGGCGGTGCCGGCCTGCAGGACCTCTACGTGACGACCGCCATCCAGCCGCTGTCCGAAGCTCAGCGCCTCCACCAGCCCCTGGCCGGCCGCCTGCTCCGGCTCCGCCCCGGCCCGGCCGGCCTCCCCTCCGCCTCCACCGTCGCCACCATCCCACCTGACCCCTCCAGCCACGATTGCGTGCGATAGTGCTCGGCTATCCGAGCAGAACAACACGTGATCATGGGCTGGGCGAGGACCGCCGCCACGTTTCTCCGGCGTATGAGGCCAATGGCGCCAGCGGCCTCCACCGGGTGGGGCCACATGCGTCAGCGGCCCGCGAGACGGGGCCATATGCGCCAACGCCCTGGATCGGGCCGCATGCAAGCATCGGCGCCGCGAGACGGGGCCGCTCCTGCCGGCCCGCGTTAGCCTTGGGGCTGGGAGGTGGTATGGCAGGGGTGCGGCGGATTATCCCGCTCACGCTGGGATGGATCGACCTGCCGCGTCACGTCATGGTGCGCGGCGCGGCGGCGGACGAGGTACGCGTGCCGGTCCCCGGCGTGCTGGTGCTGTGCGACGGCGGCTGGCTGCTGCTCGACACCGGCTTCAACACCGCCCTGATCAGGGACGCGGTGCTGCGCCGCCGGTTCCACGGCGATCCGGTGATGCGGCCGCTGATACCGGGTCCCGGCGAGCCGCTGGAGGAGGCCCTGGACAGGGCCGGCGTCGACATCGCCGGCATCCACGCGGTGGCCGTCAGTCACCTGCACTGGGATCACGCGGGCGGCCTGAAGCACTTTGCCGGGCGGGTGCCCGTGCACATCCAGCGGGCCGAGCTCGCGTACGGGACCGCGCCGGGGCCCGAGCCGGAGAACCGCGGGATGTTCCGGATCGACTACGACGACCCAAGGCTCGACTGGCGGATCGCCGACGGCGACACCGAGATCGCGCCCGGCGTGACCGCCGTCCTGACCTCAGGTCACACGCCCGGCCACCAGAGCTTCGTCGTCGAGATGGACGAGTCCGCCGGGGGCGGCGGTTACGTCTTCGCCTTCGACGCGGCCAACGTGGCCGACAACTGCGACAAGGAGATCGCCGTCGGCGGCCTGATCAACGCGACTGCCGAGCAGAGCGTCGAGCAGATCCGCAAGCTCAAGCGCATCGCCGCCGCCCGCGGCTACCGCCTCATCCCCGGCCACGACCCAGTAGCCTGGCCCCGCCTCACCCCCCACCCCCCCTAACCTCCCCCCACCGGTACCCGCCTCCCCGCCCAAGCGCCGGTACCCGCACTTTGTACGCGTTCGGTGGTCGCATATGGGGCAAACCGGGACAGCTACTCGTCGGTACGCATACAGAGTAACCGCGTCCGGCGCCAAGCAGTGCCGCGCGGAGCGGCCTCCAGCGATCGCGGCCGCAGGGCACAGGAGCCGCCAGGGGGAAGCGCTGGACCCGCTCGGGGGAGCGCCGGGGGCGCCCTCTTCGGCACGCAGGAAAACTGAACGGAAGATAGCCCTGTCCCCTTCAACTCCTGTAACCGCCTTTATTTGCTGGCGGAATAACGGTCCTGAGAAAATTTACGATGTCGTGGGCGGCGCGGCGTCCGGGGTCCAGGTCGGGATTGTAGACGCCGAGACTCCAGCCGCGGCAGCCGCCGGCCCGCAGTGCCGATGAAACGACGGCGGTGAGTTCCGCCCAGGTGAGGCCGCCTGGCATGCCGGGATCGTGCGCGGCGCCACAGGCGCTGAACTGGCCTCCGGCGAGTACATCCAGGTCGATGTGGAGCCACCAGCCGGGAGCATGGGATGCCGCCTGCTCCGCTGCCCGCGTTCCGGCGCCTGCCGCATCGGACTGCACGTCGTCCGCCGCCAGCAGCCGTACCTGGCCGGCGATGCTGGCCACCCCGATCTCCCGGCGATACTGGGCGTCGCGCATCCCGAGCATGGCGATCGCTTCCGGCCGGAGGACACCGGCCAGGCTGCGCAGCGGCTCGGGCGCCTGTTTCCCGGTCATGCCCAGCAGGAAGGCGACCTCCATGTTCGCGGCCTCGCCGGTCACGGACGCTTCCATCGTCGTGGCGTCTTCGTGGCCGTCGATGAACACCAGGCCGGCCGATCCCGCGACCTCGGCGAGCGCGGGCACCGCGCCGAGAAGCACAGCACAGTCGGCGCCGTACACCAACGGGAAGCGCCCGCCGGCGAGGACCGTCCGTACCCGGTCATGGACTGCGGCCACCATTTCCAGCAGGGCGCGCTCGTTCAGAAAACCAAAGCGGCCGCGCGCCGCGTCCGGAGGGGAAACCACGACGTCGGGTGCCAGGCCCGCATTTCCCGCCAGGGCCGCCGTCAGGCCGGCCTCTCGCAGGGCCACGGGTGCGTGCGCCTGCCCCGCGGCGCGGCCGGAGCCGTCGAAACGCACGCCGATCAGGTCGATGTGCCCCGCCCAGCGCAGGTCGTTACAGTTTCCGTCCATCCGGTTCGCCCTCCGTGAGGCAACTCCTGATCGTCCTTCCCCGGCGCAGTTCATGTCGGGTCGGTGAGCAGCTTGCGCGCCAGGGCCCGCGCGCGCCTCGCGGGACCGGCGGCGCCCAGCGCCTGGGCGGACGCGTACACGCCCTCCATGACCAGCGACAGTTGGTCGGCAAGCAGGTTCGCGGCCGTCTCCTCGCGGGCGCCCGCCGGCTCTGTTTGCTGTGGAGGGGACGATCCCCCCATGACCGCCCGGCGCGAAGCAGGCCCCGCGAGCTCAGAGGTGAGCTCGCCAAGGCGGGCACGGACCCAGGTCTTCATGGCAACCGCGGCCTGGTGGGCGGGGTGCGCGGGGTCGGGGAATTCCGCGAGGGTCATCAGGAACGGGCAGCCGCGGCACTGGTGCGGCTGGACCTGCTCGGCGAGAGCGTCGAAGACCGCCAGAATCTGGCCCGCGGGATCGCTTCCGCCGGAGCGGGCGGCCGCGTCGAACCATTCCCGGTAGGCGGCGTCCGCGCGCCGGATGTAGGCCGCTATCAGGTCGTCTTTGGATGCGAACAGGCGGTACAAGGTGGTCGGCGCCACGCCGGCCTCGGCGGCCACGCGGTCGATGCCGGTGGCCCGGATGCCATGCCAGTAGAACAGGTCATGCGCCACCTCGAGCACGTGCTCACGGGTCTGGGTATGGCTGCGTGCCATGTCCGCCTCTTGCGTGGTTCCGTTGCACCTCCTAGCATAGCCTGCGTAGTGGAACGTTCCCTAACATGGAACGAGAGGCGCCCGCGGGCCGGCGCCCGGCAAAACGCCCGAGGGCGGTCGCGATCATGGTGCGGCGGGTACTCGATGCGGATTCGGTGATCATGGTGCGGCGGGAGGTCCGATGATCCTGGTGGCAGGCGCGACCGGCAACGTCGGCGGGGAACTGGTGCGGGCGCTGGCGGCGGCGGGGGAGCCGGTGCGGGCGCTCACCCGGGGGCAGGCGCCGCAGGCGCCCCGGACGTCGCAGGTTTCAGCATCGGCGTTCTCAGCGCGCGGCACGTTTCCGCCGCGCGTCGAGACGGTCACGGGGGACCTCAACGACCCGGACAGCATGCGGGACGCGCTCACGGGGGCGACCGGTATGTTCCTGCTGTCCGGCTACCAGAACATGCCCGGGACTCTCGCCCAGGCGAATCGGGCCGGTGTGCGCCATATCGTGCTGCTGTCGGGTAGCTCCGCCGGAAGCGGCGACATGAGCAACGCAATCTCGCGGTACATGATCGAGTCAGAGACGGCGGTACGGGAATCCGGGCTGGCGTGGACGATCCTGCGCCCGTTCGGATTCATGTCCAACGCGCTGCAGTGGGTGCCGCAGTTGCGCGGCGGCGACGTGGTGCGCGCCCCGTGGGCGACGGTACGGGTCGCCGTGATCGACCCGTACGACATCGCCGCCGTGGCGGCGCTCGCTCTCACCTCGGGCGGACACGAAGACCAGTGCTACACGCTGAGCGGACCGGAGCCGATGCTGCCCGGCGAGAGGGTGCGCGTGCTCGGCGAGGTGCTCGGCCGGGATCTCAGATTCGAGGGCCAGCCGGACGACGAGGCCAGGGCCGAGATGAGCAAGGCGATGCCGGCCCGGTACGTCGAGGCGTTCTTCAGCTTCTACGGCGACGGCACGCTGGACGAGTCACGTGCGCTGCCTACGGTGCGGGACGTGACCGGCCGGCCGCCCCGGACGTTCCGTCGGTGGGCCCGCGAGCACGCCGGCGCGTTCCGCTGAATTGCCGGGAATCGCGTTGCCGCAAGGGCTTGTGGCCCTTCGCGGCCGCGTGATTCTATTGCGGGGAGCGGGCTGACGGGGGGGTTCCGGGGTCGTCTCCCGGACTGGCGTGTATCAGAGGGCGTACTCACTCCTCCGGATGCTTAGGGGAAATCGCATTTTTCGGAGGCGACATGTACGAGGGACCAACCAGTACCAAATTCGGGCAGATATCGGTGGCCGAACCGTTGCGGTTCGATCTGCTCGAGGTCTACAACGGAACATCACCGCTCCAGGAAGTTGATCACCAGGTTCCCATCCCGGTCCTTGACCAGGAAGATCTGCACGCGCAGGGGATCGACGTAACCAAGCTCGTGCCGGGTGCGCAGGACACCGACGCCCTCGGCTCCTGCACCTGCAACAGCGGCACCGGCCATATCGCCGAGCGCTGGGCCGCCGCCGGGAAGAGTCTCGCGGACCTCAAACTCAACGGCGCCAACGGCACGCTCGGCCTGTCCGGCGCCGCCGCCGCCGACGAGGAGTTCGCGATCGTCCTGTATCACCTGGTCACCGACCAGACCGGCCTGCCGGCCCAGGAATGGCCGCCGACCGACTGCGGGTCGACCGGCCTCTACGTGTGCCAGGAGCTCATCACCCAGGGCCTCGCTGCCAGCTATAGGACAGCGTCGAACGTGACCGGCGCGCTGTCGCTGCTGCAGACCGGGACCGTCATGCAGGGCGGCCCCTGGTTCCACTCCTGGATGACCCCCGACAGCAACGGTTTCGTCGACGGGGATGGCAGTTACGAAGCCTTCCAGGCGGCCACCAACTCGGGCGTCGCGGGCGGACACGAAACGCTGCAGGTCGGTATCCCGCAGCTCGCACAGGCCGCGAACGGCACCATCGACCTGGCCAGCACGGTCATCAAGGTCAGGAATTCGTGGAGCACCAAGTGGGGCGAGAACGGCGAATTCTTCCTGCACGCGTCGACGCTTAACTACCTGGGCAGGCACTACGACTTCAAGGCCGCCGTCATCTGAGGCAGCCGAGGCGTGCGCGCAGTGCGCGTCATCGGCGAGCGCGGCGACCAGTAACCCCGGGACCGGCAAGGGGCATGGCGGCGGCGTACGGCCGGCAACGGCCGCCGCCGCCGCGGCCGGCGCCTTCACCGTCGCGGGCGATCCGGCTGCCTGGCCGCAGTTATCTTGACGGCGACCAGGGTGACACGCTCCATGCGTGGCTCCGGCTGCTGCCGCGGCTGCCGTAATCCGCCAGGCCCGGCTGCCTCCCTCCGCCGGCCGAGGTCAGCGCGTCCAGGGGTCGTAGTCGACCTCCAGGGGCTCCTGGGCGGGGCGCTCGGGCTCCGGCACATGCTCCAGGTTGAGCCGTATCCTCGTCCAGCTGTGGCTGCGGCCGCGCATCGAGTCGACGAGCACGTCGGCCGGGTGCAGCTTGGGCCAGACGTCCGGGTGACGCTCCTTCCACCGCTCCAGGCCCGCCATCGCCTCCGCCTTGGTGGCCGCGCGCGCGACCTCGATCAGCGGCTTGGCGGACTGGCGGCGGCCCGTCGGGCTGGCCGTCCGTGAGCCGCTTGACGGCCGCGCCGCCGGGCGTTTTTTTGATGGCTGAACGCGGGGTGCTTCGCCCTCCTGCTTCTCGTAGTGCGGGGGCCACGGGGCGTCGGGCAGCCCGGCCGCCTCGTCGCGCGCGGCGAGCTCGAGCAGCGGCTCCAGCGAGCCGGCGTGGGAGTCCATGCCGGCCCACGGGTCGCCGGAGGCGGCGAAACGTGCGGGCACGGTGCCGATGGTGAACTCGGCCGGGTCGCAGTTTGGCACCTCCTCCCAGGTCAGCGGCGTCGACACGCGCGCGTCCGGGGTCGGGCGCACCGAGTAGGCGGAGGCGACGGTGCGGTCTTTGGCGTTCTGGTTGTAGTCGACGAAGACCCCGTGCCGTTCCTCCTTCCACCACTTGGCGGTGGCCAGGTCCGGCGCCCGGCGCTCGATCTCCCGCGCCAGCGCGACCGCGGCGCGGCGCACGTCCGTGAACGACCAGCGCGGCTCGATCCGGGCGTAGACGTGGAAGCCGCGCGACCCGGACGTCTTCGGCCAGCCGGCCAGGCCGAAGTCCTCCAGCGTCGCCCTGGCCACCATGGCGACGTCCCTGATCTGCGGCCATTCCACGCCGGGCACCGGGTCGAGGTCGACGCGGAGCTCGTCGGGATGGTCGAGGTCCCGGGCGCGCACCGGGTGCGGGTTGAGGTCGATGCAGCCGAGGTTGATCACCCAGGCGAGCTGCGCCTCGTCGGTCACCACGACCTCGTCCGCGGTCCTGCCGGACGGGAAGCGCAGCTCGGCCGTGTGGATCCAGTCCGGGCGCTTGTCCGGCGCGCGCTTCTGGAAGAACGGCTCTTCCTCGGCGCCGTGCACGAACCGCTTCAGCGCCATCGGCCGTTCGCGGACGCCGCGCAGCGCCCCGCCGCCCACCGCCAGGTAGTACTGGATGAGGTCCAGCTTGGTGTGCCCGGTGCGGGGGAAGAACACCTTGCCGGGGTTGCTCACCACCACCTGATGACCGGCCAGCTCCAGGACCAGCTTCGGGTCCGGCATAACGTCACCTCACGCTCCCAGTATCCCGGCAAGGTCGAAGCTGACCGGCTCCACCAGCTGCGCGAACGTACACGACCGCGGCTCACGGTCCGGGCGCCAGCGGACGAACTGGGCGGTGTGCCGGAAGCGCGGGCCCTCCATGTGGTCGTACCGGACCTCCACGACCCGCTCCGGGCGCAGCGGGATGAACGACAGGTCCTTGCTCGCGTTCCACCGGCTGTGCTCCGAGCTGCGCGGGGTGCGCGTGCCCGCCTCCTGCTGAGCCCAGTTCCAGGGATGATCGCCGAAGGTCGTGACCAGCGGCGTCAGCTCGGTGAGCAGTTCCCGGCGCTGGGCCATGGGGAGCGCGCCGACCACGCCGACGCTGGCCAGCTCCCCGCTGTCCCGGTACAGCCCGAGCAGCAGGGACCCGACCGCGTCCGGGCCGCTCTTGTGCGGCCGGTAGCCGGCGACCACACAGTCCGCTGTGCGCTCGTGCTTGACCTTGAGCATGACCCGCCGGTCCGGCTCGTACAGCACATCCGGGGCCTTGGCGATCAGCCCGTCCAGGCCGGCGCCCTCGAACTGGCTGAACCACGTGCTGGCCACGGCCTTGTCGCTGGTCGTCGGCGTCAGGTGAACCGGCGAGGCGGCGCTGGCCAGCGCCCGTTCCAGCGCCGCGCGGCGCTCGGTGAACGGCCGTTCGCAGTAGTCCGTGTCGTCGAGGGCCAGCAGGTCGAACGCGACGAAGTGCGCCGGGGTCTGCTCGGCCAGCAGCTTGACCCGGCTGGCCGCCGGGTGGATGCGCTGCAGCAGCGCCTCGAAGTCGAGCCGCCCGGTCCTGAAGTCGGGGATCACGATCTCCCCGTCGATCACGCATCGTTTCGGCAGGTGAGCCACTGCCGCCGCGACGAGCTCCGGGAAGTACCGGGTCATCGGCCGCTCGTTCCTGCTGCCTATCTCCACCTCGTCCCCGTCACGGAAGATGATCGACCGGAACCCGTCCCACTTGGGCTCGAACACGTATTCCCCCGCGGGAATGGAGTCCACGGCCTTGGCCAGCATCGGCGCCACCGGTGGCATAACCGGAAGATCCATTGTCCCAGCTTAGACCGCTGTCCACTCTTCGCTGCGTGCCCAGAGCCGGGATGCCAGCTCCGGCGTCGCGACCCGGCTCGGGTCCCGCTCCCGGCACCCGTCGTAGAACCGCCCGCTCGCGGACGCCACGTCGGGCGAGGTGGCGCAGTACAGCGAGGTCAGCGCGCCCTGCTCGGTGGAGATCATCCGCATCTTCATGATCGGCCGCACCGGCCACGGGACGCGCCGCCAGATGTCCGAGGCGACCACCCCGGGGTGCAGCGCATACGAGGTCACGCCGGTGCCCTCGAGGCGGCGCGCGAGTTCCTCGGTGAACAGCACGTTGCACAGCTTGGAGACGGCGTACTCCCGCAGCCCGGTGATGGTCCGCGTCGGCCGCCGCAGCGCGGCGAAGTCGATGCCCTTGGCCGAGTAGTGCGCATCGCTGGACACGTTCACGATCCGCGCGGGCGCGCTCGCCTTGAGCACCTCCAGCAGCCCGAGCGTGAGCGCGAAGTGCCCGAGGTGGTTGATGCCGAAGATCTTCTCGAACCCGTCCCGGGTCAGCCCGTGCTCCCCGCCGGTGCCGGCGTTGTTCACCAGCACGTGCAGCGGCTCGCCGAGCTTGCCGAACGCGGCGGCGCAGTCCCGGGCAGAGGCCAGGCTGGCCAGGTCCAGCGGCAGCACCGACACGCGGCCGCCGCCGGTCTGCGCGTTGATCGAGGCGGCCGCCGCCTCACCCCTCGGGCGCGACCTGCAGGCGATGTACACCCTGCCGCCGCGGCCGGCCAGCGACCGCGCCGTCGCCAGGCCTATCCCGGTGTTGCCGCCCGTCACGAGGAAGGTCCGCCCGGCCAGATCGTCCACGGCTCAACGGTACGCGGCCCGCATGCTGTTCGGGTAGCGCCTTGCCCGCCGGGCCGGCGCCGGCCGCGATAATGCCAAGGTGGCCACAACAGCTGCCGACACGCTCCGCCTGATCGGCATCAGGCTTTCCGCGCTGGCGCAGGACGGGCTGACGTACGGCGACTCCGACTACGACCTGGACCGGTACCGGCAGGTCGGCAGGCTGGCCGCCGAGCTGCTGTCCGCGCTCAGCGGCCGCCCGGCCACCGAGCTCGCCGTCGAGCTCGGCCGGGATTCCGGCTACGCCACGCCGAAGATCGACGTGCGCGGCGTGATCTTCGACGAGGCCGAACGCGTGCTGCTGATGCGCGAGAAGATCGACGGCCTGTGGTCGCTCCCGGGTGGCTGGGCCGATCCCGGTGACGCGCCCTCGGCCGCGGTCACCCGCGAGGTTCTGGAGGAGACCGGGTATCACAGCTCGGTGGTCAGGCTGATCGCCTGCTGGGACCGCGAGCTCCAGGGGAACCCGCCGCCGCTGCCGGTACACGTCTGGAAGCTGTTCTTCCTCTGCCGCCGCGACGGCGCCGTGCAGCCGCCGGCGGCGCTGGAGACGCTCGACGTCGGCTGGTTCGGCCTCGCCGAGCTGCCGCCGCTGTCCCTGGGCCGCGTCAACCACCGCCAGATAGAGCGGGCCCTGGCGCACCACCGCGATCCGTCCCTGCCGACGGAGTTCGACTAGCATCGCCGACGATGACCTCGCCAGGACACGGAGACGGCCCGCCGGGCCTGGCAGCGGCGCTGCGCGCCGCCGGCCTGGCCAGCGTGGACGATTCGGCGCGGCGGCGGGCGGAGTACTCGGCCGACGCGTCGAACTACCGCGTGCCGCCGGCCGTGGTGGCGTTCCCGGGGCACGCCGACGAGGCGGCCGCCGCGCTGGAGGTCGCCAGGAAGTTCGGCGTGCCGGTCACCTGCCGCGGCGGCGGCACCTCGATCGCCGGCAACGCGGTCGGCCGGGGCATCGTGCTGGACTTCTCGCGGCACCTGAACCGGGTCCTTTCGGTGGACCCCGAGGCGCGTACCGCGGTCGTGGAGCCCGGCGCGATCCTGGACGACATCACCGCGGCCGCTGCCGCCCACGGGCTGCGGTTCGGCCCGGACCCGTCCACTCACGCGCGCGCCAGCATAGGCGGCGCGATCGGCAACAACGCCTGCGGCTCGCGGGCGCTGATGTACGGCCGCACGGCCGACAACGTGCTTCGCCTCGATGTGCTGACCGCGTCCGGGGAACGGCTCGCGGCGCGCCGGTTCGGCCGCGACGGCCTCGCCGCCGCCGGGAAACCCGGCGCCGCGCTGGACGCCGTGGTCGCCGGGCGCCTGAGCATGATCCGCACCGAGTTCGGCCGGTTCACCCGGCAGGTGTCCGGCTACTCGATGGAGCACCTGCTGCCGGAGAACGGTGCGGACCTCGCCAGGTTCCTCGTCGGCACCGAGGGCACGCTCGGCATGATCCTCGGCGCGACGGTGCGCCTGGTGCCGTCGCCGAAGGCGGTGGCGCTCGCCGTACTCGGTTATCCCGGCATGCCCGAGGCCGCCGACGCGGCGCCGGCGCTGCTGCCGCACCGCCCGGTGGCGCTGGAGGGCATGGACGCGCGGCTGGTCGGCGTCTTCCGTGCCCGCCGCGGCGCCGCCGCCGTTCCCGCGCTGCCGCGCGGCGAGTCCTGGCTGTTCGCCGAGGTCGCCGGGGACACCGGCGCCGAAGCCGCCGCGGCCGCCAAACGGCTGATCGCGGACGCCGGCTGCCTCGAAGCGCTCGTGGTCACCGGCGCCCCGGCACGTGCCCTGTGGCGGATCCGCGAGGACGGCGCGGGCCTCGGCGGCCGCACCCCGGCGGGGGAGCCGGCCTGGCCCGGCTGGGAGGACGCCGCCGTCCCGCCGCGGCACCTGGGCGCGTACCTGCGGGACTTCGCGGCCCTGATGGCGGAGCACGGCCTGGATGGCCTGACCTACGGGCACTTCGGCGACGGCTGCCTGCACGTACGCATCGACTTCCCGTTCTCCCGCGCGCCCGGTGATTACCGGCGGTTCGCCGTCGCCGCCGCGCAGCTCGTGGGCAGGTACGGCGGCTCGGTCTCCGGCGAGCACGGCGACGGCCGGGCACGCGGCGAGCTGCTGCCGTACATGTACTCACCCGAGGCCATCGACACGTTCGCCGAGGTCAAGGCCGTCTTCGACCCCGGCAACGTCTTCAACCCCGGCGTCCTGGTCGACCCCGCGCCGGTCGACGCGGACCTGCGCGTGCCCCAGGCCCGCCCGCTCCGCGCCGGCCTGGGCTTCGCCTACTCCCGCGACGGCGGCGACCTGTCCACGGCGGTGCACCGCTGCGTGGGGGTCGGCAAGTGCCGCGCCGACACAACGGCCGTGAAGGGGGTCATGTGCCCGTCCTACCTGGCCACCCGGGACGAGAAGGACTCCACCCGCGGCCGCGCGCGCGTGCTGCAGGAACTCGCGAACGGCACGCTGGTCAAGGGCTTCGGTTCCGCGGCGGTGGCCGAGGCGCTCGACCTGTGCCTGTCGTGCAAGGGCTGCTCATCGGACTGCCCGGCCGGCGTGGACATGGCGACCTACAAGGCGGAGGTGCTGTACCAGAGGTACCGGCGCCGGCCGCGGCCGCCGGCCCACTATGCACTGGGCTGGCTGCCGCGCTGGGCACGGCTCGCAGCGCACGCGCCGGCGATGGCCAATGCGATTTTTCAGAACGGGACGGGCGCTGCCAAGCGGCTGGCGGGAATCGACGGGCGCCGCGACCTGCCCCCGTTCGCCCGGCAGAGTTTCCGTGCCTGGTTCGCCGGGCGTTCCGCGCCGGGCGGGGCTTCCGGAAACCAGCCTTCACCCGCCGGCGCTCCGGTGCTGCTCTGGGTCGACACGTTCACCGACCATTTCACGCCCGAGGTCGGCAGGGCCGCCGTGCGGGTGCTGGAGGCGGCAGGCTACGCGGTGCGAATCACCAGCAGGTCCGTGTGCTGCGGGCTGACCTGGATATCCACCGGCCAGCTGGACGGCGCGCGCAGGAAGCTGCGCCGGACCCTCTCGGCACTGGACCCCGCGGTGCGGGAGGGCATCCCGATCGTCGGGCTGGAACCCTCGTGCACGGCCGTGCTGCGCGCCGACGTCGCCGAGCTGCTGCCGGGCGACCCGCGCGCCGCGAAGGTGCGCGCCGCCACCCGCACGCTCGCCGAGCTGCTGGCGCATACGGAAAAGTGGGCGCCGCCCGACCTCACCGGCGTGCACGCCGTGGCCCAGCCGCACTGCCACCACCATGCGGTCATGGGCTGGCACGCGGACTCGGCGCTGCTCGCCCGCGCCGGCGCCGAGGTCGGCGCGGTCGGCGGGTGCTGCGGGCTGGCCGGGAACTTCGGGGTCGAACGCGGCCACTACGAGGTCTCCCGGGCCGTCGCCGAGACCGCCCTGCTGCCCGCCGTGCGCGCCGCGCCGCGGGGCACGGTCGTGCTAGCCGACGGTTTCTCCTGCCGCACTCAGCTCGACCAGCTCGCCGGGATCCGCGGCATCCATCTCGCGGAGCTCCTGGCCAGCCGCCTGGATGACCGCCCCTGAGGCGGGGATGCCGGCCCCGGCCCGCAGCCCGTCGATGGCCGCCGCCACCGCGGCCCGGATTTCCGGGTAACCGGCGGCCGCGGTCTCGTTCAGCACAACCGTCCAGACCACAGCGCCGGACCCGGGCCGGCGGCGGGCTGTCACCAGGGCGCAGACCCGGCCCCCGGCCCGCACATCGGTGCTGGCCAGCCGCGTCGCGGTGACCCGTTCCCTGGCCAGGTCCACCAGGACGGTCCCGGACCGCAGCGTCAGGTCCTTCCGCCATATCCCGCGGGGCCCTATTCCGGTCAGCCTCAGCAGGCGCCGCTGGTCGTCCCACGCCACCCGGGTGACGTCCTCCCACGCCCGCCGCGTCCAGGTGCCGCCGGGGCGGTCCTGGCAGTACACCGCCTCCCTGGTCGCGACGGCCAGCGAGCCGGACGGGCCGCGGTCCACCGCGAGGACCAGCTCCGACGGCTCGATGGGTGCCGCGGCGGCCTTCGCCGCCGACGCCCGGCTCCGCAGCGCGGGCCGCGCCGCGGCGGCCGCCCGCAGCCGGTTCCGCGCCCGCGACAGCAAACCACCGCTGCCGGCGCGGGCGGCGACCTGTGCGGCCTGAATCCCCGTCACAGGATCATCTCCTCTGGCGGGGAGGTCGTGGTCCTTGGCGGGGCGGTCCTGAGCAGCACGATCGTGCTTACACCTATGGCACGGCTGGAAACTGCCTGGCGTTCAATCTCGTTTCGTGGCACGATCGCATCCAGTCGGCCTGTCGCGGCATTCTCCCGGGGAGCGTGTGCTGTGCCCGATCCGGATCCCTCGGCCCCGGACCTCGTCGAGTTCTCGCCGCCCGCCGCCGGCCTGCGGGGGAGGCTGGCGAGTCTGGGCGGGAAGCGGCGGCCTCTGGTCGCGGTCGCGGCCGTTGCCGTCATCGGGCTCGTGGTTGCCCTGGCCGTGACCCGGCCCAGCGGGGGGCGTGCCGGCGATGCGTCAGCCGCCCGCGCCGATCCGGGCTTGGCCAAGCTCATCGCCCAGGTCACGAACGTCCCGGTCCGCACGTCGGAGGCGGCAGGCGACGGCGGCGGCCAGGTCACGGCGAAGCCGGTCCCGGTCACCGGGCCGCCGCTGGCCGCGAACGGCGCCCCCGAGGTCTTCTACGCCGGGACGGAGTACTGTCCGTACTGCGCGGCGCAGAGCTGGGCGATGATCGTCGCGCTCAGCCGGTTCGGGACGTTCAGGGGCCTGCGCACGATCGTGTCGGGCGACTACCCGCCCTGCCCGTACCTGGCCGCGTGGACGTTCTACCGTTCCGCCTACGCCAGCAGGTACGTGACCTTCGTCCCGGTGGAGACGAGATCCAACGTCCTGATCTCGCCAACGGCCGACCCGCGGTCGGGGGAGAGCTACACCGGGCTGCAGAAAATGACGGCCGCGCAGCAGGCGGTGTTCAGCAGGTACGACAGGGCGCGCGCCTTCCCGTTCGCCGACTTCGGGAACAGGTACGTGCTGGTCGGCGCCGGCTTTCCGCCGATGTTCCTGGAGCAGCTGACCTGGAGGGAGGTCGCGGCGTCGCTCAGGAACCCGTACAGCATGACCGGCCAGGCGATCCTCGGCGCGGCGAACTACGTCACCGCCGCGATCTGCCAGCTGACCGCCGGCCGGCCGGCCAGCGTGTGCACGCCGGCCGTCAGGTCCCTTGTAGCCCCCGCGAACTGAGGAGGATCATGCCGGAGGCGGACGAGCCCGCCGCGGACCAGCCGATTACCCGCACGGTGCTGCTCGACGCGCGGCTGGGCCCGGTGAAGGACATCAGCAGGGTGCAGGTCCGCGAGATCAGGATCCTGCCCGGCCACCCGGCCGGGCTCCACGTGCACAACGGTCCTGTGGTGGGGAGCATCGCCGAGGGCTCGGTGACCTACCAGATCGAGGGCGAGCCAGCCTCGGTTCTCCGGCCCGGTGACGTGTTCTTCGAGCCGGAAGGCGCGCGCATCGCACGTTTTGACGCCGGCGAGAACGGTGTGACGTTCCTCGCCTATTTCCTGCTTTCCCCAGGCCAGGAACCGGAGATCACCTTCCCGGGCTAGTCATGTGGCGGCGACGGCGGCGGTGACCTCTACCTCGAGGACGGCGCCGGGGAGAAAGAGCCGGATGGTCGATCTTGCTGCTCCCGGACGGACCACCGAGGCCCGGTCCCTGTGGGGCCAAATTCTCCGGAGTCACGGGCCACCCGCCCGAGCGGGGTAATCCCGCCCGGCGCCGATGGCAACCAGCCGCCGGCCACCTCAGCCGCCGGCCATCGCCCCCACGACGAGGAAAGGCTCGGCGCCGGCCGTCACCGGCTCGGGCAGCGCGGTGTCCGGCGCGTCGTTGGACAGGTCGCGCTCGCACGCGTAGAAGCGGATGAACGCGCGGCGTCGCCCGGTGGCGCGGTCGCGGATCGTGCCGCGCAGCACCGGGAAGCGCTCCTCGAGCGCGTCGAGTACAACGCGCTGCGTGACGGGGCCGGCGACGTCCAGCCGGACCTCGCCCGTCACCCGCGCCAGCGTGCGCAGGTGACCGGGCAGCACCACCCGGACCGCCGTCACCGCTGGGGAACTCACGGCAGGACCTGCGCCTCGACCGACAGGACGGCCGGGAGATCGCGGACGATCGGCGCCCAGCTATCGCCGCTGTCGGCCGACACGTAGACCTGGCCCCCGGTGGTGCCGAAGTAGATGCCGCATTCGTCGAGCGTGTCCACTGACATGGCGTCGCGCAGCACGTTGACGTAGCAGTCCTGCTGGGGCAGCCCGCTGGTCAGCGGCTCCCACTCGTCCCCGCCGGACCTGCTGCGGTACACGCGCAGCTTGCCCTCGGGCGGGTAGTGCTCGCCGTCGCTCTTGATCGGGACGACGTAGATCGTTTCCGGCTCGTGCGCGTGCACGCCGATCGCGAAGCCGAAGTCCGTCGGCAGGTTCCCGCTGACCTCGCGCCACGACTCGGCGCCGTCGTCGCTGCGCATCACGTCCCAGTGCTTCTGCATGAACAGCGTCTGCGGGCGCGACGGGTGCATCTCCACATGGTGCACGCAGTGGCCGACCTCGGCGTCCGGGTTGGGGATGCCGTCGGAGTGCAGCCCGCGGTTGACCGGCCGCCATGTCTCGCCGTCGTCGTCGCTGCGGAACGCGCCGGCCGCGGAGATCGCGGTGAACATCCGCCCGCTGTGCCGCGGGTCCAGGATGATCGTGTGCAGGCACATGCCCCCCGCGCCGGGCTGCCACCCCTTCGCCGAGTCCTGCAGCCGCAGCCCGGTGAGCTCCCGCCAGGTCGCGCCGCCGTCGGAGGACTTGAACAGGCCCGCGTCCTCGGCGCCGGCGTACACGGTGTCCGGGTCGCCGGGCGAGGGCTCCAGGTGCCAGATCCGCTTGAACTCCCACGGCCTGGGCGTGCCGTCGTACCACAGGTGCGTGCCGGGATCACCCACGTAGCTGAAGTCGTTGCCGACCGGGTTCCATGTCGCCCCGCCGTCGTCGGACCGCTGGATCAGCTGGCCGAACCAGCCGGTCGACTGTGACGCGTACAGCCGGCCGGGGTCCGCCGGCGAGCCCTTCAGGTGGTATATCTCCCAGCCGCCGAAATGCGGCCCGCTCACGTCCCACTTTTCCCGCTTGCCATCCGAGGTCAGGACGAACGCTCCCTTGCGCGTCCCGGCCAGCACTCTCACTCGAGTCATCCGATCACCTTCTCGCACGTCAGCATCTACATCACACCACTTCTCCCAGTCATGACGCGCGGCGCGCCGCGAACTCATCGGCCGCACGAATCGCCGCGACTGTGGCAGGATGGCCGGAACGAGGGGAGCGCAGAAGTCACCGATACCCCCGGGAGATGAATTGGCTGGTCCACCCCCAAGCGATCCTCGCTGGCAGTCCTATGGGCAGGGCCAGGGGGAGCCGGGCTGGCCGTCCTATGGTCAGCCGGCCGAGGACGGCAACGCCCGTGTTTACGCCGAGCCACCCGCCCAGTACGGCGACCCGGCCGCCACGCGCGGGCAGCCGGGGAACGGCTACCCGCCGCCCGGCGGCGAGCCCGCGTACGGCGACCAGTACGGCGACCAGGGCGCGTACGGCGAGCACGCGGACCCGGCGGCGCCGCAGGCGCAGGCGCAGCGGCCGCGCCGTGAGAGCGGCGCGACAGGGTTCGTGTCGTCCCTGTTCGACTTCGACTTCACCTCGTTCGTGACGCCGAAGATCATCAAGATCCTGTACATCCTGATCGTGGTGTCGACGGGGCTGGCCGGCCTCGCGTGGACGCTCATCGACTTCCGGATAAGCGTCGCGTTCGGCCTGATCACGCTCATCGTGATCGCGCCGCTCATCTTCTTCGTGACGATCGGGATCTACCGCGTCATCCTGGAGTTCTTCGCGGTCGTGTTCCGGCTGGCGGAAGACATCCGGGCGATCCGGGAGCGCGGCGACCGGCTGGGCTAGGTCCGGGCGGCGAAAGACGAAGGGGACGGACACAGGCGCGGCTACACTCTGTAGCCGCGTGCGGCGGTCACGGAGTCCCCGGCCGCCGGCCCGGCCCGCTCCGGTTATGCCCCATATCCGGTCATTCTGCGCAGAACCCGCCGCGCATACTGGCCGGCCGGGTAGGCAACGACCAGTTACGTTCCGTAATTACCCGTCTTTTTTCCCTTCGCGTCTTCCACACCCGCCCGCGCGCCTCCACAGCGCACAGCCCCCATGCGTTCAGGCTTGCGGTGCCGCCCGTCCACAGCGGCCGCGACGGCAATCCCCCGTCGTCCACAGCCCAGGCCGCCTTGTGCACATGGCGATCCACAGGAAGGCGGGGGTACGTTACCCTTCCCGGCGGCGTGCAATCGGTCGCATGCCGGGTGGGGTAGGGGAAAAAACGGCGAGCCGAGCAGGACAGCCAGCCATGACCAGAGCCCGAGCGCAGGCCTTGGCCGAAGACACGGCCAGGCCGGGGCGTCATTTCCAGCTCATCGTCGACGTGCATCTGCTGTTGCTCAGAGAGAGCCGGATCCTGCTGGGCAGGCGCACGAACACCGGCTACGGCGACGGCGCGTACGAGCCGCCATCGGGCCGGCTCGCCGAGCGCGAGACGATCGCCGAGGCGGCGGTCAGGGTGGCGGCGGCGCAGGCGGGGATCGAGCTGAGCGCCGCGCGCGTCTCGCTCGCGCACGTCATGCACGACGTGTCCGGAGCGGGGCGCATCGCCTTCTTCCTCACCGTCGACGGGTGGAACGGCGAGCCGTGCAGTACGGCCGCCAGCTACAGCGACCTTGGCTGGTTCGCGCTGCACGACCTTCCGGCGAACATGATCGACCGCGCCCGCGTCGCCATCCGGAACTACGCGGCCGGCGCGCGGTTCTCGACATATCCCGCGTTCGGGCCGTGACGTCCGCGCGGTGCCCGATCCGGCGCTGGCGGCGCCGCCGGGTACACTCCTCTCGCGTGCAGCTGATCAAGTCCCACGGCTCGAAGAACGAGATCTTCGCCGCCGCCGCCCGGCCGGCGCAGTTCCCGTCCGGTTCCGCGCTGCGCGCGTTCGTCCGCCGGATCTGCGACAGGCGGGCCTGGACGGGCGGCGCCGACGGCGTGTACTTCTTCGACGTCGGCACGCCGCGGGCACAGGCGTGGTTCTTCAACCCCGACGGCTCGGCGGCCGAGTTCTGCGGCAACGGCATGCGCGGCCTGGGCAGGCTCGTCCTCGACCTGCGCGGCACCGAGACCGAGGTGATCCGCAGCGGTGACCGCGACTACACCGTGCGCCGCGGTCCCTCGACCCCCGAGGGCGTCCGCCAGGTGCTGCTCGAGATGCCGCCGGTGTCGTTCGGGGCCGTCCCGCCGCCGCCGTTCGCCGGGTTCACCGCGGTCACGGTGCCGAACCCGCACGTGGTGGCCATCGTCGACAAGTACGTCGAGTCCGACCTGATCGCCGCGGGGGAGCGCGCCAACTCCGGCCGCCCGCTGTTCCCCGTCGGCGCCAACGTGTCGTTCCTGCTCCCGCTCGGGAGCGACGAGGTCTTCGTCCGCACCTTCGAGCGCGGCGCCGGCCTGACCCCGTCGTGCGGATCCGGCGCCGTAGCGTCGCGTGCCGTCTACTCCCGGGTCACAGGCGCCGACCCCGGCCGGCGTCTCGTCGTCCGCAACGCCGGCGGGGTGGCGGCCGCCGTCATCGATATACGGAACGGACGGTGGTTCCCCACTCTGGAAGGCAACGCCACCTTCGTCTACCGCGCGGAGACCGACTTCGCCGGCGGCCGGGTGACCCCTCCCGAGTTCGCGGAAGACGAGATCGCCGCCTACGCCGCCCTCGACGCCGAAAACCGCGAACACCTGGCCGCCGCCGGCGTCGAAACCGCCTGACCTCACGGGTGCTCCGCCCCCCGGCCCAGGTCTCACCTCCGCAGCCGGTCCAGGGCCTGCTGCGCGCTCCGCTGGGCACGCTCCGCGTTGCGCGCCCGGCGCCTCGCGCCGGCCAGCTCGTTCCGGGCCCGGGTGAGACGCCCCTCCAGCTCCCGGACGGTGTCCTCCAGGCGTTCTTCCGCCTCCCCGGCGGCATCGGCGATCGTCACCGCGTTGGCCAGCTCTCGTTCGGCATCCTTGATCTCCTGGCGCCGGCGGTTGAGCTCCTCCGCATGCTCTGCCCGCCCCCGGGGGCCGGCCCTCCGGGGAGTGCGCGATCCGGGCGCGGCCGGCTCCGGAGCGGCCCGTATCGGTGCCTGGGTACGGCCCCCTGCCCCCGTACGGTCCGGTATCCGGTCCCGGTCCGGCGCCTGAGGCCGGTCCGCCACGGGCGGCACGAGCGTCAGGGCCGCCTCGGGGGGCACGCCGAAGCCGGCCCATCGCTCGGCACGGGTCAGGGTGCCCGCGGCGAGGCGGGCGGCGACCTCCGGGTCGGCGATCGCCGCGCTGAGCGTGCCGGTGACCTCCTCGCGGAGGCCGGCCGGCGGATCGGTGAGCCCGGCGGCGCCGAACGCCTGGCGGGTCAGGTCGTCGAGCAGCGGGCCGCGCTCCGCCGACAGCTCCCGAAGCTGCGCCCCGTCCATCGAACGTTCGGCGGCGCGCAGCGCGGCGGCCAGCGCGGCCAGCCGAGCGGGTGCGTCCGGGGCGGCGCGGACCAGCTTGTTGACCACCCACGCCGCGCGGGTCGGCTTGCGCAGCGCCGCGATCTGTTTCGCCGCCGCCGCGTCGCCCGCCGCGCGCGCGTCCGCGGCGAGCGCCTTCCGGCGTTCGGTGAACTCATCGGGGTCGCCGGCGTACAGCTCGGCCACGGCGGCGCTAACGAGGTCGCCCATTGTCCGGCTCGCTCACGCACCCGATCATGCCCCCGGCGCGGCGGACTTATCCGGTTCGCAGGCCGGCGAACAGGTCGTCCTCGGGAACCGGGGCGCCGGTGACATCCGCGGCCCTGATGAAGTGCTCGCTGCCGAACGCGGCCTCGACGATGTCCGGCGGGATCATGCTGAACCAGGAGTCGGTGATCTGGCTGCCGTGCGCCATCAGCGCGTCCCGTTTGCGCTCGAGCACCGGGCGGATGTCGACCGACGTGGTGATGCGCGCCTCCGACTCGGCGGCGGCGCGGGCGCTTTCCTCGCTCCAGTCGTCGTCATCGGCGGGGATGTCGACGCCGGCCTCGCGCAGCGCGTCCATGACCTTGCGCCAGTCGCTGCCGCGCATCGCGGTCAGGTAGAGCTTGGCCGGGATGCCGGTGGCGGCGACCGCCGCCTGCGCGCACCGGCTCGCGTGCACGTGGTCGGGGTGCTGGTACGGGCCGTTGTCGTCGTACGTGACGACCACCTGCGGCCGGTACCGCCCGATCAGGGCGCCGATCCGCTCCGCCACGCCGGCCACCGGGATGTTGCAGAAGGCGTCCGGCCGGTTCTTGTAGTCCCACTCAGGCATGCCGGAATCGTGGTAGCCGAGCGTCTGGAGGTCGCTGACGCCCAGGATGCTGGCCGACTCGCGCAGCTCGGCGAGCCGCAGCCGCGCCACCGCCTGCTCGTCGTGCCCGGGCTGGCCAGGCTTCACGCCGCCCGGCGCGTCGCCGAACTCGCCGTTGGTGCAGGTCACCAGGACGGTGCGGACGCCCTGGGCGGAGTAGGTCGCCAGCACGCCACCGGTGCTTGACGCCTCGTCGTCGGGATGCGCGTGAACAGCCATCAGTGTGAGGGACTCTGCCATACCCCAAGCTTGCCCTACCCCGCCGACTTTTCCGCACCCCCCGCGCCTCCCCGCCCCGCGCCGCGCTTCGCCCACCCCGCGCCGGTCCCAACCCCAGCCGCCGCTTTGGGTGCGATCCGCGTCGTTACAGCAGCTCGAATTGCACCCAGAAACCCCCGCTCGGCCAGAAACCCGGGGATTACGCGATCGCGGCTTCAGGTGGCGGGGACGCGGACGGTCAGCGCTCCCGGCCACACCTCGACGGTGAGGGTGCGGCCGGGGCCGAGCAACTCGCCGTCGGCCTGCCGGGGGAGCGGGGTCGCGGCGGTTATCTCGACGCGGCTCGCGCGGAACCGCTCGAGGTGCCGGTCCTGGTGCCGGCTGCGGGCGAGCACCCGCGCGGCGATGCGCGGCCAGCCGAGCGGGCCCCCGGGCGCGAGAACGCCGGCGTCGAGCACGCCGTCGTCCAGCCGTGCCTCCGGCAGCAGCGCGAAACCGCCTGGCAGCAGCCCGCAGTTGCCGACGACCACCGACCTGGCCCGCCTGGTCAGCGGCTCGCCGTCGTCCAGCCGCACGGTGAACGTGACGGGCGCTGCCAGCAGGTGCGCCGCGCCGGACGCGGCGTAGGCGAGCCAGCCCAGCCGGTGTTTGAGGCGGGCCGCGCCGACCACCGCGGCGTCCAGGCCGATGCCGGCCATGGCGGTGAACGGCGCTCCGTCCGCTACCGCGAGGTCGACGCGGCGGTCCTTGCCGCTGAACCCGGAGGCCAGCGCCGCTCCGGGACGTCCCGGGATGCCCAGCGCCCGCGCGGTCAGGTTGCCGGTGCCCAGCGGCACGATCGCCAGCGGTATCCCGGTCCCCGCCAGGGCCCGCGCGCACGCGCGGACGGTGCCGTCACCGCCTGCCGCGAACACGAGCTCGGCGCCGGCCGCGACCGCGGCACGGGCCAGCCCGTCGCCGGGCTCGCCGGAGGTGGTGGCGAGGACCTCGGCTTCCCAGCCGGCCTGCGCCGCCTTCGCGCGGCACAGCCGGCGGAAACGGTCACCGGCCAGCCTTGCGTTGACGACGACCGCGGCGGCAGGCATGACACCCCCGGCGCTCAGCCGTGATTGTCGCGCAGGTGCCAGCGGTGCGGCGCGATGAGCTTGCCGGTCTCCGCGGGCCCCCAGGACCCCCGCGCGTAGGGCAGGACCGGGGGCGGGTTCTCCAGCAGCGGCTCGGAGATCTCCCACACCCGCTCGATTCCATCGGCCCGCGTGAACAGCGCCTGGTCGCCGAGCATCGCCAGCAGGATGAGCCGCTCGTATCCCTCGAGCGCGTTGGCTATCGCGAACGAGTCCTCGTAGTGGAACACCATCGACGCGCTTTCCAGGGTGTTTTCCGGCCCCGGCCGCTTGGCCAGGAAATGCAGGCTGATCGAGCCGGGATCGGCGAAGTCGATGACGATCTCGTTCATCAGCCCGCGCGGCGCGTCCTGCCGGCGCGCCGGGAATACCCGCAGCGGCGGCTCGGCGAAGCCGAGCGTGATGAGCTGCCGGCTGGCCGCCATGCACTTGCCCGACCGCAGGAAGAACGGCACTCCGGCCCACCGCCAGTTGTCGACCTCCGCCCGCACCGCCACCATCGTCTCGGTGTCGGAGCCGGCGGGAACGCCGGGCTCCTCGCGGTACCCCTGGTACTGCCCGCGCACCACGTGCCGCACGTCGATCGGGCACAGCGAGTTGAATACCTTGACCTTCTCGTCCCTCAGTTGCCTGGCGTCCAGCGAGACCGGCGCCTCCATCGCGACGAAGCCGAGCACCTGGAACAGGTGGGTCACCACCATGTCCCGGTAGGCGCCGGTGCCGTCGTAGAACGCAGCCCGCCCCTCGATCGAGAGCGTCTCGGGCACGTCGATCTGCACGTACCGGATGTGCTGCCGGTTCCAGACCGGTTCGAGAAACCCGTTGGCGAACCTGAAGGCGAGGATGTTGTCGACCGACTCCTTGCCGAGGAAATGGTCGATTCGGAACACCTGTGACTCGTCGAAGACCGCGTGCACCTTCTGGTTCAGCTCCCGCGCCGACGCGAGGCCGGTGCCGAACGGCTTCTCGATGATCACCCGCGACCTGTCGGTGGCGAGCCCCGAGGACCCGAGCATGGACACCACGGACGCGAACGCGACGGGCGGAACCGCCAGGTGGAACAGCCGCCGCGGCGAGCCGCCGATCGCGGACTCCGCCTTGCGCACCGCGGCCTCCAGCGGGCCGGGGTCGGACGGCGACGCGGCGCCGAACGACAGCGTCTGAGCGAACGCGTCCCACTCGGCGGCGGACGGCTTCGGCTCCGCGAACTCGCACACCGCGTCAAAGGCATGCGCGCGGAACTCCTCGTCGCTCAGCGCCGATCCCTGCGGCGCCGAGCCGATGATCCGGTACCGCTCCGGCAGCAGCCCCGCGACCGCGAGGTGGAACAGCCCCGGCAGCAGCTTGCGCTTGGCCAGGTCCCCGGTGGCCCCGAAGAGCACGATGACGTGATCGTCCGGCCGGGGGCCGGTCTGCCGTGACTGCCGCGGCCGTTTCGGCCGGGGCCCGGGCGGCCCCGGGGGAGCGCTCACTTCTTCTCCATGTGGCCGCCGAACTCCGAGCGCAGCGCCGAGAGGACCTTCCCGGTGAACGCCCCGTTGTCGCGCGATTCGAACCGCTCGTACAGCGATGCGGAGATCACCGAGGCGGGCACGCCCTCGTCGACGGCGGCGAGCACCGTCCAGCGCCCCTCACCCGAGTCGGACACCTTGCCGCTGAAGTCGTCCAGGCCCGGCGACTTGGCGAACGCGGCGGCCGCGAGGTCGACCAGCCAGGAGCTGACCACCGAGCCGCGCCGCCACACCTCGGCGACGTCGGCGACGTTGATCTGGTACTGGTACGCCTCCGGCGTCCGCAGCGGCGTGGTCTCGGCGTCGATCTCGTCCTGGTGCAGGCCGGCGTCGGCGTGCCTGATGACCGACAGGCCCTCGGCGATCGCGGCCATCATCCCGTACTCGACGCCGTTGTGCACCATCTTGACGAAGTGCCCGGCGCCGTTCGGGCCGCAGTGCAGGTATCCCTGCTCGGCGGTGCCGCCCGGCTCGAGGCCGGGCGTCCGCTCGGCGGAGCCCATGCCGGGCGCGATCGTCTTGAAGACCGGGTCCAGCCGCCGCACCGGTGCCTCGTCGCCGCCGATCATCAGGCAGTACCCGCGCTCGAGACCCCAGACGCCGCCGCTGGTCCCCACGTCCACGTAGTGGACGCCGGACGGCTGCAGCGCCTTCGCCCGGGTGATGTCGTCGCGATAGTAGGAGTTGCCGCCGTCGATCACGATGTCGTCCGGGTCGAGCAGCGGCACCAGCGTGTCGAGCGTGGACTGCACGACACCGGCGGGGATCATGACCCAGATGTTCCGCGGCCGCTCCAGCTTGCTCACGAACTCCTCGTAGGAGCCCGCCCCGGTCGCACCCTCGGCCTCCAGCGCCTTCACGACGTCGGGGCTGCGGTCGTAGGCGACGCACCGGTGGCCGTCCCGCATCAGCCGCCGGACCAGGTTGGCCCCCATTCGGCCGAGGCCGATCATGCCCAGCTGCATCGGCTTGTCTGTTGCCATGGCTACTCCCCGGTTGAGGCGGTTGAGGCTTACTTCCGCTTGAGCGAGCGGTAACGGCGGATGAGCGCGTTCGTGGACGAGTCGTGCGCGAGCTCCGGCTCGGCCTCGTTCTTCAGCTCGGGGATGATCTGCTGCGCGAGCACCTTGCCCAGCTCCACCCCCCACTGGTCGAACGAGTCGATGTCCCAGATGGCGCCCTGGGTGAACACGCTGTGCTCGTACAGCGCGACCAGCGACCCGAGCAGCCGGGGCGTCAGGACCTCCGCCAGCAGCACGCTGGACGGCCGGTTGCCTTCCATGACGCGGTGCGGCACCACCTGTTCCGGCGTCCCCTCGGCGCGCACCTCCTCCTCGGTCTTGCCGAAAGCCAGCGCCGCCGCCTGCGCGAACACGTTGGAGGACAGCAGGTCATGGTGGTCGCGGATCGGGTTGAGCGACTTGCCGAACCCGATCAGGTCGATCGGTATCAGCGTCGTGCCCTGGTGAATGAGCTGGTAGAAGCTGTGCTGCCCGTTGGTGCCCGGTTCGCCCCAGAACACGGCGCCGGTGTCGTAGTCGACGTGCCGGCCGTTCAGCGTCACGTGCTTGCCGTTCGATTCCATCGTGAGCTGCTGCAGGTACGCGGGGAACCGCTTGAGGTACTGCTCGTACGGCATCACGCCGTACGTCTGCGCGCCGAAGAAGTCGCGGTACCAGACGGCCAGCACGCCCATCAGCACCGGCAGGTTCGACTCGAGCGGCGCGGTACGGAAATGCTCGTCCATCGCCCGGAACCCGGCCAGCATCTCACCGAACTGGCCCGCGCCGAGCGCGATCATCGTGGACAGGCCTATCGCGGAGTCCATCGAGTAACGGCCGCCGACCCAGTCCCAGAAACCGAACATGTTGGCGGTGTCGATGCCGAACGCCCGCACCCGCTCGGCGTTCGTGGACACCGCGACGAAGTGGTGCGCGACTGCGTCCTCGGAGCCCAGCTCGCGCACCACCCAGTCGCGCGCGGACGTGGCATTGGCGAGGGTCTCCAGCGTGCCGAACGTCTTGGAAGAAATAATAAAAAGGGTCTCGTCCGCCGACAGGTCCCGGGTCGCCTCGGCAAAGTCGGTGGAATCGACATTTGATATGAAACGGAAGGTTATTTCACGAGTGCAGTAATGCCTGAGCGCCTCGTAGGCCATCACCGGCCCGAGGTCGGAGCCGCCGATGCCGACATTGATGACGTTACGTACCGGTTTCCCGGTGTAGCCCCTGAATTCCCCGGAGCGAACGCGCTCGCTGAATTCGCGCATCCTGCGCAGCACGTCGTGGACCTCCTGAACGACGTCCACGCCGTCCACCACGAGCGACTCCGTCTCGGGCATGCGGAGCGCGACGTGCAGGACCGCACGGTCCTCGGACACGTTGATATGCTCGCCGCGGAACATCGCGTCCCGCCGCTCCGGCACCCCGGACTCGGCGGCAAGCTCGACGAGCAGCCGCATGGTCTCGTCGGTGACCCGGTTCTTCGAGTAGTCCAGGTAGATGCCCGCCGCCTCCGCGGTCAGCCGCTCGCCGCGCCCCGGGTCCTCGGCGAACAGGTCACGCAGGTGCCGGCCGGCGATCTCGGCGTGATGACGCTCCAGTGCCTGCCACGCCTTCCGCTCCCGTAGCGGGGTCGCTGGCATCTCGTCTCCCCTCATCGCGGTGTGCCTACCCACGCAGATCGTTTCATGTCCCGGCCGCCCCCGCTCGCCGACCCCTCGTTCCGCCCTGGCCCCCGGGGCCCCGCTGCCCCGCGGCCCCGCTGGCCCCTTTGCGGCCCGCTGCCCCCTTGCGCCCACGTCCCGGCCCCCCCGCTCGCCGACCCCTCGTTCCGCCCTGGCCCCCGGGGCCCCGCTGTCCCGCTGCCCCTTTGCGGCCCGCTGCCCCCTTGCGCCCGCGCCCCGGCCGTCCCCGCTCGCCGACCCCTCGTTCCGCCCTGGCCCCCGGGGCCCCGCTGTCCCGCTGC